>NZ_JAYRZR010000063.1:0-23903 GCF_041916345.1 Ramlibacter sp.
GGCTTCAAGCTGGGCGCGCCGGTCGGCTTCAAGGACTACATGTGGGAGGCGCTGAAGGACCCCGCCGCCGGCATCAACATGATCCAGACGGCCGAGAACCTGGCGAAGAAGTACGGCATCACGCGAGCGCAGGTCGATGAATTCGCCTCGCGCTCCTTCGCCCGCGCCGTGGCCGCGCAGGAAAGCGGCTTCCTCGCTGGCGAGATCGCCCCGGTGGTGAGCGAGAAGTTCGAGCTGGCCGGCTACAAGACCCGCGGCATCCGCCTGCCGGGCAAGGTGAACCTGGTGGACCGCGACACGCATCCGCGCCTGTCGCCGCCCGAAGTGCTGGCCAAGCTGAGCCCGGTGTTCGAAGGCGGCGTGCAGACCGGCGGCAACAGCTCCGCCCTGGTCGATGCCGCAGCAGCCTCCGTGGTGGGCACGGGCGCCTATGCCAAGTCGCTGGGGCGCACGCCGCTGGCCCGGCTCGCGGGCGCCGCCGCGGTGGGCGTGCCGCCGGAGATCATGGGCATCGGGCCCGCGCCTGCCATTCGCCTGCTGCTGGAACGCGCGGGCCTGCGGCTCGACCAGATCGGCCGCTTCGAGATCAACGAGGCGCAGGGCGCGCAGACGCTGGCCGTGGCGCGTGAGCTGGAGCTCGACGTCGAACGCCTCAACGTCAATGGCGGCGCCATCGCGCTCGGCCATCCGCTGGCCGCCACCGGCGTGCGGCTCACCGTCACGCTGGCCCGCGAACTCAAGCGCGCCGGCCTGCGCTGGGGCATCTCCTCGGCCTGCGTGGGCGGCGGCCAGGGCATGGCCCTGCTGATCGAGAACCCCGACGCGCCCCACTGAACACCGCAAAGGACATCCCATGCAGATCCAAGGACAACCCGCACTCGTCACCGGTGGTGGCTCCGGCCTCGGCGAGGCCACCGCGCGCGAGCTGGCCCGCCAAGGCGCCAAGGTGGCGGTGCTCGACGTGAACCTGGCCAATGCCCAGCGCGTGGCCGCGGACATCGGTGGCATCGGCCTGGCCTGCGACATCACCGACACGGCCAGCCTGCAGGCCGCGCTGGATGCCGCTGCCGCCGCGCACGGCCCAGCGCGCATCCTCATGAACATCGCCGGCATCGGCACCGCCAAGCGCGTGGTCGGCAAGGACGGAAACCCGGCGCCGCTGGAAGACTTCGAGCGCGTGATCCGCGTCAACCTCATCGGCAGCTACAACGCCAGCCGGCTGTTCGCCGCCGCCTGCGCCAAGCTGCCGGCCCTGGAAGACGGCGAGCGCGGCGTGATGCTCTTCACCGCCTCCGTGGCCGCCTTCGACGGCCAGGTGGGCCAGCAGGCCTACAGCGCCTCCAAGGGCGGCCTGGTGGGCATGACGCTGCCGATGGCGCGCGACCTGGCGCAGCATGGCATCCGCGTGTGCACCATCGCCCCCGGCCTGTTCGCCACGCCGCTGATGAAGCAGCTGCCCGAGCCGGTGCAGCAGTCGCTGGCCGCCTCCATCCCCTTCCCGCCGCGGCTGGGCAAGCCGGAGGAGTTCGCGCAGCTCGCCTGCCACTTCGTCACCAACGTGCACCTCAACGGCGAGGTGATCCGCCTCGACGGCGCGCTGCGCATGGCGCCGCGCTGAAGGATCCCGCCCATGAGCAAGGAAACCACGTACGAGGTGAAGGTGCAGTTCGGCGACTGCGACCCGGCCGGCATCGTCTTCTTCCCGAACTTCTCGAAGTGGATGGACGCCGCCTCGCTGCACTTCTTCATGGCCTGCGGCGTGCCGCCCTGGCGCGAGCTGAAGAAGACCACCGGCATCATCGGCACCCCGCTGCTGGAGATCCACACGAAGTTCATGCGCCCCGCCACCTACGGCGAGACCATCGTGGTGCACACCACGGTGGAGGAATGGCGCGACAAGGTCTTCATCCAGAAGCACGTGGTCAAGCGTGGCGACACCGTGCTGTGCGAAGGCCGCGAGACGCGCGCGTTCGTGATCCATCCGCCCGGCGAGCCGGACCGCATCAAGGCGATCCCGGTGCCCGAGGACATCAAGTCCCTGTGCAGCTGACCTGAGTTCCGTTTCATCCACCCAAGCAAGGAGACCCTGGCATGAACTTCCGCAAGACCCTGATGGCGCTCGTCGCTGCCGTCGCATCGGCCAGCGCCCTGGCCGACATCAACATCGGCGTGAGCCTCTCGCTCACCGGCCCCGGCTCCGGCCTGGGCATCCCGATGCAGAACCAGTTCAAGCTGTTCCCGAAGGAGATCGCGGGCGAGAAGATCAACCTGATCGTGCTCGACGACGCGTCCGATCCGGGCAAGGGCGTGAGCAACGCGCGCCGCTTCGTGACCGAGGACAAGGTGGACCTGATCATCGGCTCCTGCCTCACGCCCGTGGCCGCCGCCATGACCCCCGTGGCCACCGAGGCCAAGACGGTGCAGCTCGCGGCGTCGCCGGTCGGCGTGCCCCCGGGCCAGGACCAGTGGCTGTTCCGCCTGCCGCAGGGCAATGACGTCATGGCCCATGCCATGGTGGAGCACATGAAGAAGCAGAACGTGAAGACGATCGGCTTCCTGGGCTACACCGACGCGTACGGCGAACTGTGGCTGAAGGCTCTCACGCCCCTGGCCGAGAAGGCCGGCATGAAGATCGTGGCGGCCGAGCGCTTCCAGCGCACCGACACCAGCGTGACGCCGCAGGCGCTGAAGCTCGTCTCGGCCAACCCGGACGCGATGGTCGTCGTGGCCTCCGGCTCCGGCGCGGCCATGCCGCAGATGGCGCTGGTCGAGCGCGGCTACAAGGGCAAGGTCTACCAGACGCACGCGGCCGCCACCCAGGACCTGATGCGCATCGGCGGCAAGGCGGTGGAAGGCACCTTCGTCACCTCCGGCCCGGCCGTGGTGGGCTCGCAGTTGCCGGACAGCCACCCCTCGAAGAAGCTCGCGATCGACTTCTACACCAACTACGAGAAGGCCTTCGGCCCGCCGAACCAGTTTGCCGGCCACTCGTATGACGCCGCCATCGCGCTGCAGAAGGCGATCCCGATCGCCAAGGCCAAGGCCAAGCCCGGCACGCCCGAGTTCCGCGCCGCCCTGCGCGACGCCTTCGAGACCATGGGCCGCACGGTCTTCGCCCACGGCGTGATGAACTGGACCAAGGACGACCACTGGGGCTACACCAACGAGACCGGTGTGATGCTCAAGGTCGTGGACGGCAAGTTCGTCGTCGAGAAGTGACCTTGCGTGCGGGGGGGGGACACCCCCCCGCATGAGCGAGTTCATCCCCGCGCAAGCGGGCAGCCCTCTCCGTCATCCCCGCGCAGGCGGGGATCCAGAGGCCGCGCAGCGCGCGGCCCCCCAAGCCCACCCGACAGGTCCCACCCCATGGACTTCTCCATCGCCGGCATCCTGGCGCTCGACGGCCTGACCAATGGCGCCGTCTATGCGCTGCTGGCCCTGGCCACGGTGCTGCTGTTCGCGGTCACCCGCGTCATCTTCATCCCCCAGGGCGAGTTCGTGGCCTTCGGCGCGCTCACGCTGGCGCTCATGCAGACCGGCAAGGTGCCGGGAACCGTATGGTTCCTGCTCGCGCTGGCGGCGGCTGCGGCCATCGCCGACATCGCGGAGGGCGTGCGCCATCGCCATGGCGGCGCGCGCATCGCGCGGCAGCTCGCACGCACGCTCGGACTGCCCATAGCGGTGTCGCTCCTGGCCATCTGGGCCGCGCCGCAGAAGTTCCCGCTCATCGTGCAGGCCCTGATCACGCTGGCCCTGGTCACGCCCTTCGGCACCCTGATCTACCGCCTGGCCTACGAGAAGCTCGCGGACGCCACGGTGCTGGTGCTGCTCATCGTCTCGGTCGGCGTGCACTTCGCGCTCATGGGCCTGGGCCTCTTCTTCTTCGGCGCCGAGGGCTTCCGCAACCCGAGCTTCTGGGACGCGCGCTTCTCCGCCGGACCGGTGGCCGTGACCGGCCAGGCCCTCATCATCTTCATGGCCTCGCTCGCGCTCATCGTGCTGCTGTGGCTGTTCTTCGAGCGCACGCTGTCGGGCAAGGCGCTGCGGGCCACCGCGGTCAACCGCTCGGGCGCCCGCCTGATGGGCATCTCGTCGAGCGCCGCCGGGCGCCTGGCCTTCACCATGGCCGCCTTCATCGGCGCGCTGTCGGGCCTGCTGATCGGCCCCACCACCACGGTGTTCTACGACAGCGGCTTCCTGATCGGCCTCAAGGGCTTCGTGGCCGCCGTGTTCGCGGGGCTGGCCAGCTATCCGCTCGCCCTGGTGGGCGCGCTGGCAGTCGGCCTGCTGGAGAGCTTCTCGTCCTTCTGGGCCAGCTCGTTCAAGGAAGTGATCGTGTTCTCGTCCATCCTGCCGGTGCTGCTGTGGCGCTCGCTCACGGACCCGCATGGCGAGGAGCATTGAGATGAACAAGCTCCAACGCTTCGCCTTCCCGGCCTTCGCCGCCGTCATGCTGCTGCTGCCGGCCCTGCCGGTGCCCGACTTCTGGATCACCCAGAGCAACTACGTCGGCCTGTACGCCCTCGTTGCGCTGGGCCTGGTGCTGCTCACCGGCGTGGCCGGCCTCACCTCCTTTGGCCAGGCCGCCTTCGTGGGCGTGGGCGCCTACACGGCGGCCTACCTCACGGTGAAGATGGCCGGCTCGCCCTGGGTCGCTCTGCTGCTGGGCGTGGGCCTGGCCGTGCTGGCCGCCCTGGTGCTGGGCGCGATCACGCTGCGCATGTCCGGCCACTACCTGCCGCTGGCCACCATCGCCTGGGGCCTGGCGCTGAACTACTCCATGGCGAACATGGAGTGGCTGGGCAAGTACGACGGCATCCTGGGCATTCCCACGCTCAAGCTGTTCGGCATGGATCTCGGCACCGGCCGCGGCCTGCACGTGCTGATCTGGATCATGGCGCTGGCGGCGGCGCTCGCCTGCGCCAACCTGCTGGACTCGCGGCCCGGCCGCGCCATCCGCGCGCTGAAGAACGGCGCCACCATGGCCGAGGCCATGGGCATCTCCACCTTCCGCGCCAAGCTCACCGTGTTCGTGCTGGCGGCCGTGCTGGCCGCCATGTCGGGTTGGCTGTTCGCCTTCTTCCAGCGCACGGTGAGCCCCTCGCCCTTCTCCATCAACAAGGGCATCGAGTACCTGTTCATGGCGGTGCTGGGCGGCGTGGGCCACGTGTGGGGCGCCTTCCTCGGCGCCGGCGTGGTGAAGATCGTGGAGGACCAGCTGCAGGTGCTGCTGCCCAAGCTGATCGGCACCAGCGGCAACTTCGAGACCATCGTGTTCGGCGTCGTGCTGGTGGTGGTGCTGAAGTACGCGCCCGACGGCCTGTGGACCTTCGTCGCCCGCTGGCTGCCGCGAGCGGACCGCCCGCGTGACTGGGAGGGCGCCGAGCCGCTGCCCACCCGCGCGCGCCCGGCCACCGGCGAGCCGCTGCTGCAGGTGGAAGCCGTGCGCAAGGAGTTCGGCGGCCTGGTGGCGGTGAACGACGTGAGTTTCGAGATCCGCGCCGGCGACATCGTGGGCCTGATCGGCCCCAACGGCGCCGGCAAGTCGACCACCTTCAACCTCATCACCGGCGTGCTCGCCCTCACCAGCGGCCAGGTGCGCTGGCGCGGCGAGGCCATCGGCGGCATGCCCTCGCGCCTGATCGCGCGGCGCGGCATCTCGCGCACCTTCCAGCACGTGAAGATGATCCCCGAGATGACCGTGCTGGAGAACGTGGCCCTGGGCGGCTACCTGCGCGGCGAGTCGGGCATCGCGCGCGCCATGCTGCGGCTGGACCGCGCGGAGGAGCGCCGGCTGTTCGCCGAGGCCGAGCGGCAGCTCGCGCGCATTGGCATGGCCGACCGCATGCACGAGCTGGCGGGCAACCTGGCGCTGGGCCCGCAGCGGCTGATGGAGATCGCCCGCGCGCTGTGCACCGACCCCGCCCTGCTGCTGCTCGACGAGCCCGCCGCGGGCCTGCGCCACAAGGAAAAGGAAGCCCTGGGCAACGTGCTGCGGCAGCTCAAGGCCGAGGGCATGAGCCTGCTGCTGGTGGAGCACGACATGGACTTCGTCATGGGCCTGACCGACCGCATCGTGGTGATGGAGTTCGGCACCCGCCTGATGGAAGGCACGCCGGCCGAGGTGCAGGCCAGCCCCGCGGTGCGCGCGGCCTATCTCGGCACCGAACATTGAGGGGCGACACCATGACCACAGAATCCCTTCTGCTCGACGTGCAGGGCCTGCACGCCGGCTACGGCCGCGCCGAGGTGCTCTCGGGCCTGGGCTTCCAGCTCGCGCGCGGCCAGGTCGTCACCGTGATCGGCCCCAATGGCGCCGGCAAGTCGACCACGCTGAACGCGCTGATGGGCCTGCTGCCCGCACGCGGCACGATCCGCTTCGACGGCGTCGATCTGGCCGACACCACGCTGGAGGAGCGCGTGATGATGGGCCTGGCGCTCGTGCCCGAGAAGCGCGAGCTGTTCGGCACCATGCCGGTGGAAGACAACCTGGTGCTGGGCGGGTACCGCCCCATGCGCCTGGGCGTGCCCGGCTGGAAGAGCGGCCTGGAGCGCGTGTACGACCTGTTCCCGCGCCTGAAGGAGCGCCGCGCGCAGCTGGCCGGCACGCTCTCCGGCGGTGAGCGGCAGATGCTCGCCGTGGGCCGCGCGCTGATGGCCCAGCCCAAGCTGCTGATGCTGGACGAGCCCAGCCTGGGCCTGGCGCCGCTGGTGGTGCGCGAGATCTTCCGCATCATCGAGCGCCTGCGCGCCGAGGGCGTGTCCATCCTGCTGGTGGAGCAGAACGCCCGCGCCGCGCTGGAAGTGGCCGACTACGGCTACGTGCTGGAGACCGGCGAGATCGGCCTGCATGGCCCGGCGCGCGACCTGGCGAAGGACGTGCGCGTAATCGACACCTACCTCGGCGCGGCGCGCGGCAAGGCCGCCGCCGAAGCCTGAGCCCCGAAGAGGACCCCCGCATGGCCGACTATCTGCCGCAACCCGCTGACCAGCAGTTCCTGCTGTTCGACGTGCTCCAGGCCGGCGACGCGCTGGCCGCCACCGGCGCCTTCCCCGAGGCCGACGCCGGCCTGCTGACCCAGGTGCTGGACGAAGCCGGCAAGTTCGTCGGCGAGGTCGTGGCGCCGCTGCACCGGGTGGGCGATGCACCGGGCTGCCGGCTGGAGAACGGTCGCGTGACCACGCCGCCGGGCTTCCGCGAGGCCTACCGGGCCTTCTGGCAAGCCGGCTGGCCGGCGCTCGCCTGCGCCCCCGAGGACGGCGGCCAGGGCCTGCCCTGGGTGCTGGAGGGCGTGCTGTACGAATGGCTCTCGGCCGCCAACCACGGCTGGACCATGGCGCCGGGCCTGCTGCACGGCGCGTACGAGTGCCTCAAGCACCACGGCAGCGATGCGCTGAAGCAGGCCTATCTGCCGAAGATCGCCAGCGGCGAGTGGCTGGCCACCATGTGCCTGACCGAGCCGCATGCCGGCAGCGACCTGGGCCTGGCCCGCACGCAGGCCGTGCCGCAGGCCGACGGCCGCTTCCACCTGCGCGGCACCAAGATCTTCATCTCCGGCGGCGAGCACGACCTCACGGACAACATCGTGCACCTGGTGCTGGCGCGCGAACCCGGCGCACCGCCCGGGCCCAAGGGCCTGTCGCTGTTCCTGGCGCCGAAGTTCCTGCCGGACGGCGCGCGCAACGGCGTCGTGTGCGAACGCATCGAGGAGAAGATGGGCCTGCACGGCAGCCCCACCTGCGTGCTGCGCTTCGACGACGCCATCGGCTGGCGCGTGGGCGAGCCCGGCCGCGGCCTGGGCGCCATGTTCGTGATGATGAACGCCGCGCGCGTGCACGTGGCGCTGCAGGGCATCGGCCTGCTCGACGCCGCCTGGCAGAAGGCGCATGCCTATGCCCAGGAACGCACGCAGATGCGCGCGCCCGGCGCCGCCCGCGGCGAGGGCGCGGCCGACCCCATCATCCGCCACCCGGCGGTGCGCCGCATCCTCGACGTGGAGCGCGGCTGGATCGACGGCCTGCGCGTGCTGGCCTACCGCACCGCGCTGGAGCTGGATCTGGCGAAGCACCACCCCGATGCCGCTCGCCGGCAGGCGGCGCAGCAGTGGTGCGCGCTGGTCACGCCGGTGCTCAAGGCCATGGGCACCGAGCAGGGTTTCGGCGGCGCGAGCCGCTGCCTGCAGGTGTTCGGCGGCCACGGCTACGTGAAGGAGTGGGGCATCGAGCAGATCGTGCGCGATTCGCGCGTGGCCATGATCTACGAGGGCACCAACGAGATCCAGGCCATCGACCTGCTGGCGCGCAAGGTGCTGGCTGACGGCGGCGCCGCGCTCGACGCGCTGCTGGCCGGCCTGCAGGCCGACGCCGGCAGCGACGGCGCGACCCATGCGTTGCTGCAGGCCGACGCCGGCGGCGACGACGCGACCCATGCGTTGCTGCAGTCCGCCCGCGACACCACGGCGGCACTCGTGGCCGCCTGCGCCAGGGATGCCGTGCTGCCCTATGAGGCGGCGGACGACTACCTGCGGCTCGTCGGCCTCGCGCTGCTGGCCTGGGCCTGGCATCGCATCGCGCGCACGCCGGGCGCGCAGGCGCCGCGCTGGGCCGAGCCCGCCGCCGCCGTGCGCCTGCGGGTGCTGCCGGAGGCCGGCATGCGGCAGGCCATCCTGGCGCGGCAGTGCGCGGCCGCCGGCGCGGCCCGCGCCGCCTGAGGGCGATGGCGGCCCGAGCCCGCCGCGAGCCGGCGCTCGCCACTGCGGCCGTAGAGACCGCGGACAACGGCCCCGACCGGCTGGACACGTCGTTCCTGGAGTCGCTGGTCGGCTACAACGCCCGGCGCGCCGCGCTGCATGCGATCGCCATCGACATGGAGGTGTTCGCCGCGCATCAGCTGCGCGTGGTGGACTTCTCCGTGCTGTCGGTGCTGCTGCACAACCCCGGCACCACCTCGCGCCAGCTGTGCCAGGCGCTCGGCGTGCTGCCGCCCAACATGGTGACGCTGCTGGCCGCACTGGACCGCCGCGGCCTGCTGGACCGCCGGCCGCACCCCACCGACGGCCGCGCCGTGGCGCTGCACCTCAGCGCTGCGGGCGCCCGGCTCACCCGCCAACTGGAGAAGGCCGTCGCCGCGCTGGAGTCGCGCGTGGCGGGGCGGCTGAGCGCGGAGGAGCGGCGCACGCTGCATGCGCTGCTGCAGCGGGTCTACTTGTAGAGCGCCCGTCGTCCCCGCCGTTTAGCGTATCGCCACCCGCCCCGCAAGGGCTGTGGCGCCCGCGTCACGGCGCTATTGTTTGTATAGCGCACCCTGCGTACACTCCGATCCCCCGGGGTCCGCCCCGGGGACGCCCTGATCGCATGAGTTCCAAGGACAACGCCGCCACCTTCCAGCTGCTTGCGCTGCTGGAGGCGCGCTATGCCATCCGCGTGCTCTGGGCCCTGCGCGATGGCCACCCGCAGACCTTCCGCCTGCTGCAGGACAGCGTGGGCGGCATCACGCCCAACACGCTGAACACACGGCTGAAGGAGCTGCGCGAGGCCGGTCTCGTGCAGCATGGCCCCGAGGGCTACACCGTCACCGCGAGCGGCCACGACCTGCTGCGCCGCATCAGCGATCTGCAGGCCTTCGCCGCACGCTGGGTGGCGGCGCAGGCCCGCAAGCGCCAGCCCCTACCCCCCCAGGAGAACCCATGATCCCTGATCTGCTTGCGCAATCCATGCCCGTGGACATCGGCAGCGCCACCCTGGTGGGCCGCGTGTGGGTGATGGGCGAAGGCCCGGTGCTGGTGCGAGTCGACGCGCAGGGCGTGTACGACCTGTCCGGGCTGGTGCCCACCTGCACCGAGCTGCTCGAACTGCATGACCCGGCCGAGGCCGTGCGGGCCTTCGACGCGCCCTTGATCGCTGGGCTGGAGCCGGTGCTGCGCAACTCCGCACCGGACGCGCGCGACCCCACCGTGCCCTGGCTGCTGGCACCGTGCGACCTGCAGGCGGTGAAGGCGGCGGGGGTGACCTTCGTCGCCTCCATGCTGGAACGCGTGATCGAGGAGCAGGCGCGTGGCGATCCGGCGCAGGCCGAGAGCGTGCGCCAGGCCGTCACAGCGGTGATCGGCGACGACCTCGCCGCCATCCGCCCCGGCTCACCCGAGGCGGCGCAGCTGAAGGCCGTGCTCCTGGATCGCGGCATGTGGTCGCAGTACCTGGAAGTGGGCATCGGCCCGGACGCGGAGATCTTCACCAAGGCCCAGCCCATGAGCGCCGTGGGCTCCGGTTCGCAGGTGGGCATCCACCCGGGCAGCGAATGGAACAACCCCGAGCCCGAAGTGGTGCTGGCCGTCAACAGCCGCGGCGAGGTGCACGGCGCCACGCTGGGCAATGACGTGAACCTGCGTGACTTCGAGGGCCGCAGCGCGCTGCTGCTGGGCAAGGCCAAGGACAACAACGCGAGCTGCGCCATCGGCCCCTTCATCCGCCTGTTCGACCGCCACTTCGGCATCGACGATGTGCGCCACCTGGAGCTGAGCCTGCACGTGCAGGGGCCGGAGGGCTTCGAACTGCACGGGTCGAGCAGCCTTTCGCGCATCAGCCGCGATCCGCTGGACCTCGTGGCCCAGGCCTGCGGCGACCACCACCAGTACCCGGACGGCTTCATGCTTTTCCTGGGCACGATGTTCGCGCCCACGCAGGACCGCTTCGCGCCCGGCCAGGGTTTCACCCATCTCTCCGGGGACATCGTCTCCATCGCCACGCCGCGCCTCGGTACACTGGTGAACCCGGTCGTCACCAGCGACCGCGCGCCGGCCTGGCGCTACGGCACCGCCGCGCTCATGCGCGACCTTGCGCGCCGCGGTCTGCTCAGCTGAGCGGCGCGCGCCACCCACCCCATCGAAGGACACCCCATGATCACCACCCCCAGCGGCCTGCAGATCGACGACCAGCAGGTCGGCGACGGCGCCGAAGCCAAGCCCGGCCAGGAAGTCCTGGTGCACTACACCGGCTGGCTGTATGAGGCCGGCGTGCAGGGCGCGAAGTTCGACTCCAGCCGCGACCGCAACGACCCTTTCCAGTTCTCGCTGGGCGCGGGGATGGTCATCAAGGGCTGGGACGAAGGCGTGGCCGGCATGAAGGTCGGCGGCCGCCGCGTGCTGGTGATTCCGCCGCAGCTGGGCTACGGCGCGCGCGGCGCGGGCGGTGTCATCCCGCCGAACGCCACGCTGAAGTTCGACGTCGAGCTGCTCGCCACGCGCTGAGCGTTGCCGGGGTTTCACCCCCGCTGCCCCCGTAGGCTGCGGGTGGCGCGAAGCGCAACCCCAGCGCTGCGCCCGGCCCCCCTCACATCCGCTGGAACAGGTGCAGGTAGCTGCGGCTCACCGGCAGACGGTCGGTGCGTCCGCGCAGGTGCACTTCGCCCGCGTCGTCGCCCTGCACGAAGTGGCTGACCTGTGACAGGTTGACGATGGCCGAGCGGTGGATCTGGACGAAACGGTCCGGGTCCAGCGTCTCCGCCAGTTCGCGGATCGGCGTGCGGATCAGCGCCTCGCCGCCCTCCCAGGCCACCAGCGTGTACTTGTTGTCCGACTTCAGGTAGAGCACCTGCTCCACCGGGATGATGCGCACCGTCGTGCCGACGGAGGCCTTGATCCACTGCAGCCACCGGCCGCGGCCCGGCGGTGCCTGCAGGTGCTGCGCCAATTGCTCCAGCAGCGGCTGCAGGGCCGGCTGCGGCTGGCCCGCGCGCAGGCGCTCCTGCAGCCGCTGCACGGTTTCCGCCAGCCGTTGCGGCTCCACCGGCTTCAGCAGGTAGTCCACCGCGCCGCGCGCGAAGGCCTCCACCGCGTACTGGTCGAAGGCCGTGACGAAGACCAGGGCCGCCCGCGTGCCGATGCACCGCGCGGCCTCCACGCCGTTCATGCCCGGCATGTGCACGTCGAGGAACACCACCGCCGGCTGGTGCTGCTCGAACAGCTCCACGGCCTCGCGGCCATTGCGGGCCTCGGCCACGATGCGCAGCCCGGGCCAGGTCTCGCGCAGCAGGGCCGCCAGGCGCTCGCGCAGCAGCGGCTCGTCCTCGGCGATCAGCGCGGTGGTCTCCATCGCCTGCCTCACGCGCCCGCCGCGGTGCCAGGCGGCAGCACGATCTCGGCCCGCACACCGTGCGGCCGCACCTCGCTCAGCTCCAGCCGCGCGCCGTCACCGAAGAAGGCACGCAGCCGCGCGCGCAGGTTGGCCAGGCCGCTGCCCTCGCCGGCCGTCTCGGCCAGCCCCACGCCCGTGTCGGCCACCCACAAGCGCACGCTGCCGTCTGCCTGCGGCGCGCCGCCCACTTCCACCTCGCCAGGGTCGCTGGCGGCGTCGATGCCGTGGTGGATGGCGTTCTCCACCAGGGTCAGCAGGGCCAGCGGTGGGAAGCGCAGTGAGAGCAGGTTCGGGTCGATGCGCAGCGCATAGCTCAGCCGGTCAGGCATGCGCATCTGCATCAGCGCCAGGTAGGCCTGCACCAGCCGCTCTTCATCGGCCAGCGTCGCCGCGTCACGCTGCAGGTGCGGCACCGCGGCACGCAGGTAGTCGATGAGACTGCGGAACAGCGGCACCGCCCGCGGCGAGCCGCTTTCCACCAGCGCCTGCACATTGGCCAGCGTGTTGAGCAGGAAGTGCGGCTGGATCTGCGCGGTGAGCAGGTGCAGGCGCGCGTCGGCCGTCTGCCGCTGGAGTGTCTCGCGCATCAGGGCCAGCTCCAGCGCGGCGCTGCGGGCCTGCGCGTCGCGCTCCCTGTACAGCGCGCCCAGGGCCAGGATGCAGCCGATGATGGCCGCGCTCAGGGTCACCAGGACATAGCCGCGCACATGCGGCCGCGAGCCGATGAAGGCGCCGAAGTCGCCCCCGGCGGTGAGCAGCTGCACCACCAGCGGCGCCAGCGCGGCCGCCACCCCCACCGCGATGAGCTGGGCCAGCCAGCGCGGCACCCGCGCCTGCTGCCAGGCACCGGCCCAGCGGAAGGCCAGCAGGAGCGCGACGCCGACGAACAGCGTCTCGCCCAGCAGTTCCAGGTAGGTGTTGTGGGTGATGGGCAGGAAGGCCACCGCCGCCACGGCGGCGAGCGCCGTCACCCAGGCCAGGGACCGCCAGCCCGGCAGCAGCCGACGCGGGCGGGGCGCCGCGGGGCCCGCCGTGGCATGGGGATCGGCGGGGCCTGGCTGCTGCGACATGGCCGGCACGATACGGGTGGCGCCGCCGCAGCGTCAAGGCGCGGGCGCCCGCGATGCGACGGATCGCGGAACCCATGGGATGGGCGTCGCCTGGGCGGCCCCGCTGGCGCAGGGGGCCTGCGGCCACCCGCCTACAATCCGGGCCGGCCGCCAACCGCCCGGCCGGCCACGCACCGGGCAACGGGCGCCAAGCCCACGCCTTGAAAAGGGCCTTGCCGCCCCCAGATCCACCCCGTCTTCACAGATCTCCTCGCGATCCGCACGCTTTCCATGTCCGATCAAGCCCAACCGAACGAACCGACCCAGGACCAGCCCGAGGCCCTGGCGGCCGCCGCCGCGGCCGAAGCCGAAGCCGCCAGCCTGGTGGCCGAGACCGGCGTCAGCGCAGGTGACTGGCAAGCCCAGGTGGCCGCGCTGAGCGCGAAGAACGCCGAGCTGGCCGACCAGTTCCTGCGCGCGCAGGCCGACATGCAGAACACCCGCCGGCGCGCCGAGGAAGAGATCTCCAAGGCCCGCAAGTTCGCCGTCGAGAGCTTCGCCGAGAGCCTGCTGCCCGTGTGCGACAGCCTGGAGGCCGGCCTGGCCCACCAGGACGCCTCGGCCGAGGTCATCCGCCAGGGCGCGGAGGCCACCCTGCGCCAGCTCAAGCAGGCGCTGGAGCGCAACAAGGTGCTGGAGATCAACCCGGCCGCCGGCACGAAGTTCGATCCGCACCACCATCAGGCCATCTCCGTGGTGCCCGCCGAGCAGGAGCCCAACACGGTCGTCACGGTGCTGCAGAAGGGGTATTCCATCGCCGAGCGCGTGCTGCGTCCGGCCCTGGTGACGGTGACCGCGCCGAAGTGAGGCGACCGCCCCGGTCTTGAAATTTCCCCAACTTATCCACAAGTCAACGACAACATCTGAACGGCTCTTGCACAGGGCCACCCACAGGAGAAAGACATCATGGCAAAGATCATCGGCATCGACCTCGGCACCACCAACTCGTGCGTGGCCATCATGGAAGGCAACAACGTCAAGGTGATCGAGAACTCGGAAGGTGCGCGCACCACGCCCTCGATCGTGGCCTACCAGGAAGACGGCGAGATCCTCGTCGGCGCCTCGGCCAAGCGCCAGGCCGTCACCAACCCCAAGCACACCTTCTACGCCATCAAGCGCCTGATCGGCCGCAAGTTCACCGAGAAGGAAGTGCAGAAGGACATCGACCTCATGCCCTACAAGATCGTCGCCGCCGACAACGGCGACGCCTGGGTGGAGGAGCGCGGCCGCAAGCTGGCGCCGCCGCAGATCAGCGCCGAGACGCTGCGCAAGATGAAGAAGACCGCCGAGGACTACCTGGGCGAAGAGGTCACCGAGGCCGTGATCACGGTGCCGGCGTACTTCAACGACAGCCAGCGCCAGGCCACCAAGGACGCCGGCCGCATCGCCGGCCTGGACGTGAAGCGCATCATCAACGAGCCCACCGCCGCGGCGCTGGCCTTCGGCCTCGACAAGCACGGCAAGGGCGATCGCAAGATCGCCGTGTATGACCTGGGCGGCGGCACGTTCGACATCTCGATCATCGAGATCGCCGACGTGGATGGCGAGAAGCAGTTCGAGGTGCTCTCCACCAACGGTGACACCTTCCTGGGCGGCGAGGATTTCGACCAGCGCATCATCGACTACATCATCGGCGAGTTCAAGAAGGAACAGGGCGTGGACCTGTCCAAGGACGTGCTCGCCCTGCAGCGCCTGAAGGAAGCCGCCGAGAAGGCCAAGATCGAGCTGTCCAACAGCACGCAGACCGACATCAACCTGCCCTACATCACGGCCGACGCGTCGGGTCCGAAGCACCTGAACATCAAGCTGACCCGCGCCAAGCTGGAGTCGCTGGTGGATGAACTGATCGCCCGCACGATCGAGCCCTGCCGCACCGCCATCAAGGACGCCGGCGTGTCCGTCTCCGACATCCAGGACGTGATCCTGGTGGGCGGCATGACGCGCATGCCCAAGGTGCAGGACAAGGTGAAGGAGTTCTTCGGCAAGGAGCCGCGCAAGGACGTCAACCCCGACGAAGCCGTGGCCGTGGGCGCCGCCATCCAGGGCCAGGTGCTCTCCGGTGAGCGCAAGGACGTGCTGCTGCTCGACGTCACCCCGCTGTCCCTGGGCATTGAAACGCTCGGCGGCGTGATGACGAAGATGATCAAGAAGAACACGACCATCCCGACCAAGTTCGCGCAGACCTTCTCCACCGCCGACGACAACCAGCCGGCCGTGACGATCAAGGTGTTCCAGGGCGAGCGCGAGATGGCCACCGGCAACAAGCTGCTGGGCGAGTTCAACCTGGAAGGCATTCCGCCCGCCCCGCGCGGCCTGCCCCAGATCGAGGTGACCTTCGACATCGACGCCAACGGCATCCTGCACGTGAGCGCCAAGGACAAGGGCACCGGCAAGGAAAACAAGATCACCATCAAGGCGAACTCGGGCCTGTCCGAGGCCGAGATCGAGAAGATGGTGAAGGACGCTGAGGTCAACGCCGCCGAGGACAAGAAGAAGCTGGAACTCGTGCAGGCCAAGAACCAGGCCGAGGCGCTTGTGCACTCGGTGCGCAAGAGCCTCACCGAGTACGGCGACAAGATCGACGCCGCCGAGAAGGCGAAGATCGAGGCCGCGGCCAAGGACCTGGAAGAGACGCTCAAGTCCTCCGAGGACAAGGACGCGATCGAGGCCAAGTCCAACGCGCTGATGACCGCCAGCCAGAAGCTCGGCGAGAAGATGTACGAAGGCATGCAGGCCGAGCAGGCCGCCGCGGGTGCCGCTGCCGGTGCCGGTGCGCAGCAGGCCGCCGGCGGCAAGCCGGCCGCTGATGACAACGTGGTCGATGCCGAGGTGAAGGAAGTGAAGAAGGGCTGATAGCGGACGCTGCGCGCCGCTTCAGCTTCGCCGCGTTCGACGCTCACGCCTTCGGCGGAGGTCAACGCGGCGTTCTCATTACCAGGGCTGCTCCCATATGGCTAACAAACGCGACTACTACGAAATCCTCGGCGTGCCCAAGAACGCCTCGGATGAAGAGATCAAGAAGGCCTATCGCAAGCTGGCGATGAAGTTCCACCCGGACCGCAACCAGGGGGACGCCGCCAAGGAAGCCGAGGCCAAGTTCAAGGAGGCCAAGGAAGCCTACGAGATGCTCTCGGAGCCCGAGAAGCGGGCCGCCTACGACCAGTTCGGCCATGCGGGCGTGGACCCGAACATGCGCGGGCCGGGCGGCGCGGGGCCCGAGGGCTTTGGCGGCTTCGCCGAGGCCTTCGGCGACATCTTCGGCGACATCTTCGGCCAGCAGCGCGGCGGGCGCGGCGGCGGTGGCCGCCAGGTCTATCGCGGCAGCGACCTCTCCTACGCGATGGAGGTCACGCTGGAAGAGGCCGCCAAGGGCAAGGACGCGCAGATCCGCATTCCCTCGTGGGAAGGCTGCGAGACCTGCCATGGCAGCGGCGCCAAGCCGGGCACGCAGGCCAAGACCTGCAACACCTGCCAGGGCCAGGGCGTGGTGCAGATGCGCCAGGGCTTCTTCAGCGTGCAGCAGACCTGCCCGCACTGCCGCGGCAGCGGCAAGATCATTGCCGACCCGTGCACCAGCTGCCACGGCCAGGGCAAGGTGAAGAAGCAGAAGACGCTGGAGGTGAAGATCCCCGCCGGCATCGACGACGGCATGCGCATCCGCAGCGCCGGCAATGGCGAGCCGGGCACCAATGGCGGGCCGCCGGGCGACCTGTACATCGAGATCCGGCTGAAGAAGCACGAGATCTTCGAGCGCGACGGCGACGACCTGCACTGCGTGGTGCCGGTGAGCATCGCGCGCGCGGCGCTGGGCGGCGAGATCGAGGTGCCCACGCTGGACGGCAAGGCGGCCATCGACATCCCCGAGGGCACGCAGGCCGGCAAGCAGTTCCGCCTGCGCGGCAAGGGCATCAAGGGCGTGCGCTCCTCCTACCCCGGCGACCTGTACTGCCACGTGGCGGTGGAGATCCCGGTGAAGCTCACCGAGCACCAGCGCAAGCTGCTGAAGGAACTCGACGAGTCGCTCAAGAAGGGTGGCGCCAAGCACTCGCCGAATGAAGAGAGCTGGACGGACAAGTTGAAGGGATTCTTTTCACCCTGAAAAGTCGCTGCCTCAGAACAGCACGCCCTGGCCTTCAGGCGCTGGCGGCCGGAACAGGTCCGTGCGCAGCGCCACCTGCCGCTGATTCATCCCCAGCCGCTTCGCCGCCGCGCGGAAGCGCTGGCCGATGAGCTCGGCCCAGGGGCCTGAGCCCTTCATGCGCGTGGCGAAGTCGCTGTCGTAGTCCTTGCCGCCCCGCATCTCCTGCACGCGGTGCATCACGCGCTCGGCGCGCTGCGGGTAGTGCACCTGCAGCCACTCGCGGAACAGCGGCGCCACCTCCCAGGGCAGGCGCAGCACATGGTAGAAGGCCTGCCGGGCGCCGGCCTCGTGCGCGGCCTCCAGCACCTGCTCCAGGTCTTCGGTGAGAAACGGGATCTGCGGCGCGAGGCTCACGCCGACGGGCACGCCATGTTCCGCCAGCGTGCGCAGGGTGCGCAGCCGGCGATGCGGCGCGGCGGCGCGCGGCTCCAGCCGGCGCGCGAGATCCGCGTCGAGCGTCGTGAGCGTGACGAACACCGAGGCCAGGCCCTCGCGGGCCAGGGGCGCGATGAGATCGAGGTCACGCTCCACGCCGCCGGACTTGGTGACCAGGGTGAACGGATGCCGGGCGTCGGCCAGGAGCGCGATCAACCCGCGCGTGAGCATCAGCTCGCGTTCGACGGGCTGGTAGGCATCGGTGGCGGTGCCGATGGCCAGCAGCCCGGGGCGGTAGCCCTTGCGCGCGAGTTCGCCGCGCAGCACCTCGACGATGTTGCGCTTGGCGATGATCTTCGTCTCGAAGTCCAGCCCGGGCGAGAGGTTGAGGTAGCTGTGGGTGGGACGCGCGTAGCAGTAGATGCAGCCATGCTCGCAGCCACGGTAAGGGTTCACCGAGCGGTCGAAGTAGACGTCGGGCGAGGCATTGAAGGCCATGGCGCTCTTCGCCTCCTCCCAGATCACTTCGGTGCGGGGCGCACCGGGGGATTCGGCCTCGGCAGGCAGCGCCCAACCGTCGTCGAAGGCATCGCGCTGATCGCGCTCGAAGCGGTGCGCGATGCGGCTCGCGGCACCGCGTCCCTTCAGGCCCTGCAGCGGCACGCGCACCTCCAGCGGACCCGCGGGAACATCTGGCTCGATACTGTACATGCAGCCAGTATGCCAAGAGCGGCTGCCGCTGTGTGAGCCGTTGGGCTACCGAATGCCCTTGTCACCCAGTCTTGAATTTTCAGGAATTCCTGAAAATTCAAGAGAAACCCGCACAATGCTGCGCATGTCGCTGCAAGAACACCTGCCACCCCTCAGCCGCCAGTTCGTCGCCCACTTCGGCGAGATGGGCAGCCGCTGGGGCATCAACCGCACCGTCGGCCAGATCTACGCCCTGCTCTACGTGGCCCGCGCGCCCATGAACGCCGACGAGATCGCGGAGACGCTGGAATTCTCGCGCTCCAACGTGAGCATGGGCCTGAAGGAGCTGCAATCGTGGCGCCTGGTGCGGCTGAAGCACCAGCCCGGCGACCGCCGCGAGTACTTCGAGGCGCCGCAGGACGTGTGGGAGATCTTCCGCGTGCTGGCCGAGGAGCGCCGCCGCCGCGAGATCGAGCCCACGCTGTCGATGCTGCGCATGGCCCTGCTGGAAGAGCCGACGAGCGATGCCGAACGGCACGCGCAGGAGCGCATGCGGCAGATGTACGAGCTGATCGACCGCCTCATGACCTGGTTCGACGACGTGCAGAAGCTCGCGCCCGAGACGGCGATGCAGCTCATGGGCATGGGCGCCACGGTCACGCGCGTGCTGGAGATCAAGGACCGCCTGAGCGGCAAGGCACCGCGCAAGGAAGGATGACCATGGACACCCTCATGCTGTCGCGCATCCAGTTCGCGGCCAACATCAGCTTCCACATCCTGTTTCCCACCATCACCATCGCGCTCGGCTGGATCCTGGTGTACTTCCGCTTCCGTCATGCCGCGGCGCGCGGCACGCCCGCCGCCGCAGGCTGGGAGCAGGCCTACTACTTCTGGACCAAGGTGTTCGCGCTCAGCTTCGCGCTGGGCGTGGTCTCCGGCATCACCATGAGCTTCCAGTTCGGCACCAACTGGAGGGGCTTCATGGAGAAGGCCGGCAACATCGCGGGCCCGCTGCTCGGCTACGAGGTGCTCACGGCGTTCTTCCTGGAGGCCACCTTCCTGGGCGTGATGCTGTTCGGGCGCGGCCGCGTCTCGGAACGCACGCACCTGGTGGCCACCTGCCTGGTGGCCGGCGGCACCACGCTCTCGGCGTTCTGGATCCTCGCGCTCAACTCGTGGATGCAGACGCCGGCCGGCTACGAGATCATCAACGGCCAGTTCCACGCCACGAGTTGGTGGGACGTGGTGTTCAACCCCTCGTTCCCCTATCGCCTCACGCACAAGCTGCTGGCCTCGGCGCTCACCGCCGCCTTCCTGGTGGCCGGCCTGAGTGCCTGGCAGCTGCTCAAGGGCTCAGGCAACGCCGGCACGCGCCATGCGCTGCGCACGGGGGTGGTGGTCGCCGCCGTCGCGATCCCGCTGCAGATCCTCGCGGGGGACCTGCACGGCCTCAACACCCTGCAGCACCAGCCCGCCAAGATCGCCGCCATCGAGGGCATCTGGCACACCGAGAAGGGCGCACCGCTCACGCTGTTCGGCTGGCCCGACGAGAAGAACCAGCGCACGCACTATGCACTGAAGATCCCCAAGGGCGCGAGCCTGATCCTGGCGCATGACGCCGATGCGGAGTTGAAGGGCCTCTCCGAGTTTCCCGGCGCGCACCCGCCCGTGGCGCCGGTGTTCTGGGGCTTCCGAGTGATGGTCGGGGTGGGCCTTCTGATGCTCATGGTCTCCTGGCTCGCGGTCTGGCGCCTGGTGCTGGCGCGGTCCGCGCGGGAGGATGCGCCGATCCGCTCCGCGGAGCGCGCGGGCTGGAACCGCCGGCTGCTCTGGGTGCTGGCGGGCATGACGTTCTCCGGCTGGGTCGCCACCCTCGCCGGCTGGTACGTCACCGAGATCGGCCGCCAGCCCTTCATCGTCTACGGCCTGGTGCGCACCGCGGAGGTGGTGGCGCCGCACGCGGCGCCGCTGGTGGGCGCGACGCTGGCCGCCTGGCTGGTGCTCTACGCCGCGCTGCTGGTGGCCTATGTGGCGGTGCTGAAGCACATGGCGGAGCATCCTGCTCCCGCGTCACCCTCGCCGCACGGCACCAGCCCGCTGCCCGTGCAGGGAGCCGGATCATGATCGACTGGACCACCGCGCTGCCACTCGCCTTCATGGCGGTGATGGGGCTCGCCCTGCTGATCTACGTGGTGCTCGACGGCTATGACCTCGGCGTGGGCCTGCTGCTGCCGCTGGCCACCGACGCCGAGAAGGACGTGATGGTGGCCAGCATCGGCCCCTTCTGGGATGCGAACGAGACCTGGCTGGTGCTGGGCGTGGGCGTGCTGCTGGTGGCGTTCCCGCAGGCGCATGGCATCGTGCTGAGTGAGCTGTACCTGCCGGTCGCCGTGATGCTGATCGGCCTGGTGCTGCGCGGCGTGGCCTTCGACTTCCGCGTGAAGGCTCGCGACGCGTACAAGGCCATGTGGAACCGGCTGTTCGCCATCGGCTCGCTGCTGGCCGCGGCCTCGCAGGGCTGGATGCTGGGCAGCTACCTCACCGGCTTCGACCACGGCCTGTGGTCGCTGCTGTTCAGCGCGTTCATCGCCGTCACGCTGCCGACCGCCTACGCCATGCTGGGCGCGGGCTGGCTGATCATGAAGACGACCGACGTGTTGCAGGCGAAGGCGGTGCGCTGGGCCGGCCGGGTGCTGTGGCCGATGGGCGCCACGCTCGTCGGCATCTCGCTCGCCTCCCCGTTGGTGAGCCCCACCGTCTTCGACAAGTGGTTCGTGCTGCCGCAGTTCTTTGCGCTGCTGCCGATCCCGCTGGCGTGCGCCGGCGCTTTCGCGGCCGCGTGGCACGTGCTGCGACGGCCGAAGGTGGTGGCGGCCGGCTACGGCTGGGTGCCGTTCGGCGCCACGGTGCTGATCTTCGTGATGGCCTTCCTGGGGCTCGCGTACAGCCTGTACCCGTACATCGTGATCGACCGGCTCACGGTCTGGCAGGCCGCGAGCGCCACGGCCTCGCTGCAGATCATCGCGGTGGGCGTGGCCATCACCCTGCCCGCGATCATCGTCTACACGATCTTCATGTACCGCGTGTTCTGGGGCAAGGCGTCGGCGCTCAGCTACGGGCCTTCGCCCTAAACGGGCGGCGACTTCCGCGCGTCAGACCGTCGCGACCTGACCCTCGGGCAGCGAGAGCCGCGCACGCGCGGCCTTGTACTCGCGCTTGAGGCGCTCCACCAGGTCGTGCGTGCTGGTCACGGCCTTCACCGCGCCGATGCCCTGGCCGCTGCCCCAGATGTCCTTCCAGGCCTTGGTGGTGCCGGAGCCGAAGCTCATCTTGCTGGGGTCGCTCTCGGGCAGGTTGTCCGGGTCCAGGCCGGCGTTGCGGATGCTGGCCTTGAGGTAGTTGCCATGCACGCCGGTGAACAGGCTGGAGTAGACGATGTCGTCGCTGTTGCCTTCCACGATGGCCTGCTTGTACGCATCGGTCGCGCGCGCCTCGTGCGTAGCGATGAAGGCGGAGCCGATGTAGGCGAAGTCCGCGCCCATGGCCTGCGCGGCCAGCACGGCATCACCCGTGGCGATGGCGCCCGACAGCGCCACCGGGCCGTCGAACCATTCACGGATCTCCTGCACCAGCGCGAACGGGCTCTTCACGCCCGCATGGCCGCCCGCACCCGCGGCCACGGCGATCAGGCCGTCGGCGCCCTTCTCGATGGCCTTGTGGGCGAACTTGTTGTTGATGATGTCGTGCAGCACCACGCCGCCGTAGCTGTGCGCCGCGGCATTGATGTCCTCGCGCGCGCCGAGCGACGTGATGTAGATCGGCACCTTGTACTTGACGCACATCTCCATGTCGCTCTCGAGCCGGTCGTTGCTCTTGTGCACGATCTGGTTGATGGCGAAGGGCGCGGCGGGCCGGTCCGGGTGGGCGCGGTTGTAGGCGGCCAGCGTCTCGGTGATCTCATGCAGCCATTCGTCGAGCTGCGAGGCCGGCCGCGCGTTCAGCGCCGGCATGGAGCCGACGATGCCGGCCTGGCATTGCGCGATCACGAGCTTGGGGTTGCTGATGATGAACAGCGGCGAGCCGATCACGGGCAGTTGCAGGTTGCGCAGCGCCGGGGGAAGCTTGGACATGGGGTCTCCGTTCTTGGGGTGTCGGGATGGCGTGGGCTGGTGGTGACCGAAGGGAACCCCAGCACGTCGGCGGGAAAGCCGGGGTTGCACCCCAGCCTACGAGGCGATCAGAAGGCTTCCAGCGCCAGCGCCGTCACGCTTTCGGCGCCTTCGACGATGGCGTCGCGCAGACCCGGCGCGCGCGCCAGGATGTGCTCGGCATAGAAGCGCGCGGTGGCGATCTTGGCGCGCATGAACCCGGCGTCCTCGCCGGCCGCGAGCTGGTCTTCGGCGACCATCAGCGCGCGCGCGAGCTGCCAGCCCGCCACCAGATTGCCGGCGAGCATCAGGTAGGGCACGGATCCGGCGAAGGCGGCATTGGGGGACTGCTTCGTGCTGCCCGCGATGAAATCCACCGACTCGACGAAGGCCTGCCGGGCCGCGGCCAGCCGCTTGCCCATCGCGCGCGCCGCGGCGCTGTCCCGACGCGCCAGCTCGGCCTCGGTCTTCGCGATCTGGGCGGCGATGGCCTTGGCCGTCTGGCCGCCGTCGCGCGCCGTCTTGCGGCCCACGAGGTCGTTGGCCTGGATGGCCGTGGTGCCTTCGTAGATGGTCAGGATCTTGGCGTCGCGGTAGTGCTGCGCGGCGCCCGTCTCCTCGATGAAGCCCATGCCGCCATGCACCTGCACGCCGAGCGAGGTGACCTCCAGGCTCATCTCGGTGCTGTAGCCCTTGACCAGCGGCACCAGGAATTCATAGAAGGCCTGGTTCTCCTTGCGGATGGCGGCGTCGGGGTGATGATGCGCGGCGTCGTACGCGGCGGCGGCCACGCTGGCCATCGCACGGCAGCCCTCGGTGACGGCGCGCATGGTCATCAGCATGCGGCGCACATCGGGGTGATGGATGATGGGCGCGGGGCCGTTCAGGGAGCCGTCCACCGGCCGCGACTGCACGCGGTCACGCGCGTACTGCACCGCCTTCTGGTAGGCGCGCTCGGCCACCGCGATGCCCTGCACGCCCACCGCGTAGCGGGCCGCATTCATCATGATGAACATGTACTCCAGGCCGCGGTTCTCCTGGCCCACGAGATAGCCCGTGGCCCCCCCATGGTCGCCGTACTGCAGCACCGCGGTGGGCGAGGCCTTGATGCCCAGCTTGTGCTCGATGCTCACGCAGTGCACGTCGTTGCGCGCGCCCAGCGAGCCGTCGGCGTTGACCAGGAACTTGGGCACCACGAACAGGCTGATGCCCTTCACGCCCTCGGGCGCGCCGGGGATGCGCGCGAGCACCAGGTGGACGATGTTGTCCGCCATGTCGTGCTCGCCGTAGGTGATGAAGATCTTGGTG
>NZ_JAYRZR010000064.1:0-23891 GCF_041916345.1 Ramlibacter sp.
TTCCTCCCGCCCCTGGCCGCCCTGGCGGCCACCGGTGCGCTGCCGCTGTCGGCCCATGCCGCGGCCAACCTGAAGATGCTGATCCCGGCCAACCCCGGCGGCGGCTGGGACACCACG
This sequence comes from Ramlibacter sp., assembly GCF_041916345.1. Lineage (GTDB taxonomy): Bacteria > Pseudomonadota > Gammaproteobacteria > Burkholderiales > Burkholderiaceae_C > Ramlibacter. The sequence goes on from NZ_JAYRZR010000064.1 coordinate 118, forward strand.
GGCCGCGCGCTGGGCAAGGCCATCATGGACGCCAAGGCCGCCGACACGGTGCAGTACGAGAACAAGGGCGGCGCCGCCGGCATCATCGGCCTGGCGCAGTTCGTCAATGCCTCCAAGGGCGATCCCAACGCGCTGCTGATGATGGGCGCCGTCATGCTGGGCGGCATCATCACCGGCAAGCCGCCGGTGCAGCTGCAGCAGTGCACGCCCATCGCGCGCCTGACCAGCGAGTACAACGTGTTCGTGGTGCCGGCCGCCTCGCCACTGAAGACCATGAAGGACGTGGTGGACCAGCTCAAGAAGGACCCCGGCAGCGTCAAGTGGGGCGGCGGCTCGCGCGGCTCCACCGAGCACATCGCCGCGGCCATGCTGGCACGCAACGTCGGCGCCGACCCGAAGAAGGTGAACTACGTCGCCTTCCGTGGCGGCGGCGAGGCGGTGGCGGCCATCCTGGGCGGCAACGTCACGGTGGGCGGCAGCGGCTACAGCGAGTTCGCCGAGCACATCACCGCCGGCAAGATGCGCCCCATCGGCGTCACCTCCGAGAAGCGCCTGCCCGGCATCAACGTGCCCACGCTCAAGGAGCAGGGCTACGACGTCGTGCTGGGCAACTGGCGCGGCATCTACGGTGCCCCGGGCATCACGGCGGAGCAGCGCGCGGCCCTGACCGACGTCATCACCAAGGCCACCAGGCACAAGAGCTGGCAGGACGCGCTGGAGAAGAACGGCTGGACGCCCGCGCTGCTGACGGGCAAGGCCTTCGACGAGTTCGTGGACAATGAGTTCGCGGCCCTGCGCGCCACCATGCACCTGTCGGGCATGCTGTGATGCAGGCCGGCACGCCCGCGCTGCGCCATGGGCTCATCGGCGCCGGCGTGCTGGTGCTGGCAGGCTTGCTGGCGCTGGGTGCGCGCGACATCTCGTCGGAGGCGGGGTACTCGGGCGTCGGCCCGAACTTCCTGCCCTGGTTCGTGGCGGCCGTGCTGGCCGTGTGCGGCGCCTGGCTCGTGTGGGAGGCCGCCACCGGCGGCTTCCGCCAGATGGAGGAGCCCTCGGGCGCCGACCGTGGCGACTGGGTCGGCTTCGCCTGGGTGTCCGCCGGGCTGCTGGCCAATGCCTGGCTGATCACCCGCATCGGCTTCGTGCTGAGCTGCGCGCTGTGCTTCGTGCTGGCCGCCCGCGGGCTGCGCCTGTCCGAGGGCCGGCCGACGCACGCGCGGGCCACCGCCATGGACTGCTTCGTCGGCCTGGCCATCGCCGCGCCGGTGTACTGGATGTTCACCAAGCTGCTGGCGATCTCGCTGCCGGGGCTCACTGCCACCGGCTGGCTGTAGCAACAACAAGAGCGCCATGGACGTCTGGAACCAGCTTCTCGCGGGCTTCGCCACCGCGGCCACCCCCATCAACCTGATGTGGGCCTTCATCGGCTGCGTGGTCGGCACCGCCGTCGGCGTGCTGCCCGGCATCGGGCCGGCGGTGGCGGTGGCCATGCTGCTGCCCATCACGGTGAAGGTGGAGGCCACGGCCTCCATGATCTTCTTCGCCGGCATCTACTACGGGGCCATGTACGGCGGCTCCACCACCTCCATCCTGCTGAACACGCCGGGCGAGACCGGCACCATGGTGACGGCGATGGAGGGCAACAAGATGGCCAAGAGCGGCCGCGCGGGCGCGGCCCTGGCCACCTCCGCCATCGGCTCCTTCGTGGCCGGCTCCATCGCCACCGTGCTCGTCACGCTGTTCGCGCCCCTGGTGGCCGAGTTCGCGGTGCAGCTCGGCCCGCCGGAGTACTTCTGCCTGATGCTGCTGGCCTTCACCACCGTGAGCGCGGTGCTGGGCAAGAGCACGCTGCGCGGCATGGCGGCCCTGTTCACCGGGCTGGCCATCGGCCTGATCGGGCTGGACCAGATCTCCGGCCAGCCGCGCTACACCATGGGCGTGCCCGAGCTGCTGGACGGCATCGAGATCGTGCTGGTGGCCGTCGGCCTGTTCGCCGTCGGCGAGACGCTCTACAACGTGCTGTACGAAGGCCGGGTCGACGCGACGCAGAACCGCATGAGCTCGGTGCACATGACGAAGCTCGAATGGAAGCGCTCGTGGCCGGCCTGGCTGCGCGGCACGGCGATCGGCTTCCCCTTCGGCACCATCCCGGCCGGCGGCACCGAGATCCCCACCTTCCTCAGCTACGGCGTGGAGCGCAAGCTGTCGAAATACCCGGAGGAGTTCGGCCGCGAAGGCGCCATCGAGGGCGTCGCCGGCCCGGAGGCCGCCAACAACGCCGCGGTCACCGCCACGCTGGTGCCGCTGCTCACGCTGGGCATCCCCACCTCCACCACCGCCGCCATCCTGCTGGGCGCGTTCCAGAACTACGGCATCCAGCCGGGGCCGCAGCTCTTCACCAGCTCCGCGGCGCTGGTGTGGGCGCTGATCGCGTCGCTCTACATCGGCAACGTGATGCTGCTGGTGCTGAACCTGCCGATGGTGGGCCTGTGGGTGAAGCTGCTGAAGATCCCGCGGGCGCACCTGTACGCCGGCATCCTGATCTTCGCCACCGTGGGCGTCTATGGCATGCGCCAGAGCGCCTTCGACCTCGTGCTGCTGTATGCCGTGGGGCTGCTGGGCCTGCTGATGCGCCGCTTCGACTTCCCGGCCGCGCCGGTGATCGTGGGCATGATCCTCGGCCCCCTGGCAGAGGCGCAGCTGCGCAACGCCATGTCCATCGGCGAGGGCAGCTGGACGGTCTTCCTGCAGCGGCCGATGTCGGTGTTCCTGCTGCTCGTGGTGATCGCGGTGCTGGTGATGCCGCGTGCCGTGCGCTGGTGGAGCAGCCGCAGGCCGCCCGTGCAGGCCGGCTGAGCGGCAGCGCGCGGGTCGCGTCGGGTTCACCGGGGGCGCGAATCGGGCGAGAATGGCCCGATGACGCATGTGACCCCGCTGCCGCTGGACGGCGAGCGCATCCTGGAGCTCGCGGCACGCTCCATGTTCGACCTGTTCGCCAACGCGAGCGAGGGCATGCTGCTGGTGGACCGCAATGCGCGCGTGGTGTGGATCAACGACCAGTACCGCCGCTTCCTGCCGGCGCTCGGCTACGAGCGCGAGGAGGATTTCGTCGGCCACCCGGTCTCCACCGTGGTGCACAACACCCAGATGCACCGCGTGCTGGAGACCGGCAAGCCCATCCTGATCGACCTGCTGTCGAACCGGGCCGGCACCTTCGTCGTCAGCCGCATCCCGCTGCGCGACGAGGCCGGGCAGGTGATCGGCGTGCTCGGCATCGTGCTCTTCGACCACCCCGAGACGACGCTGCAGCCGCTGATCCACAAGTTCGCCGCCCTGCAGCGCGACCTGGACGACGCGCGGCGTGAGCTCGCGAGCCAGCGGCGCAGCAAGTACACGCTGGCCAGCTTCGTCGGCAGCAGCGCGCCCGCGGTGGAGGTGAAGCGCCAGGCGCGCCGCGCTGCCCTGTCGTCCAGCCCGGTGCTGCTGCTGGGGGAGACGGGCACGGGCAAGGAACTGCTGGCCCATGCGATCCACGCCGCGTCGTCGCGCTCCGCCGGGCCGTTCGTGAGCGTGAACATCGCCGCCGTGCCCGACACGCTGCTGGAGGCGGAGTTCTTCGGCGTGGCCCCGGGCGCTTTCACCGGCGCCGACCGCAAGGGCCGTGACGGCAAGTTCAAGCTGGCCGACGGCGGCACGCTGTTCCTGGACGAGATCGGCGACATGCCGCTGGTGCTGCAGCCCAAGCTGCTGCGGGCCCTGCAGGAGGGCGAGATCGAGCCGCTGGGCTCCAACAAGGTGATCCCGTTCGACGCCCGCGTGATCGCGGCCACCTCGCGCGACCTGGGTGCGCTGGTGCGCGAAGGCCGCTTCCGCGAAGACCTCTACTACCGCCTGAACGTGCTGCCGATCCGCGTGCCGCCGCTGCGCGAGCGGCGCGCGGACATCCCGGCGCTGGTGGAGGTGCTGGCCGAGGACATCGCCCTGCGCGGCGGCACGCCCGCCTTCGACCTCAGTTCCGACGCGCTCGCCATGCTCGCTGCGCAGACGTGGCGCGGCAACATCCGCGAACTGCGCAACGTGCTGGAGCAGGCGGCCATGCGCAGCGATTCCCAGCACGTGGAGGTGCATGACCTCGAGGAGGTGCTGCGCGAGGCGGGCATCGAGCGCCTGCCCTCGGCACCTGCGAGCCCCATGCGGGCCGGGGCCGCCGGCCCGGCCGATGCGGCAACCCTTCGCCCCCTGGCCGAGCAGGTGGCGGCCGTGGAGCGGCAGGCGATTGCGGCCGCCCTGGCGGCCACCGGCGGCAACAAGGTGGCGGCCGCACGGCTGCTCGGCATTTCCCGGGCCAAGCTCTACGAGCGGCTGGATGATCTGCCTGAGAATCAGACATATGTCTGAACATCAGACACCTCGAATTGTCTGATTATCAGTCACTTGATCCCACTTCGGGGATTTTCTCTCGTTAAATCAAGCACTTGCGCACTGGCACGGTGCGTGCAATGGAATCGACGTTCAGCAGTCCATCGAAGGAGACATCGCATGCAACGTCGGATCTGGGTCGCGGCCGCGGCCCTCGCAACCTCGGCGCTCGCCGCCCCCATGGCGGTCTGGGCGCAGGCCAAGGACATCAAGATCGCCCACGTCTACAGCCGCACCGGCCCCCTGGAGGCCTACGGCAAGCAGACCCAGACCGGTCTGATGATGGGCCTGGAGTACGCCACCAAGGGCACCATGACCGTCAATGGTCGCAAGATCACCGTCATCGAGAAGGATGACCAGGGCAAGCCCGACCTGGGCAAGTCGCTGCTGGCCACCGCCTACGCCGACGACAAGGTCGATCTCGCCATCGGCCCCACCTCCTCCGGCGTCGCGCTGGCGCTGCTGCCGGTGGCCGAGGAGTACAAGAAGATCCTGCTGGTGGAGCCGGCCGTGGCCGACTCCATCACCGGCGACAAGTGGAACAAGTACATCTTCCGCACCGGCCGCAACAGCTCGCAGGACGCCATCTCCAACGCCGTCGCGCTGGACAAGCCGGGCACGGTGATCGCCACGCTCGCGCAGGACTACGCGTTCGGCCGTGACGGCGTGAAGGCCTTCAAGGAGGCGGTGAAGACGGCCAAGATCGTCCATGAGGAATACCTGCCCGCCAACACCACCGACTTCACCGCCGGTGCGCAGCGCCTGATCGACAAGCTCAAGGACCAGCCGGGCCGCAAGGTCATCTGGATCGTGTGGGCCGGCGCCGGCAACCCGTTCAAGATCGCCGACCTCGACCTCAAGCGCTACGGTATCGAGATCGCCACCGGCGGCAACATCCTGCCCGCGATGGTGGCCTACAACCAGTTCCCGGGCATGGAGGGCGCCAGCTACTACTACTTCGGCTTCTCCAAGAACGAGGCCAACCTGTGGCTGGTGACGAACCACTACACCCGCTTCAAGTCGCCGCCTGACTTCTTCACCGCGGGCGGCTTCGCGGCGGCGATGGCCGTGGTCGAGGCGCTGAAGAAGACCAAGGCCGACACCAACACCGACAAGCTGATCACGGCCATGGAAGGCATGACCTTCGAGACGCCCAAGGGCCCGATGACCTTCCGCAAGGAAGACCACCAGGCCATGCAGTCGATGTACCACTTCCGCGTGGCCCCGGGCGCCAAGCCCGGCACCATGGCCGATCTCCACCTGGTGAAGGAGATCAAGGCGAGCGAGATGAACGTGCCGATCCGCAACAAGCGATAGGCCGGTTTGGACGGGCGGGGTGCCGGCGTGCCCCGCCCGTTCCTTCAGGGGCGGCCGCCCCTCTTTTTGATCCGTTGTTCAGAGCAGATCCCCGGGCACACGGGGCGGGGCAGTCGTTCGCCCCAGACACACACAGGAGACACTCGATGACGTTCAAGATGCTTCGCCTCATCCCGGCCCTGGCGGCCCTTGCAGCCGGCTCCGCCCTCGCGGCGGGCAACCTCGGCGCCTACAACGTGGACACCAGCAAGACCACCGTGTCGGGCCTGTCCTCCGGCGGCTTCATGGCCAACCAGCTGGGCATTGCCTACTCGTCCACCTTCAAGGGCGTGGGCGTGTTCGCGGCCGGCCCCTACATGTGCGCCGGGCTCAACAACTACACCGCCTGCATGTACAACGCGAGCATCAGCAGCGCGCAGCTCACGTCCATGCAGAACAGCCTGAACAGCTACAGCGCGAGCGGTGCCATCGACAACAAGTCGAACATCGCCGGCCAGCAGGTCTACCTGTTCATTGGCACCAGCGACTACACCGTGGGCCAGAACCCGGTGACGGCGCTGAAGACGCAATACACCAACAACGGCGTGCCCGCCGCCAACCTGCAGCACGTGGTGCGCAGCGGCGCCTCGCACACCTTCCCGACCGACTTCGACAGCACGGGCAACAACAGCTGCGGCAGCGCGGCCTCACCCTACATCAGCAACTGCAGCTATGACGGCGCCAAGGCGGTGCTGCAGCAGTTCTACGGCACGCTCAATGCGCGCAACAACGCGCCGGCGGCCGGCAACTACATCGAGTTCAACCAGGCCGAGTTCACCAGCAACCCCGGCATGGCCACCAACGGCTGGGTCTACGTGCCCGCCAACTGCGCCAGCGGCGCGCAGTGCAAGGTGCACGTGGCCCTGCACGGCTGCCAGCAGAGCACGGACAAGATCGGCGACAAGTTCGTGAAGAACACGGGCTATACCCGCTGGGCGGACACCAACAGCATCATCGTGCTGTTCCCGCAGACCAAGGTGGACAACACGAGCCGGCAGACGGCGGCCAGCGGCTCGCTCGCCAACCCGAACGCCTGCTGGGACTGGATCGGCTGGTATGGCGGCAACTTCGCGCAGAAGGCCGGCATGCAGATGGCCGCGATCAAGGCCATGGTCGATCGCATCTCCTCCGGCAGCGGCTCCGGCGGTGGTGGCGGCGGCGGCGGTGGTGGTGGCACGACGCTGCCCGCGCCCACCGGCGTGGCGACCTCGGGCGCGACGACGACCACGATGGCCATCACCTGGGGCGCGGTCTCCGGGGCGGCCAGCTACAACGTGTTCCGCAACGGCAACAAGGTGAACGCCACTGGCGTGACCGGCACCAGCTACACCGACACCGGCCTCGCGGCGGCGACCACCTACACCTGGACGGTCGCCGGCGTGGATGGCGCGGGCGTGCAGGGCGCGGTCTCCAGCGGCGCGACCGGCACCACCACCGGCGCGCCGGTGACGTGCACCACCGCCACCAACTACGCGCATGTGACCGCCGGCCGCGCCACCACCACCGGCGGCTACACCTATGCCAAGGGCTCCAACCAGAACATGGGGCTCTACAACGTCTTCATCACCACCACGCTGAAGCAGACGAGTCCCGGCTACTACGTGATCGGGACCTGCTGACCTTCGACCAGGAGACCATGAGCCAGCTTGCCACCCAGGGCCTGACGGTGCGCTTCGGCGGCCACGTCGCGGTCAATGCCGTCACCTGCTCGTTCGAGCCGGGGACGTTGACCGCGATCGTGGGCCCGAACGGCGCCGGCAAGACGACCTACTTCAACCTCATCTCCGGGCAGCTCAAGGCGACGAGCGGGACCGTGACGCTGGGCGGGCGCGACCTGTCCGGCGCCTCGGCCTCGCAGCGCACGCGGGCCGGCCTGGGGCGCGCTTTCCAGCTCACCAACCTGTTCCCGCGCCTGACGGTGCTGGAGAACGTGCGCCTGGCCGTGCAGGCCACGCGCGAGGGGGAGCATCGCCGCGGCCTGAACCTCTGGAGCGTGTGGAGCGACCACCGCGCGCTGAACGAGCGGGCCGACGAGATCCTGGAGGCGGTGGCGATGAAGGACAAGGAGGACGAGCTGGTGGCCAACCTGCCGCATGGCGACCAGCGCAAGCTGGAGGTGGCGCTGCTGATGGCGCTGGAGCCGCAGGTCTTCATGTTCGACGAGCCCACGGCGGGCATGAACCACGCCGAGGCGCCCGTCATCCTGAATCTCATCCGCCGGCTGAAGGCGGACAAGAGCAAGACCATCCTGCTGGTCGAACACAAGATGGACGTCGTGAGGGAACTCGCCGACCGCATCATCGTGCTGCACAACGGCACGCTGGTGGCGGACGGCGAGCCGGCGGAGGTGATCGCTTCGCCGGTGGTGCAGGAAGCTTACCTTGGCGTGGCCGCCGGTGGCGGCGACGCCAAGGACGCTTTGGCGCAGGATGGGGCTCCCCCCCCTCCCGGCCTCCCCCCTCAAGGGGGGAGGGGGAACAGCCAGGGTGCAGCAGGTCGGGCAGGGGGGCAGCCATGAGCGGGGATCTGCTGACGCTGGAAGGGGTGCACACGCACATCGGGGCATACCACATCCTGCACGGGGTGGATCTGCACGTGCCGCGCGGGCAGCTCACGATGCTGCTGGGGCGCAACGGCGCGGGCAAGACGACGACGCTGCGCACGATCATGGGCCTGTGGCGGGCCTCGCAGGGGCGCGTCACCTTCAACGGGCAGGACATCACGCAGCAGCCCACGCCGCAGATCGCGGGGCTGGGCATCGCCTACGTGCCCGAGAACATGGGCATCTTCGCCGACCTCACGGTGAAGGAGAACATGGTGCTGGCCGCGCGTTCGGCCAAGACGGCCGCGCAGATCGACGGCGAACGGCTGCAATGGATCTTCAGGCTCTTCCCCGCGGTGGAGAAGTTCTGGAACCACCCGGCCGGCAAGCTTTCGGGCGGGCAGAAGCAGATGCTGGCGGTGTCGCGCGCGATCATCGAGCCGCGTGAACTGCTGATCGTGGACGAGCCCAGCAAGGGCCTGGCGCCGGCCATCATCAACAACATGATCGATGCGTTCGCGCAGCTCAAGAAGAGCGGCGTGACCATCCTGCTGGTGGAGCAGAACATCAGCTTCGCCAAGCGCCTGGGCGACACCGTGGCCGTGATGGACGACGGCCGCGTGGTGCATGCCGGAGCCATGCGCGAGCTGGCCGAAGACGAGGAACTGCAGCGCGAGCTGCTGGGGTTGGCGCTATGAACGCCCTGAAGGATTTCGACTGGACGCCGCTGGTGCTGGTGCCGGCGCTGGCCGCCATCGCGCTGCCGCTGGTGGGCTCGGGCTCCACCTGGCTCACGCTCACCGTCGCCGGCCTGGCGATGGGCATGATCATCTTCATCATCGCCTCGGGCCTGACGCTGGTGTTCGGCCTGATGGACGTGCTGAACTTCGGCCACGGCGTGTTCATCGCGCTCGGTGCCTTCATCGCCACCAGCGTGCTGGGCGCGATGGGCGACTACACCGGCTCCTCCAGCCTGTGGGTCAACCTGCTCGCGGTGCTGCCCGCGATGGTGGTGGCGATGCTGGTGGCCGGTGCCATCGGCCTGGCGTTCGAGCGCTTCATCGTGCGGCCGGTGTACGGCAATCACCTGAAGCAGATCCTCATCACCATGGGCGGCATGATCATCGGCGAGGAGCTGATCAAGGTCATCTGGGGCCCGCTGCAGATCCCGCTGCCGCTGCCCGAGGGCATGCGCGGCTCGGTGCTGCTGGGGGATGCCGCGGTGGAGAAGTACCGCCTGATCGCGGTGGTGATCGGCCTGCTGGTGTTCGGCGTGCTGCTGTGGACGCTCACCCGCACCAAGATCGGCCTGCTGATCCGCGCCGGCGTGCAGGACCGCGAGATGGTGGAGTCGCTGGGCTACCGCATCAAGACCCTGTTCATCGGCGTCTTCGTCGTCGGCAGCGCACTGGCCGGGCTGGGTGGCGTGATGTGGGGCCTGTACCAGCAGAACGTGATCCCGCAGATGGGCGCGCAGGTGAACGTGCTGATCTTCATCGTGCTCATCATCGGCGGCCTGGGCTCCACCACCGGGGCCCTGGTGGGCGCGCTGCTGGTGGGGCTGATGGCCAACTACACCGGCTTCCTGCTGCCCAAGGCGGCGCTGTTCTCCAACATCGCGCTCATGATGGCCATCCTGCTGTGGCGGCCGCAGGGCGTGTATGCCCTGAGCAAGTGAGAAGGGCCTGACCATGCTGTCCCGCATCCTCTCCAACGACCTGCCGCGCAGCCGCGTGCTGGCGGCCATCCTGGTCGCGCTGTTCCTGGCGCTCGCGCTCACGCCCTTCCTCATCCCCGGCGTGAAGGCGCTCAACGTGGCGGCCAAGGTGCTGGTGTTCATCGTGCTGGTCGCGAGCTTCGACCTGCTGCTGGGCTACACCGGCATCGTGAGCTTCGCGCACACCATGTTCTTCGGCATCGGTGCCTACGGCATCGCCATCGCCTCCACGCGCATGGGTCCCGGCTGGGGCGCGCTCGCGGTGGGCCTCGCGGTGGCCCTGGTGCTGTCCTTCCTGCTGGCGCTGGCCATCGGCCTGTTCTCGCTGCGCGTGCGGGCGATCTTCTTCTCGATGATCACGCTGGCCTTCGCGGCGGCGTTCCAGACGCTGGCCTCGCAGCTGTCGGAGGTGACGGGCGGCGAGGACGGCCTCACCTTCAAGATGCCCGAGCTGCTGTCGCCCGCCTTCCAGCTGATGGAGGAGCCGCTGTTCGGCGTCAGCCTCGACGGCCGGCTGATCTGCTACTACCTGCTGTTCGCCGTCACGGTGCTGCTGTTCCTGGCGATGCTGCGCATCGTGAACTCGCCCTTCGGCCGCGTGCTGCAGGCGATCCGCGAGAACGAGTTCCGCGCCGAGGCGATCGGCTATCGCGTGGTGGTCTATCGCACCATCTCCAGCATCCTGTCGGCGCTGTTCGCCACCGTGGCCGGTGCCATGCTCGCGATCTGGCTGCGCTACAACGGCCCCGACACCACGCTGTCGTTCGAGATCATGCTCGACGTCCTGCTGATCGTGGTGATCGGCGGCATGGGCACGATCTACGGCGCGGCCATCGGCTCGGGCCTGTTCGTGGTGGCCCAGAGCTATCTGCAGGATCTGCTGAAGCTCGCGAGCGAGGCGGTCGCTGGCGTGCCCGGCCTGGCCGCGCTGCTGTCGCCGGACCGCTGGCTCCTCTGGCTGGGCCTGCTGTTCGTGCTGTCCGTCTACTACTTCCCCACCGGCGTGGTCGGTCGGTTGCGCAGCCTGCGCATGCCGTCGGCCCGTGATCGTCGTCCATCAGGAGACCTCGTTGAAAACCAGTAGCCGCAAGAGCGCCGCGCGCGCCCTTCCCGTCCTCGCCCTTGGCGCCGTGCTCGGCGGCTGTGGTGGCAGTGACACCGCCGTCAACGAACTGCCGGCGGGCGTGACCCCGCACGGCATGACCGTCTACCCGGCGACCACGGTCGCGGGCGGCGCCACCGCGGACAAGCAGGACCTGCTGACCGGTGGCATCGGCAAGACGGGCCTCGGCGCGGCCGCCGCGCCGACCTATGCCGACCCAGCGAACCCGACCGCCGCCGAACTGCGCCGCAACGCGCTCTACTCCAACTACCGCGGCATCCTGGATCCGTCGGCCGCCGGCGGCTACGGCACGCTGTACGGCCCCAACGTCACGGCCTCCGGCCAGGTCACCACCGCCGAGGGCCTGATCCCTGGCCGCGAATACCTGGCCTCGCTGGACGATGGCTCCGGCCGCAAGCGCGTGGTGATGGCGGTGCAGGTGCCCGACAGCTTCGACCCGGCCAACCCCTGCGTCGTGGTCGGCCCTTCGTCCGGCTCGCGCGGCGTCTACGGCGCCATCGGCACGGCCGGGGAGTGGGGCCTCAAGCGCGGCTGCGCGGTCGCCCTCACCGACGCCGGCAAGGGCGTGGGCCTGCATGACCTGGGCGACGACACCGTCAACAAGGTGGACGGCACGCGCGCCACGCGCACGGCCGCTGGCGCCCTGGCGCAGTTCGCCGCCAACATCACCGAGGCGGCGCGCGCGGCGTACGTGGCGGCGTTTCCGAACCGGCTGGCCATCAAGCACGCCCACTCGCAGCAGAATCCCGAGAAGGACTGGGGCACCGACACCCTCGCGGCCGCGCGCTATGCGCTGTACGTGCTGAACGACCGCTACGGCACGCCGGAGAACCCGGTGCGCTTCGACGCGGGCAACACGCTCGTGATCGCGGGCTCGGCCTCCAACGGTGGTGCCGCGGTGCTGCGCGCGGCCGAGGCCGACACCAGTGGCCTGATCGACGGCGTGGTGGCTTCCGAGCCGGTGACGCAGATGCCCACCAGCAGCGGCTACGGCATCCAGGTCGGCGGCACGCCCGCGGCGGGCTACGGCAAGACGCTGGCCGACTTCGTGACCTACGGCAACCTGTACCAGCCGTGCGCCGCGCTGGCGGCGGACGCGGCGATGTCCGAGGTCTCCACCTTCAACTACATCTCGGTGGCCGGCATGACGGCCCGTGCCACGGCGCGCTGCGCCGGCCTCGCGGCCAAGGGCCTGCTGACCGGCTCGACCGTGGCCGAGCAGTCGGCCAACGCGCTGGCCCGCCTGCGCGCTTTCGGCTGGACGGCCGAGCATGACCGCATGCACAGCGCCCATTGGGGCCTGGGCAACGGCCCCATCCTCGCGGCGATGTATCCGGTGGCCTATGGGCGCCTGTCGGTGCTGGACAACGTGTGCAGCACCAGCTTCGCGGCCGTCGACGCCACCGGCAACCCCGTGGCCGCGAATGCCGTGGTCAAGGCGCAGAGCTTCGCGCTCGCCAACGGCACGGCCAACGGCGTGCCTGCGACACCGGTCTATGACAACTCGGTCGGCGGTGCGAAGTCGTGGGCATTGGCGGTGTCCCCCTCCACCGGCGTCGCTGACTTCGGCCTGGACAACGCGCTCTGCCAGCGGGCGCTGGTCACTGGCGCCGACCCGGTCTCGGGCGCGGCCCTCACGGCGACGTCGGTCCCCACCAAGGCGCAGAGCGATGCGGTGAAGGCCGGCATCGCGGAGGTCACGGTCACCGGCAATCTGCGCGGCAAGCCGACGATCATCGTGCACGGCCGCAGTGATGCGCTCGTGCCGGTGAACAACAACTCCCGCGCCTACACCGCGTTCAACCGCGTGACCGAGGGCGCGGGCACGAAGCTGCGCTACATCGAGGTGACGAACGCGCAGCACTTCGACACCTTCCTGCCGTTCGGCGGGTTCGATACGCGCTTCGTCCCGCTGCACCCCTACTTCAACCAGGCCATGGACCTGATGTGGGCGCACCTCAAGTCCGGCGCGGCGCTGCCGCCCAGCCAGCTGGTGCGGACCACGCCCCGTGGTGGCTCGCCGCTGGCCGCGCCGGCCCTCACGGCGGCGCAGGTCCCGCCGATCAGCGCCACGCCGGCAGCGGCCGACCAGATCGGCTTCAACGGCACCGCGCTGGCGGTGCCGCAGTAAGGGGCCCGGCCCCGTCCAGGAGATGGCCATGTCCTTCAGTTCCCGCTACGTGACCTGCGCGGGCCGCGAGATCCACTTCACCGAGTGGGGGGCCGGCAACCCCCGCACCGTGATCGCCTGGCACGGCCTGGCGCGCACCGGCCGTGACATGGATGAACTGGCGCAGTGGCTCAGCGCCTCCGGCTGGCGCGTCATCTGCCCGGACACGCTCGGCCGCGGCTTCAGCCAGTGGAGCCCGGACCCGGTGAACGAGTACACGCTGGCGTTCTACGCCCGCCTCGCGGCGGACCTGATGGATCAGCTGGGCATCGACCAGACGCACTGGGTGGGCACGTCGATGGGTGGCGCCATCGGCACGGTCTGTGCGGCGGGGCTGGCCGAGCCCGGCCTGAAGGACCGCATCCTGAGCCTGGTGCTCAACGACAACGCGCCGCGGCTGGCCGATGCCGCCGTGGCCCGCATCAGGGCCTATGCGGGCAGCCCGCCCGCCTTCGCGACGATGGCGGAGCTGGAGGCCTTCTTCCGGCAGGTCTACAAGCCCTACGGCTGGCTGAGCGATGCGCAGTGGCGGCGGCTCACCGAGACGTCCACCCGCCGGTTGCCCGACGGGCGCGTCACGCCGCACTACGACCCGCAGATGGTGCGTCAGTTCACCGACCATCCCGACGACTACCTGATCTGGACGCACTACGACCAGCTGCGCATTCCGGTGCTGGTGCTGCGCGGCGCCGAGTCCGACCTGGTGCTCAAGGACGTCACCGACGAGATGCTCACGCGCGGCCCCGGCGCCCTGGGGCTGACCCAGGTGGTCGAAATCGCCGGGTGCGGCCACGCGCCCGCGCTGAACGTGCCCGACCAGCTGGAGCTGGTGAGCAGCTTCCTCGCGCGGCACGACCGCCGCGAGGTCCTGGCCGCCGCCTGAGCCTGGGGCGCTGCGGCCCTCAGGCCGCCGCCCCGCGGGCGAGCGCGCGTTCCTTCTGCGCCGCGAGCGCTGCCGGGTCGGTCGCCTCCTGCGTGGGCCAGCCGGCCAGATGCCGCTGTGCGATGCCGCCCAGGGCCGCGATCCACTCAGGCTCGTCGTTCAGGCAGGGGATGTAGCGGAACTGCTGGCCGCCTGCCGCCAGGAAGGCATCGCGGCCCTCCTGCGCGATCTCCTCCAGCGTTTCCAGGCAGTCGCTCGTGAAGCCGGGGCACACCACGTCGACCCGCCCGACGCCCCGTTGCGCCAGGGCCTGCAGCGTCGGCTCGGTATAGGGTTCCAGCCACTTGGCCTTGCCGAAGCGCGACTGGAAGGTGACGGTGAAGCGGTCGGGGGCGAGGCCCAGCCACTCGCCCAGCAGGCGGGCCGTCTTGAGGCACTCGCAGTGATAGGGGTCGCCCAGGTACAGCGTGCGCTCGGGCACGCCATGGAAGCTCATCACCAGGTGATCCGGCTCGCCTTCCGCGTGCCAGGTGCGCCGCACGCGGTGCGCCAGTGCCTGCAGGTAGCCGCGGTCGTCGTGGTAGCGGTTGACGAAGCGGACCTCGGGCACGTGGCGCTGCTGGCCCATCCAGGCCGTGATCGCGTCGATGACGCTGGCGGTGGTGGTGCCTGAATATTGCGGGTAGGCCGGCAGCACCAGGATGCGCGTGGCGCCGCCGTCGCGCAGCTCGTCCAGCACATCGGCGATGGCCGGGGCGCCATAGCGCATGGCCCAGGCCACGCGCACGCGGTGACCGTGCTCGCCCAGCCAGCCCTGCAGGCGCTTCGCCTGCCGCTCGGTCCACACCTTCAGCGGCGAGCCCTCGGGCGTCCAGATGGTGGCGTACTTGGCGGCCGACTTGGCGGAGCGCAGCGGCAGGATCACCCCGTACAGCAGTGGCAGCCACACGGCGCGCGGGATCTCCACCACGCGCGGGTCCCGCAGGAACTCTGCCAGGTAGCGCCGCACGTCGCGCGGGGTCGGCGCGTCGGGCGTGCCGAGGTTGCACAGCAGCACGGCGGTGACCGGTGGTCGGCCGTGGGCGTACGGGGAGGAGGGGGAAGACGGGGAGGGCGCGGCCATGCGGTATTCTCACCGGGATGGCAGGCCCCCCTGATCGGCGAATGGTTCACGCGCAGTCCCGTGGATGGAATGGCGCGCGTCCGGGGCCGCGCGGCAGGCGCTGAGATGCTCGACGTCTCGCGCATCCAGGCCATTTCCATCGACCTCGACGACACGTTGTGGCCGATCTGGCCGACCATCGAGCGGGCCGAGCGCGCCCTGCACGACTGGATGGCCGTGCACGCGCCCATGGCGGCGGCCCTGTTCGCCAGCCCGGGGGCGCTGCGGGAGATCCGCGACCACATGGCGCACTCGCGTCCCGAGCTCAAGCACGACCTGAGTGCGCTGCGCCGCGAGTCCATCCGCCTGGCCCTGTATCGCGCCGGAGAGAACCCGCTCCTGGCCGAGGCCGCGTTCGAGGTGTTCTTCGCCGAGCGTCAGCGCGTCACGCTGTTCGACGACGCCTTGCCCGCGCTGGAGTTCCTGGCCGCCCGCTACCCGATGGTGAGCCTGTCCAACGGCAATGCGGATGTCGGTCGCGTCGGGCTGGGCGGCTTTTTCCGCGCGAGCATCAGCGCGCGGGCTTTCGGCGTCGGCAAGCCGGATCCGCGCATCTTCCACGCCGCGGCGGGCGCCGTGGACACCTTGCCTGACCACGTGCTACACATCGGCGACGACGCCACGCTCGACGGCCTGGGCGGGCTGAATGCCGGCATGCAGGTGGCTTGGGTCAACCGGGCTGACGCGTTGTGGCCCCACGAACTGGAGCCCCACGTCACGGTGGCCACCCTCACCGAGCTGGTGGAACTCCTGCGCTGATGCGCGCGGCCACGTCGAGGCCGCTGCGCACCGCGCCTTCCAGCGTGGCGGGGTAGGGGCCTTCCACATAGTCGCCGCAGGCCCACAGGCCGGGTGAGATGGCCGTGCCGGGGCGCTGCAGGCCCGGCAGGCAGGCGAACGTGGCGCGTTTCTCTACCACCGTGCGCAGCAGCTTCACCGGCCAGCCGAGGTGCGCGGCCTGCGCCACCACCTGCGCCTCGACGGTCTCGCGTTCCCGGCCGCTCGCGCTGACCACGAAGGCGAGCAGGCCCGCCGGACCGCCCAGCTGGCCCCGATCGAAGGCGAACTGGGCGGGCGCCTGTGGCGTGTGGCGCAAGGCCAGCATCGGCGCCGGCAGGCTGTGGGCCGCCTGGGCGTAGACGGTGGCGATGGCCTCGAAGTCCAGGCCCTGGGCCTGCGCGCGCCAGGCACTGGCCCCTGCGCCCGCGGTGTCGGTCAGCCGGGCGGCCTCCCAGGGCGGGCAGGCCAGCACCACGTGGTCGAACGGCAGGCCATCCAGCAGCCAGCGGCGTTCCGACGGCACCAGGGTGGCGACACGGTGGCCGGTGACCACCTCCGCGCCGTGCCGGCGCAGCCACGCCAGCGCGGCCTCGGGCAGCAACTGGCCGAGGGGCACGCGCGGCAGCAGCAGGTTCGACGCACCCCAGTCACCCCAGCCCCGGCCGAACAGCGAGTCGCGCAGCACGCGCAGGAAGACGGTGCCACTGGCGCGATCGGCCGGCGTGTTCAGGGCTGCCACGCACAGGGGGTCGATCAGGTCGGCGCGCACGCGCGGGGCGAGGCGGGCACACAGGTCGGCCACCGTGGCGCCTGCGTCGCAGCGGAACCCGCGCAGCTGCCAGAGCGCCGCATGCCGCAGCAGCGAGGCCCGGTCGCCCAGGCCCCAGCCGGGCGCGCGCAGCATCCCGGCCAGGGCATCCCAGGGCGCGGGCCAGTCCGGCAGCACGAGGCCGGCGCCGTCGGGGTAGCGCACGGCGAGCGGCAGGCGAAGCAGGGCATCGGCGGGCGCCACGCCCACGCGCCGCATCAGGTCGAGCGTTTCCGAATACGCGCCGATGAGGATGTGCTGCCCGTTGTCCAGCACCAGCGGCTGGCCGTCCGGTCCGTCGACCGTGACGCTGCGGGCGCGACCGCCGGCCACGCGCGCGCTCTCGAACACCCGCACCCGCGCGCCGGCATCCACGCAGGCCACAGCCGCGGCGATGCCGGCCCAGCCTGCGCCAACGACCGCGATGCGGGGTCCCGTCATGGGACAACCCTCCGCGCTGCGCGCTGCGGGATTCGCCTTGGGGCGGCCCGGCGGCTCATGTCGCCACGCGGCCCAGCGCCTGCACCTTCCACGCCAGCCACAGCTTGCGCAGCGGGGTGAGGCTGATGCGCTGGTTCAGCACGCGGAACTGCTCGTGCTCGATCTCGCGCAGCAGCGTGCGGTAGATGCTGGCCATCATCAGGCCGGGCTTCTGGGCCCGGTAGTCGACGGCCGGCAGCAGGGCGAGCGCCTCGTCATAGAGGGCATGCGCGCGCTGCGCCTGGAAGCGCATCAGGGCCACGAAGCGGTCCGAGTACTGCCGTTGCAGGATCTCGTGCGCCTTCACGTCGTGCTGCTGCAGCTCGCTCACCGGCAGGTAGATGCGGCCGCGCAGGGCGTCCTCGCCGACGTCGCGGATGATGTTGGTGAGCTGGAAGGCCAGTCCGAGCTTGTGCGCATAGCGGGTGGTGGCCTCGTCGGTCTGGCCGAAGATGCGCGCGGAGACCTCGCCCACCACGCCGGCCACCAGATGGCAGTAGCGCTGCAGGGCGGCGAAGTCGAGGTAGCGGGTCTGGTCGAGGTCCATCTCGCAGCCGCTGATCACCGACTGCAGCTGCTCGGCCTGCAACCCGAAGGCGCGGGCACCGGGCATCAGCGCCTGCATCACCGGGTGGCTGGGCTGCCCCTCGAAGGCGCGGGCCACCTCGGTGTGCCACCAGGCCAGCTTGGTGCGTGCGATCGCCGGGTCGGTGACCTCGTCCACCACGTCGTCGACTTCGCGGCAGAACGCATAGAAGGCCGTGATGGCAGCGCGGCGAGGGGGTGGCAGGAAGAGGAAGGCGTAGTAGAAGCTGCTCCCGGATGCGGCCGCCTTCTCCTGCACATACTGTTCGGGCGTCATGCGGGCGATTGTCCCATCCGCAGCGCACGCCACAGCAGCAGCGGGGCGTCGGCGGCGCCCACGGTGGGCCGCGCCTGCATCGCCTGGTACTGCAGGGCGTCGATCTTGTCGAGGATGCGCAGCCCGCCCTGCACGACGAGACGCAGCTCCCAGCCGGCGCGACCCGGCACGCGATGCACGAGCGGCGCGCCCGCCAGCATCCGCTCTCGCGCCCACTCGCACAGCTCGCGGACCAGGGCGGGCGCGGCCGGATGCGCGGCCCAGGTGGCGGGGGCGGCGGCATCGATGCCGTGCCGCCGGCAGTCCGCGGCGGGCAGGTAGTAGCGGCCGCGCGGCACGTCGCGGCTCAGGTCCTGCCAGAAGTTGATGAGCTGCAGGGCGCTGCAGATGGCGTCGCTCTCGGCCAGCGCCGCCGGCGCATCGACGCCGTAAAGGTGCAGCAGCAGCCGCCCGACCGGGTTGGCGGAGCGCCGGCAGTAGTCCAGCAGCTCGGCGCGGTCGGCGTAGCCCGCGGCGTCGCGCGTCTTCCGCACGTCCTGGCAGAAGGCGTCGAGCAGGTCCTCCAGCATCGTGGGCGGCAGGCGGAAGTCGCGCAGGGCCGCGGCCAGCGGCAGGAACACGCCCCGCCAGCGGTCACCGGGCGCCTGACCGGCGACACAGGCCCGCAGCTCGTCGCGATAGGCGGCGAGGTCGGCCAGGCGCCGGTCAGCCGGCGCATCGCCCTCGTCGGCGATGTCGTCGGCCGTGCGCGCGAACCAGTAGATCGCGGCGATCGGCGGCCGCAGGCGCGGCGGGCACAGCCAGGAGGCGACCGGGAAGTTCTCGTAGTGGGTCACCGGCGCATGCCGGCCGTCGGTCGTCGGAGTCACGCGCCGGATTGTCGCTTGACAGCCCGGGGGCGGATCCAATAGATTACTAACCAGTCAGTCATTAGTGGCCGAGGCTCGCCCAATGGGTCTCTTCTTGCCAAATCGAGTTCTTTTTTCTGATTGGTGCTCCATGCCAGCTGCACAATCCTGCCGCCTGCTCCAGATCGCAGGCCTTGTCGTCTCGGTCGCCGTGCTGGCGGCCTGTTCCCGCTCCGAGCCGCCGCCGGATCCGGTGCGGGCGGTGAAGGTGATGACCATCGCGCCGACGGCCTTCCAGTCCGGCCATGAATTTTCCGGCGAAGTGCGGCCCCGCGTGGAGTCGCGCCTGGGGTTCCGCGTGGCCGGCAAGATCGTGCGCCGCCAGGCCGAGCTGGGCCAGCGCGTGCAGGCCGGCCAGGTGCTGGCCCAGCTCGACGCGCAGGACTATCGCCTGGCTGCCGACGCAGCGCGCGCGCAGGTGGCCGCCGCGCAGACGAACCGCGATCTGGCGGCGGCGGACTACCGGCGCTTCCAGACGCTGCGCGACCAGAACTTCATCAGCGGCGCGGAGCTGGAGCGGCGCGAGACGGCGCTCAAGGCCGCGCAGGCGCAGCTCGAGCAGGCGCAGGCCCAGCTCGCGGCGCAGGGCAACCAGACTGGCTACACCGAACTCGTGGCCGATGTCTCGGGCGTCGTCACGGGCGTCGAGGCCGAGCCGGGCCAGGTGGTGGCCGCCGGCGCGCCCGTGGTGCGCATCGCGCAGGACGGCCCGCGCGACGTGGTGTTCGCCGTGCCGGAAGACCGCGTCGCTGCTGTCCGGGTGGGCAGCGAGGTGACGGTGCGGCCCTGGGCGGCCGAGACCACGCTGACCGGCCGCGTGCGTGAGGTGGCGGCCAGTGCCGATCCCGTCACGCGCACCTATGCCGTCAAGGTCGGCCTGGAATCGCCGACGCCGCCGCCGCTGGGCGCCACCGTCACGGTGGTGCCGCAGGCGCTGAGCCTCGCGGGCACGCCGGTCATCAAGATCCCCACCAGCGCGCTGCGCCAGCAGGGCCAGGGCTCCGCGGTCTGGGTGCTGGACACGGCCACCATGACCGTGCGGTCGCAGCCGGTGGAGGTGGCCACGGCGGATGGCAACGACGCCGTGGTGTCCGCCGGCCTGCAGCCGGGCATGCGCATCGTGTCGGCGGGCGTGCACGTGCTCTCGGCCGGCCAGAAGGTGACGATCTGGCAGGACCGCGGCGCGGCGCTGCCGGCCACCGCCGGCTCACAGCCGGCGCAGGCCGCGGCGGGCACGGCCCAGGCCGCCACCCTTCCCGCCACCACGCGCTGAGGCGGCCATGAGCGAGCAACCGAAAAGCGGCCAGCCGGCGCGCGAGCGCTTCAACCTCTCGCGCTGGGCGCTGGAGCACCCCGCGCTCACCCGCTACCTGATGGTGGTGCTGATGGTCCTGGGCGTGGCCGCGTACTTCCAGCTCGGCCAGGACGAGGATCCGCCGTTCACCTTCCGCGCGATGGTCGTGCGCACGTACTGGCCCGGCGCCACCGCGCAGCAGGTGGCCGAGCAGGTCACCGACAAGCTCGAGCGCACCTTGCAGGAGGCGCCGTACGCCGACATCATCCGCAGCTACTCCAAGCCGGGCGAGTCGCAGATCATCCTGCAGATCAAGGATTCGTCGAAGCCGGCGGAGGTGGCCAACGTCTGGTACAGCGTGCGCAAGAAGGTGGGCGACATGCGCCACACGCTGCCGGGCGGCGTGCAGGGGCCGTTCTTCAACGACGAGTTCGGCGATGTCTTCGGTGTCATCTACGCGGTGGAGGCGGATCCCGGCTTCAACTACGCGGAGCTGAAGCGCTTTGCCGACGACGCGCGCCAGCAGCTGCTGCGCGTGCCGGACGTCGCGAAGGTGGAGCTGTTCGGCGTGCAGGACGAGAAGATCTTCGTCGAGATCTCGCAGAAGCGCCTGGCCCAGCTCGGGCTGGACATGAACCAGGTGCTGGCGCAGCTGGGCCAGCAGAACGCGGTGGAGTCGGCCGGTGCCGTGCAGACCCCGCGCGACGTGGTGCAGGTGCGCGTGGGCGGCCAGTTCCAGGCCATCGAGGACCTGCAGGCCATGCCGATCCGCGGCGCCTCGGGCAACCAGCTCCGGCTGGGGGACCTGGCCGAGATCCGTCGCGGCTTTGTCGACCCGCCGCAGGTGAAGGTGCGCCACCAGGGCAAGGAAGTCATTGCCCTGGGCGTCTCCATGGCCAAGGGCGGCGACATCATCCGCCTGGGCAAGTCGTTGCGCACGGCCGTCGGCCGCATCGACGACGGCCTGCCCGCGGGCGTGCGGCTGGTGCAGATCCAGGACCAGCCGCGCGCCGTGGCGACCTCGGTGAACGAGTTCGTGCGCGTGCTGATCGAGGCGGTGGTGATCGTGCTGGCGGTCAGCTTCATCAGCCTGGGCCTGCACAAGCGGCAGGCCGCCGCGGGCCTGCCGCTGTGGCGGCGCTACTACGTGGACATGCGCCCTGGCCTGGTGGTGGGCATCACCATCCCGCTGGTGCTGGCGGTGACCTTCCTGGCCATGCAGTACTGGGAGATCGGCCTGCACAAGATCTCGCTCGGCTCGCTCATCATCGCGCTCGGCCTGCTGGTGGACGACGCGATCATCGCGGTGGAGATGATGGTGCGCAAGATGGAGGAGGGCTACGACAAGGTGCGCGCGGCCACCTTCGCCTACGAGGTGACGGCCATGCCCATGCTGACTGGCACGCTGATCACCGCCGCCGGCTTCCTGCCGATCGGTCTGGCCAAGTCCACGGTGGGCGAGTACACCTTCGCCATCTTCGCCGTGACCTGCGTGGCCCTGGTGCTGAGCTGGCTGGTGTCCGTCTACTTCGTGCCCTACCTGGGCACCGTGCTGCTGAAGGCGAAGCCGGTCGCGGCCGAGCACCACGAGCACTTCGACACGCCGTTCTACCGCGGCTTCCGCGCGGCGGTGGACTGGTGCGTGGCACACCGCTGGATCACCATCGGCGCCACCATGCTCACCTTCGCGCTGGGCATCGTGGGCATGGGCCGGGTGCAGCAGCAGTTCTTCCCCGATTCCAGCCGGCCGGAGATCCTGGTGGCGCTGTGGTCGCCCGAGGGCACCTCGTTCACCGCCAACGAGGACGTCGCGCGCCGCGTCGAGCAGCGCCTCATGAAGGAGGCCGGCGTCACCAGCGTCAGCACCTGGGTCGGCTCCGGCGTGCCGCGCTTCTACCTGCCGCTGGACCAGGTGTTCCCGCAGACCAACGTGTCCCAGCTCATCGTGCAGCCGCAGGACCTGCGCACGCGCGAGGCACTGCGCGTGCGCCTGCCCGCGCTGCTGGCGCAGGAGTTCCCCGAGGTGCGTGGCCGCGTCACCCTGCTGCCCAACGGCCCGCCGGTGCCCTACCCGGTGATGTTCCGCGTGCTCGGGCCCGATCCGGTGCAGCTGCGGGGCTTCGCCGACACCGTGAAGGAGGCGATGCGCGCCAGCCCGAACACGCGCGGCGTGAACGACAACTGGAACGAGGCGGTCAAGGTGCTGCGGCTGGAGGTGGACCAGGCCAAGGCGCGCGCGCTGGGCGTGACCAGCCAGTCGATCGCGCAGGCGAGCCGCACCATCCTGGCCGGCATGCCGGTGGGCCAGTTCCGCGAGGGCGACAAGCTGATCGACATCGTGCTGCGCCAGCCGGCCGACGAGCGCAACGCGATCACGGACATCGCCAACGCGTACCTGCCGACGGCCAGCGGCCGCTCGATCCCGCTCACGCAGATCGCCAAGCCGGTGTTCACCTGGGAGCCGGGCGTGATGTGGCGCGAGGGGCGCGACTATGCCATCACGGTGCAGGCCGACATCGCCGAGGGCCTGCAGGGCGCCACGGTCACGAACCAGCTGCTGCCGGCGCTGCGCGAGCTGGAGCGCAAATGGCCCCAGGGCTACCGCATCCAGGTGGCCGGCGCGGTGGAGGAGAGCGGCAAGGGCTCGTCGTCGATCGCGGTCGGGGTGCCGGTGATGCTGTTCATCACCTTCACCCTGCTGATGCTGCAACTGCAGAGCTTCAGCCGTGCCATGCTGGTGTTCCTGACTGGCCCGCTGGGCATCGCCGGCGTGGCGGGCGCGCTGCTGGTGCTCAATCGGCCGTTCGGCTTCGTGGCGCTGCTGGGCGTGATCGCGCTCATGGGCATGATCCAGCGCAACTCGGTCATCCTGATCGACCAGATCGAGCAGGACCGCGCGCGCGGCGTGCCGGCCTGGAACGCCATCGTCGAGTCGGCCGTGCGGCGCCTGCGCCCCATCGTGCTGACGGCCGCGGCGGCGGTGCTGGCCATGATCCCGTTGTCGCGATCGGTCTTCTGGGGGCCGATGGCGGTGGCCATCATGGGCGGCCTCATCGTCGCCACCGTGCTGACGCTGCTGGCACTGCCGGCCATGTATGCGGCCTGGTTCCGGGTGAAGCGGCCCGAGGCGGGGGCGCCTGCGGCTTTCGCATAAAATGACGGGTTGACCGGATTCGAGCGGGCGGCTCCTCGTGGCCGCCCGCTTTCCCTTTCAGTGACCGGCGCGGGTGGCGAAATTGGTAGACGCACCAGGTTTAGGTCCTGACGCCA
>NZ_JAYRZR010000065.1:0-23765 GCF_041916345.1 Ramlibacter sp.
ATGATGACCCGGCCTTCCTGCGCGCGGTGACCACGCCCAAGCGCGGCATCGGCCACACCACGCTGCAGAACCTGGGCACCTTCGCCAGCAAGTACAAGCTGAGCCTGTTCGAGGCGCTGTTCTCCAGTTCGCTCGGCGCGGCCCTGCCGGCCAAGGCGGTGGGCAGCCTGCACGAGTTCGGCCGCTTCGTAAACGACCTGGAGTACCGCGCCCGGCACACGGTGGGCGCGGAGGACGCGCTGGCGTTCCTGCTGGAGTGGCTGAAGGACATCGGCTACGAGAAGCACCTGTACGACAGCGAGGACAGCGAGAAGCTCGCCGCCGCGCGCTGGACCAACGTGCTGGACTTCTGTGACTGGATGGCCAAGCGCTGCGGCGGCGAGATCGACGACACCGCGGGCGTCTCGCTCACGAGCGAGCGGAAGAACCTGCTGGAGGTGGCGCAGACCATCGCGCTGCTGTCGACCATCAGCGAGCGCGAGCAGGAGCAGAACGTGGTGACGCTCTCCACCCTGCATGCGGCCAAGGGCCTGGAGTGGCCGCACGTCGTCCTCGCTGGCTGCGTGGAGGGCCTGCTGCCCTTCAAGCCGGAGGACGAAGGCGGCAAGGTCGTGAATGACTCCATCCTGCAGCGCCTGCAGGAGGAGCGGCGCCTGATGTACGTGGGCATCACCCGCGCGCAGCGCTCACTGGCCGTGAGCTGGACGAAGAAGCGCAAGAAGGGCCGCGAGACCGTGAGCGCCCAGCCCAGCCGCTTCATCGCCGAGATGGCACTGGACAAGACCACGGTGAAGGAAGACCCGCGCGAGAAGCTGAAGGCGCTGCGGGCGGAGTTCGCGAAGAAGAGCGCGCAGGCGGCGGAAGCGGCGGCGGCGAAGGGGTGAGGCTGCGGCTCAGGGCATCGGATACGCCACGTCATCCGGCGTCTCCAGCGCGATGCGACGGTACTGCTGCTCCCAATCCGGTGCAAAGCTGCCCGGGTCACGCGGCGCCAGATACCGGATCAGGTCGAAGTGGTTCACCTTGTGCCCCACCGGCGCCAGGTCGAGCTGCGCCGTGCCGCGGATGTGCGACATGATCGTGCGCGCCATGTGCGCATAGGCCCATGAGGTGGCCCCCACGCCGTCGAGGCCCACGCCGGGCGCGTACAGGTCTAGCGCGTCGAGGCTACGCACCAGGCAACCGCAGCGGCCCACCAATTCGTTGACGGTGCGCAGGCGTTGCAGCGCGGGCACCTCGATCCAGCCCAGGTCGAGCGCATAGCCGGTGCCCCAGAGCAGCACGTCGGCCTCGAGCCGCGTGCCATCGTCCAGCGTGACGGCGCGGCCCTCGATGGCCGCCACCGTGCCGCTGTGCCGCTCGATGGAGGCGAAGGCGGCCAGCAGGCGCGGCCGGCCCGGGATCAGCTGGTCGTGCCGCAGGTCGAAGGGCTGCGCCGGCTGCAGCGCCTGGATACCAAACTTCGCGTAGCGCCCCAGCATGTCGGCGCGCATGGCCTCGTTCTGCTGGTCCACGCTCAGGCCGCTCATCTGCAGGCGCGAGAAGCCGCGCACGCTGCCGGCGATGTGCTTGGGCTTGTTCGTCGGCAGGAACCACTTGAGACCGCGATGCACCCACTGCACGCGCCGCGCCTCTTGCTGCAGGGCCTGGTCGATCAGGTCGAACGCCGAGGCGCCACCGCCCACCACCAGCACGTCCTGCCCGCGCAGGTCAGCCGGGGCCTGCAGGGCGCTGGAATGCAGTTCGCGCAGCGTGACGGCAGACCGCGCCACGGCGGGCACCAGCGGCCGGTTGTGCGCGCCCGTGGCGGCCACGAGGTGGCGCGCACGCACCGGCCCCTGCGGCGTCTCCAGCACCCAGGCGCTGCCGTCATGCCGCGCCTGCACCGGGCAGCCCAGCGCCAGCCCGTCCGCCAGGCCGAAGCGGATGGCCCAGCTTTCGATGTTGGCCAGGATGTGCGGCTGCTCGGCCCCGCCGATGGGCATGTCGCCCACCGTCCAGTCGACCGGGCTGATCTGGATGTCCTGCCAGGCGGGCAGCCAGCGCCAGAGCCCGCCCACGGCCGGTTGCGCCTCGAACACGCGGGCTTCCAGCCCGGCAAGCCGCGCGTAGTGCAGGTGGATGAGGCCGGCGAGGCCGGCGCCGACGATGGCCACGTCGAGGGGCGGGCGGGGGGCACTCATGTCGTTCAGGTCTCAGCGGGCCAGCATCCCCTGGGTCCCCGCCTGCGCGGGGACGACGACGCTCAGCGCATCGCCTTGCCGGCCATGCGCAGGATGTCGTCCAGCGCGTTGCCATCGCCGTTCATGTCGATCAGCGAACCCAGGCCGCCGAGGCCGCCACCGGCAGGGGCCGCGCGCGCGCCGCCACCCGTGGCCGCGCCGAGCAGTCCGCCCAGCAAGTCCCCCAGGCCGCCAGCCGGCGCGGCGGGCGCGGCGGCACCACCGCCCTGCTTCGCCATGAAGCCGGCCACCAGCATGGCCAGCATCGGCAGCATCTTCTTCAGCAGGTCCGGGCTCAGGCCGGATTGCGAGGCAGCCTGCGAGGCCACCGCGCGGCTCACGTCCTTGCCGCCGAAGATCTGTCCCAGCACGTCGTTGCCGCGGCCGGTGTCGGTGGGCTCGGGCGAGAGCAGGTTGTCCAGCAGGCCGCCGCCGCCCAGCTGCCCGAGCAGGCCGCCCAGGCCCTCCAGCCCGGCGGGCTGCGCCTGGGCCTGCTTCTTGAAGCCGCCCAGCACCGCGGGCAGCAGCGCCTCGGCGCCGCGCGCAGCCTGGTCCTCGCTCACGCCCAGCTCGCGGGCCATGGCGCCGAAGCCGCCCGTCTGGGCGAGCAGGTCACGGATGTCCATGGCCGCTCAGTCCAGCAGTTCCTTGGGCACGTTGCCGCCATTGGCGGCCAGCTTCGACAGCACCGCCTTGTGCAGGGCGATGTTCTGCTCCGCGGTGCCATCGGCGCCGGCGCGCACGTTCAGCTCGGCGGCCAGTTCCTTGCGCGCCGCGAGGCTGCTGTCCAGATCGAGCAGCTTGAGCAGGTCGACGATGCTGGTGCGCCAGTTCAGCTTCTGGCCGCTGGCGGCGGCCTTCTTTTCCAGGATCGCCACCACGTCGACCACGGGGATGGCCTGCGCAGGTGCGTCCATCGGCGCGGTGGGCGGCTTGCCCGCGGGCATCGGCACCGGCGCGTTCAACATCTCGGCGACCTTGCCGGCGCCGGCGTCGAAGCCCAGCTTGTCGAGGATCTTGCTGAAGAAGCCCATGGTTCTCTCCTTGAAGGGTTGGCGGATCGCGCGCCACGCCGGCGGCGGACGCGTTCGGGCACAGGGTACACCGTGCCGAGCCACTATAGTTCCTCCATCTTGAAGTTCCGATGTCAGATCCCCCGCGAATGGCGTGGCGTGGCACTCGCGTGCCTGCTGGGCGCGAGCCTGTGCGTGTCGACGCCCGTCCGAGCGCAGACCGCGGCCGCGCCCGCAGCGCCGGCTTCGTCACCCGCCGCCTGCCCGGCCGCGCAGGCCGTGACGCACACAGAGCTGTTCGGCCTGTGGCGCGCCGAGTTCGAGGGCCTGTGGCAGGGCGCCACGCTGCTGATCGAGCAGCACCCGCGCTATGCGCAGAGCCTGGCCGGCGCGATCAACCGCAATGGCACCCGCGGGCAGATCGTCGGCGACATCGAGAACGGGGAGCTGACGCTGGAGGAATCCGCCGACGGCCAGCGCATCTCGGCCACCTGGTTGGGTGACGTGGTGGCGGGCTCCTGCGGCCGCGAGATCCGCGGCACCTGGAAGGCGGAGGGCGAGGAGAAGGGGCGCGGCTTCGTGCTGCGGCGCCTCCCCTGAGGGGCGCGACAGCCTGCCACAGGCCGCCGGCGTCAGTCGTCGTGATCGTGATGGTGCCGCTCGATGCGTGCGCGGCCGGCATCGGTGGGCAGCAGGCCGTTCGGCGCGGCCTGCCACTCCCACGCGAACCAGGCGAACACGGCGGCCAGCAGCGCGACGGCCAGCCAGGCGCGGTTGTGCTTCGCCAGATCGGGGCCGCGGCCTTCGATCCGGCCGGTGAGCATCGGCTGCGCCAGGTTGCGGCGGCGGCGGAGGCTCTCCACGAGCAGCGCCGCCAGGTGCGCGGCCACCGCGAGCAGCATCGCGTTGCCCAGGAACTCGTGCACCTCCTCCATCCACTCGGGGCCGTCATGAAAGACCACGATGCCGCTCGCGGCCAGCGGCACGATCAAGCCCAGCAGCAGCACCATGGAGAGCCCCAGCACCAGCGGTGACACCTGGCGCGCCTGAGCGGCCCAGGCCGTGACGTCGCCGCGCAGACCCCGCAGGCCGCGCAGCCAGCGGACCGGCGCCATGGCGCGCGCGCCGAGCGCGGACAGGCGCAGGGTCGGCGGCCCGAAGAAGGCGTAGATCAGGCGGAAGGCCAGCAGCCCCGCCATCGCGTAGCCCAGGCTCACGTGCAGCGCACGCCAGCGCTCGGCCTCGGCCGTGACATAGGCGCCGAGGAAGCTGAGCGCCAGCAGCCAGTGGAACATGCGCGTGGGCGCGTCGATCGTGCGCCGGGTGGCCGGCGCCGCCGGCAGGGCGCCGGGCTGGCCGGCATGCGGCGAAGTGGTGGTCGTCATGGGGACTCCGTGGGTCGATGGATCAGGGGGTCAGTCGCGCCACCAGGTGCGCGATGCGGCGGAGAGGCCGGCCGGCAGCCGCACGCCGTCGTCGTCGTAGTCGCCGCGGTCGGCACCCGGGTGGCAGGCAGCGCAGTTGGCGGCCGAGCGCACGCTGGCGTGCTTCCACACACCCGCATCCAGCTTGCGGTGCTTGCGCTCGAACCAGTCGGCGCGGGTGATGCGGTCCTCGGGCGGTGCACCGCGCACCCGCTTGTAGGTGCCCGCGTTCGCCTGCAGCCAGCGCGACAGGTCATGCACCGTGGTGGCGTCCAGCGAGGCGTCGGCGCCATAGTGATGGTCGAGCCCGGTCATGATGCGCTGCCACGATGCGGCCGGCAGCAGCCCGGGCGGGTAGGCCGAGTGGCAGCTTGCGCATTCCTGGGCATAGGCGGCGGGGGCGTCGCGCGGCATGAGACGGCCGCTGTCGGCATGGACAGAAGTGGCGAAAAGCGCGGCCAGTGCGGCGACCGCCGCACCAGCCAGGCGGATGGACAAGGCAGATGTCTGCGTCATGGGGCTTCCCAGGGGTTCAGGGCTTCAGGCTCAGCAGGTAGGCCAGCACGTCGGCCTTCTCCTGCGCGCTGCATTCGCGGCCAGCCACGTCGTTGCAGTTGCGGCGGAACCACTTGTCCACCTTGGCGGTGTCGGTGAAGCCGCGCGGGTTGAAGGCAGGCGCCAGCGGCGAGATCGGCTTGCCGGTGCTTTCGTGCCGGCCCTGGGTGGTGGGCGGCAGGCCATGGCAGCTCGCGCAGGACCAGTCGCGCCCGTGGCGCGCCTGGAAGAACTGACGACCTGCCTCCACCTGGCCGGGCCGGGTGGCCTGGGCGTTCCAGCGGGCCAGCTGGTCGGCCGCTGTGGTGTCGGCGGCGGCTGCCGCCAGGGGCGCGACGCAGGCCAGCAGCAGGGCCAGCCGGCGCAGCCCCGTGACGGGGCGCATCGCCATGGAGCGGGAAGTGAGGCGGTTCATGCAGCGATGGTGCGAGCCCCCACCTGCATGCACGCTGAAGCGGCCGTTCAGCTCCCGTTCAGGCTGCGGCGCTCAGCATGCGCCACGTCAAGTCACGGCCGCCGCGCCGCGAGACAATGCCCCGGAGGTTCCATGTCCCTGTCACGACGCCTATTCACCGCCCTGCTGGCCGTGCCGCTCGCCGGCGCGGGCGCTGCCGCGCGTGCGGATGGCGACCGCCTGGACCATGACCGCGCCCGCGCGGCGCTGGCGGCCGGCGAGGTGCTGCCCCTGGCCACGGTGCTGGAGCGCGTGAGCCGCACCGACCCGGGCCAGGTGCTGTCGGTGGAGCTGGAGCAGAAGCGCGGCCGCTGGATCTATGAGCTGAAGCTGCTGCGCCCGGGTGGCACGCTGGCGCGGCTGGATGTGGATGCGCGCACCGCCGCCGTGCTGCGCACACGGGAGCCCCGCTGATGCGGCTGCTGCTGGTCGAGGACGAGCCGGCCGTGCGCGAGCCGCTGCGCCGCACGCTGGAGCAGGCCGGCTACGCCGTGGACGAAGCCGCTGACGGCCGCGCGGCGTGGCAGCTTGGCGGCGTGGAACCCTACGACGCCATCCTTCTCGATCTCGGCCTGCCGGTGCTGGACGGCCTGACCGTGCTGCAGCGCTGGCGCGCCGAAGGCGTGAAGACGCCGGTGCTGATCCTCACCGCGCGCGACCAGTGGCACGAGAAGGTGGCCGGCATCGATGCCGGCGCCGACGACTACCTGGCCAAGCCCTTCCACTCCGAGGAACTGCTGGCCCGTGTGCGCGCGCTGATCCGGCGTGCGCAGGGCCTGGCCTCGCCGGTGCTCACCTGCGGGCCACTGCGGCTGGACACGCGCGCCGGCCGCGTCACCTGCAACGGCGAGCCCGTCACGCTGACCAGCCATGAGTACAAGGTGCTGGCCTATCTGATGCATCGTCCCGGCACCGTCGTCTCACGCGCGGAGCTGACCGAGCATCTGTACGCGCAGGACTTCGACCGCGACTCCAACACGGTCGAGGTGTTCGTCGCCCGCCTGCGGCGCAAGCTGCCCGCGGCGCTGATCGAGACGGTGCGCGGGCTTGGCTATCGGCTGGCCGCCGCATGACAGCGTCGGTCGCCGGCCGGTCGCTGCGCTGGCGGCTGCTGGCGGCGACCATTGCCGCGCTGGCCCTGGCGCTGCTGCTGGCGGGCCTGGCACTCACGCGCCTGTTCCGCGAGCATGCCGACGGCCAGTTCCGGCAGGCGCTGCGCGAGCGGCTGGACGAGGTGACCGCCCGCGTGGACTTCGATGCCGAGGGCCGGCCCGTGGTGGCCGCGCAGGGCCTTGTCGACCCGCGCTGGTCAAGGCCTTTCTCCGGCCAGTACTGGCAGATCGACGGGCCGGCGGCGCGGGGCGTGCAGCGCTCACGCTCGCTGTGGGACCAGACGCTGGCCTTGCCCGCCGACGCCATCGAGGACGGCTCGGTGCATGTGCACGAAGGACGAGGTCCCGGGGGCGAGCCCCTGCTGCTGCTGGAGCGCAGCGTGCGCGCGGACAGCCCGGGGGCGGTGCCGTGGCGCGTGGTGGTGGCGGCCTCCACCGCGCCGCTCGATGCGGCGCAGGCGGCGTTCCAGCGGCCGCTGGCCTGGTCGCTGCTTGCGCTGTTCACGTTGCTGGTGGCAGCCGCCTGGGCGCAGGTCGCGGTCGGCCTGGCGCCATTGACGGCCCTGCGCCGCGGGCTGGAGCGCATGCGTGCCGGCACCAGCACCCGCCTCGAAGGTCGCTACCCCGCCGAGGTGCAGCCGCTGGTGGACGACTTCCATGCCGTGCTGGACCTGAACCGCGACATGGTGGAGCGCGCACGGCAGCATGCCGGGAACCTGGCGCACGCGGTGAAGACGCCCCTGGCCGCGCTGCAGCAGGTGGGCGAGCAGCTGGCGCAGGCCGGCGAGCCCCACGCGAGCCAGGGCCGCCAGATCGTCGAGCAGGTGGCGCTGGCCCGACGTCATGTCGACTGGCACCTCGCACGCGCCCGCGCGGCCGGCGGCCAGCGGCCCGGCGCCGGCGCCACGTCGGTAGGGCCGGTGCTGCAGGGCCTGGCGCGGGTGCTGGGGCGCGTGCATGCCGGGCGTGAAGTGGCCCTCGATCTGGATCTGCCGGATGGCCTGCCCGGCTTCGCCGGCGACGAGCAGGACCTGCAGGAGATGGCCGGCAACCTGATGGACAACGCGATGCAGTGGGCGCGCAGCGCCGTTCGCGTGCAGGCGCGGCGCGTGACCTCGATGGAGGGCGACGCGGGACGGGCCTGGCTGTGCCTGAGCGTCGATGACGACGGCCCGGGCATCGCGCCGGAACAGCTCGCGGCCCTGCCCCAGCGCGGCACGCGGCTCGATACCTCGCGCCCCGGCAACGGCCTGGGCCTGGCGATCTGCGACGAGCTGGCCCGCCTGTACGGCGGCCGCCTCAAGCTGGGCGTCGCGCCGCAGGGCGGCTTGCACGCCGAGTTGCGTCTGCCTGCCGCCGCGAGCCCGACAACGCCGTGAGGGTCGGCGCGCTGCGGCAATCGCTGGGGTTGCGCCCCAGCCTCCGGGAACAGCCGTGACCGGGTTTTCGTAGGCTGGCGGTGGAGCGCAGCGCAACCCCAGCGTTCCAGCCCCACCGCACACACCGGCGCATGGCGCACGCACTACGATGCCGGCATGCAAACCGCCTTCACCCCCTTGCGCGCGCTGGCCGCCACCTTGCCGCTGCTGGCGACCACCGCCTGGTCCCAGCCGGCCTGGCAGGCTTGTGCCGCCATCGGCGACGCCGCCAGCCGCCTGGCCTGCTTCGACCGCTGGGCCGAATCGCAACGGTCTGCCGTCGCAGGCCAGCCGGTGGCGCCCAGCCATGCCCCTGCACCGTTGCCCGCCGCGCCGCCACCCGCCGCCGCCGTGGCCGCGCGCGCCGTGCAGGAAGCCGCGCGCGGCCTGCGTCTGACCAGCGAGGAGGGCTGCCGCGACACCGCGTATTCGGAGCTCTCCCGCTACTGGGAGCTGGAACGCGGCGCCGGCTGCGGCACCTTCGGCATCCGCGGCTTCCGGCCGATCGAGATGGCGGTGGTCACGGCCGACGCCATCAACCGGCAGCCCACCTCCGGCAACCCCGAGAACAACGCCACCAGCGCCACTGACTACCGCATCACCGAGGCGCGGCTGCAGCTCTCGGTGCGCACCAAGATCGCGGAAGGCCTGCTCACCCGCGGCAGCGACGAGCGGCACGATTCGCTGTGGTTCGCCTACTCGCAGCAGTCGTACTGGCAGATCTTCACGCCGCAACTCTCGCGCCCGTTCCGCAGCACCGACCACGAGCCGGAGTTCATC
This sequence comes from Ramlibacter sp., assembly GCF_041916345.1. Classification (GTDB taxonomy): domain Bacteria; phylum Pseudomonadota; class Gammaproteobacteria; order Burkholderiales; family Burkholderiaceae_C; genus Ramlibacter. The sequence goes on from NZ_JAYRZR010000065.1 coordinate 8,979, forward strand.
TACGTGCTGCCGCTGCAATCCGCCGACCCGGGCCGCTGGCGGCTGCGCTATGGCGGCCTCGGCCTGGTGCACCAGTCCAACGGCCAGTCGCTGCCGCTCTCCCGCAGCTGGAACCGCGCCTACGTGATGGCGGGCGCCGAGCGCGGCCCGTGGCAGCTGCATGCGAAGGTGTGGCGCCGGGCCGCCGAGGGTGGCGGCGACGACAACCCGGGCATCAGTGACTACGTGGGCCGCGCGGAACTGCGCGGCGTGTGGCACGCAAGCCGCCGGCACCTGCTGTCGGCGACGGTGCGGCATTCACTGGATCGGCCGGGCCGGGGATCGGTACGGCTGGAGTGGTTCCGCGCCCTGGCCGACGACGGTGACGGCCCGGTGGGCGGCCTGCAGTTGCACACGCAGCTGTTCACCGGCTACGGCGACAGCCTGCTGGACTACAACCGCCGCCGCACCGTGCTGAGCGTGGGCCTGAGCCTGGTGGAGTGGTGACGGCTCCCTGTCGTCCCCGCGCAGGCGGGGACCCAGGCGGTTGGGGCGGGCCTAGGCGGCCGAGGCCACGGTGAAACGCTGCCGGTGGTGGCGCGGCTGCTCCAGCTCGTCCACGATCGCTGCCGCCAGGTCCTGGTCGGAAATGCTCGCGGGTGCCGCGCCCGCCATCAGCAGCTGGTCGGCGCCCACCTGGTAGCGGCCGGTGCGCGGGCCGGGCTTCAGCAGCGCGGGCGGCGAGAGGAACACCCAGTCCAGCTCGCGCTCCTCGCGCAGCAGGTTGAGCGCCTGCCGGGCGCCCTCGGCGCCCTCCTTGTAGACGGCGGGGAAGTCGGGGGTGTCGATGAGCTGCAGGCCGGGCGCCACGTACAGGCTGCCGGCACCGCCCACCTCCAGGAAGCGCGGCACGCCGGCCGCCTTGACGCCGGCCACAATGCCCTGATGGCCGCGCACGAAGAGCGCACGGATGTCGGCCTTGTCCCAGCCGGGGTTGAAGGTGCTCACCACGGCGTCATGACCGGCCACCGCCTGGGCGATGCTGGCGGCGTCGTACGCGTCGCCACGCACGGCGGTCAGGCCAGGCGCGGGCGGCACGCGCTCGGGGCGCGAGGTGATGGCAGAGACGGCGTGGCCGCGGGCCAGCAGTTCGACGAGCACGGCCTTGCCGACGAAGCCGGTGGCACCGATGAGGGCGATCTTCATGAGGACTCCTGGGAGCGTTGGGTTGGGATGGCCGAGAGTCTGATTGACTGGCCCCTGATTGATAATCCACCCGATTCTTCAATCTTCGTGAAGTCAGGCTAATCAATGGACGATCTGCGCGGCATGGCGGTCTTTGCCGCCGTCATCGAGCACGGCTCCATGAACGCGGCCGCGCGCGCCTTGGGCATGACGCCCTCGGCCGTGAGCCAGCATGTGCGGCGGCTGGAGCAGACGCATGGCGTCGCCCTGCTGCACCGCACGACCCGCCGGCTCACGCTCACCGAAGCAGGCAGCGTGTTCCATGAGGCGTGCCGCGATCTGGTGGCCGCCGCCGCACGCGCGAACCGCGCGCTGGAGCTGCAGCGCGACACCCCCAGCGGCGAGCTGCGCATCGCCGCCCCCAGCGGCTTTGCCGGCGGCGTGCTGGCCCGGGCCTTTGCGCCACTGCTGGCGCAGCATCCGGCGCTGTCGCTGCAGCTCTTCTTCCAGGACGAGCGGGTGGACCTGACGGCGCTGCGCATCGACCTCGCGCTGCGCGTGTCACCGGCGCTGCCCGACTCAACCCTGGTGGCCCGCCATCTCGGTGACTGGCGCATGGTGGTCTGCGCCGCGCCGGCCTACCTGGCGCGCCGCGGCGTGCCGACGACGCCGCGCGACTTGCCGCGGCACGACCTGATCGTGGCCGGCCTGCCGGGCGCCGCCGACGGCCTGCCCTTCACCCGCGGCAGCGTGACCGAGCGCGTGCCCCTGCGCGGACGGGTGGGCACCAGCAGCATGATCACCGCCCGCGCCTTCGCGCTGGAAGGCCTGGGCATCGCGATCCAGCCCGAGCCCGAGGTGCGCGGGGAACTGGCCGCCGGCACGCTGGTGCCCCTGCTGGCCGATTGGGCCCTGCCGCGTCTGCCGGTGCACCTGGTCACGCCGCGCCGCGACGCGCAGCCGGCCAAGGTGCGGCACGCCATCGCGGCGCTGCAGGCGCTGGCGGCCTGAGGCGGCCAGCGCCCTCAGAGCTTCAGCTCGTAGTCGATGGTGATCGGCGCGTGGTCCGAGAAGCGCTCGGCCTTGTAGATCGTTTCCTTGCGGGCCAGCTCGGCGAGCGCCGGCGTGGCCAGGTGGTAGTCCAGCCGCCACCCCACGTTGTTGGCCCAGGCCTGGCCGCGGTTGCTCCACCACGTGTAGCAGGCGTCGGTGGTCTCGGGCTGAAGCTGCCGATACACGTCGACCAGCCCGGTGTGCGTGAGCAGGTGCGTCATCCACGCGCGCTCCTCGGGCAGGAAGCCGCTGTTCTTCTGGTTGCTGCGCCAGTTCTTCAGGTCCTGCTCGCGGTGGGCGATGTTGACGTCGCCGCAGAGGATGAACTCGCGCTTCTTCTTCAGCTTCGCGAGGTGCGGCTCCATCTCCGCGAGGAAACGGAACTTGGCCTGCTGGCGGTCCTCCCCCGAGGAGCCGCTGGGGAAGTAGCAGCTGATGAGGGAGAGCTTGCGTCCCGGCTTGTCGAAGCGCAGTTCCACCCAGCGGCCCTCGGCGTCGAACTCCTTCGAGCCGAAGCCCACGATCACGTCGCTCGGCTCGTGCTTCGTGAACGCGCCCACACCGGAGTAGCCCTTCTTCTCGGCGAAGTGGAAGTGCCCCTTGCGCCCGGCCAGCGCATCGAGCTTGCCAGCCACATCCGGCGCCTGGGCCTTGACCTCCTGCACGCAAATACAATCGGGCTTCGTCTTCGCGATCCATGCCTCCACGCCCTTGCTGGCCGCCGAGCGGATGCCGTTGAGATTGAGGCTGGTGAGTCGGAACAAGGAAGATCCCATGGCGGTGTCGGATGGCCAGGACGAACTGGCGCAGGAATTCGTGGCGTTCGCGGTCGAGGCGGGCGTGCTGCGCTTCGGCGAGTTCAAGACCAAGGCCGGGCGCCTGTCGCCCTACTTCTTCAACGCCGGCCTGTTCGACGACGGCGCCAAGCTGGGGCGGCTGGCGCAATTCTATGCACGCCGGCTGATCGCCTCGGGCATCGAGTTCGACATGATCTTCGGCCCCGCCTACAAGGGCATCCCGCTGGCCGCCGCGGTGGTGATCGAACTGGCCCGCCTGGGCCGCAACGTGCCCTACGCCTTCAACCGCAAGGAAGCCAAGGACCACGGCGAGGGCGGCACGCTGGTGGGCGCCCCGGTGCGCGGCCGCGTGCTGATCGTGGACGACGTCATGTCCGCCGGCACCGCCGCGCGCGAATCCATCGCCCTCATCCAGGCCGCCGGCGCCACGCCGCACGCGGTGGCGATCGCCCTGGACCGGCAGGAAAAGGCCACCGAGGCCGGGCAGGACGTGCCGTGGAGCGCGGTGCAGTATGTCCGCGAGCGCCTGGGGTTGCAGGTGTGCGCGATTGCGTGCCTGGCCGATTTGCTCCAGTATCTGCAACAGCACGCTGGCGACGCGCTGGGCGAGCACCACGCGCGGGTGCTGGCCTACCGCGAGCGCTACGGCGTCTCCTGACCTTCCATCGCGGCATGCAGACATCCTGGTCCCTCATCGCGGCAACCCTGGTGCTCGGCACCGGGGCGGCGGGCGCCTGGGCGCAGAAGGGCATCTACACCTGCGTCGACTCGCAGGGGCGCCGCCTCACCTCGGACCGCCCTATCCAGGAGTGCATCGACCGTGAGCAGAAAGAGCTTTCCGGCAGCGGCACCGTGCGCCGCACCCTGGGCCCGTCGCTCACGGCCACCGAGCGCGCCGCGCTGGAGGAAAAGCAGCGCGCCGAGATCGAGGAACGCAAGCGCGCGGCGGAAGACAAGCGCCGCGACCGCGCCCTGATCGCCCGCTACCCCAACCAGGCCGCCCACGACCTGGAGCGCCAGAAGGCGCTGGCCTCGCTGGGCGAGGTGATCAAGGCCGCCAACCGCCGCCTGGCCGATCTCTACGAGCAGCGCCGCAAGCTGATGGTGGAGACGGAGTTCTACGCCAAGGATCCGTCGAAGATGCCGCTGAAGCTCAAGCGCGAACTCGACGAGAACGACAAGCTGATCCAGGGCCAGCAGAACTTCATCGCCAACCAGGAAGAAGAGAAGAAGCGCGCCAACCAGCGCTTCGACGAGGAGCTGAAGAAGCTCAAGGTGCTGTGGGCGCCCCCGCCGCTGGCTGCACCGGCGCCCGCGCCGGCCGCCACCACGGCGGCCACGCCTGCCCCGGCGAAGAAGTAGCCGGGGCGCCCGGGCACCGCGGGGTCAGCCCAGGCCCAGCTTGCGCCGCAGCAGATCCCCCACCTGCTGCGGATTGGCCTTGCCCTTGCTGGCCTTCATGGCCTGACCCACCAGCGCGTTGAACGCCTTGTCCTTGCCGGCGCGGATCTGCTCCACGTTGGCGGGGTTGGCGGCGATGACCTCGTCGACGATGGCCTCCAGCGCGCCACTGTCGTTCATCTGCTTCAGGCCCTTGGCCTCGATGAGGGTGTCGACGTCCTTGCCCTCGCCCGTCCACAGCGCATCGAACACCTGGCGCGCGGCATTGTTGGATACCGTGCCATCCTGGATGCGCGTGATCAGCTTTGCCAGCGTGGCGGCATCCACCGGCGCCTGCTCGATCACGATGTCCTGCGCGTTCAGGCGCCGCGACACCTCCCCCATCACCCAGTTGCTGGCCAGCTTGGGCTGGCCGCAGGCACGGGCGGCGGCCTCGAAGTAGGCGCCCATGGCCTGGCTCTGCGTGAGCGTGGTGGCGTCATATTCGGGCAGGCCGTAGTCGGCGACGAAGCGCGCGGCCATCGCACGCGGCAGCTCGGGCATGTCGGCGCGCACGCGCTCGATCCATTCGGGCGCGATCACCAGCGGCGGCAGGTCGGGATCGGGGAAGTAGCGGTAGTCAGCCGCGTCTTCCTTGGTCCGCATCGCACGCGTCTCGCCGGTGTCGGGGTCGAACAGCACGGTGGCCTGCTCGATGGCATGGCCGTCCTCCAGCTGCTCGATCTGCCAGCGCACCTCGAAGTCGATCGCCTCCTTCATGAAGCGGAAGGAGTTGAGGTTCTTGATCTCGCGGCGGGTGCCGAACGGCTGACCGGGGCGGCGCACCGAGACGTTGGCGTCGCAGCGGAAGCTGCCTTCCTGCATGTTGCCGTCGCAGATGCCGATCCAGGTGACGATCTTGTGCAGCTCCTTGGCGTAGGCCACCGCCTCGTCGGACGAGCGCATGTCGGGCTCGGTCACGATCTCCAGCAGCGGCGTGCCGGCGCGGTTGAGGTCGATGCCGCTCTGGCCCACGAAGTCCTCGTGCAGCGACTTGCCGGCGTCTTCCTCCAGGTGCGCGCGCACCAGGCGCACCGTCTTCTTCTCGTCGCCGAGGTAGAACGACACCTCGCCGCCCTGCACCACCGGGATCTCGAACTGGCTGATCTGGTAGCCCTTGGGCAGATCGGGGTAGAAGTAGTTCTTGCGCGCGAAGATGCTGCGCGGCGCCACGTGCGCGCCGATGGCCAGGCCGAAGCGGATGGCGCGCTCGACGGCGCCGCGGTTCATCACCGGCAGTGTGCCGGGCAGGGCCAGGTCCACCGCGCAGGCCTGCGTGTTGGGCTCGGCGCCGAAGGCGGTGGGCGCGCGGCTGAAGATCTTGCTCTGGGTGGAAAGCTGGGCGTGGGTCTCGAAGCCGATGACGACTTCCCAGCCGTGGATGAGTTTGCTCGTCATGATCAGTACCCCGCCGGCCGGCGCAGGTGGAAATCCGTCGCCTGCTGGAAGCGATGCGCCGCGTTCAGCAGCTTCGCCTCACTGAAGTAGTTGCCAATGAGCTGCAGGCCGACGGGCATGCCGCCCTCGCCGAAGCCAGCCGGCACGCTCATGCCGGGCAGGCCGGCCAGCGACGCCGGCAGCGTGAAGATGTCCGCCAGGTAGTCGGCCAGCGGGTCATTGCCGTGGTCGCCCAGATGCCAGGCCACCGTGGGCGCCACCGGGCCGGCGATCACGTCGCAGGTCTTGAACGCCTGCTGGAAGTCGTCCGCGATCATGCGGCGGATCTTCTGCGCCTGCAGGTAGTAGGCGTCGTAGTAGCCATGCGAGAGCACGTAGGCGCCGATCATGATGCGGCGCTTCACCTCGTCGCCGAAGCCTTCGGCACGGGTCTTCTTGTACATGTCCAGCAGGTCGCCGTGCTGAGCGGCGCGGTGGCCGAACTTCACGCCGTCGAAGCGGCTGAGGTTGGACGACGCCTCCGCCGGCGCGATGATGTAGTAGACGGGGATGGCCAGCTCGGTGCGCGGCAGCGAGATCGGCACCAGCGTGGCGCCCTGCTTCACGTACTCGGCCAGCGCGGCGTCGATGACGGCGCGCACGTCGGCCGCGAGGCCCTCACCGAAGAACTCCTTCGGCACGCCGATGCGCAGGCCCTGCAGCGAGTCACCGAGGCCGCGCGAGAAGTCCTCCGCCGGCACGTCGAGCGAGGTCGAGTCGCGGTCCGGGTCCGGCCCGCAGATCGCCGACAGCAGCAGCGCGCAGTCTTGCGCCGAACGCGCCATCGGGCCGGCCTGATCGAGGCTGGAAGCGAAGGCGATCATGCCGTAGCGCGAGGCGCGGCCATAGGTGGGCTTGATGCCGGTGATGCCGCAGAAGCTGGACGGCTGGCGGATGGAGCCGCCAGTGTCGGTGCCGGTGGCGGCCGGCGCCAGGCCCGCGGCCACGGCCACCGCGCTGCCACCCGAAGAGCCACCGGGCACGCGGGTCGCGTCCCACGGGTTCTTCGCCGGCTGGAAGGCGGAGTTCTCGTTCGACGAGCCCATGGCGAACTCGTCGCAGTTCAGCTTGCCCAGGCTCACCATGCCGGCCTCGGCCAGCTGGCGCACCACGGTCGCGTCGAAGGGCGAGCGGTAGCCCGCCAGCATCTTCGAGCCGGCGGTGCTGGGGAAGTCCTTCGTGACGAAGATGTCCTTGTGCGCGATGGGCACGCCCAGCAGGGGCGCGGTGTCGCCGGCCGCGAGGCGCGCATCGGCGGCGGCGGCCTGGGCGAGGGTCACGGCTTCGTCCTCGGCCAGGTAGGCGCCCAGGGCCTGGTGCGCGCGGCTGCGGGCGAGGAAGTGCTGCGCGGCCTCGACCGCGGAGACCTCGCGGGCCTTCAGCCTCGCGGCGAGCGCGGCCACGCCCAGATCATGCAGGGCGCCGCTCATTCGATCACCTTCGGCACCAGGAACAGGCCGCGCTCCACCGCCGGCGCGCTGCGCTGGTTGGCCTCGCGGTCGTTCGGTTCGCTGGCCACGTCGTCACGCAGGCGCAGGGCGACGGCCTGCACGGCCTCGACCGGATGGCTGAGCGGCTGGATGCCGGCGGTGTCCACCGCGCGCATGCGCTCGACGATGTCGAAGAAGCCGTTGAGCTGGGAGAGCATGCGCTCGCTTTCCGCCGGGCTCAGCTCCAGCCGGGCCAGATGGGCGATGCGGCCGATGTCTTGGGGGGTGAGTGACATGGTGGGAAGGTCTCGTTCGCGACGAGATACAACGATTGGTTCAGCGCCTCTAGAACGGGCGGTCCGCCACAGGCGATCGGGTATTATCCCGCCTTCGGCCCGCGCCCCGCGCGAGGCCCGGTGCGTCGGCCGCGTAAGCGGCCGATTTCGCAGCAGAAACGAGGATTTCACCCCATGTTCGGAGCATTCCGACGCTATTTGTCCACCGACCTGGCGATCGACCTCGGCACGGCCAACACCCTGATCTTCGCCCGCGACAAGGGCATCGTTCTCGACGAGCCCTCGGTGGTGGCGATCCGCCACGAGGGCGGCCCGCACGGCAAGAAGGTGATCCAGGCGGTCGGCCGCGAAGCCAAGGCCATGCTGGGCAAGGTGCCCGGCAACATCGAGGCGATCCGCCCGATGAAGGACGGCGTGATCGCCGACTTCATCATCACCGAGCAGATGATCAAGCAGTTCATCAAGATGGTGCACCCGCGCTCGCTGCTCACCCCCAGCCCGCGCATCATCATCTGCGTGCCCTGCGGCTCGACCCAGGTGGAGCGGCGCGCCATCAAGGACGCCGCCGAGGCCGCCGGCGCCAGCACGGTGTACCTGATCGAGGAGCCCATGGCCGCGGCCATCGGCGCCGGCCTGCCCGTCTCCGAGGCCTCCGGCTCCATGGTGGTCGACATCGGCGGCGGCACCACCGAGGTGGGCGTCATCTCCCTCGGCGGCATGGTCTACAAGGGCAGCGTCCGCGTGGGCGGCGACAAGTTCGACGAGGCCATCATCAGCTACATCCGCCGCAACTACGGCATGCTGATCGGCGAGCCCACCGCCGAGGCCATCAAGAAGCAGATCGGCTCCGCCTTCCCCGGCAGCGAGGTGAAGGAGATGGAAGTCAAGGGCCGCAACCTCTCCGAGGGTGTGCCGCGCAGCTTCACCATCAGCAGCAACGAGGTGCTGGAGGCACTGACCGACCCGCTGAACAACATCGTGTCGGCCGTCAAGAACGCGCTGGAGCAGACGCCGCCCGAGCTGGGCGCCGACATCGCCGAACGCGGCATGATGCTCACCGGCGGCGGCGCGCTGCTGCGCGACCTGGATCGCCTGCTGGCCGAGGAAACCGGCCTGCCCGTGCTGGTGGCCGAGGACCCGCTGACCTGCGTGGTGCGCGGCTGCGGCATCGCGCTGGAGCGCATGGAGCGCCTGGGCTCGATCTTCACCAGCGAATAGGCCCCGTGCACCCGCCCGGCGGGCATGACCGGCCCGCCCGTCGATGACACAATGAGCGGCTGGACCCTGGCGCGCCCGCGCACCTGAGCGAAGCGAAGTCACCTCATGCCGCTTGGCACCCTCGACCGCGCCCCGCCCCCCTTCTTCAAGCAGGGGCCGTCGGCGCTGTCCAAGCTGATGGTGTGCAGCGCGCTCGCCCTCTTCCTGATGGTGGCGGACGCGCGTTTCCGCATCACCCAGCCCTTGCGCGCGGCCATCGCGGCCGTGCTCTACCCCGCCCAGTGGCTGGCCATGCGGCCGGTGGTGGCGCTGCGTTCGGCCGGCAGCTACTTCGCCGACCTGGGCCAGGCCCAGGCGAGCGAGGCCACGGCGCGCCGCCAGCTGGTGGAGCAGGCGCAGCGGGCGGTGCAGGTGGAGCAGCTCACGCTGGAGAACGCCCGCCTGCGCGACCTGCTGGCCCTGCGTGAGCGCAGCCCGGTGGCCGGCATGGCCGCGGAGGTGCTGTACGACGCCGCCGACCCGTACACCCGCAAGGTCATCATCGACAAGGGGCTGGCGCAAGGCGTGGCGGCCGGCTCGCCGGTGATCGACGCCAACGGCGTGCTGGGCCAGGTGACGCGCGTGCACCCGCTGGTGAGCGAGGTGACGCTGGTGACCGACCGCGAGCAGGCGATCCCGGTGCTGAACACCCGCACCGGGGCACGCGGCATCGCCTACGGCGAGCCCGCGCCGCACGGCGCCGGCGGGCTGGAGCTGCGCTACATGGCCGCCAACGCCGACGTGCAGTCGGGCGACCTGCTCACCACCAGCGGCGTCGACGGCGTGTACCCGCCCGGCCTGCCGGTGGCGCGGGTGGACCGCGTGGAGCGCCGGCCCGACTCCGCCTTCGCGCGCATCGCCTGCCATCCGCAGGCCAGCGTGGAGGGCGCGCGGCATGTCATGGTGCTGCAGCCGCTGGGCGCGCAGCAGATGCCGCCGCGCCCCGCCGCGCCCGAGGACGCCACCCCCGCGCAGAAGCGCGGCGCCCGCCGATGAGGAGCCCGCTGCCATGATCATGCGCCCGGGCCAGCCGCTGCTGCTGCCGGCCAATCCGCTGTTCATCTGGTTCACGCTGGTGATGGCGCTGCTGCTGAACATGCTGCCCCTGGGCCGCAACCCCTGGATGCCGGACTTCCTGGCGCTGGTGCTGGTGTTCTGGAACGTGCACCAGCCGCTGCGGGTGGGCGTGGTGGCGGCCTTCGTGTTCGGCCTGGCGGTCGACGTGCACGGTGCCGCGCTGCTGGGCCAGCATGCCCTGGCCTACACCGCGCTCAGCTACTTCGCGATCACCATCCACCGCCGCCTGCTGTGGTTCCCCGTGCCCTCGCAGGCGGTGCAGGTGCTGCCGCTGTTCGTGGCCGCGCACGCCATCGAGGTGACGATCCGCCTCGCCGCCGGCGGCAGCTTCCCCGGCTTGTCGCTGCTGCTCGCGCCGCTGCTCGAGGCCGCGCTGTGGCCGGTGGCGAGCGTGCTGCTGCTGCTGCCGCAGCGACGCGCGCCCGATCCGGACACCCACCGGCCGCTGTAGCCCCGCATGACCGAGCTGCGCAACATCGAGGCCGACCTGTCGCGCTTTCGCGGCCGCATCCTCGCCGCGAGCGTGGTGGTGCTGGCCTGCTTCGCGCTGCTGGCCGCGCGGCTGGTGTGGCTGCAGGTGGTGCGCCACGACGAGCTGGCCGAGCAGGCGGAGGCCAACCGCACGGCCATCGTGCCCATCGTGCCCAACCGCGGCCTCATCGTCGACCGCAATGGCATCGTGCTGGCGAGCAACTACTCGGCCTACACGCTGGAGATCCAGCCTTCCCGCCTGGATCGCCCGCTGGACCAGGTGATCGAGGAGCTGGGCCACATCATCGAGATCCAGGCACGCGACAAGCGGCGCTTCCGCAAGCTGCAGGAGGAGTCCAAGAGCATCGACTCGATTCCCATCCGCACCAAGCTGAGCGACGAGGAGGTGGCGCGCTTCGCCGCGCAGCGTTTCCGCTTCCCGGGCGTGGACATCAAGGCGCGCCTGTTCCGCAACTACCCCTGGGGCGAGCTGGCCAGCCACGTGATCGGCTACATCGGCCGCATCAACCTGGCCGAGAAGCGCCAGATCGAGGAATGGCCCGAGGAAGAGCAGGCCAACTACCGCGGCACCGAGTACATCGGCAAGCTGGGCGTGGAGCAGAGCTTCGAGAAGACGCTGCACGGCACCACCGGCGTGGAGCAGGTGGAGACCTCCGCCGGCGGGCGCGCGGTGCGCAAGCTCGCCAGCAGCGCGGCGACGCCGGGCAACACGGTGGTGCTGTCGATCGACATCAAGCTGCAGCGGCTGGTGGAAGACATGTACGGCGAGCGCCGCGGCGCGCTGGTGGCGCTGGACCCGAAGAGCGGCGAGGTGCTGGCCTTCGTCTCCAAGCCCACCTTCGACCCCAACCTGTTCGTGGACGGCATCGACAGCGAGAACTGGGCGATGCTGAACGACTCCATCGACAAGCCGCTGCTCAACCGCGCGCTGCGCGGCACCTACCCGCCCGGCTCCACCTACAAGCCCTTCATGGCGCTGGGCGCGCTCACCACCGGCAAGCGCTCGGCCACGCAGGTCATCATGGACGGTGGCTCCTGGAGCTTCGGCGGCCACGTGTTCCGCAGCCATGGCGACACCGGCCTGGGCCCGGTGGACCTGCACGCCAGCATCGTGAAATCGAGCAACGTCTACTACTACTCGCTGGCCAACGAGATGGGCGTGGACCTGATGCACGACTTCATGAAGCCGCTGGGCTTCGGCCAGATCACCGGCATCGACATCTTCGGCGAGGTGCGCGGCGTGCTGCCCAGCCAGGAGTGGAAGCGCAACTACTACCGCCGGCCCGAGCAGAAGCGCTGGTATGCGGGCGAGACCATCTCGCTGGGCATTGGCCAGGGCTACAACAGCTTCACCATGCTGCAGCTCGCGCAGGCGACGGCGGTGCTGGCCAACGACGGCGTCAAGCACCGGCCGCACCTGGTGATCGCCACGCAGGACGCCCTCACCCGGCAGCGCGTGCCGGTGCCGCGCGAGCAGCCCGAGACGCTGCCGCTGAAGCCCGATCACATGGCGCTGGTGCGCAAGGCCATGGTCGGCGTCACGCAGGGCGGCACTTCCACCCGCGTGTTCGCCGGCGCCGGCTACCTCTCGGGCGGCAAGACCGGCACCGCCCAGGCGGTGACCATCGGCCAGCGCGAGAAGTACAACGCCACGAAGCTGGAGGAGCACCAGCGCGACCACTCGCTCTACATCGCCTTCGCGCCGGCGGAGGACCCGAAGATCGTGATCGCCGCCGTGGTGGAGAACGCCGGCTTCGGCGCTGCGCATGCGGCGCCGATTGCACGCCGCATCTTCGACTACTGGCTGCTGAACCAGTACCCGAGCGAGGAAGACCTGGCCGCGGTGCGCAAGGGCCTGGCGGCCGCGCCCATCGGCAAGCCGCGGCTGGCGAGCGAGGTAGGCTGGCCGCCGGCCGTGCCGGGCGTGCTGCCTCCGGCGGCGGCCGCCTCCGCCGCGGCCGCGGCTGCGGCGTCACCGCAGAAACTGACCCCGGCCCTGCCGGTGGCAGCGGTCAGCCGGCCGCCCACGCCCTGAGCGCGGCTACCCGCGCGGCGCCGCGCCCAGACCCGCGGCCGCCAGCAGCCACGCCGCCACCGCACGCGGCATCGCCAGCACGTCGCCGGGTGGCACGGCCCCATCCGGAAAGCCCACGTGGCCGCCATGCGCCGGCTGCCACAGCGTGACGCAGGGTCCCACCTCGTCCGGCCGTGGCAGGCTGTCCGCCGGGATGAAGGGGTCGTTGCGGGCGTTCAGCGCCAGCGCCGGCACGCGGATGCGATGCAGCAGCGGCTTGGCCGAGGCGCGCGTCCAGTAGTCCTCGGTCCCCGCGAAGCCGTGCAGGGGCGCGGTGAACACGTTGTCGAACTCGTACAGGTCGCGCGCGGCGAGCAGCGCCTCGCGGTCGAACAGGCCCGGATGCTGCGCCCACTTGCGCAGCGCCTTCGGCTTCATCGAGCGCAGGAACATGGTGGTGTAGACGAGCCGGTTGAAGCCGCGCCCGATGGCGTGGCCGCCCGCCGCGAGATCGAGCGGGGAGCACACCGAGGCAATGGCCTGCACGCGGCGGGCGGCGGCCTCGCCATGCTCGCCGGCCCAGCGCATGAGCGCGTTGCCGCCGAGCGAGATGCCCACGGCGAGCAGCGGGCCGGCATGGTGCTCACGCATGCGGTCGAGGATCCAGCCGATCTCTTGGTGGTCGCCCGAGTGGTAGGCCCGCGGGGCGCGGTTCAGCTCGCCGCTGCAGCCGCGGAAGTGCGGCACGGCGAAGGCGAGCCCGAGCCGGGCGCACTCGTCGGCGAAGGCCTCCGCGTAGTGGCTGCGGGAGGAGCCTTCGAGCCCGTGGAACAGCACCAGCAGCGGCGCGCCAGCCGGCGCCCCCAGCAGCCAGTCGACATCCAGGAAGTCGGCGTCCGGCGTCGTCCAGCGCTCGCGCCGGTAGTGCGGGGGCTCACCGGTCGTGCGGCGGCCGAACAGGGCGGGCCAGATGGTCTGCAGGTTGCCGCCGGGCAGCCACCACGGCGCGCGATAGGCATTCATCGCACGCACCCTGGGTGGATCAGGCGCTTCAATGCAGCACGGCCGGCGGACCCGCGATCTCCTGGATGTCGCTGGTCGTGCCGGGGCTGGCATGGTGCGCCACCATGCGCCAGCCGTGGGCGGTGCGGTGGTACACGTTGGTGGCGATCACCCAGGCCTGCGTGGGCCCTTCGGGCGTGAGCACTTCCACCCGCTCCAGCAGGTTGTGCACGCAGCTGGCCACCGAGACGACCTTGCGCACCGCCTGCGGAAACGCGCGGATGGCGCCCCCGTTGGTGAACATGGCCTCGAAGGTGGCGCGGATGGCATTGACGCCCACCACGCGCGGACCGCCCGGGTGGATGCAGAAGATGTCGTCCTCGTCGGCCCAGCAGGCCATGAGCTTGTCGATGTCGCCGGTCTGCAGGGCTTCGTAGAACGCGGCCTCCACCTCGTCGGCGTCACCGTCGAGGCTGGCTGCCTGGAGAGGAGGCCTACGCATGGATGTGGGGTTCCTTGCCCGCGATTGTGCCTGTTCGCGCGCTCAGGGCGCGGGCTGCAGCCATTGGCGCGCCACGCCCTCGGCATCGCCCTGGGCGGCCTGCCACACCTGCTCCGGCGTGGCCACGTGGATGCCGGGCGGCGCGAGCCGCAGCGCATGGGCCAGCAGGTCGGCCACGCACGCGGCACGCACCGGCTGATCGCGCGTGGGCACCATGTAGCGCAGCACGCCCAGCAAGCCCGAGGCCAGGCGCACCGGCAGGCTGCCGGCGGGCTCGGCGCCGGGCTTGCGCGCCGAACGCAGGATCAGCAGGCGATCGAAGCCCTGCGCCGCCACCGTGTGCTCGTCCAGGCTGGCGAGGCCGCGCTTCAGGGCCTCGGGCAGGCGCCCCGGCGCATGCGGCAGCACCACCGCCACCGTGCGCACGCCGCTGGCATGCAGCCACGCGGCCAGGGCCGGCAGGTGCGAGGGGGCGGGCGTCCACAGCGCGCGCTCGCGGTCATGGAACAGCCGCGGGGGATCGAACAGCACCACCGCCACGTCGGCCGCCGCGGCCGGCCAGGCGGGCGGGTCATCACCCGGCACGAGCGTCGTCCGCACCGCCCGCAAGCCTTCGCGCAGCGGCTCGCGCGCCAGCACCTGGGTATGGGCGAAGCGGCCGGAGCCGGCGAGGCGACGCACCATCTCGGACCCGAGCGCGCCGGTGGCGCCGGCGATCAGCAGGCGCGGCAGTGGCGCCGCGCCGGCCACGGGCCGCTCGGCGGCGTGCAGCACTTGAAGCGGGCTGGTCACCATCCCATCTATGCTAGTGTGTCTGCCCACCCCG
>NZ_JAYRZR010000066.1:0-23688 GCF_041916345.1 Ramlibacter sp.
GCGCGCCCCAAGGGGCGCGCTTTCCTGGATTCCCGCCTGCGCGGGAATGACGGATGACTACTTCGCCACCACCCGCACCATCTCCAGGCACTTGTTCGAGTAGCCCCACTCGTTGTCGTACCAGGACACGAGCTTGACGAAGGTACCGTCCAGCGCGATGCCGGCGTCGGCGTCGAAGATGGAGGTGCGGGTGTCACCCACGAAGTCCGTCGCCACGACCTTGTCTTCGGTGTAGCCGAGGATGCCCTTCAGCGGGCCTTCGCTCTGGGCCTTCATCTCGGCGCAGATCTCGGCGTAGGTGGCGGGCTTTTCCAGTTCCACCGTCAGGTCCACCACCGACACGTCGGAGGTGGGCACGCGGAAGCTCATGCCGGTGAGCTTCTTGTTCAGCTCGGGGATCACCACGCCCACGGCCTTGGCGGCGCCGGTGGAAGACGGGATGATGTTTTCCAGGATGCCGCGGCCGCCGCGCCAATCCTTGTTGCTGGGGCCGTCCACGGTCTTCTGGGTGGCGGTGGCGGCGTGCACGGTGGTCATCAGGCCGCGCTTGATGCCCCACTTGTCGTTCATCACCTTGGCGATGGGCGCCAGGCAGTTGGTGGTGCACGAGGCGTTGGAGATGATGTCTTCGCCCTTGTACTTGGCGTGGTTCACGCCGAACACGAACATGGGCGTGTCGTCCTTGCTGGGGGCGGACATGATCACCTTCTTGGCGCCGGCGGCCAGGTGCTTGGCGGCGCCCGCCTTGTCCAGGAAGATGCCGGTGGATTCGATCACCACGTCGGCGCCGATCTCGCCCCACTTCAGCGCGGCGGGGTCCTTCTCGGCCGTCAGGCGGATCTTCTTGCCGTTGACGATGAGCGTGTTGCCTTCCACGGCGATGGTGCCCTTGAAGCGGCCGTGCACGCTGTCGTACTGCAGCATGTAGGCCAGGTAGTCCGGCTCCAGCAGGTCATTGATGCCCACGATCTCGATATCGGGGAAGTTCTGCACTGCGCTGCGCAGCACGTTGCGGCCGATGCGGCCGAAGCCGTTGATGCCAACCTTGATCGCCATGTTGATTGCTCCTTTGGTCCTTTGAAAACGGGGATGTCAGCCGCGCCGCGCCAGCCCGAGGGCGACACGCATCGTGTCCGCCACGTTCTCGGGGGTGAAGCCGAAGTGCTTGAACAGCACGCCGCCGGGGGCGGATTCGCCAAAACGGTCCAGCCCCACCACGGCGGCGCAGCCGTACTTCCACCAGCCGTCGGTCACGCCGGCTTCCACCGCCACGCGGGGCAGGCCGGCGGGCAGCACAGAGAGCTTGTAGGCGGCGTCCTGCCGGTCAAACACGGTGGTGCTGGGAACGGAGACCACGCGCACCGGCACGCCATCCGCGGCCAGCAGCTCCTGCGCCTTCAGCGCCAGGGCCACTTCAGAGCCAGTGGCGAGGATCACGCCTTGCGGTGCTTCCACCGCCGGGTCGGCCAGCACATAGGCGCCGCGGGCGATGGTGCCCTCATCCGCGCGGGCAGCAAAGGGCAGGTTCTGGCGCGACAGCAGCAGCGCGCTGGGGCGGTCACGGTGGCGCAGCGCCTGGGCCCAGGCCACCAGCGTCTCGGCCGTGTCGGCGGGGCGCCAGACATCCAGGTTGGGGATCAGGCGCAGGCTGGCCGCGTGCTCCACGCTCTGGTGCGTGGGGCCGTCCTCGCCCAGGCCGATGGAATCGTGCGTGAACACGTGCACCACGCGGCGCTTCATCAGCGCGGCCATGCGGATGGCGTTGCGGCTGTAGTCGCTGAAGGTGAGGAAGGTGCCGCCGTAGGGGATGTAGCCGCCATGCAGCGCCACGCCGTTCAGGATGGCGGCCATGCCGAACTCGCGCACGCCGTAGTTGATGTGGCGGCCGATGCGGCCCTGCTCGTCGCGCTTCACGTCGCCCGCCAGATCGAAGCGCAGCGCGGGCGTGGACTTCGTGTTGGTGAGGTTGGAGCCGGTCAGGTCGGCGGAGCCGCCCAGCAGCTCCGGCAGGGCGGCGGTGAGCGCCTCCAGCGCCAGCTGCGAGGCCTTGCGCGTGGCCACGGTCTCGGCCTTGGCCTGCGTGGCGGCCAGGGCTTCAGCGACGACGGCGTTGAAGTTCGCCGGCAGGGCGCCCGACATGCGACGCTCGAACTCGGCGGCCAGGGCGGGGTGGGCCTCGCGATACAGCTCGAAGCGGTCTTGCCACGCGGCCTCGGCCTTGGCGCCGCGCTCGCGGGCGTTCCAGGCCTGCACCACTTCATCAGGCAGCTCGAAGGGCGCGTGCGTCCAGCCCAGCGCGGCGCGGGTGAGCGCGATTTCCTCGGCGCCCAGCGGCTCGCCGTGCGCCTTGGCGGTGTTGGCGCGGTTGGGCGAGCCCTTGCCGATGTGCGTCTTGGCGACGATGAGCGTGGGCTTGTCGGCGCTGCGGCGGGCGGCGGCGATGGCGTGGTCCACCGCGTTCACGTCGTGGCCATCCACCGGGCCCAGCACGTTCCAGCCGTAGGCCTTGAAGCGCGCCGGCGTGTCGTCCACGAACCAGGGCGCCACCTGGCCGTCGATGGAGATGCCGTTGTCGTCGTAGATCGCAACCAGCTTGTTCAGCTTCCACGCGCCGGCCAGCGCGCAGGCCTCGTGGCTCACGCCTTCCATCAGGCAGCCATCACCCAGGAAGACGTAGGTGTGGTGGTCCACGATGGCATGGCCTTCGCGGTTGAACTCGGCGGCCAGCAGCTTCTCGGCCAGCGCCATGCCCACGGCGTTGGTGATGCCCTGGCCCAGCGGGCCGGTGGTGGTCTCCACGCCCGGGGTGACATCCACCTCGGGGTGGCCGGGCGTCTTGCTGTGCAGCTGGCGGAAGGCCTTGAGCTCCTTCATCGGCAGGTCGTAGCCGCTGAGGTGCAGCAGCGCATACAGCAGCATGGAGCCGTGGCCGTTGGAGAGCACGAAACGGTCGCGATCCGCCCACAGCGGGTTGTCGGGGCTGTGCTTGAGGTGGCGGTTCCACAGCGCCACCGCGATCTCCGCCATGCCCATGGGCGCACCCGGATGGCCCGAGTTGGCTTGTTGCACGGCGTCCATGGCGAGCGCGCGGATCGCGTTCGCCATCAGGGAATCGTTGGCCATCGGGGGCTGCTCCGGGGAAGGGGGACTCAGGGGAAACCCGGGATTTTACCGGGTCGCCCGGGGGCGGCCGGCCGGGCCCGGAAGGGCCGGGCCTTGGCATACAGTCGGGGCCATGAAAGGCCTGCACCTCACGGCTGACCTGCACCGCTGCCGCTGCGATGCGGCGTGGCTGACAGACGCCGAGGCGCTGGGCGAGTGGTGCACCGCCGCCGTGCAGCGCGCGGGGCTGCAGCCGGTGAGCCATCTCTTCCACACCTTCCCGCCCAGCGCGCACGGCCCGGGCGGCGTGACGGCCACGGTGCTGCTGGCCGAATCGCACCTGTGCCTGCATACCTGGCCCGAGCAGCGCGGCGTGACGGCGGACGTGTACGTCTGCAACTTCAGCGCCGACCACTCGGCCAAGGCGCGCGCGCTGATGGATTCGGTGGTGGCCCACTTCCAGCCGGAGTGGACGGAGCAGCGGAGTCTGGATCGCGGAGAGACAGCCTGATGAAGGCCCAGGCCATCGTGCTGGCGGCCGGGCGCGGCGAGCGCATGCGCCCGCTCACGAACGCGTGCCCCAAGCCGCTGCTACCGGTGCGCGGCAAGCCGCTGATCGAGTGGCACCTGGAAGCGCTCGCGCGCGCTGGCGTGCGCGACATCGTGATCAACACCGCCTGGCTGGAAGAGCAGATTCCGGCGGCGCTGGGTGATGGCAGCCGCTGGGGCCTGCACATCACCTACTCCATGGAAGGCCGCGACCACGGCGGCGCGCTGGAGACGGCCGGCGGCATCGCCAAGGCCCTGCCACTGCTGGACGAGACGTTCTGGGTCGTCTCCGCCGACATCCACGCGCCGGGCTTCGTATTCGACGAATCACGCCGGGCGCGCTTTGCGGGCAGCGGGATGCTGGCGCATCTGTGGCTGGTACCGAACCCGGACTTCCATGCCAAGGGCGACTTCGGCATCGGCGCCGATGGCCTGGGTCTGGCCGATGAGGCGGGGCCGGATGGGCAGCGCTGGACCTATGCCAACTACGCGCTGCTGCACCGTGAGCTGTGCGCGCACCTGCCCGTGGGGCAAAAGGCCGCGCTGGGGCCGCTGCTCTATGCGGGGATGCGCCAGCGGTGTATCACGGTGGAGCGGTACGCGGGGGAGTGGCACAACGTGGGCACGCCGGGGCAGCTGGCGGCGCTGGGGTGAGGGCGCGGGAGCGCTGGGGTTCCCTCCGGTCACCACCAGCCTACGAATGCACGGCTGCGCCTTGTAGGCTGGCGATGGAGCGAAGCGCAATCCCAGCGGTGCCCTTGCGCCACGCACCCCGACCACCACCCCCCGGAAAACCACACACACGCATTCCCCGCCCAGGCCCGACAATCCCCCCATGAACACCTCCGTGCCCAACACCCTGTACGCCCAGCGCCGCGCCCGCATGGCCGAGAAGCTGGGGCCCAACGGCATCGCGCTGATCCCCACCGCGCTGGAGCGCCCGCGCAACCGCGACTCGGACTTCCTGTTCCGGCACGACAGCTACTTCTACTACCTCACCGGCTTCACCGAGCCCAACGCCTGGCTGGTGGTCACCGGCGACGGGCGCAGCCGCCTGTTCTGCCAGCCCAAGGACCTGGAACGCGAGATCTGGGACGGCTACCGCCTGGGCCCGGAGGCCGCGGTGGGCGCGCTGCAGATGGACGAGGCCTACCCCATCGGCGAGCTCGATGCACAGCTGCCCAAGCTGCTGGAGAACCGCAATGTGGTGTGGTTCCCCTTTGCCATCCACGCCGGGCTGGAGGCGCGGGTGGGCGGCTGGCTCAACGCCGTGCGCGCCCGCGTGCGCTATGGCGCGCTGTGCCCGGAGAGCCAGCGCGACCTGTGCACCGTGCTCGACGAGATGCGCCTGATCAAGGACGCGCAGGAGCAGGACATCATGCGCCGTGCCTCCGCCATCAGCGCACGCGCCCACATCCGCGCCATGCAGACCAGCGCGCGCATGCTGCGCGCCGGCCAGGACGTGCGCGAGTACCACCTCGATGCCGAGCTGCTGCACGAGTTCCGCGCCGGCGGCTCGCAGTACCCGGCCTACGGCTCCATCGTCGCGGCGGGCGCCAATGCCTGCGTGCTGCACTACCGCGCGGATGCCGCGCCGGTGCGCGCGGGCGAGCTGGTGCTGATCGACGCCGGCTGTGAGCTCGATGGCTACGCGAGCGACATCACGCGCACCTTCCCCGCCGACGGAACGTTCACCGGCCCGCAGCGCGCGCTGTACGACATCGTGCTGGCCGCGAACGAGGCCGCCGTGGCCGCCACCCGGCCCGGCGCCCGTTTCACCGACCCGCATGACGCCGCCGTGCGCGTGCTGGCCCAGGGCATGCTGGATGTCGGCCTGCTGGACAAGGCCAAGGTCGGCAGCGTGGACGACGTGATCGCCAGCCGCGCCTACTTCGCCTTCTACATGCACCGCACCGGCCACTGGCTGGGCATGGACGTGCACGACTGCGGCAGCTATGTGGAGCCGTCCGAGGTGGGCACGGTGAGCGAACGCAAGGACCCGCTCTCCGGCGAGATCATCAAGGACCGCCCCAGCCGCATCCTGCAGCCCGGCATGGTGCTGACCATCGAGCCCGGCATCTACGTGCGCCCGGGTGAAGGCGTGCCGGAGGCCTTCCACCACATCGGCATCCGCATCGAGGACGACGCCATCGTCACCCCCGGCGGCTGCGAGCTGATCACGCGCGGCGTGCCGGTGAAGGCGGATGAGATCGAGGCGTTGATGCGGGGGTGAGGCAAGGCGGCCGCGTTCAGGAGGCAGGCGGCAGCGCCTGCAGCAGCACCGAGAGCCGCTCTCGAAGCGCCGGCAAATGGCCTTCGACAACACCCCAGGTCAGTGCGTCATCCACCGAAGCGTAGCCATGGACCAGGACATTGCGCATGCCAACGATGCGGTGCAGCTCAGGAATGCGCTGCGCCCACACTGGATCCAGGCGCCTGAGTTGGGCGAGCGCTTCGCCGATCACTTCAAGCTGCCGCTCGACCGCTGATCGAAGCAGATCGTTGCGCAAATAGTCATCGAATGTTTGCCCGCGAACGAACGCGGTCACCTTGTCAGCAGCGCGGCTCGCATCCCACAGGAGCTTTGCAGCCTCACTTGGCATAGACAGCGCGCGCCTCCTCAAGCACCCTGGCACGCAGGTAAGGATTGGCGAGGGATGCGTCGGTCAACAGGTCCACCGGCTTGGCGAGGAGGGACTGGAGGCCTTCACGAAGCGTGAAATAGGCCTCCGCATAGTCCTTGGGTGGCAACGCTTCGAATTCCACCAGGAAGTCCAGATCACTGCGAGCAGCATCGAAGTCAGGGCGAGTTCCTGAGCCGAACAGGGCCAGGCGCCGCACGTGCGCGGCGTCACACAGCCGGGCGATCGCCGCCGCGTGGTGCTCGATCAGTTGCCTGGCTTCATCCATTCGTGCAGTTTAGTGGTTGAACCTGCGCCGCGCCATGCGGGTCGCGCGACAATCCGCCCATGCTCAACATCCGCTACGAACCCACCGAAACCTCCGAGCCCTGCCCGTGCGGCTGCGGCGGGCGCACGATCTCGCTCACGCGCTTCGTGGAGGCCGATGGCGAGCCGGTGGCTGTTTGCTACGCGCGCCTGGCCACCTCGCACCCGGATCGCATCGCGGCGGCCACCTTGAGCCTGGGTGACTTTGCGGAAGGCAGCACCCCGGCGGACCGGGTGGCCTTTGCCTGGTCGGTTCGCCTGCGCGATGACCTGTACCACCTGGATCTGCTGGAGGCGGCGCAGTCGCCCTGGCAGGCTGTGGAAGTGATCGGCCGCACGCTGGGCCGGCAGGAGGCCGCGCAGCACCCGCGCGTGGAAGACGCGTGGCAACTGGCCGAGCATGTGCTGGGGAACGACCTGGTGCTGCGGCGGTATCTGGCGGGCGAGCCCGAGGGGGTTCGGCTGCCCTAGGCTGACCCATGTCGCCCACCCGCCTCGGCATCCTCGTCTTCGCTGTCGCGGTGGCGCTGGGGCCGCTGTACACGGTGGCGGGCTACTCACCGGCCAGCAACCTGATCAGCGAACTGGCTGCCCAGCAGACGCGCGGCAGCGAGTACATGGTCGCGGGCTTCCTGGCCCTGGGCGGCGGCGTGCTGGCCGATGCACGCGGCGGCTGGCGCGGGCCGCGCGCGGCGTTCGGATTGTTCGGTCTCTGCATGGCGCTGGCGGGCCTGGTCGGCCACAAGCCGATCACGCCGGGCGTGCCGTTCGACGAGTTGCTGCATCAGGCGCATGGGCTGCTGGGCACGTTGTCGGGCATTTCGATCACGGTGGGATTCGCGTGGCAGGCCTGGCGAGAGAAGGTGCCAGCCGCACGTGGCGTCGCGGCCCTGCTCGCGGTGCTGGCGCTGGCCCTGCCCCTGGCGATGCTCGCCGTCCCGGCGTGGCAAGGGTTGATCCAGCGCGTGATGTACGCGGCGTTCCTCGCGTGGCTGTGGTTGCGTTATCCGGGGCGCGTGGCGTAGTTGGGAGCGCCGCGAGTCCGGGATTCATATGAGTTACCCGCCGGCTGGCAGATGCGCCCTGCAAAACCCATCGACATCCATCACCTTGCAAAGCCCGCGCGTCCCCGCCAGGGCCAGCAGATCCCCGTCGCCTGAAACCAGCACCTTGGCCCGCCCCGCCACGGCCAGATGCAGGAAGGGCAGGTCGTTGATGTCCCGGCAAGGGGGAACGGCAGGTGGCGGCTCGGGGATCGGCACGACCTCCGCCCAGGGCAGGTAGTCGGCCAGCAACTCCTGCCGTTCGTCAGCGGTGAGGCGGAACTTGGGGTAGGCCAGCACGCGAATCAGTTCCTCCGCAGTGGCCTTGCTCACCAGCGGCTTGAACCGCTCGGCCTGCCACGCCGCGCGCACGCGGGCGGCCGGGCCACCGCGGAACACCAGCGCCGACAGGACGACGTTCGTGTCCAGCACGACGCGCAGCGTCGCCATCAGCGGCCCCGCGCCGGCTTTCTGGGTGTTGCCGCCTTGCGCGGCGGCGACACGCGTCGCTTGGGCGCAGGTGCCGCCGCGTAGGCGACCTGCGGTTGCGCCGCGGTCAGCGCGGCAGCGGAGCGCGCCCACGCCACGGCATCGGCCATGTCCGCCTCGCCGAGGCCTAGCGCGGCGAGCTTGGCCCGCACGGCATCCCCACGCTGGATGCGTACGGGCGTCAGCACGATCTGCCCGGAGCGGACCTCGACATCCAGGTACTCGACGCTGCCCAGTGCGTCGAGGGCTGCCTTGGGCAAGGTGAGCTGATTCTTGGAAGTGAGCTTGGCCAGCATCGAGAAATCCGTGAAGAAAGGATTCCTTACTTTAGCAAACTTGCCCCTGCCTACACCATTCGTCCCGCCGCATGCCCGCGGGTGAAGGCCTCTTCAAAGATCGAGTAGCCGGACCAGTCCCCGTGCGCAAACTTCAGGCGGGCACTGTCCGGCGACGCGGGCAGGCCGCTCAGCAAGCCCGGCACAGGAATGGGCATGGCGTGGCCGTAACGAGCCACCTGCACCTGCGTGATCTGCTGCTCGATGTGCGGGTGCGCGGCCGCGAGTTCGTCGATGGCGCGGTCGCGCCAGTGCGTCCACGGTTGCCGCAGCACCTCGGCGCGCGCGGCCTCGCCCGGGGCCAGGTACCACGACAGCACCGTGGGGCCGGGCGCGGGGTTGAGGGATTGATGGGTGGCCACCACGTAGCCCAGCGCGTCGCCGCTGCCGTGCAGCACGTTGTCCCAGGCGAGCGGCATGCCGCCGTGCGGGCGATCCCGCGGCGGCGCCTTCAGGTGCAGGTTCACCACCAGCCAGGGCGCGTGGCGGATGCGCTGTGCCAGGGCCTTCAATGGATCCGGCGCGTTCACCACCACGCGCGCCGCGATGAAGGCCGGCAGCGCCACGATGCACTGCGTGGCCTGCCAGCGCGCGACGCGGCCGGTGGCGGCGTCGATGGCATCCACCGCCACGCCGTGCCGCAGCGCCTCGATGCGCGTCACGATGCGGCCGGTGTGGACACGCTCGCCCAGGGGGCGCGCCAACGCGCGCGTGAGCCAGCCATTGCCCTCGGGCCAGGTGAGCAGGCCCTCGTAGTCGGTGGGCGCGTCGAAGCCCGGTGCCCGAAAGCCGTGCCGCGCGGCGAAGTAGTGCAGGCCCGCCGCCGCTGACACGGTGGCCGTGCCGGCGCCATAGTCGTCGCGGCAGCAATAGTCCAGGTACCAGCGCAGATGCGGATCAGTGAGTCCCCGTGCGTCCAGCCACGCGGCGAACGTCTCGCCGTCCCAGGGTTTCAGCCGTTGCGGCGCGCGCAGCGGAATGCGGAAGGCGCCGTCACGGCCCGCCGCGGCCACCTCGCGGGCGAAGCGCGCGTAATGCGCTAGGCGTGTCGCTCCCGCGCCTGCGAGTGGCAGCAGCCCCTCCTGCCACTGGCCCTCGATCCACAGCCGCTCCTGCGGCGCGTGGCACAGGTGGCGTTCGTCATAGGTCCAGCGGCCGGCCACGCGGCGGCGCAGGCCCAGCTCCTCCAGCAGGGATTGCACCTCGGGCGCGGCATCCGATGGCAGCGGCAGGTAGTGCGCGCCCTGCGGGCAAGCGATGCCGCCCAGCATGCCGGGGCGGCTGTTGCCACCGGGCTGATCCTCCAGCTCCAGCAGCGCGATGTCTTCCACGCCGCGCTGGCGCAGCGCGCGCGCGGCGGCCAGGCCGGCGACCCCGCCACCGGCGATGACGGTGTGCACGCGATGGGTGGCGGCCGGTGGCGCCGATGGCAGCGCGTCACGCAGGCGGTGGCCGCGCTCCGCGCTGGCGCCGGCGAAGCCGCCGCGGATCTCGCCCTCCTCGTCGCAGGCGGCCAGGCCCAGGGGCGCCGCCAGGAAGGCGCGGCGCGTGAGCGCCGTGCTCACGGCGTCACCTTGCCCCACTCGCGCTCGAAGGTGGTCACCAGCACCTGGTTGCCCAGCTTGTGCACCTCCGCCGGCACACGCGCCATGTCGCGCGGGAAGTCGAACAGCGGCGGCACGCCCGCGGGCGTGAGGAAGCGCAGGCCCTCGGGCAGCGACTCGGGCGGCCGCCAGGGCCGGCGGCTCGCGATGATGAAGCCCCACTCGCCGAAGCTGGGCACGTTGGCGTGATAGGGCGCGGTGCGCAGGCCCACGGACTCCATCGTCGTCACCACCGTCCAGAAGCTCTGGCGCGCGATCAGGGGCGAGGTGGTCTGCACCACCGCGTAGCCGCTGGCGGCCAGGCGTTGATCGAGCAGGGCATAGAAGGCATTGGTGTAGAGCTTGCCGATGGAGAAGTTGGTGGGGTCCGGGAAGTCCACCACGATCACATCGAACATCTCGCCGGGCTGCTGCAGCCACTGGAAGGCGTCGGTGTTGACGATCTTCACCTTGGGCGACTGCAGCGCACCGCCGTTCAGCGCCACCAGGCGCGGATCGGTGGCGAACAGGCGCGTCATGTTCGGGTCCAGCTCTACCAGCGTCACGCTTTCCACCTGCGGATGGCGCAGCACCTCGCGCACGGCCAGGCCGTCGCCGCCGCCCAGCACCGCCACCTTGCGCGGCGCGCCGTGCGCGGCCAGCGCGGGATGCACCAGCGCCTCGTGGTAGCGGTATTCGTCAGCCTGCGCGAACTGCAGGTTGCCGTTCAGGTACAGCCGCAGGCCGTTGCGGCCCTGGGTGAGCACGATGCGCTGCCAGGGCGAGGATTCGGCCAGCACGATCTTGTCCTGGTAGAAGCGGTCTTCCGCCAGCGAGGTGATGTGCCGGCTGCCGGCGAAGGCGCCGGTGAGCACGCCGACCGTGAGCACACAGGCCACCGCATGCGCCGCGAAGCGCCGCAGCTCATGCCGGAACAGCCACAACGCCCACAGCGCCACCAGCGCGTTCATCAGGCCGAACAGCAGGCCAGTGCGGATCAACCCCAGCTGCGGTACCAGCAGCAGCGGGAAGGCCACGGAGACGGCGAGCGCGCCGAGGTAGTCGAAGGTGAGCACCTGCGACACCAGCTCACGCAGGCCCACGTCACGCTTGAGGATGCGCATCACCAGCGGGATCTCCAGCCCCACCAGCAGGCCCACCATCAGCACCAGGCCATACAGCAGCACGCGGAAGGCACCGGGCTGCCAGGCGTGCACCAGAAACAGCACGGCCGGCAGGAAGCCGCCGACCAGCGCCACCAGCAGCTCGATGCGCAGGAAGTGCGCGGGCAGCTGCCGGTCGAAGTAGCGCGACAGCCACGAGCCCACGCCCATGGCGAAGAGGTAGGTGCCGATGATGGTGGAGAACTGCAGCACCGAATCACCCAGCACGTAGCTGGCCAGCGCGCCGGCCGCCAGCTCGTACACCAGCCCGCAGGCGGCGACGACGAAGACGGAGGCGAGCAGCGCCACCTCCAGCGGGCGGGGCGATGCGGCCGCGGGCTGCGGATCAGACACGGCAGGCGGCCCCGGCGCGGCGGGGCCGGATGACGGGCCGCACGGTCACCCGTGGACGGCGGCGGCGATGATGAAGGAGACGCCCAGCGCCATGCCGGCCACCACCACCGCCAGCGCCATGTTCTGCTTCTCGACGATCTCTTCCCACAGGTTGTAGGGGGTGAGCTTGTCCACCACGATGAAGCTGGCCAGCAGCACCACCACGCCGATCACCGCGTAGAGGATGGAGCCGAAGAAGGCGCCTGGTTTCAACCACTCAAGACCCATGATGACCTCCAAGGAAACCTGTTGCATGCCCCTGCGGGGCGTTCGTTCGCGGGGCGTTCATCACTTGTGCGACCCGCCGGACCAGCCGCCCGACGAGCGCGAGCTGCTGCCGCCCGAGGAGCTCCAGTTGTCGTCATCGCACGCGCGCAGCACGGCGAGGAGGACGATGATGAGAATGATCACCAGGATGATCGTGGCACAGCCGCAGCCCGTGCCCCCGCCGGATGTGGGGCCCGCGTCCCCGCGCTTGAACTGGTCGCGCTTGCTGTCCAGCTTGAAGGCCGAGGCGACCGTGTCGCTCTCGACCTGGTTGCCCACCGACCAGGTGCGCTCGCGCGGCGTCTCCTCCATCGACAGCAGGGCCTTGCCCTTGGCGTAGTCGCGGTTGAAGGTGGTCTGCCCGCGCTCCACCGGCCAGTAGAACTCACCGGCCACGTAGGTGGTCTGCGCCTTGTAGGCGTACTTCTGCTGGTAGGTGGTGCCCAGGTAGTGGGCGACCTTCATGTCCTGCGAGAGCTTGGGCGCGCCGGTGGCGGGCTTCACCACGCTCCAGCCCTCGGTGCTGTCGACCAGGAAGCTGAAGCCGCGCTTGGCGTTGAAGAGCAGGTATTCGTCCCACCCGAAATGCTCGTCGGGGTCGTCGGGCTCGGTGCCCAGGCGATGCTGGAAGCCCACCACCTGCCAGTGCACGCCCTGCAGCTGGCCCACGCTGCCGAGCGGGATGATGGGCTGCACCGGCTCGTCCTGCAGCGCGTGGCGCAGCTCGCCGCCGATGCCCTGGCTGAGATCGATCAGGCTGTTGCAGCTGCGGCAGGTGATGCTCTTGGTGCCTTCGAGCTTCACCTCGATCTGCGCGCCGCAGTTCGGGCAGGCGAACTGGCGGCCCTTGGTCTCCTTGGCGCTCTCGTCCTTCAGGCCGGTGAGCGCCAGGTCCTCCAGCAGCACGCCACGCCCGCGCGACAGCTGCGGCGGCTGGCTGCCGTAGTCGACGGAGAGGACCTCGTTGTCTTCGCTGCGCAGCTCCACCTGCGCGAAGGGCTCGTTCAGCGGCGGCAGCTTGGGCAATTCCCCCTGCGCCGAGATCAGCACGACCTGATCGTTGGAGGCGACGGTGTAGCTCTTGCCGTTGATGGCGGTGGTGGCGCCCACGCGAAACTGCTCGGCCGCCGGCACCTCACGCTGGGTGCTGGCCGGAACGGCCATCACGTAGGCGCCGTTGTCCTCCGCCAGCCAGGCCGTGCCGCCGTCGTTCAGCAGGGCATGCCATTCGGTCCAGGTGCCGGACGGGCTCTTGTACTGCAGCCGCCCGACCAGGGTGAAGCCCTTGCCCTGGAAGCGCCCGCTGGCCATGAGCTGCAGCGGGCTGTGGTCGTCGAACAGCTCCGCCATCTTGCCGATGCGCGAGAGCGTCTCGCCGTCGCGCACCACGGTGCTCTGGCAATAGCCGCACACCGCGTGCGTGGACTGCGCACTGCGGAACTCCACCGGCGCGCCACAGCCCGGGCAGGGCGCGCGGTAGGAACGTTGGGTGTTGGAGGTGGCCAAGATCTGGCGAGGGGGAGTGGCCCTCCTAGATCAATTTCTTCAAGAGCTCCGCTTTCTTGGCATCGAACTCTTCCTGCGTGAGGATGCCCTTGGCCTTGAGGTCGCCCAGCTTTTCCAGCGTGGCCATCACGTCCTCGGGCTTCACGCCCACGGCGGCCGCAGCCTGCGTGGCAGCGGCCTGCGCAGCCTGCGCCGCCGCCGCACCCGCGGCCGGCACGCCGACCTGCAGGCCCTGCTGCAGGTTCTGTGCGAGCACCTGGCCCATGGCGAGACCGGCGCCCAGGCCCATGGCATCGCCCACCACGCTGCCGCCACCACCCCCACCGCCCTGCCCGGCGGCCTGCGCCATGGCGGGGATGGCCTGGGCCGTCTGGTACTGCATGAACTTGCCCATGTCGTTGCCGATCATGCCCATGCCGATGCGCTGGTCCAGGATCTTCTGCAGCTCCTCGGGCAGCGAGACGTTCTGCACCGTGATCGTCTCCAGCTTCAGGCCGATGGCGTCGAAGGCGGGCGTCAGCTCCTTGTTCAGCGCGTTGGCGAACTCGATCTGGTTGGCCGCCAGGTCCAGGAAGGGAATGCCGCTCTGCGCGATGGCGTCGGAGATGTGCTGCAGGATGGTCCCGCGCAGCTGGCCGTCGAGATCGCTCACCGTGTAGGTTTCGCGCGTGCCGGAGATGTTGGCGTGGAACTTGGCCGGGTCCGCAATGCGGTAGGCGTAGTTGCCGAAGGCGCGCAGACGCACGGCACCGAAATCCTTGTCGCGGATGGTCACCGGCTGCGGCGTGCCCCAGCGCTGGTCGATCTGCTGGCGCGTGCTGAAGAAGTAGACGTCGCTCTTGAAGGGCGACTCGAACAGCTTGTCCCAGTTCTTGAGGTAGGTGAGAACGGGGATGGTCTGCGTCGTGAGCTTGTACATGCCGGGGCCGAAGACATCGGCCACCTTGCCCTCGTTCACGAACACCGCCATCTGCGACTCGCGCACGGTGAGCGAGGCGCCGTACTGGATCTCCATGTCCGCCATCGGGAAGCGCCAGGCGAGGGTGCCGTCGCCGGACTCCGTCCATTGCAGGATGTCGATGAACTGTTTCTTGATGAAATCCATCAGGGCCATGGCGTTCCTCTCCTCGGCGGTGGGTGACGGATCATGATACTGCCGGGGTGTGGCGGCGCGGTGCGCACGATGCCCGGGGATTCGATAGTGACTATCAATGAGCTAGCCGATATCGATTGGATTTGTCTGCTCCCGATGCCTACCATGACAGGCATCCCAACCGGAGAAGCACCATGGCCCGAATCGTCCACGCCCACCTGCCCACGCTGAAGAAGACCGCCAGCTACTACGTGATGCACATCGTGGTGGCAGCCGCCGTCGCCTATGCGGTGACCGGCAACCTGTGGATGGCCTTCACCCTCAGCCTGCTCGAACCCACCGTGCAGGCGGTGGCGTTCTTCTTTCATGAGAAGGCGTGGGAGCGGCGAGCGGTAGTGGCGTGAGCCTTTGCGTTCGGCCAGACGCCGGGCGACAATGAAAAATGAGCTTGCCCGCTGTCGAGATCTGGCTGGAATACGCCAGCACCTATTCGTACCTCACTGTCGCGCGTGTCGGGAAACTGGCGCGCGAGCGGGGCGTCATACTCGACTGGCAGCCGTTCTTCCTGCCGCCGGTGCGGGATCAGCAGAACATGGGTTTCCCGTTCCCGGAGGCCTCCGCCAAGACGGCCTACATGTGGCGCGACCTCGAACGCCGCGCCCGGCACCACGGCCTGCCGTACCGCCGGCCGGAGCAGTACCCCGTCAACTCGCTGCAGACCATCCGCGTGGCGCTGCTGGGCGCGCGCGAGGGCTGGTGCCAGGCTTTCACCGAAGAGGCCTTCCGCCTGCACTGGACCGAGGGCCGGCTGATCGGCACCGACGAGAACCTGCATGCTGCCTTGCGGCATGCCGGGCAGGATCCGGCGCGGGTCGTGGCTGCTGCGTCGTCCCCCGAGAACAAGGAGGCGCTCAAGGCACAGACGCCGCGTGCGCTGGCGCGCGGCATCTTCGGTGCCCCTTCCTTCGTCGTGCGGGGCGAGCTGTTCTGGGGCGATGACCGGCTGGAGGATGCGATCGATTTCGCGGTGACGGGCGCTTGAACGCCGGCGGGCCGGCGCAGCACCGTCTCTCAGGGATCCAGCGTCAACCAGATCTCATTGCGCCGAAGAAACCACGGCGTGATGGGCGGGTCGTAGCGCGAGTAGGTGGGCTCGCCCGACCAGCGCAGGCCGGCCGCGCGCAGGGTGGCCTGCAGCTTCGCCAGGTGCTCGTCGTAGTTGGCCTGCGACCAGAAGCCGGTGTAGCGGATCACCGCGACGCGGCGCGCCGGCTCCTCGCGCAGCTGCACGCGCGGATCCAGCGGCTGCGGCGCGGTGGCGAGCGTGATGCCCCTGGGCAGCACGAACTGCACGACGTAGCCATCGGGCACCGGCACCTGCGTCACGGGGGCCGTCATCGCCATCTTCATGGGCGCGGGCGTCTGCGTGACCGGGGCCGTCATCTCCAGCGACCGGGCGCCCTTGTTCTTGCCGAAGATGTAGCCCGCCAGGATGGGGAAGGCCTGGCTGCCCGCCTCATCGGCCGAGGCGGCGATGGTGACTTGCGCCACCACGTACGGCGCGTACTGCCGGACTTCGATGCCATCGAGATGCTGCACGACCTCGTAGGCGGGTTCTTCGATGGCCATGGCGACGGCGGGGCAGATCGCGAGGAGGGCGGCAAGAAGGAGGGCACGCATGGCAAGGGTCCACTCAGGCGCGGCCGGCAGCCAGCCACGCACTCGTCGCCAGGCAGAGGGAGGCCACCACCGTGAGCCGCCAGCGCAGCGGCAGGTACCAGCCCGGCAAGCCTGCCGAACGGGCCAGCCGGTGGTCCTGCACCAGATGCAGCGCAAAGCCGGCCACCAGCACCAGCGTGGCCACAGGCCCGGCCTTCAGGAGCGCCGGCCAGGCCATCAGGGCCGGCACCACGCTCCAGGCGAATGCGCGACGCCGCACGGCGGGCGCCAGGCCCGAGGCGCTCATCGCGATGCCCCAGTGCAGCGCGCCCACGAAGCTGAGGATGACGGCGCCGTAGGCCACGAGCGCCCGCGACCAGTCCGTCGCGCGCGGCGGATCTGCCGCCGCCAGGACGGCCAGGCCCAGGAAGGGCAGCAGGCCGCCATAGCCCAGCCAGGTGACTTCGATGGGGGGTGCGGTGCGGGAGGTCGTCATCGGGTTCGCATCGCGGCGGTGAAAGGCGCAGCGCGATGCGAGGGAAGGTAGCAAAGCCGCCCGTACCGTGCCGGTGTAGGCCTATTCGGGAGGCATCCATCGCGCCTCCGCCAGCCCCTACTCCCCCCGCCGCCACCAATGCAGCACCCGCTGCTCCACCGCCAGCAGCGCGAGGTTCAGCCCGTACCCCAGCGCCGCCAGCAGGAAGATGGCCGCGTACATGTCGCTCGCACGCATGGCGTACTGCATGGTCATGATGTAGTAGCCGATGCCTTCGCTGCCGGCGATCATCTCGGCGACCACACTCACGATCAGCGCCAGCGCGAGGCTGGTGCGCAGGCCGGCCAGGATGTAGGGCAGGCTGGCGGGCAGCACCACGGTCGCCAGCGTGCGCAGGCGGCCCACCTGGAAGGTGCGCGCCACGTCCAGCGCGGTCGGGTCCACCGCGCGCACGCCGCTGACGGTGTTGACCAGCACCGGGAAGAAGCAGGCGAACGCGACCGCGAACACCTTCATGGCATGGTCGATGCCCAGCAGCAGGATGAGTGGCGGCACGATGGCCGGCATGGGAATGGGGCGCAACAGTTCCACCAGGGATCGCAGCGCGGCATCCGCCAGCGGGAAGCTCGCCATCGCCATGCCGAGCAGCACGCCCGCCGCTGAGCCGATGGCGAAGCCGGCGGCCATGCGCCACAGCGTGGAGCCGAACACCTGCGCCAGCTCGCCATTGGCGAGGCCACTTGCGATGGCCTTCAGGATCTCGGTGACTGGCGGCCAGTTGCTGCTGGTCACCCAGTAGCGGGCCGAGACCTGCCACAGCACCAGCAGGCCAACGAGCAGCACGACACCCCAGAAGCGATGCGGAAGGGCACGCATCGCTTCAGGCCTCGTGCACCACGCGGCCATCCACCGCGGTAGCGAGCACGCGCGCGTCGCGCAGCGCCTCGGGGTCGCAGGTGAGGGGGTCCACCGACAGCACCGTCCAGTCCGCCAGCAGGCCGGGGCGCAGCATGCCGCGCTCGTGCTCGCTGAAGCTCACGTACGCGGCGTCGCGCGTGTAGAGCGCCAGCGCCTCTTCGCCACTCACCGCCTGCAGGCGGCCCACCGGTTCGTCGGTGCCCGCGATGTGCCGCGTGCGCGCCTGCCACAGCCCCAGCAGCGGCTGGAAGGGCGTGACGGGCGAGTCGGAGCCGCCGCCCACCACCACGCCGCCGTCGATCCAGCTGCGCACCGGCGTGGCCAGCGCCATCAGCGCCGTGCCGAAGCGCTTCACCAGCAACGGGCCGAAGGTGTACTGCATCGAGCACTGCGTGGCCACCGTGACGCCCATGCGCGCGGCGTCGCGGATGTTGTGCGCCTCGGGCCACAGGTAGGCGTGGATCAGACTGAAGCGCAGCGGGCGCAGCGGAATCTGCGCGTTGATCTCGTCGAAGATCTCCAGCGCGATGTCGATGGCCTTGCCGCCCACCACGTGCACGCCGAGCGACCAGCCCTGGCGCGCGCAGGCCCAGGCGATCTGGCGGAACGACTCCGTGGGCGTGACCTGGATGCCGCAGTTGCAGCGCTCGTCCGGGTAGGGCTCGCGCATCAGTGCGGTGCCCAGCGATGCGCCGCCATCCAGGAACAGCTTGACGCCGCCCAGCTTGAGCCGTGCGTCGCCGAAGCCGGTGGTCTGGCCCGCGTGGGTGATCCAGGCCAGCGTCTCTGCCAGCGGCCGGCTGGAATCGGCCAGCGGCATCATCACCGTGCGCACGGTGAGCTCACCGCGCTGCCACAGGCGCTGATAGAGCCGCATCATCTCCGGCGAGACCCCAGGGTCCATGATGCCGGTGAGGCCGGCCGCGTGGTAGCCGCGCTGCATCTCGCGCAGCGCATCGGCCTGCTCCTCCACCGAAGGCATGGGCACGAGCCGCGCCACCTGCTCGAAGGCGGTGGGCTCCAGCAGCACGCCATTGGGGTGGCCCGATTCGTCACGCTCGAAGCGGCCGCCCGGCGGATCGGGCGTGTCGGGGCCGATGCCGGCCATCTTCAGGGCCAGCGAGTTGGCCCCGCCGGCGGGGCCCACTCGCGGCAGGTACACGGGGCGGTCGGGGCAGACCGCGTCCAGCTCCTGCCGGGTGGGGTAGCGGCCTTCGCGCAGGCTCACCACATGCCAGCCGCTGCCGCTCATGATCCAGGGCTTGTCCGGGTGGCGTTCGGCGTAGGCCCGCACGGCCGCCTGGATGTCGGCGATGGAGCGCGCCGGCGCCAGGTCGACCAGGCGCGTCTGGATCGCCGTCCACTGCATGTGGTTGTGCGTGTCGATCAGGCCGGGCACCACCGTGCCTTCGGCGTAGTGCCGTTTGTGCGGCGCGGGGCCGAGCGCCGCCAGGGCTTCCTCCCGCGTGCCCACGGCGACGATGCGGCCGCCGTGGACCGCCATGGCCTGCGCACGCGGCCGTGCCGGATCCATCGTCACGATGTCCCCGGTCACCAGCACCTGTTGCGACGTCGTCATCGGCGCCGGTGCCTCAGGCCTTGAGCGCCGTGCGATGCAGCAGCGCGCGCGTGTCGAAGTCGCCCTCCAGCAGGCCGTTGCGCCGCATCTGCTCGGCCACCGGCACCAGGGCGGCGGGGTCCACCGCTTTCTCGAACGGCGCGGAGGGCAGCTTGGCAATCAGCTCCGGCGGCATGCGCGTGTAGCCGGAGACGAGCTTGTAGTACTCCTCGGCCTTCAGGTTCTGGTTCACCCAGTCCACGCCCTTGTGATACGCCCGCACCCAGCGCTCGATCACCTGCGGGTTCTGCTCGATGAAGGTCTTGCTGGCCGTGTATTGCGCGGCGGGCAGGCGCTTCTGCACCGTGGTGTACGGGTAGGCGACCACCTGCATGTCGGCCGCGACCGCGCCGGAGACGAAGGGCTCCACCGCGAAGGCTGCATCGACCCGGTCACCACGCACGGCATCCACCATCTGCGGGAACGGCACCTCCAGGTAGGTCACGGCGTCGGGGTTGCCGCCGGTGGCGCGCACCCAGGCGCGCGCATACAGCCAGATGATGTTGTTGCGGGTATTCACCGCGATGCGCTTGCCCTCCAGGTCCTTGCCGGTCTTGAAGGCCGCGGTCTTCTTCGCGATCAGCGCCGCCTGGTCCGGCGGGGCGTCACCCGTGGTGCTGCCTGGGGCGATGATCTGCAGGCCCAGCCCCTGCTTGGCCGCCTGGATGATGGAGACGATGTTGCTGAAGACGATCTGCACCTGCCCGGCAGCCAGCGCAGGGATGCCGGCGGCGCCGCCCTGCGTGGGCGTGGTGTCCACCTCGATGCCCTCGGCGGTGAAGAAGCCCTTGGCCACCGCCACCTGCATGGGCGCGACGTCGATGATGGGGATGATGCTGACGCGCAGCTTGGTGGGCTGCGCACGCACCAGCGGCGTGGCGAGGCCGAGGGTGGTGGCGGCAATGGCAGCGGCGGCGGTGCGCCGGCGGATGGGGTGGTGGGTCATCACGTCTTCTCCTGGAGGGTGGGGGGCAAGGGATGGGGAATGCGGTGTCAGCCGGCACGCGTGCCAGACCAGTGGATCGCGCGGCGCTCGATGCGGACGAACACCTCGTTGAGTGCGTAGCCGAGCACGGCGAGGATGACGACCCACGCATACATGTCCACGACGCGGAAGGAGCGTTGCAGGTCGATGATGAGATAGCCGATGCCGCCGGTGCCGGCCATCATCTCGGCGATCACCACCAGCACCAGCGCGATGCCCAGGGCGATGCGCATGCCCGAGAGGATGAGCGGCAGCGCCGAGGGCAGCACCACCTTCCACAGCAGCGCCGCGCGCGAGTGCTGGAAAGTGCGGGCCACGTCGATCATCACCGGGTCCACGCCGCGCACGCCCTGGATGGTGTTGATCAGCACCGGGAAGAAGACCCCCAGCGCCACGGCCGTGATCTTCATCGTGTCGCCCAGGCCCAGGAACAGCATCAGCGGCGGCAGCAGCGCCGGCTTGGGCAGCGGCCGCAGCACCTCCACCAGCGGCTCCAGCAGGCCGTGCACCGGGCGGAAGCGGCCCATGAGCACGCCGAGGGCAATGGCCAGCACGCAGCCGATGGCGTAGGCGAGCACCAGCAGATACATCGTGCGGCCGAGTGGCGCGAAGATCTTGCCGGCGGCGATGACGGTGTAGAGGCGCTGCGCGACGGCGGAGGGTGGAGGCACGAGCACGGCGTTGATCCACCCGGCGCGCACGGCGAGTTCCAGCAGCAGCACCAGCGACACCAGCACGCCCGGGCCGAGCCAGGTGCGCAGGCGGCCGTTCATGCGCCCTTCCCCAGCAGCATCGCCAGCAGCTCGTGCCGCAGCGCCAGATAGCGCGGCAGCTCCGGCGTTTCCAGACGGTCGCGCGGACGGGGCAGGCCCGTCTCCAGCACGCGGACCACGCGCGAGGGCCGCGCCGACAGCACCGCGATGCGGTCGGCCAGGAACACCGCCTCGTCCGCGTCATGCGTGACCAGCACCGCGGTGAAGCCGTGCTTCTGCCACAGGTCCTGCACGATGGCATGCAGCTCCAGCCGGGTGAGCGCATCCACCGAGCTGAAGGGCTCGTCCATCAGCAGCACGCGCGGCTGCGCGGCCAGGGCGCGTGCGATCGTCACGCGCTGCTGCATGCCGCCAGAGAGCTGCGCGGGGTAGTGGCCCGCGAAATCGGCCAGGCCCACCATGTCGAGATAGGCGCGGCTGGCGTCGCGCGCCGCGGCCCGGCTCATGCCCGGCCGATGCTCCACCGCGAACGCCACGTTGTCGAGCACGGTGCGCCAGGGGAACAGCGATTTGCCGTACTGCTGGAACAGGTACACGATGCCCGACGGGGGCGCCGTGACGGTCTGCCCGTTGAACTGCACGAGGCCGCGCGTGGGCAGTGCAAGACCCGCCGCGATCTGCAGCAACGTGGACTTGCCGCAACCCGAAGGCCCGACGATCGCCAGGAACTCGCCCCCGCGCACCGCGAGATCGATCTCGCCCAGCGCCTCCGTCTGGCTGGCGCCGCTGCCGAAGGTCTTGCCGACCCCCGAGATCGACAGGTACCCCGGGCTCGCCACGCTGGCATCCATGTCAGCGCCGCCCACGGTGACGCGGCGTCCGCGCGGCCGAAGCACGGCCGGGCCGGTGGGGGGAGCGAAGTGGGCGGTACTGCATGTGCACGATCGTGCGCCTCCTGTTCAGACGCTGTATACCGCGTTTCAGATTTTGTGTACAGTGACCGGATGAGCTTGCAAGAGAAAGTCCTCATGCAGCTGCGGGACCTGATCCTCAGCGGCGACCTGCCGCCCGGCTCGCGCCTGGCGGAGCAGCACCTGGCCGAGCGCCTGCATGCCTCGCGCACGCCGGTGCGCGCCGCCCTGGTGAGCCTGGAACAGGAGGGCCTGGTCGAGGCCAGCGGCACGGCCGGCTACGTGGTGCGCCAGTTCACCGCGCAGGAGGTGGCGGATGCCATCGCCGTGGGGGGCCCCCCGCGAGGCAGGGCCGCCCGGGGGGGGGGCGCGCCCAGCCGCAGCCGGCAGCTGGCGCGTGACCTGCGCGCCTGCCTGGACGACGGCGACGCCGTGGTCGCCGCGAAGTCATTGCCGGTGGAAGAGTACGCGCCGCGCTACGCCGCCATGAACGACCGCTTCCACGCCCTGCTGATCGAGGCCAGCGGCAACCGCGCGCTGCAACGCGCCATCGCGCTCAACAGCAAGCTGCCCTTCGCCCCTGCCAGCGCCCTGCTGCCCATGCACGGCCCCTTCCCGCTGGACCGTGACTCCATGGCCTATGCCCACCGGCAGCATCACATGCTGTTCGACGCCCTGGAACGCGGCGAAGGCGCCCGCGCGCAGGCCCTGGCCACGGAGCACACCGAGATCGCGCAGTTCAACCTGCGCCAGGCGCTGGAGCGCCGCGAAGAGAGCGTGGGGGCCCTGCCGGGGATCCGGCTGGTGACGGGGCGGTAGGGGGCTGCGGCGCGGATCAGCCCGGCTTGCGCGCCACGATGAACACGCGGAAGTCCTTGCCCCGCGTGCCGTGCCGCTCGACCGACTCGATCCTCAATCCCTGCCGGGCGATGGCCGCCTGCAACTGGTCCGCGTTGAAGCACAGCACATGCGGGGCCTTGCCGATGGCCCGCATCAGGGGCAGCGCGAGCCGCGGGATGAACGGGTTCATCTCGGCGATGCAGGGCGTCTTGGAAAGCAGCAGGCCGCCCGGCCGCAAGGCGTGCACAGCCTGTGACAGGGCGCCCTCCAGATCGCTGACCAGGTGCAGCAGGTTGAACGCCAGCACGGCGTCCCACCCGCCGGGCCCGGGCGCCGGTGCGTCGGCGTCCGCCACCTCGAAACTGAGGGGCGGCACGGGCTGCGCCGCCAGCTTCTCGCGGGCGATGGCGATCATCGCGGTCGAGACGTCGGTGGCGAGGTACCGCCGCACCGTGGGCGCCAGCCGCAGTGCGGTGGTACCGGTGCCGCAGCCGATCTCCAGCACCGCCTGATCGGGGGCGAGCAGCGCCTGCACGCGGCGCAACGTGGCCTCATAGCCGGCCGGGTCGGCAATCGGGTCGGCCGCGTACTTGCGCGCGATGCGGTCCCAGAAGGCGGCTTTGTGCATGGCCGCCATCGTATGCATGCGCGCATCCGCAGGGTAGTGCGCCTGGCTGCATCGGAGATATACATTCGTGCATGGACAAGCTCGACTGGAACCAGCTGAGGGCGTTTCTGCAGACGGCGGAGAGCGGCTCGCTCTCGGCGGCGGCCCGCAAGCTGGGGCTGACCCAGCCGACCCTGAGCCGCCAAGTCGGCGCCATCGAGCAGCGCCTGGGGGTGACCCTGTTCGAGCGCGTGGGCAAGGCCATGGCGCTCACGCCCACCGGGCTGGACCTGCTGGAACATGCCCGCGCCATGGGCGCGGCGGCCGAGTCCCTGGGCCTGGCGGCCACAGGCAGGGCGCAGGCCGTCGAGGGCGTCGTCTCGGTCTCGGCCACCGACATCGTCGCGGCGCAGTGGCTGCCGCCGCTGGTGCGGCAACTGCGCGAGCAGGAGCCGGGCATCGCCATCGAG
>NZ_JAYRZR010000067.1:0-23576 GCF_041916345.1 Ramlibacter sp.
GCAAGGAGGTCATGCCCGAGGGCGTGCGGGTGGTGGACGCCGCCGCGCGCAAGTTCGGCATCGACCTGCACTTCGACCACTTCGACTTCTCCAGCTGGGACTACTGCGAGAAGCACGGCAAGTACCTGCCCGACGACTGGAAGGACCAGATCGGCGGCCATGACGCGCTGTACTACGGCGCGGTGGGCTGGCCCGCGAAGATCCCCGACCACGTGTCGCTGTGGCAGTCGCTGCTGCTGTTCCGCCGCGAGTTCGACCAGTATGTGAACCTGCGGCCCGCGCGCCTGATGCCGGGCATCGTGTGCCCCGTGGTGCGCAAGGACGGCAGCAAGCGCGAGCCCGGCGAGATCGACATGTACATCGTGCGCGAGAACACCGAGGGCGAGTACTCCAGCATCGGCGGGCGCATGTACCCCGGCACCGAGCGCGAGATCGTCATGCAGGAGACGGTGATGTCGCGCATCGGCGTGGACCGCGTGCTCAAGTTCGCCTTCGAGCTCGCCCAGTCCCGCCCGAAGAAGCACCTGACGTCGGCCACCAAGAGCAACGGCATCGCCATCACCATGCCCTACTGGGATGAGCGCGTGGCGGAGATGCAGAAGGGCTACCCCGAGCTCAAGGTCGACAAGTTCCACATCGACATCCTCACCGCGCACTTCGTGCAGCGGCCGGACTTCTTCGACGTGGTGGTGGCCAGCAACCTGTTCGGCGACATCCTGTCCGACCTGGGCCCGGCGTGCACCGGCACCATCGGCATCGCGCCCAGCGCCAACCTCAACCCGGACCGCAAGTTCCCCTCGCTCTTCGAGCCGGTGCACGGCTCGGCGCCCGACATCGCGGGCAGGAACATCGCCAACCCGATCGGGCAGATCTGGTGCGGCGCGATGATGCTGGAGTTCCTGGGCCACAAGGACGCGCACGACGCCATCCTGTCGGCGATCGAGCGCGTGCTCGACCCGAAGTCCGGCGCGCCGCGCACGCCCGACATCGGCGGCACGGCCAGCACCCAGGACCTGGGCCGCGCCATCGCCGAGGCGCTGTAGCGCCTGCTGTCAAGCCTCGCCTGCAGGATGCAGCCGGTCGGCCTGCGATGGGCCGGCCGGCTGCCGCATGGCGGCAGGGGCGCTTCCGTGCGGAATTGCCGCTTGCCTTATTGACACGCCCTGGGTGGCTTGCTCCAATCGCCCGCAGAGTGACCACGCGGCCATTCACAGAGTCTCCCCGTTCCCCCGGGCGGCCCCGCCGCCCAAGCCGGAGCCGGGAGACAAACTATTTCAAGAGACGACCGTCCACCCATCCCAATCCGTACGAGGGGCCCATCCGTGAACAAGACCGAACTGATCGAGCACATCGCCAAGCACGCCGACATCTCCAAGGCCGCCGCGACGCGCGCCCTGGAGTCCATGATCGGCGCCGTCAAGACGACGTTGAAGAAAGGCGGCTCGGTTTCGCTGGTGGGCTTCGGCACTTTCACGGTCGGCAAGAGGGCTGCTCGCAGCGGCCGAAACCCCCGCACCGGCGCCCAGATTAAAATCAAGGCTGCCAAGGTACCCAAGTTCCGGCCCGGCAAGGCGCTGAAGGATGCGCTGAACTGAGGGCCGGTACCCCCGGTGGGGTGCTTAGCTCAGCTGGTAGAGCGGCGCCCTTACAAGGCGTAGGTCGGCGGTTCGAACCCGTCAGCACCCACCACGCAAGACAAGGCGAACTCCGGTTCGCCTTTTTGACTTTCAACGCGAGCTCACTGCATGTTTGAATTCGTCCGCAAGCACACCCGCGTGATGCAGGTCCTGCTGTTCCTGCTGATCGTGCCCTCCTTCGTGCTGTTCGGGCTGGAGGGCTACACGCGCTTCCGCGAGGGCGGCGTGGGCGTCGCCGAGGTCGACGGCCGCAAGATCACGCAGGCCGAGTGGGACAACGCCCACCGTGTGGAGGTTGAGCGCATCCGCCAGCAGATGCCCAACATCGACGCCAAGCTGCTGGATTCGCCGGAGGCCAAGTACGCCTCGCTGGAGCGCCTGGTGCGCGACCGCGTCGTCGCGGCCGCCGCCGTCAAGGGCCACCTGTCGGTGACGGACCAGCGGCTCGCGCGCGAACTGCAGCGCAACGAGTTCCTGGCCTCGCTGCGCACGCCCGATGGCCGGCTGGACATGCAGCGCTACCGCCAGGTGCTGGCCAGCCAGGGCATGACGCCCGAGATGTACGAGGCGCAGGTCCGCAATGACATGACCATGCGCCAGGTGCTGGCTGGCGTGCAGGCTTCCGGCATGGTGCTCGCGGCGCCGGCCGGTGTGGCACTGGACAGCTTCCTGCAGCGCCGTGAGGCGCAGGTGCTGCGCTTCGCCCCGGCGGACTACCAGGCGCGCGTGAAGCCGACGGACGCCGAGGTGGAGGCGTTCTACAAGGCCAACCCGCAGCTGTTCCAGGCGCAGGAGCAGGCCGCGATCGAGTACGTGGTGCTCGATCTCGACGCCGCCGCCCGCACGGTGACGCTGAACGAGCAGGACCTCAAGGCCTACTTCGACCAGAACGTCGCCCGCCTGGCCGGCCAGGAAGAGCGCCGTGCGAGCCACATCCTGGTGGCGGTGCCCAAGGGCGCCTCCGCCGAGGAGAAGGCCAAGGCGAAGGCCAAGGCCGAGGACCTGCTGGCCCAGGTGCGCAAGAAGCCGGATGCCTTCGCCGACCTGGCTCGCAAGAACTCGCAGGACCCGGGCTCCGCGCCGCAGGGGGGTGACCTCGACTTCTTCGCCCGCGGCGCCATGA
Source organism: Ramlibacter sp. (assembly GCF_041916345.1). Classification (GTDB taxonomy): domain Bacteria; phylum Pseudomonadota; class Gammaproteobacteria; order Burkholderiales; family Burkholderiaceae_C; genus Ramlibacter. The sequence goes on from NZ_JAYRZR010000067.1 coordinate 2,761, forward strand.
CCAAGCCCTTCGAGGACGCGGCCTTCGCCCTGAAGAAGGGGGAGATCAGCGGTCTGGTGGAGACCGAGTTCGGCTTCCACATCATCCGCCTGACGGACCTCAAGGTCCCCAAGCAGCGCACCTTCGAGGAAATGCGCCCGCAGATCGAGGCCGACCTGAAGAAGCAGCAGGCGCAGCGCAAGTACGCCGAGCTGGCTGAGACCTTCACCAACGGCGTGTACGAGCAGTCCGACAGCCTGAAGCCGATGGCCGACAAGCTGAAGCTCGAGATCCGCACCGCCACCGTGACGCGGCAGCCCGCGGCGGACGCCAAGGGCCCGCTCGCCAACCCGAAGTTCCTGGGCGCGCTGTTCTCGCCCGACGCGCTGGAGCGCAAGCGCAACACCGAGGCCATGGAGGTCGGGCCGAGCCAGCTCGTCTCCGGTCGGGTGGTGCAGTACTCGCCCGCCCGCACCCGCCCCTTCGACGACATCAAGCCCTACGTGCGTGAGCGCCTGGTGGCCGACCGCGCGGCGGAGCTCGCCCGCAAGGAGGGCCAGGAGAAGATGGCCGCGCTGAAGGCCGCGCCCGCGGCGGCCCCGCTGCCAGCAGCCGTGGTCGTCTCGCGCCTCGACGCCGCCAAGCAGCCGCGCCAGGTGGTGGATGCCGTGCTGCGTGCCGACCCCAAGGCCTTCCCCGCGGTGGTGGGCGTGGATCTCGGCGCCGAGGGCTACGCGATCGCCAAGGTCAACCGCATCGTCCCGCGCGACGCGCAGCCCGGCCCCACGGCCGAACAGGAGCGCCAGCAGTACGCGCAGGCCTGGTCGGCGGCCGAGACCATCGCGTACTACAACGCGCTGAAGGAACGCTACAACGTGAAGATCGAGGTGCCCAAGCCCAAGGGCCTGCTGGGCGAGTGACGCCTCGGGCTATAATCACGGGCTTGCGGTGGCTGTAGCTCAGTTGGTAGAGTCCCAGATTGTGATTCTGGTCGTCGTGGGTTCGAGTCCCATCAGCCACCCCAGTGAAATCGCCCACGCAGACAAGGACCTTCGGGTCCTTGTTTCGTTTCAGTGCGACCCGTGCCCATGGTCATGCGCCGCCGGCACCCCCAGCTCCCCCCGCGCCTGACGCAGCACCTGCCAGCCACCGTGCAACGCCAGCGCGGCCATGAGGCTGGCCACCAGCAGGTCGGGCCAGGCATGGCCGGTGCTGAAGACCCCCAGCGCGGCCAGCATCACGGCCACGTTGCCGATGGCGTCGTTGCGGGTGCACAGCCACACGCTGCGCATGTTGGCGTCGCCCTCGCGGAAGGCGTAGAGCATCCAGGCCACGGACAGGTTGGCCACCAGCGCCAGCACGCCCACGGCGCCCATGGTCAGGGCCTGCGGCGGATGCCCGTTCCACACCGCCCAGAGCGCACTGCCCAGCACGTACAGGCCGAAGCCGATCATGCTGATGGCCTTGGCGATGGCGGCGCGGGCGCGCCAGGCGAGTGCGGCGGCCAGCACGGCCAGCGACACACCGTAGTTGAGCGCGTCACCGGCGAAGTCGATGGCGTCCGCCAGCAGCGCGAGCGAGCCGGCGCTGGCGCTGCCGATCACCTCCACCGCGAACATGGCGGCGTTCACGATGAGCGCAACCCAGAGGACGCGCCGGTATCGGGGGAGGTCGCGGAGGGCCTCGGCGGCGGGGGTGTCGTGTTCGCAGCAGTGGGCTGACATGGCGAGGTTCTCCAGGGAATGCCGGTATTTCAAACCCTGGAGCCGCTGCAGAGTCAAGCGCTGCCGCGCGCCCGCTACGGATTCACCATCACCAGCTTGCCCTTCACCTCGCGCGAGCCCATGCGGGCATAGGCGGCCTTCAGCTCCGCCATGGGCATGGTGCAGTCGATCACGGGCTTGACCTTGCCCTGGCCGTACCACTGGGCCAGTTCGGCCATCATGGCCGCGTTGGCCTTGGGCTCGCGCCGGGCGAAGTCACCCCAGAACACGCCCACCAGCGAGGCGCCCTTGAGCAGCGGCAGGTTCAGCGGCAGGTTGGGGATGGGGCCGGCCGCGAAGCCCACCACCAGGTAGCGCCCGCGCCAGGCGATGGAGCGGAAGGCGGGCTCGGCGAAGTCACCGCCCACCGGGTCATAGATCACGTCCGGGCCCTTGCCGTCGGTGGCGGCCTTCACCGCCTCGCGGAAGGCGTTGGGCACGGCATGCGTGGTGTAGTTGATGGTGGCGTCCGCGCCGATGGACTTGCAGAGATCGCACTTCTCGTCGGTGGAGGCGGCGGCGATCACGCGCGCACCGGCCGCCTTGGCGATCTGGATGGCGGAGGTGCCCACGCCGCCGGCGGCGCCCAGCACCAGCACCGTCTCGCCGGCCTTGAGCTGGCCGCGGTCGATCAGCGCGTGGTGCGAGGTGGCGTAGATCATGATGAAGGCCGCCGCGTCCACGAACGGAAAGCCTGGTGGCAGCGGCATGCACAGCGCGGCCGGGGCGATGGTGTGGGTGCCGAAGCCGCCCGTGCCCGACAGGCACGCGACCGGCTGGCCCACCTGCAGGTGCTTCACGCCTTCGCCCACCGCCTCCACCACACCGGCGTATTCCGAGCCTGGCACGAAGGGCAGGGCGGGCTTCATCTGGTACTTGTTCTGCACGATCAGCAGATCGGGAAAGTTCAGGCTGGCGGCGCGGATGGCGATCCGCACCTCGCCGGCCTTCGGCTCGGGCGTGGGCAGTTCCTTCCATTGCAGGGCGTCGACGCCGACCGGGTTATCGCATAGCCAGGCTTGCATGGCCTTCTCTCCTGGGAGTTCGCTGGGGGACAAGCTGCGGATGATAGGCAGGGCGGCGCGCCACGCGATGTCTCTGCGGCGACCGCGCACCTACAATCGGCCGCGAAGGGGCCTGCATGAAGATCCTGCTTTCCAATGACGACGGCTACCAGGCGCCCGGCCTGGTGGCGCTGCACGAGGCCCTGTGCGACCTGGGCGAAGTGGCCGTGGTGGCCCCCGAGCACAACAACAGCGCCAAGTCCAATGCGCTCACGCTGCATGCGCCGCTGTACGTGCAGATGGCCGGCAACGGCTTTCGCTACGTCAACGGCACGCCGGCGGATTGCGTGCACATCGCGCTGACCGGCCTGCTGGGCTGGCGGCCCGACCTGGTGGTGAGCGGCATCAACAACGGCGCCAACATGGGCGACGACACCATCTACTCGGGCACCGTGGGGGCGGCGATGGAGGGCTACCTGTTCGGTGTGCCGGCCATCGCGTTCTCGCAGGCCGAGAAGGGCTGGTCGCACCTGGATGCCGCCGCGCGCAAGGCGCGCGACCTGGTCCGCCAGCTCATCGACCGCGGGCTCGAAGGCCCGCCCTGGCTGCTGAACGTGAACATCCCGAACCGCCCGTACGACGCGCTGGGCGCGTTCCGCGTCTGCCGGCTCGGGCGGCGGCATGCGGCCGAGAAGGTCATTTCGCAGACCAGCCCGCGCGGCGAGGTGATGTACTGGATCGGGGGCGCCGGCCCGGCGAAGGACGCCGCCGAGGGCACCGATTTCCACGCGGTCGCGCAGGGCCATCCGTCGGTGACGCCGCTGCAGGTGGACCTGACCGACCACGCCACGCTGGCGGCTTGGTCTGGCGTGCTGGCGCAGTCATGAATCGCCGCCCGGCGTTTCCGGCACGGCTCGACCTGGGCGCGCAGCGGCCCGCCGCACCGGCACGCGCCGGCAGCGCGGACCCCAAGGCCCGCCCGGTACCGTCTGCCCCGCCGCCCTCCAGCGGCCTGGGCATGGACTCGCAGGCGGTGCGCACGCGCATGGTCACGCGCATCGCCGCGCAGGGCGTTGCCGACGCGCGGGTGCTGCAGGCGCTGCAACGCATCGAGCGGCACCGCTTCGTGGACAGCGCGCTGGTGAACCAGGCGTATGAAGACACGAGCCTGCCCATCGGCCTGGGCCAGACCATCAGCAAGCCGAGCGTGGTGGCCCGCATGATCGAGCTGCTGCTGGCCGGGCGCACCGGGCCCGACGGCCGCCTGGGCCGCGTGCTGGAGGTTGGCACCGGCTGCGGCTACCAGGCGGCGGTGCTGAGCTGCGTGGCCACGGAGGTGTACAGCATCGAGCGGCTGCGCGGCCTGCACGAGCGCGCGATCACCAACCTGCGGGCCTTCCGGCTGCCCAACGTGCACCTGCTGTTTGGTGACGGCATGGCCGGCTATGCGCAGGGCGCGCCGTATGCGGGCATCCTCGCCGCCGCCGGTGGCGAGGCGGTGCCCGAGGCCTGGGTGGCCCAGCTCGCGGAGGGCGGACGCATTGTCGCGCCGGTGGCCGCCGAGCGCGGCGGCCAGGCCCTGGTGGTGATCGAGAAGTCGGGTGCGCGCGTGCAGCGCACCTTGCTGGAGCCGGTGCAGTTCGTCCCCCTAAAATCGGGCACAGCATGAACCAACACCGCTTCCAGGCCGCGCGCGCGGCGCGTGCCCTGTGCCTCGTGGGAATCTGCGCGGTGCTCGCCGCCTGCTCGTCGCCGCGCCGCGTGCCCGCGCCGGTGGAAGATCGCAGCGCCGGCCGGCCCGCCATGCAGGCACCGGCGCCCGTGGCTTCGTCGCCCTCCGCCCCTTCGGAGCCCGGCCGGGTGCTGCCCGGCGCCGAGAACGCCGGCAAGCCCGGCTACTTCACCGTGCGGCCAGGCGACACGCTCATCCGCATCGGCCTGGAGACCGGCCAGAACTGGCGTGACATCGCGCGCTGGAACAACCTGGACAACCCGAACGTGATCGAGGTCGGCCAGGTGCTGCGCGTGGCGCCACCCGCCGGGGAGGTGGTGGCCCGCCCGCTGCCGCCGGCCAGCGCGCCCGCCACGCCGCTGCCGCCGGCCACGGCCTCGGCCTCGGCCAGTGCCCCGCGCGGCACGGCCACGGCGGCCACGCCCGCGCCGGCCGCTTCGCCCGCGCCGGCGCCCGCCGCGGCAGCCGGTGAGGACGAACTCGCCTGGGCCTGGCCCACGGCAGGCGGCCAGGTGCTGGCCGGCTTCGACGAGCAGAAGAACAAGGGCATCGACATCGGCGGCCGCGCGGGGGATCCCGTGCTGGCGGCGGCGGATGGCCGCGTGGTCTATGCCGGCGCCGGCCTGCGCGGCTACGGCAACCTGATCATCCTGAAGCACAACAACACCTACCTCACAGCCTATGCGCACAACCAGGCGCTGCTGGTGAAGGAGGATCAGTCGGTGCGCAAGGGCCAGAAGATCGCCGAGATGGGCTCCACCGACGCGGACCGGGTCAAGCTGCACTTCGAGATCCGCCGTCAGGGCAAGCCGGTCGACCCGGGCCGATACCTGCCCCCGAGGTAGCGATGAAGCGGCGCGCCCGGCCCGGAACCCCTCCGACGCCCGCAGGCGCCCGCGAAGACGCGGAAGCAGTCGCCGAAGCGGCGGGCGATGCCGGCCTGCCGCCGGAGGCATCCGCCGCCGAGCCGCTGCGCGAGCTGCCGGCGGACCTTGCCGGCGAATCGAGCGACACCCTCACGCTGTACCTGCGCGACGTGCGGCGCACCACGCTCTTCACCCCGGCGGAGGAGTTCGCCGTTGCCACGCGCGCACGGGCTGGCGACTTCGAGGCGCGGCAGTCGATGATCGAGCACAACCTGCGGCTCGTGGTCAGCATCGCCAAGGGCTATCTCGGTCGCGGTGTGCCGCTGGCCGACCTGATCGAGGAGGGCAACCTCGGCCTGATGCACGCCATCGACAAGTTCGAGCCCGAGCGCGGCTTCCGCTTCTCCACCTACGCCACCTGGTGGATCCGCCAGTCGGTGGAGCGTGCCGTGGTCAACCAGGGGCGTGTGATCCGTCTGCCGGTGCATGTGGTGCGTGAGCTGCAGCAGGTGCTGCGCGCACGCCGCGCGCTGGAGAACGACCCGCACTTCGCCGAGGCGCGCGGCGGCGCCGAGGGCGATGGCGTCCGCGTCGAGGACGTCGCGGCGCTGCTGGGCCGCGACGTCGGCGAGGTCGCGCAGCTGCTGGCGCTGGCCGAGACGCCGAAGTCGCTGGACGCCGCCGTGGACCGTTCCGACGACGAACACACCCTGGGCGAGGGCATTGCCGACGAACTGGCGGTGGACCCCTCCGGCGTGACCCTGAGCCACGAGGTGGAACGCCTGTTGGACGGCTGGATCGGCGCCCTGTCCAGCCGCGAGAAGGAAGTGCTGGAAGGCCGCTTCGGCCTGCATGACCGCGAGCCCGAGACGCTGGAGGTGCTGAGCGACCGCCTGGGCCTCACCCGCGAGCGCGTGCGCCAGATCCAGAACGAGGCCCTGCTCAAGCTGCGCCGTCACATGACGCGCAATGGCGTCGGCAAGGAAGCGCTGTTCTAGCGGATGCGGGGCGCGGCGCTGCTACAGTGTCCGCCATGGCCTTTCCCGTGCTGGTCTTCGACGTCGAATCCATCCCTGACATCCAGGGCCTGCGCCTGCTGCGCGACGCGCCCGCCGAGGCGACCGACGCTGAGGTGCTGGCGCAATGGGCGCAGGAGCGCAAGGACCACGGCCAGAGCGACTTCCTGCCGCACTACCTGCAGCGCGTGCTGGTGGTGAGCTGCGTGTTCCGCAACGCCGAGGGCCTGCGCGTGCACTCGTTCGTGGACCGCGACGGCGCCAGCGAAGGGCGCGTGGTGCAGAACTTCTTCCGCACCATCGAGCAGAAGGCGCCCCAGCTCGTGAGCTGGAACGGCGGCGGCTTCGACCTGCCGGTGCTGCACTACCGCGGCCTGCGCCATGGCGTGGTGGCCGGCAAGTACTGGGACATGGGCGAGGACGACCGCGAGTTCAAGTACAACAACTACATCAACCGCTACCACACGCGCCACCTGGACCTGATGGACCTGCTGGCGATGTTCCAGCCACGTGCGAACGCGCCGCTGGACGCCATGGCGAAGCTGTGCGGCTTCCCGGGCAAGCTGGGCATGGATGGCTCGCAGGTGTACCAGGCGTATCTCGACGGCGGCCTGGAGGACATCCGCCGCTACTGCGAGACGGACGTGATGAACACCTACCTGCTGTACTGCCAGTACCAGAAGATGCGCGGCGGCTTCACCGAGGCGGAGTACACGCAGGAGATCGCCTTCGTGAAGGAGACGCTGGACACGCTGGCGCCCACGGAGCCGCACTGGCAGGAGTACCTGGCCGCCTGGCGCTGAGGCGCCCTCACTTCACCCGGGGGCCGCAACCAGGGGCCTGACACCGGGGCGCAGCCGCCGCACCTCCTGCGGCAGCACCTCGGCCAGCACGCGCAGGAAGGCCGTCACCGCGGGGGCTTCCGCGCGGTCGGCGTGCTGCAGGGCGTGCAGTTCCCGCCGCAGCATCGGCCGCAGGGGCGTGAAGCGCATGCCCTGCGCCTGGGTATGCGATGCGCCCAGGGCCGACACCACGGCGATGCCCAGGCCCTGGCGCGCCAGCGCGAGCTGCAGGGTGAGGCTGGAGACCTCGATGCCGCGCTCCATGCGTCGCACGAGGTCGGAGCCATGGCTGCGCAGCACGTTCAGGATGCTGGTGTCGGCCGGCTCCTTCAGCAGCGGCAGGCCCGCGCTGCGGCCGGGCGGTGCCAGCAGGCCCAGCGGCGCGCTCAGCAGCGGGCGCGCCACCAGGCTGGCCGTGTCGCCGATGGGCGAGCCGATGCCCAGGTCGGCCTCGACCCGCGTCACGCGGGCGGTGATGCCGGCGCTGTTGTCCTCCACCAGGCGGACCCGCACGCCGGGATGCCGGGCGGTGAAGACCTGCAGCGCCACCGGCAGCACGGTGGCGCCGAAGGCCGCGCCCACGGCGATGGTGAGGGCGCCGCGCACGCCCTGGGCATGCGCGCGCAGGTCGGTGGCCGCATGGTCCAGGTCGTGCAGCAGGCGCTCGGCCACCGGCAGGAAACGCTCGCCGTCGGGCGTGAGCCGCACCTGGCGCGTCGTGCGGTGCAGCAGATCCAGGCCCACCTGATGCTCGAACTCGCGCAGCGCACGGGTGAGCGCGGGCTGGCTGATGTGCAGCACCTCGCTGGCGCGCGAGATGTGCAGCAGCCGGGCGGTGGTGACGAACATGCGCAACTGGCGCTGGGTGAGATTCATGCGGATCGGCTATGAAACAGGCCCGTTCATGTATTGGACAGGGCGAACGGGCCATTCTAGATTCGCGGCTGTCGCTACAAGGAGCCATTCATGGGATTCATCCAGACCACCCGGGCCGCAGGTGCCGTTCTGCTGCTCGCGGCCACGCTGCAGGCTTCGGCCCAGGCGCCGGCGGGCGAGGTCAAGGGCCAGGCTGCACGCCACACGGCGGAGTCGGCGGTGGGCGTGGTGCAGCAGGCGCGCGTGGTGCTGCCGTCGGTGGTGACGGGCGGGGCCGTCTACACGGGGCTGTGGAAGGACGCGCCGCGGGAGGCGAAGGCCCGCGTGCCGGTCGTCGTGTTCCTGCACGGCTCCTCCGGGCTGGGCTTGCCGGCCATCGCCGAGTGGCAGGCCTGGCTGGCGACGCGCGGCATCGCCAGCGTGGCGCCGGATTCGTTCGCGCTGCCGGACCGCATCACCTACAAGTCCCCGGTGTCGACCGCGGTGTACGAGCAGATCCACGCCCTGCGCGCCTCGGAGATCGTGCTCGCCGCGCAGGCCGTCAAGGGCGCTGCCTGGGCCGATCCCGCGCGCCTCGTGCTCGCGGGCACGAGCGAAGGCGCCACCGCGGTGGCCCGCCACGGTGGCGCCGAGTTCGCCGGCCGCATGATCTTTGCCTGGAGCTGCGAGCCGAACTACTTCGTGGAGAAGCCCGGCCACGTCTTCCCGGCGAGCCAGCCGGTGCTCAATGTGATCAGCTCGACCGACCCGTTCTTCTCACCCTCCAATGCCTGGCTGGGCAATCCGTCCGCGCGCGGCCATTGCGGCGAGGCGCTGAAGGATCACAAGCGGGCCACGATCACGCTGATCCCCGGCGCGCCCCATACGCTGCTGAACCTGCCCGCGGCGCGCGCGGCGGCGGCTGGCTTCCTGGACGACGTGCTGCGGCCCTGACGCCGGCGGCCCGGGGGCGCCCTGAGACAATCGGGGCATGGTGACTGACAAGCAGGAGCCGCCCGCGCTGCAGCGGGATGAGCTGGAGATCGAATCGCTGGACCTGGAGGCGCAGGGCGTCGCCCGCCGGGCCGAGGGCAAGGTGGTGTTCGTGGAGGGCGCGCTGCCCGGCGAACGCGTCACCGTGAAGGTGCAGCGCCGCAAGAACAACTGGGAACAGGCCGCGCTGGTCGACGTGCTGCGCGAGTCGTCGCAGCGCGTGCGTCCGCAGTGCCCGCACTTCGGCCTGCATGAGGGCGCCTGCGGCGGCTGCAAGATGCAGCACCTGCATGTGGGCGCGCAGGTGGCGGTGAAGCAGCGCGTGCTGGAAGACAACCTGTGGCATCTGGGCAAGGTGCGCGCCGGCACGCTGCTGCCGGCCATTGAAGGCCCTGCCTGGGGCTATCGCTGGCGGGCCCGCTTCAGCGTGCGCCATGTGCGCAAGAAGGGCGCGGTGCTGGTGGGCTTCCACGAGCGCAAGAGCCGCTACGTGGCGGACATCCGCGAGTGCCATGTGGTGCCACCCGCCGTGAGCGCGCTGCTGCTGCCGCTGCGCGAGCTGATCGCCGGCCTGGAGGCCATCGAGACCTGTCCGCAGATCGAGCTGGCCTGCGGCGAAGGCGTCACGGCCCTGGTGCTGCGCCACCTGCAGCCCTTGTCCGCGGGCGACCTGGCGAAGCTGGCTGCCTTCGCGGCCGCGCACCCGGGCGTGCAATGGTGGCTGCAGCCCAAGGGGCCGGATTCCATCCGCCTGATGGATGAGGCCGCGGCCGCGGTGGGCGAGCTGGCCTACAGCCTGCCGGAGTTCGGCATCGTGATGCCGTTCCGGCCGACCGACTTCACCCAGGTCAACCCGCACATCAACCGCGTGCTGGTGGACCGCGCGGTGCGCCTGCTCGATGTGCAGGCCACGGACCGCGTGATCGACTGGTTCTGCGGCCTCGGCAACTTCACGCTGCCGCTGGCCACGCGCGCGGCGGAGGTGCTGGGCATCGAGGGCAGCGAGGCCCTGGTGGCGCGGTCGCGGGAGAACCTGGCCCGCAACGTCGCCGGCCGGCCGGCCGGTTGGCGGCCGCTCGCGCCCACGCGCTTCGAGGCGCGCAACCTGTTCGAGCTGACGCCCGAACAGCTGGTGGCCGACGGCGTCGCGCAGCGCTGGCTGGTGGATCCACCGCGTGAGGGGGCGTTTGCCCTGGCCAAGGCCCTGGCGGACCTGCATCAGCAGCCCGAGCGGCGTGGCGCGTGGCAGCCACCGGCACGCATCGTGTACGTGAGCTGCAATCCGGCCACGCTGGCGCGCGACGCCGGCCTGCTGGTGCACCAGGCGGGCTACCAGTGCACGTCGGCCGGCGTGGTGAACATGTTCCCGCACACGGCCCACGTGGAATCGATGGCCGTGTTCGATCTCGCGCCCCAATGAAAACGGGCCCCGCGAGGGGCCCGTCGAGCTCAGCGTAAGCTGGCGGGGATCAGTCGTCGCCGGACAGCACGCCCAGCATGACCAGCAGGCTCTGGAACACGTTGTAGATGTCCAGGTACAGGGCCAGCGTGGCGGTGATGTAGTTGGTCTCGCCGCCGTCGATGATCTGCTTCAGGTCGTACAGCATGTACAGGCTGAAGAGGCCGATGCACAGCGTGCTGATCACCATCATGCCGATGCCGGAGCCGACGAACACGTTGATGATGCCGCCGATCATCACGACCAGCGCGCCGACGAACAGCCACTTGCCCATGCCGGACAGGTCGCGCTTGATCACGCTGGCGAGCGTGGCCATGACCAGGAACACACCGGCGGTACCGCCGAAGGCCGTCATCACGATGCCGGTGCCCGACTTCATGCCGAGGATCATGCCGAGCAGGCGCGACAGCATGAGACCCATGAAGAAGGTGAAGCCCAGCAGCACGGCCACGCCGGCGGCGGAATCCTTGGTCTTGTGGATGGCGAACATGAAGCCGAACGCGCCGCCCAGGAAGACGATCAGCCCGAGGCCGCCGCCCAGGCCCTTGGTGATGCCGGTGGCCACGCCCAGCCAGGCACCCAGCACGGTCGGGATCATGCTCAGCGCGAGCAGCCAGTAGGTGTTGCGAAGAACGCGGTTGCGTTCCTCCGCCGTCGTGGCCACGTGGCCATACGAAGGCATGGTTTGGACTTGGTCGTTCATGCAGCGCTCCTTGCCGTAGACGGCCTGTTGGATGCCCGGATTCTAGGGGGGTTCCCGGGCGATCTGGCAATCCCCTTGCGCGCGAAGGTGCGGGTATGCTCGGGGTTTTCAAGGATCACGCCGCATGAAGTCCCGCCCCAGCCTCGAACTTTCAGACGTCAAGGCCATCGCTGCCGCCGCCGAGGCCGAAGCCCTGAAGCACCAGTGGGCCGTGAGCATTGCCGTGGTGGACGCCGGCGGGCACCTGCTGTGGCTGCAGCGCCTGGACGGCGCGCCGCCGATCTCTGCCCAGATTGCCCCGGCCAAGGCCCACACGGCCGCGTTGGGGCAGCGCGAAAGCAAGGTCTACGAGGACATGATCAACGGCGGCCGAGTGTCGTTCCTCAGCGCGCCCGGCCTGCAGGGCCTGCTGGAAGGCGGCGTGCCCATCCTGAAGGATGGCCAGTGCCTGGGCGCCGTGGGCGTGAGCGGGGTAAAGTCGACCGAAGACGCCCAGATCGCCCGGGCGGGCATCGCCGCACTGGGCATCTAAAAAAGGGCGTGGCTGGCAGGCGTGCCACCTGCTGGCTGGCCAACGCGACCCTTGGGTCGCCCCACGAAGCAAACGGCTACTTGGTCAAGATGAGCTTGCCCAGGCGCGTGGCGTGCAGGCGGTAGACCGTCCCGTTGTGCACGATCTGCACGCAGCGCGCGCCTTGCAGCAGGGCGCTGCTGGGCAGGGTGCGGTCCGGCGGCGCGCCATCACCGCGCCCAGGTCGGCCCAGGTGCGGTGCCGGATCGGTCATGCTGGTAACGGCGACCCCCTGCAGCCCGCCTCCCGCGTTGTCTGCATAGTCCATCATGGCTGGGCCTCCCCCCGGGGTTCGGTGATGAAGCCGATGCGGCGCAGGCCAGCCTGCTGGGCGGCCGCCATCGCCTGCGCGATGCGCTCATAGCGCACGGCGCGGTCGCCTCGGATGTGCAGCTCGGGCTGTGGCTCCCGCGTGGCCTCGGCCTTCAGGCGGCCGGCCAGTTCGTCGTCGGCGATGCGCGTGTCGTTCCAGAAGTAGCCGCCGTCCGCGTCCACCGCCAGCCGCAGGGCCTGTGGCTTGTCCTGCGGCTGGGCGGTGGCCCGGGGCAGGTCCACCCGCACCGCATGCTGCATCACCGGCACGGTGATCATGAAGACGATCAGCAGCACGAGCATCACGTCGACCAGCGGCGTCATGTTGATCTCGTTCATCACGTCGTCGGTGTCGTCCTGGGTTCCGAAAGCCATGGCCTCAGGCTCCCTTCTTCATCGCGACCACGTTGCCCGCGGCGCCCGCGCCGATGCGCGTGCCGGTCAGCAGGTACGCGTGCAGGTCGTGGGCGAAGCGGTTCAGCCGGAACAGCATCGCCTTGTTGCCGCGGACCAGCGCGTTGTAGCCCAGCACGGCGGGAATGGCCACGGCCAGGCCCAGGGCCGTCATCACCAGCGCCTCGCCGATCGGGCCGGCCACCTGGTCGATCGAGGCCTGCCCGCTGGCACCGATCGCCAGCAGCGCGTGGTAGATGCCCCAGACGGTGCCGAACAGGCCGACGAAGGGCGCGGTGGACCCGACCGAAGCCAGCACCGCGAGGCCGGCCTGCATGCGCGCGGTGGTCTCGTCGATGGCGTTGCGCAGTGCCCGCGTGATCCACTCGCTGGCGCTGAGCGAATCGTGCAGCTGGGGCTGGGCGTTGCGGTGCGCAGCCGCCTCGCGGCCCTCCAGCGCCAGATTGCGATAGGGGTTGACCGGCTCCGCGCCCAGCTTGCTCAGCCCGTCGGCGAAGTCGGTGGCATGCCAGAAGCTCTCCACGGCGCGGGCCTGTCGGCTCGTGCGTCGCAGATCCAGCGCCTTGATCAGGATGACGATCCACGAGGCCAGCGACATGGCCAGCAGCAGCAGGGCGACAGAGCGGGTGATCAGGTCACCCTGGCTCCAGAGGTGCAAGAGACCGGATTCGGGATTCATGGGGGACTACTCCAGGACAAAATTGAGGGGAACGTTGAACCACATCGCCTCCGGCACGCCGCCGCGCTTGCCGGGGATGTAGCGCCACTTCAGAACGGTCTGCAGCGCGGCCTGATCCAGGCGCTCGAATCCGCTGGACCGCCGCACCTCGGCCTGCTGCGCACTGCCATCGGCGCCGATCAGCACGCGGATCACCACCTGGCCTTGCTCGCCCCGTCGCACGCTGAGCGGCGGGTAGGGTGGCCGCGGGTTCTGCAGGTAGTCGGCGTCGCTGGAGGGCAGCTCCACGCGCGGCGGTGGGGGTGGCGGGGCAGGGGGCGCCGCCGCAGTGACGGGCGCGGTGATCGGTGGGGCCGGTGCCTGGGTGGCCACGGCTCCCGTGGGCGCGGTGGCGCTGGGCGGCAGGTCGGGCTGGGCCACAGGCTGGGGGGCGATCTGGGGGCGGGCGGGCGCGGGCGGCTGGGGGGCGCGGCGCAGCACCGGCTCACTCGGCTGGGGCGCTGGCGGAACCGGCTCGGCAAGGGGCTGTGCCGGCGTGACCAGCTCGGAGATCACCTCGGCCAGGACCACCTGCTCGCCTTTCCAGCGGGTCAGCGCGTGCTCCAGGGCCCACAGCGCACCGAGGTGCAGCAGCACGACCACGGCCACGACGGCGCGATCACGGCCGGCGCGTGCGGCAGGGGTGTGGAGGGCGGGGTACTGCATGGGTCGAGTGCGATCGGATTCAGCGGCGCAGCGCCCAGCGGGCGCAGCCGATGACGAGCAAGAGGCTCACACCAAGGACGATGCCCATGCCGAGGCCTCGTGCTGGCCGCCGCCTGTCTGCAGCGCCGCCATCGGGTGGACGGTGCTGCATTGCGCCACGATGTCGCGGGCGCACCCTTCGCAACGGCCGCACTGGGCAGCGACGCCCAGTTCGAACTGGATGTCGTCGAAACTCATGCCGGCACGGGCGTGGCGGGCGATGTCACGGTCGGAGACGCGGCGGCAGACGCAGATGATCATGGGGGGAACGTCGAAGCTGGATGATATTATAAATGCGAATCGGTCGCATTTGCAATCTCTATTCAACGGACATCAGACGATCAGGTCCCGATTCACCTGCGCCGGGCTGGCGCAGCCGGTGAGCGCCAGCGCGATCTCGAACTCGTCGCGCAGCAGCCGAAGCACGTGCGCCGCGCCCGGGGGACCCGCGACCGCCAGTCCCCATGCCGCCGGCCGGCCGACCAGCACCGCCCGCGCGCCGAGGGCCAGCGCCTTCAGCACGTCGGTGCCGCGGCGAATGCCGCCGTCCACGAGCAGCGGCCGCTCCCCCTGAACGGCGTCCGCGATGCGCGTCAGGGCGAAGGCGGTGGTTGCGGCGGTGTCGAGCGTCCGGCCGCCGTGGTTGGAGACGATGAGGCCGGCGGCACCGACGCGCACCGCCTGGAGGGCGTCCAGCGGGTGCAGGATGCCCTTCAGCAGCACCGGCAGCCGTGCCCGGGCGATGAGTTCCTCGATGCCGGCCCAGGTGGGTGTGCCGCGGAGGTGACGCATGATCCCGGGGGCGCCCCCCGATGCCGCGCCGGCCGCTGGCAGCGCCAGGGCCGCCAGGCCGGGCGGCAGCCGGAAGCCGCTGCGCCGCTCGGCGTCGCGCGCGCCATGCACCGGGGCATCGACGGTGACCACGAAGGCCTCGAAGCCGGCCTGCTCGGCGCGCTGCATCAGCTCGCGGTTGAAGCCGGCGTCGGCCTGGACATAGAGCTGAAACCACAGCGGGCCGCGTGACGCGTCGCCGGCGATGGCGCGCGCCACCGTCTCGGGCGGCGTGCTCGTCTGCGTGCTCAGCACGTAGCCGGCCTCCTGCGCCGATGCGGCAACCGCCATGCCGGTCTCGGCATCGGGATGCAGCAGGCGCTGCCAGGCCATCGGCGCCACGAGCAAGGGGTGCGCGAGGCGCCGGCCCAGCAGCTCGACGCGGGTGTGCGCGCCATCGAGCGGTTGCAGCACGCGCGGCAGCAGACGCAGGGCCGCCCAGTCCGCTGCGTTGGCCCGCAGCGTGATCTCATCGCCTGCCCCGCCGTTGAAATAGGCCCAGGTGGCCGCGTCGAGCCGCTCGCGCGCCAGCGGCTCATAGTCCGCCAGGCTGGCGATGGCCACGGCCTGGGCGGGGCTCACGTGTCGGCCCACATCCGCAGCAGGTTGTGATAGGTGCCCGTCAGCGCCACGGCCTCCTCGGTCTCACCGACGCGCGAGCGCAGGGCCGTGAGCGCATCGTCCAGTTCCAGCAGAAGGCGCCGCTGCTCGTGACTGCGCACCATGCTCTCGATCCAGAAGAAGCTGGCGAGGCGCGCGCCACGCGTCACGGGTCGCACCTCGTGCACCGTGGTGCCGGGGTAGAGCACGCAGTGCCCCGCCGGCAGCTTGACCACGCGATCGCCATCGGGCCCGCGGGCGACCAGCTCGCCGCCGTCGTACTCGTGCGGCTGGGCCAGGAAGACCGTGCACGAGAGGTCGGTCCGCACGCGCAGGCCGCCATCGCCGAAGCGAACGGCGTTGTCGACGTGCGGCCCGTAGAAGTTGGCGTCGCCGCTGTAGCGGTTGAAGCGCGGTGGCAGCACCCGCTTGGGCAGCGCGGCGGCCAGGAACCGGGGCGACCGGTCCAGCGCGCGCAGCAGCAGGGCCTGCAGCGCGCGGGCCGCGTCGCAATCGGTGGGCAGCTGATCGTTGTTCTTCACCTGGCGCGCCTGGTCACCGGCGCTGAATTGGCCATCGGCCCAGGGGGCGTCCGCCAGCAGGCGGCGAGCCTGCTGCAGATCGGTTTCATCCAGCAGCGAGAACGTCAGGAGCATGGCGGTGGCTTGGTCCTCGTGGCGGGTCGAGCGGTCAGAGGACTAGAACTTCGCCGTCAGCGACACCTGCAGCAGGCGGCCGGCGCCCGGGATGTAGTGGCCGCGGTACAGCGACTCGGCATACAGCTTGTTCGTGATATTGGTCAGGTTGCCCTTGACCGTGACGGTCTGGTTCACCTGGTACTCCGCCATCAGGTCGGCCGTCACGAACGAGGGCGCTTCCCAGGCGGGCGCCGTCACATCGGCCGGCGCCTGCTGGCTGCGGAAGTTGAGGCCGCCGCCCACACGCCACTGCGGCGTGACCTGGTAGGTGCTCCAGATCGTTCCGCTGTGGCGAGGGCTCAGGCCCGGCCGGTCGCCCGCTCGGTTGCCCACGGTGGTGGCGGTGGAGGCGGCCTGATCCACCTTGGCGATGGGCATCCACATGTAGGAGCCGTAGATCTCCCACCGCGGCGTCAGCAGGCCCGCGACGTCGATCTCGATGCCGGCGCTGTGCCGCTTGCCCGAGAGCAGCAGGCGGGTGGCCGCCGTGTCCGGGTCGGTGTTGCGCTCGTTCTTCTTGGTCGAGCGGAAGATCGCGAAGCGGGTGCTGAAGCGCTTGTCCGCCGATTCGACGCGGCCGCCGAACTCGACGTTCTCGCTCTGCTCGGGTGGGGTGCTGGCGCTCAGGGCGTTGTACGAATAGGTGTCGCCCGACGTGTTGAACGAGGTGCCGTAGGAGAAGTGGAACGAGCGGCGGTCATCCGGCTGCCACAGCGCGCCCACCCGCTTGCTCCACTCGGAGATCCTCTGCCGGTAGTTCGTGGCCGTCTCCGGGCCGGCCGCGTTGCCGGGAATGGCGAAGGTGTCGTATGACCCGTCCAGGCTGTCGTAGCGCAGGCCGCCCAGCAGCTTCCATTGCGGTGCGATCTGCACCAGATCCTGCGCATACACACCCCAGGACTTGGCCTTGAACTGGTTGCCGGTGCGCAGCACGCGTGTGCCTTCGTCGATCCAGGCGCCATCACCCGGCGTGCCCGCCAGCGTGGTCGGCTTGGTCGGCACCACGCCGCCCTGGGCCGCGCTGCGGGCCGCGTAGACGGTCTTCTCCTCCTGGGCGAAGTCGATGCCAGTCTGCACCGTGTGCTGCATGCCAAGGGCCTGGAAGCGCGTGCTCAGGTCGCTCTGGGCGTGGACCGTGTTCACGTCCTGGATCTTGAGCTGCGCGCCGCGCGTCAGCACGGTCTGCGGACCGAAGTTGGAGAGGTCCACCGCCGCGCGGTTGGGTTGCGCCGTGGCGGCCGCGAAGCGCACCGTGCCGGCGCGCTGGTCGCGCTCGAACTCGCCTGCGCGCACCTGGGTGCGCAATTCGCTGCCGCCCAGGAAGCGGTGCAGGTGGCTGAAGCTCGCGATCCTGGCGCCACCGGCGTTGCGGTCGCTCGCCATGCCGAAGTAGGCGGTGGGGTCCAGGCTACCGATCAGCGTGTTGGCTGCGCTGGTGTCGGTGGCCAGCGGCTTGATCCAGGGCAGGCCGTAGTTCATGCCGTTGTTGTTGTCCAGCCAGTAGAGGCTGGCATTGAACTCGTCGGCGGTGCCGATGCCCCAGCGGTAGGCCGCGGCCAGGCCGCGCTTGTCGATGCTGCTGCCGGCGCCGTTGTTGTCGGCCCTGGTCGCCATGGCGTTGATGCGCAAAGCCGCGTTCTCGCCGGTGTGCAGGTTGAAGTCACCCGTGACGCGGCGGTAGCGGTGGCTGCCGACGGTGCCGGTGACCTCGTGCTCGTCGATCAGCCGCGGCTGCTTGCTGACCTGGTTGACGGCGCCGCCGGTGGAGCCGCGCCCGAACAGCATGGAGGCGGAGCCGCGCAGCACCTCCAGCCGGTCGTTGTTGAAGGTGTCGCGGTCGTAGAAGGCTGGGTCCCGCATGCCGTCCAGGAAGATGTCGCCCGTGCCCGCGAGCGAGAAGCCGCGCAGGCGGATGTCTTCCTCGCCGCCTTCGGCCGCGAGGAAGGTGATGCCGGCCGTGTTGCGCAAGGCCTCCTTCACGGTGTCGAGGTTGCGGTCGTCCATCAGCTTCTCGGTCACCACGGTGATCGACTGCGGGATGTCGCGCAGCGCCTGCTCACCCTTGCCGATGCGGGTGGAGGTGGTGCGCACGCTGTCCTTGCCTTCGACGACGGCTTTCTCCTTGATCACCACCGGCGCGAGGGTGCGCACGGGCGTGGCGGGAGCGGGCGTGGTCTGCGCCCAGCTCGATACCGAGGCGGTGAGCATGAGGGCGCCGAGCGGCAGCAGGGCGGGTTCGGTGCGCGCGGTCGGCGTGCGGTGGGGAGGGGTGGCCTTGGGGCGGCGGCGTGCCATGGGAGATCTCCAGTCAGCATGCCCGCGGGGCGGGCGGTCGGATTGCTGGCTGGCTTGGTCACCACGCGGCAGGCCGCGCGGCTGCCGTGGCTGGCCGGGATGACGCTATTCTAAATCGAAACGAGAATGTTTCTCGTTCGCGTAAGCGGTTGTCTCGCTCGCGCCACACGGGCCGAGCCGCGGGGTCAGCTCACGCTGCCCATCTGCGACTGAAGGTAGTTCGGCAGGCCGACCTTGTCGATCAGCTCGATCTGGGTCTCGAGGAAGTCGATGTGTTCCTCGGTGTCGTCCAGGATCGCCTGCAGCACGTCGCGGGACACGTAGTCGCGGACCGACTCGCAGTGGGCGATGCCGGCCTTGATGGTGGCCTGCGCGCCCTGTTCGAGCCTGAGGTCGCAAGCCAGCATCTCGGGGACGCTCTCGCCCACCAGCAGCTTGCCCAGGTCCTGAAGGTTGGGCAGGCCGTCCAGCATGAAGATGCGGTCCATCAGCCGGTCGGCGTGCTTCATCTCGCCGATCGACTCGTCGTATTCCTTCTTCGCCAGCTTGTCGAGCCCCCAGTGCTTGAGCATGCGGTAGTGCAGGAAGTACTGGTTGACGGCCGTCAGCTCGTTCTTGAGCTGCGCCTGGAGGTGCTGGATCACTTGCGCGTCGCCTTGCATGGGCTGCTCCTTCGCTGGCGGGTGGGGATGCGCCGGATTCTCGCGCATCCCCGGCCCGAGGGCAGGCGCGCCGGTCAGGCGAGGGCAGGGGCCCGCTCGGCGGCCCGGGCGGCCGCGGGCGCCGCCGCCGCCGGTGCCTCGCTGCGGATCAGGTGATCGAAGGCCCCCAGCGCCGCCTTGGCGCCGTCGCCGGCCGCGATGATGATCTGCTTGTACGGTACCGTCGTGGCATCCCCCGCCGCGAACACGCCGGGCAGCGAGGTCTGGCCCTTCGCGTCCACGATGATCTCGCCGTGGCGCGACAGCTCCAGCGTGCCCTTGAGCCATTCGGTGTTGGGCACCAGGCCGATCTGCACGAACACGCCTTCCAGGTCCACGCGGTGCTCGACGCCGCTCGCGCGGTCCTTCCAGGTCAGACCGTCCACCTTGCCGGTGCCGGTGATGGCCGTGGTCTGTGCGTTCAGCAGCACCGTCACGTTCGGCAGGCTGCGGAGCTTGCGTTGCAGCACTTCGTCCGCACGCAGCTTCGTGTCGAACTCGACCAGCGTGACGTGCGCCACGATGCCGGCGAGATCGATTGCTGCCTCCACGCCCGAGTTGCCGCCGCCGATGACGGCGACGCGCTTGCCCTTGAAGAGCGGGCCGTCGCAGTGGGGGCAGTACGCCACGCCCTTGTTGCGCAGCTCGCTTTCACCCGGCACGCCGAGCTGGCGCCAGCGCGCGCCGGTGGCGAGCACGACGGATCGCGCACGCAGTGTCGCGCCGCTGTCCATCTCCACGCGGATCAGGCCCTCCTCGGGCGTGAGCGCGCGGGCGCGCTGCAGGTTCATGATGTCCACGTCGTAGTGACGCACGTGTTCTTCCAGGGCCAGTGCGAACCTCGGGCCCTCGGTTTCCTTGACCGAGATGAAGTTCTCGATGCCCAGCGTGTCCAGCACCTGGCCGCCGAAGCGTTCCGCGGCGATGCCGGTGCGGATGCCCTTGCGGGCTGCGTAAACCGCGGCCGCCGCGCCAGCCGGGCCGCCACCGACGATCAGCACGTCGAACGGCGCCTTTTCGCTGAGCTTCGCGGCCTCGCGCTTCGCCGCGCCGCTGTCCACCTTGGCGACGATCTCTTCCAGCGTCATGCGGCCGGAGCCGAACTGCGTGCCGTTCAGGAACACCGTGGGCACGCCCATGATCTGGCGCTCGTCGATCTCGCGTTGGAACAGGCTGCCCTCGATCATGGTGGCGCGGATGCGCGGGTTGCGCGTGGCCATCAGGTTCAGCGCCTGCACGACGTCCGGGCAGTTGTGGCAAGTCAGCGAGACATAGACCTCGAAGTCGAGATCACCCTCCAACTCGTCGATCTGGTCCAGCAGCGAATGCTCCACCTTGGGCGGGTAACCGCCGACTTGCAGCAGCGCCAGCACCAGCGACGTGAATTCATGCCCCATCGGCAGGCCGGCAAACACCGGGCCGTGCGTCTGCCCAGGGCGATGCACCTGGAAAGAGGGCGTGCGCAGCGCGCCAGCGAACGACTCGACGACCGTGATGCGCGGCGAGGCATCGGCGATGTCCTTCAGCAGCGCGCGCATGTCCGCGGAGGCCTTCGACTCGTCGAGCGAGGCGTGGATCTCCACCGGGTGGACAAGGCGTTCCAGATAGGCGGCAAGCTGGGTCTTGAGGGCGGCGTCGAGCATTCGGTTATCTCCAGGGTGTTTCTCGGACGGCGCGCAGCAACGCGCAGCGCCGTCCCCCATGCTGAAAGGATCCGGCTTTGCCGGTCCTTTCAGCACTGGTCTAAGCACCCTGAAAA
>NZ_JAYRZR010000068.1:0-22724 GCF_041916345.1 Ramlibacter sp.
GACGCCATGGTGTTCCTGTCGGAGAACGGCTCGCTGCGCGTGCCCAACCCGCTGCTGCCCGGCTGCTTCCACAACGAGGGCAACTACATCGTGAGCCTGGGCAACGTGGTGCGCTGGATGGCGCAGCAGGCCGAGGCACTGGGCGTGGAGATCTTCCCCGGCTTCGCCGCCGCCGAGGTGCTGTACACCGAGAACGGTTCGGTCAAGGGCGTGGCCACCGGCAACATGGGCGTGGGCAAGGACGGCGAGCCGACCGAGAACTTCCAGCTCGGCATGGAGCTGCACGCCAAGTACACCGTCTTCGCCGAGGGCGCCCGCGGCCACCTGGGCAAGCAGCTCATCGCACGCTTCAAGCTCGACGAGGGCCGCGACCCGCAGACCTACGGCATCGGCATCAAGGAAGTGTGGGAGATCGATCCCAAGCGGCACCAGCCCGGCTTCGTGCTGCACACGGCCGGCTGGCCGATGGACACGCAGACGTACGGCGGCGCCTTCCTGTACCACATGGAGGACAACCTGGTCACGCTGGGCTTCATCACCGGCCTGGACTACGCCAACCCCTACCTGAGCCCGTTCGAGGAGATGCAGCGCTGGAAGACCCACCGCAACATCCGCTGGTACCTCGAGGGCGACGAGAAGGCCGGCATCAAGCCCGGCAAGCGCCTGCAGTATGGTGCGCGCGCCATCACCGCCGGCGGCCTGCTCTCGCTGCCCAAGCCGGTGTTCCCCGGCGGCGCGCTGGTCGGCTGCGACGCCGGCTTCCTGAACGTGAGCCGCATCAAGGGCAGCCACGCGGCCATCAAGAGCGGCATGCTCGCCGCCGAGGCCGCCTTCGAGGCCGTCACCGCCGGCCGCCAGCACGACGAGCTCACCGCCTACCCCGAGGCCTTCGAGAAGAGCTGGCTGCATGCCGAACTCAACCGCGCGCGCAACTTCAAGACCTGGTTCAAGAAGGGCCTGTGGCCGGCCACGCTGATGAACGGCATCGAGCAGAAGCTGCTGGGCGGCCACATCCCCTGGACGCTGCGGCGCGACCAGCCCGACCACGTGTACCTGAAGCCGGCCGCCGAGTGCCAGCCCATCGTGTACCCCAAGCCGGACGGCAAGCTCACCTTCGACCGCCTCTCCTCGGTGTTCATCTCCAACACCAACCACGAGGAGAACCAGCCGGCCCACCTGACGCTGAAGGATGCGTCGGTGCCCGTGGGCACCAACCTCTCGAAGTACGCCGGCCCCGAAAGCCGCTACTGCCCCGCGGGCGTGTACGAGTTCGTGAAGGACGAGGCCTCCGGCGCCGAGCGCCTGCAGATCAACGCGCAGAACTGCGTGCACTGCAAGACCTGCGACATCAAGGACCCCACGCAGAACATCGTGTGGGTCACGCCCGAAGGCGGCGGCGGGCCGAACTACACGAACATGTAGCGGCCGCGGCGTCGGTGTTTTCCAGGTGTCGCGCCCGGCCGGGCGGGCCACGCAAAGTTGTATGATCACTTTGCTTTCCGCCCCGAACGGGGCTTTCACACCCACAGGAGACACCACCGTGCCTTTCACGCGCCTTCTCGCCGCCCTGGCCCTCGGCCTCGGCCTTGCCGTCTCGGCCTCCGCCCAGATGAAGAACAGCATCTCGGTGGCCCAGAACTCCCACCAGGGCGTGGCCATCGACGTCTTCGCCAAGGAAGTGGAGAAGCGCACCGCCGGCCGCATCAAGATCCAGAACTTCTACTCCGGCTCGCTCGGCGGCGAGCGCGAGTCGATCGAGGCGGTGCAGCTCGGCACGCAGGAGCTCACCTTCACCTCCACCGGCCCGGTGCCCAACTTCGTGCCGGAGGCCCGCATCCTGGACATCCCCTTCCTGTTCCGTGACAAGGCGCATGCCCGCGCAGTGCTCGACGGCCCCATCGGCCAGGAGATGCTGGCCAAGTTCGAGGCCAAGGGCTTCAAGGCCCTGGCCTGGGGCGAGAACGGCGTGCGCCACATGACCAACAGCAAGCGCCCGGTCAACAGCCCGGACGACCTGAAGGGCCTGAAGATGCGCACCATGGAGAACCCGGTGCACGTTGCCGCCTACAAGGGCTTCGGCATCGTGACCACGCCCATGGCCTTCCCCGAGGTGTTCACGGCCCTGCAGCAGGGCACGGTGGACGGCCAGGAGAACCCGCTGTCCGTGATCATGGCCGCCAAGTTCGAGCAGGTGCAGAAGCACCTGTCGCTCACCGGCCACGTGTACTCGCCGGCCATCTTCCTGATGAACAAGGCCGCCTTCGACAAGCTGTCCGCCGCCGACAAGCAGGCCTTCCTCGATGCCGCCAAGGAGGCCGTGAAGGCCAACCGCGCCCGCGTGGACGAAGACGACGCCAAGGGCGTGGCCGAGCTGCGCAGCAAGGGCATGCAGGTGGTCGAGAACGTCGACAAGGCCAAGTTCGTCGCCGCGCTCACCCCGGTCAACGCCGAATTCGAGAAGCAGTTCGGCAAGGCCAACATCGACCGCATCCGCAACTTCAAGTGAAGCACCGGCCGGCGCCCCGCGGCGCCGGCCCGTCCCCAACCGGAGGGCGGTTCGCGTGAAAGCAAGCTTCCTGCGCTTCGAGCGCTGGTGCACCGAGGCCGCCCTGGCGGCCGCGTGCGCCATGCTGGCCGTCTCGGCCTCGCTCGGCCTGTTCCAGATCATCACCCGCTTCGTGCTCGAGAGGCCCGCCGAATGGACCGAGGTGCTGATCCGCTTCAGCCTGATCTGGATGGTGTTCCTGGGCATCCCGGCCGCCTTCCGCGCCGGCGCCATGGTCAGCGTCGACGTGCTCTACCGCTGGAGCGGCCCGCGCATGCGCCGCGTGCTGGACTACGCGGTCGCCCTCGCGGCGCTGGCGCTGATCGGTGTCATCTTCTGGTGGGGCTGGGACTACGCCAACCGCGGCAAGGTGCAGACCATGATGGGCCTGGAGGACGTGTCCATGTTCTGGGCCTACCTGGCCCTGCCGGTCGGGGCGGTGTTCTCCGCCATCGGCATCCTCGGCAACCTGGTCGACCCGAGGCGGCTCGAGCTGGAGACCGCGCTGTGAGGGCCTTCGCATGACGACCACCATGCTCGTGACCATGGTGGTGTGCTTCGCGCTCACCATCTCGGTGGCGGTGTCCATCGGCCTGGCGGCGGTGCTGGGCATCCAGGCCAGCAACGCGCACATGCTCATCTCCGTGAAGGAGATGTTCAACGCCATCAACAAGTTTCCGCTGGCGGCCATCCCCTTCTTCATCCTCGCCGGCAACCTGATGGAAACGGGCGGCATCTCGCGCCGCCTGGTGGAGTTCGCCAAGAGCATCGTGGGCGGCGTGCAGGGCGGCCTGCCCATGACCTGCGTGCTCACCTGCATGATCTTCGCGGCGGTCTCGGGCTCCTCCGTGGCGACCACCTTCGCCATCGGCGCCATCCTGATCCCGGCGCTCATCAAGCACGGCTACCCCACGACGTATGCCACCGCCCTGCAGGCCACCAGCGCCGAGCTGGGCGTGATCATCCCGCCGTCCATCCCGATGATCCTGTACGGCGTGAGCGCCGAGGTCTCCATCGGCGAGCTGTTCATCGCCGGCATCGGCCCCGGGCTGCTGATCGGCGGGGCGCTCATGCTGTTCGTCTGGGCGTGGTGCAAGTGGAAGGGCTGGGGCAAGAACGACGGGGACGGCCGCCTCTCCTTCGGCCGAGCCACCTGGCAGGCCGGCTGGGCGCTGGCCATGCCGGTGATCATCCTCGGCGGCATCTACGGCGGCGTGTTCACCCCCACCGAGGCCTCAGCGGTGGCGGTGTTCTACGCGCTCATCGTCGGCACCGTGATCTACCGCGAGATCGGCGTGAAGGACCTGTACGCGATCCTGCGCAAGTCCGTCATCTCCTCGGCGGTGATCATGTTCATCATCGCCAATGCCGGGCTGTTCGCCTTCCTGATCACCCGCGCCGGCGTGCCGGAGGCGATCGGCAAATGGCTGGAAGCGGTGCTGCAGAGCCCGGCGCTGTTCCTGCTGGGCGTGAACGCGGCGCTGTTCATCATCGGCATGTTCATCGAGACGAGTGCCGCCATCATCGTGCTCGCGCCCATCCTGGCGCCGGTGGCCATGCACTTCGGCATCGACCCGGTGCACTTCGGCCTGATCATGGTGGTGAACCTGGCGCTGGGCATGATCACGCCGCCCTTCGGCGTGAACCTGTTCGCGGCCTGCACGGTGGCGCGCATCTCGCTCGACCGCATCATCGGCCAGCTCGTGCCTTTCGTGGGCGTGGTGCTGGCCTGCCTGATGGTCATCACCTACGTGCCCGCCATCTCGCTGACCCTCCGCGATCTCGTCTACGGTCGCTGAATCGCGCGCGACAGCGCGCCCCGGTTCCGCTATAACAGCCCCCAAGCGGAACAAGGAGGGGCGCCGGATGGCCGCCGCGCGGATCTATCGCCACAAGTGGGTGCTGGTCAAGCTGCCGATCGCGCTCGTCGCGCTGGCGGCCATGGTCGCGCTGTGGCGGTCGCTGATGCCGCTGCCACCGGCCGAGATCACGATCAGCTCCGGCGGTCCCGATGGGGTCTATCACGCGCACGCGCTCAAGTACGTCGAGCGCTTCGCCGAGCATGGCATCCAGGTACGCGTGCTCCCCTCCGAAGGCTCGGTGCAGAACGTGGCGCGCCTGCGCCGCCTGACGGAGCCGGCGGCCGACCTGGCGTTCGTGCAGGGCGGCTCTGCCTCGGCCCAGGCCCCGCCGGAGGCGCCCCCGCTCAACACGCTCGCGCGGGTCGACATCGAGCCGGTGTGGATCTTCTCGCGCGTGGCCGGCGTGGAGAACCTGCAGCAGCTCCAGGGCCTGCGCGTCTCGCTCGGGCCGCGCGCCAGCGGCACGCGCGAGCTGGCCACACAGCTGCTGCAGCAGGTGCGCCTGAGCCCGCGCGACCTTCAGGACAGTGACCTCGGCGGCATGGCCGCGGTGGAGGCGCTGCGCAAGGGCGAGCTCGACGCCGTCATCATGGTCTCGGCCCCGGGCTCCCCACTCATCCGCGCGCTGATGCAGATGCCCGGCGTGCAGCTCGTGCAGCTCAACCGCAGCGCCGCGCTGATCGAGCGCATGCCGCACCTGCAGGTGCGGCTCATCCCCGCCGGCCTGCTGGATGCGCAGGCGCGCCTGCCGGCACGCGACACCACCATCCTCGCCACCTCCGCCAGCCTCGTCGCCCGCGCAGACCTGCACCCGGCCCTGCAGCGCCTGGCGGCCCACGTGGCGCAGCAGGTGCACAGCCAGCGCGGCACGCTGCACCGCGCCGGCGAGTTCCCCACGCTGCGTCGGGTGGAGTTCCCCGCCTCGCTCGAGGCGCGCCGCACGCTCGCCGAAGGCCTGCCCCTGCTGGAGGCACGCCTGCCCTTCTGGTGGGCGCAGGTGATCGAGCGGCTGCTGGTCATCTGCCTGCCGGTGGCCCTGCTCGCCTACTGGCTGGCGCGCCTGGTGCCAGCCTACCTGCACTGGCTGGTGGAAAGCCGCATGGTGCGCTGGTACGGCGAGCTCAAGTACATCGAGAACGACCTCGCGCGCAACGCGATGTCCCCGATGGAAGTGGCCCGCAACCTCGGCAACCTCTCCGACATGGAGCGCCGCATGCAGGGCTTCCTGGTGCCGGGCGACCTGATGCCGCGCTGGTTCCTGCTCAAGCAGCACATCGGCTTCGTGCGCACCAGCCTGCTGCGGAGGACCGGCCGGTGATCCTGCTCTACCGCCGCCGCTGGGGCCTGTTCTACCTGCCGGTGCTGCTGGCCGCGGCGCTGGCGATCTGGGCCAGCGCGAAGTGGCTGCTGCCCTTGCCGCCGCGCGCGGTGGCCATCGCCATCGGCGTGCCGCAGGGCGGCTATGCGCAGGCCGGCGAGCGCTACCGCACGGAGCTGGAGCGACGCGGCCTGACCGTGGAACTCGTGGTCTCCGAGGGCGTGGGGGCCCAGGGGCCGCTGCATCGACTGGCCGATCCCGCGGGGGCGGTGCAGGCCGGCTTCGCCCATGGCCTGCTGGCGGACCGCGGCCCCGAGGCGCCGGTGCTGGCCCTGGCCGTCGTGGGGCGGCAGGCGGTGTGGATCTTCACCCAGCACAGCGGCATCACGCAGCTGGCCCAGCTGCGCGGCCTGCGCGTCGCGGCCGGCCCGCTGGGCGGCCCCGTGCGCGAGGTGGCACAGCTGGTGCTGGCCCAGGTGGGCGTGGCCGCGCAGGAGGTGAACTGGGTCGAGACGCAGGGCATGACCGCCGCCAACGACCTGCTCGATGGCAAGGTGGACGCCTACATCACCATCGGCAGCGCCGAGGCCCCCACGGTGCGCCTGCTCACGCGCTCGGCGGGCGTGCAGATCCTGGGGGTGGACCGCGCCTCGGCCCTGACCACGCGCGAGCCGCGCCTCTCGCCCTTCGTGCTGCCGCAGGGCGCGATCGAGCTGCGCGGCAACGTCCCCCCGAGGGACCTGACGCTGCTCGCCACCAACACCCACCTGCTGGTGCAGGACACGCTGCACCCGGCCCTGCAGCGCGTCTTGCTCGACGTCGCCACCGAGGTGCATTCCGTGCCGAGCTTCCTGCAGCTGCAGGCCGAATACCCGGACTTCCAGACCGACTTCCCCCTGTCGCCGGTCGCGCGCCGCCATGCGCAGGGCGCACGCCCCTGGCTGGAGATGCTGCTGCCCTACTGGTGGGCGCAGTTCGCGGCACTGATGCTCTACGCCGTGATCCCCATCGTGGGCGTCACCCTCGCCGCGCTGCTGCTGGTGCCGCGCCTGTTCAGCCTGCGCGTGGATGCGGCCCTGGCCCACTTCTACGGCGAGCTGAAGTTCCTGGAGACCGAGTTCGACAAGGTCCCCTCCAACCCCATCGCCATGCGGCCGCTGCTGCAGCGCCTCGACGAGCTGGAGATCGCCGCCGCCAGCATGGACCTGCCGGACCGCTTCGCGGACCGCTGGTACACGCTGCGCGAGCACCTGGGCGCCGCGCGCGAGCGCTTGATCAGCCTGCGCGGGCGTTGAGGGCGCGCTGCTCGGCCAGCCGCCGGTAGAGCGTGCGGACACTCCAGCCCAGGGCCTGCGCAGCCGCTTCCCGACGGCCGCTATGCAGGGCCAGCACCGCCTGAAGGTCGACTGGCGCTGTCTCCGCGGTGGCCGCCGCAGGCCGGGCGCGGGCGAGCGAGACGGACGGCAAGGCCGCTGCCGGCACCGCGTGCAGCGGCAGGCCGGCGGCCAGCGCGCGCTCGATCACCGGCGCCGTGACCGTGTCGCCATCGGTCAGCAGCGCGGCGCGCTCGAGCACGTTGCGCAGCTCGCGCACATTGCCGGTGAAGGCGTGGCGCGAAAGCCGCTGCAGCGCATCGGCGGCCAGACTGAGGCGCCGACGCGGCGCCACGCGGGAGAGCAGCGAGACGGCCAGCAGCGGGATGTCGCCGGGGCGCTCGCGCAGGGCCGGCAGGCGGATGGGGAAGGTGGCAAGGCGGTGGAACAGGTCCTCGCGGAAGCGCCCTTCCGCCACCAGGCGAGGCAGGTCGCGGTGCGTGGCCGAGACCAGCCGCACATCGGCGCGGCGCAGCTCGGTACTGCCCACGCGGCGATACGTCCCGCTTTCCAGCAGGCGCAACAGCTTCACCTGCATGGTGAGCGGAATGTCGCCCACCTCGTCGAGGAAGAGCGTGCCGCCGTGGGCCGCCTCCACCAGACCGGCGCGCGCCGCCTGCGCGCCGGTGAAGGCCCCCTTCTCGTGGCCGAACAGCTCGCTCTCGAACAGCGTCTCGGGCAGGCTGGCGCAATCCACCACCACCAGCGGCCGCGCCGCGCGCGTGCTGGCCTCATGCACCGCACGCGCCCCCAGCTCCTTGCCCGTGCCCGACTCACCCAGCAGCAACACGGCCGCCTCGGAAGGGCCGACACGGGCCACCAGCTCCAGCATCGTCTGGAAGGCCGGCGAGCGGCCGATCAGGCCACTGGCCGCCGGCGCGCTCTGCGCCACGCGCAGGGGCTCCATCTTCTCGATGAACCAGGTCTGTTCACCCTGCGTGTCGCGTAGCGGCACCAGCTCGATCTGCACGTAGGCCTCACCCCTGGGCGTGTGATGCAGGTGCAGCACCTTCTCCCGCTGGCCGCTCTGGCGCGCGCGGGCGAGCGGGCAACTCTCGCCGGCCTGGTCGCAGGGCACGGCGATGCCGTGCGAGACCTCGTGGCAGGTCCGGCCGATGACCGAGCCGCGCGGACTGAACTGGGTGCGGTAGGCCGCGTTGGCCGCGAGGATGCGGTAGTGCCCGTCGAAGACGATGTGCGGCTCGGGCAGGCTGTCCAGCCAGGCGGCCAGCGCGGTGGACGGCAGGTCGGAGGCGATGTGCGACATGGCCGGTCCATTCTGCCACCACCTGCCAGAGACTGCCATGACAGCGCCAGGCGGCATGCCAGCGGCGGTCGCGTCAGCCGACTCGCGGTCTCAACCTATTGATTTCATTGAATTTTCCAGAGTGGGGCGGGTTGGCACGCGTCTTGTGTCGTGCCTGTCATGCACACCCGCCAGGAGGCCCCATGACCGCAGCCACGATCCCGAACAACACCCCCGTCGATCCCCAGCGCCGCACCTGGCTGCTGGCCACCGGCGCCGCGGGCGGCGTGGCCGCCGTCGCCACCGCCGTGCCTTTCATCTCTTCGCTCGCGCCCAGCGAGCGCGCCAAGGCCATGGGCGCACCGATGGAGGTGGACCTCGCCGACATCCCGCCCGGCGGCCTGAAGACGGTGGAGTGGCGCGGCAAGCCGGTGTGGATCCAGCGCCGCACGCCCGAGATGATCGCCGCGCTCGACGGTCAGGACGCCGCGCTCGCCGACCCCGAGTCACGCCGCGACGACCTGCCCGAAGCGCTGCGCAACAAGGGCCGCTCGGCACGGCCCGATCTCTTCGTCGCCATCGGCATCTGCACGCACCTGGGCTGCTCACCCACCGCGGTGGCGGCCGGCAGCGCCAACCCGAGCGTGGGCGACGGCTGGCACGGCGGCTTCTTCTGCCCCTGCCATGGCTCCACCTTCGATCTGGCCGGCCGCGTGTTCCGCAACAAGCCGGCGCCGACCAACCTGGAAATTCCGCCGCACCGATTCGTCGGCGATTCGCGGCTGATCGTCGGCGAGTCCGAAGAGGCCTGACACACCATGACCATTCCCTACGCGTTCACCCTCGAACTGCCAAGGCCCCTGCCCCAGGCCGTGGAGGCCCTGCGTGGCGCGCTCGCCACGGAGCAGATGGGCATCGTGAGCGAGGTCGACGTGCAGGCCACGCTGAAGACGAAGCTGGGCCTGGAGAGCCCGCCGCGCCGGCTGCTCGGCGTGTGCGGCCCGCAGGTGGCCCACGCGCTGATGACGGCCGAGCCCGACATCGCCGCCATGCTGCCTTGCGGCGGCGCCGCCACCGAGGCCGAGCCGGGGCACACGCGCATCGTCCTCCAGGACCCGCGCGTGATTGCCGCGCTGTCCGACAACGTGGAAGTGCGCGCCGCCTGCGAGCGCGCGCATGCCGCGCTGCGCCGCGTGCTGGACCGCATGGCCGCCGGTGCGCCGGCGGCCGGGCCCTGATCGACCGCGGCACGCACGGGCCGCGCGGCAACGTACCGCATCACCCCACCTCAAGAGAAGGAGACAAGCCATGACATCCGCCCCCACCCGGCGCGCGCTGCTCGGCGCCGCCGCCCTCGCGGCCACGCTGCCAGCCGCACCACCCGCCCGCGCGCGGGTGAAGACCCAGGCGCACATCGTCATCGCCGGCAGCGGCCTGGGCGGCATCGCCGTGGCGAACCGGCTGGCCGGCCTGCTGGAGGGTGCCCGCATCACCATCGTCGACCGCAAGGAAGAACACAACTACCAGCCCGGCTACACGCTGGTGGCCAGCGGCGTGTGGCCGGTGGAGAAGGTGCGCGACCGCAACGCCGACTTCCAGCCGGCGGGCGTGACCTGGGTGAAGGACATGGTCGCGGCCTTCGAGCCCGCGGCCAACACGGTCGTCACCGCGGGTGGCCAGCGCATCCGCTACGACTTTCTCGTCGTGGCCACCGGCGTTCACCTGGACTACGCGCAGATCCAGGGCATGGATGTGGCCGCGATCGGCACGAACGGCCTGGCCAGCGTGTACCCCAGCCCGCAGGCGGCGCAGGCCACTTGGGCCGCGATGCAGGCCTTTGCCGCCAAGGGCGGCGAAGCCGTGATGACGCTGCCGGCCACGCCGCTGAAGTGCGCAGGCGCACCGCTGAAGATGACCTTCATGCTGCGCGACCGCCTGCGCCAGGCCGGCACGCTGGGGCGCAGCCGCGTGCAGTTCTACTCCGCGCTGGGCAACGTGTTCGGCGTGCCGAAGGTGAACGACAACGTGCTGGCCCGCTGGAAGGACCTGGGCGTGTCGGTGGTGCCCACGCACAAGCTCACCGCGGTGGACATCGGCGCGCGGCGTGCGACCTTCACCACGCCCGAGGGCGAGAAAGTGGAGACGGCCTACGACTTCCTGCACGTGGTGCCGCCGATGCGCGCGCCCGACGCGGTGAAGCAGAGCGATCTCTCGTGGAAGGAGGGGCCTTTCGCCGCCGGGGGCTGGCTCGAGGTGGACCGCGCGACGCTGCAGCACCGCCGGTTTCCCAACGTGTTCGGCATCGGCGACATCAACGGCACCCCACGCGGCAAGACCGCGGCCACGGTGAAGAAGAGCGCGCCCATCGTGGCGAACAACCTCGCGGCCGTCATCGCGGGTGGCCAGGCTGCCCAGCGGTTCGACGGCTACACCTCGTGTCCGCTGATCACGCGCGAGGGCTCGGCCATGCTGATCGAGTTCGACTACGAAGGGCGGCTCACGCCCAGCCTGCCGATGATCGAGCCGCTGCAGGACAGCTACTTCGCGTGGCTGATGAAGGTGCGCATGCTCAAGCCCGCGTACCTGTCGGTGCTCAAGGGCCGGGTCTGACACACACGAACGAGGAGCAAGGTCATGTACGAAATCTGGCTGGTGATCAACATCCTGTGGGAAATCGCGCTGGGCATCTGGCCGCTGCTGGCGGTGGCCGGCCTGGTCTGGGTGGCGCTGGTGGCATGGGCGCTGCGTCGCGCGCGGGGGCGCTGGCGCGCCGCCTTGCCGGTGGCGCTGGCGGCGGCCGCCGTGGTCGCGGTGGCGGCCTTCGCGACCGTGCCGGCGTTCACGCAGTCGTCGCTGAAGGAGCTGGCCTACTGGGTGGACTGGGCCAATCTGGCCGGCATCGCCGGGGGCTTCGGCGCAGCGGCGCTGGCCTTTGCCTGGCCGCTGGCCGCGCTGCTGCGCGCGACCGCAGGCCGCACGGGGCCATCGGTGGCGGCGTAGAGTTCGGCCTCCGCGTCGGACCCACCTGTCGATGATCACCCTCTCCCTCGGCCCCCTCGCCCTGCCCGTGCAGCCCCTGCTGCTGATCGCGTGCGCCTTCGCCGCGATGCTGATCGCGCGCTGGCTCACGCCGGCCGGCACCGATGCCGCTGGTGAGCCGCTGCCGCGCACGCGCGTGGCCGACGCGCTGTTCCAGGCCGTGCTGGTGGGGCTGGCAGCAGCGCGGCTGGGCCACGTGGCGCTGTACGCGGATCTCTACGCGGCCCAGCCCCTGTCGGCCATCGACATCCGCGACGGCGGCTGGCACGCGCCCACGGGCCTCGTCGCCGGCCTCGCGCTGCTCGCATGGCGCGCCTGGCGTCAGCGGGACTGGTGGCGCCCGCTCGGCGTGGCCACCACGGTCGGCGTCGTGGCGTGGGCCGGTATCGGCCATGCCTTGCAGCGCCATGCGCCTTCGGAGTTGCCCGCCCTCGCCTTGACCGATCTCGCCACCGGGCAGGCCGTGCAGCTGCGCGACGCCGCGCTTGGCCGCCCCGTCGTGCTGAACCTGTGGGCCACCTGGTGCGGCCCCTGCCGCGTGGAGATGCCTGCACTCGCCGCGAGCGAACGCACGCACCCGCGCGTGCTGTTCGTCTTCGCCAACCAGGGTGAGCCCGCCGACCGCGTGCGCCGCTACCTGCAGGCCGAGCGCCTGGATCTGCGCCATGTGTGGCTGGACCCGCGTGGCCAGACCGCTGCCGCCGTCGCCTCGCGCGGGCTGCCCACCACCGTGATCTACGACGCCCAGGGCCGCCGCGTGGCCGCCCACCTGGGCGTACTCAACGAAGCCGCGCTCGCCGCCCGCCTGCGCCCCCTCCAATAATTGGGGTCAGATTCCAATTTTCCGCAAAGCAGAATGAACACGATCCCTTCTTCAGCGAACGACCGCCACGAACTGGTACAGGACGAACTCGACGTGCTGGCCGCCCTCGTGCCGCTCGCCGGTGCACGCATCGTGGAGGCTGGCTGCGGCGCCGCGCGCCTGGCGCGTGACCTGCTGCAGCGCTTCACCGATGCGCAGGTCACCGGCCTGGAGGTGGACGACCGCCAGCACGCCAAGAACCTCGCCGCGCCCGCGGACCGCCTGACCTTCATCCGAGCCGGCGCGCAGGCGATTCCCTTCGCGGACGCGCACTTCGACGGCGCGCTGATGCTCAAGTCGCTGCATCACGTGCCACGGCCGCTGATGGACCAGGCGCTGGTTGAAATGGCGCGCGTGCTGCGCCCCGGTGGCTGGCTGTACGTGAGCGAGCCGGTCTACGACGGCCCGCTGAACGAGATCGTGCGGCTCTTCAACGACGAGGGCACCGTGCGCGCCGAGGCGCAGCGGGCGCTGGACCGTGCCATCGCATCGGGCCGCTGGACGCAGGCCGCCGAGCGCCGCTTCGACATGCCCGTGCGCTTTCGCGACTTTTCGGATTTCGAGCAGCGCATGATGCGCCCCACCTTCGCCGACCACCACATCGACGACTCGATGCTGGCCCGCGTGGCCGAGCGCTATGCACCGCATCAGGGCGCGGACGGCGCCGCGTTCGAAAGGCCGATGCACGTGCGCCTGCTGCGCCGCGCGGACGCCGCGACCCGCTAGAATCGGCCCCGTCAGGAGAGCGCTGCCGCCCTGCCCGCAGGGCCGCGCAGCCGCCGAAGGCGCAGGCGCACAGCCGAACGCTCAGGTACCCAGGACTGACAAGCGTCCGCGCGAGCGGGCGTCACCTTGCTGGAGAGAGGCCGCCCTTGAGGCGGCCCACCGAAGGAGCAAGCCCCGCAAGGGGTGAATCTCTCAGGTAGAGCGGACAGCAGGGGCGACCCATGGCAGGCTGCCATGGCCCCCTTTCGTCGTCCGCCCCTGGAGTGCCCCGCGTGCCTGCCCCGCAAGAAGAGCTTCTCAAGACCCCCCTGCATGCCCTGCACGTCGAGCTCGGCGCGCGCATGGTCCCCTTTGCCGGCTACAGCATGCCGGTGCAGTACCCCGCCGGCCTGATGGCCGAACACAAGCACACGCGCGCGGCCGCCGGCCTGTTCGACGTGTCGCACATGGGCCAGCTGCGGCTGGAGGGCGCGGAGGCCACCGCCGCCTTCGAGAGCCTGATCCCGGTGGACGTGATGGGCCTGGGCCTGAACCGCCAGCGCTACGGCCTGCTGCTGACCGACGACGGCACGATCATCGACGACCTGATGTTCGTGAACCGCGGCGACCACCTGTTCGTGGTGGTCAACGGCGCCTGCAAGGTGGGCGACATCGCGCACATGCAGCAGCGCATCGGCGCCCCCTGCGGCGTGGTGCCCATGCCTGATCGCGCGCTGCTCGCGCTGCAGGGCCCGCAAGCGGTGACGGCGCTGCAGCGCCTGCTGCCCGGCTGCGAGCAACTGGTCTTCATGACCGGCGCGGCCTTCACCTGGGAGGGCGCCGACCTGTTCGCCACCCGCAGCGGCTACACCGGCGAGGATGGCTTCGAGATCTCCGTGCCCGGCGACCGCGCCGAGGCCTTTGCGCGCGCCCTGCTCGCGCAGCCCGAGGTCAAGCCCATCGGCCTGGGCGCGCGCAACTCGCTGCGCCTGGAAGCCGGCCTGTGCCTGTACGGCAATGACATCGACACCACCACCACGCCGGCCGAGGCCGCGCTGGGCTGGGCGATCCAGAAGGTGCGCCGCACCGGCGGCGCCCGCGCAGGCGGCTTCCCCGGCGCCGAGCGCGTGCTGGCCGAGCTGGAAGGCCGCACCCCGCTGGCGCGCAAGCGCGTGGGCCTGATCGCGCAGGAGCGCGTGCCCGTGCGCGAGCACACCGCCTTGCAGTCTGCCGACGGCGCGCCCATCGGCGAAGTCACCAGCGGCCTGCTGGGCCCCAGCATCGACCAGCCGGTGGCCATGGGCTACGTGAAGCCCGGGCACGCCGCCATCGGCACCGTCGTCCATGCCATCGTGCGCGGCAAGGCCGTGCCGATGACCGTGAGCGCCATGCCTTTCGTCCCCAACCGTTACCACCGCGGCTGAAGCCCGCAGCGAAGGAGAAGACCCATGACCGTCAAGTACACGCCCGAGCACGAATGGATCCAGCTCGAGGACCATGAGGCCGCCGTGGTCGGCATCACGCTGCACGCGCAGGACGCGCTGGGCGACGTGGTGTTCGTCGAGCTGCCCGAGGTGGGCCGCACGTATGCGCAGGGCGAGGTGGCCGGCGTGGTGGAGTCGGTGAAGGCCGCCGCCGACGTGTACATGCCCATCGCCGGCGAAGTGACCGAGGTCAATGAAGCCCTGCGCAACGACCCCTCGCTCGCCAACACCGACCCCATGGGCAACGGCTGGTTCTTCAAGATCCTGATCAAGGACATGGGCCAGTTCGATGCGCTCATGGACGAGCCGGACTACCAGAAGTTCTGCAAGGACAACGCCTGAGTCCAGGCAGGCCGTAGCCCGGACGCCGTAGGCTGGGGTGGAGCGCAGCGCAACCCCAGCGTTTGCGCGAGCCGCCACCCAGCTGGGGTTGCACCCCAGCCTACGAGAACCGAACCCCTCTCTCACGGAAACGCAAGATGCTCATGCAATCCGCCCGGCCGCTCGGCGAGCTGGAAAACCCCACCGAGTTCATTCCCCGCCACATCGGCATCTCCGAGGCGGATGAGGCGCACATGCTGTCCGTGATCGGCGAGGCCTCGCGCCGCGCGCTGATCGAGAGCATCGTGCCGCGCGCCATCGCCCGCGCGCAGGCCATGCAGCTGCCCGCGCCGGTGACCGAGGCCGCCGCACTGGCGGAGCTGAAGGCCATCGCCGGCAAGAACCAGGTGCTGCGCTCGTTCATCGGCCAGGGCTACTACGGCACGCACACGCCGGGCGTCATCCTGCGCAACATCCTGGAGAACCCCGCCTGGTACACCGCCTACACGCCCTACCAGGCCGAGATCAGCCAGGGCCGCATGGAGGCGCTGGTGAACTTCCAGACCATGGTGTGCGACCTCACCGCCATGCCGATCGCCAATGCGTCGATGCTCGACGAGGCCACGGCCGCGGCCGAGGCGATGACGCTCGCCAAGCGCAGCGTGAAGAGCAAGAGCAACGTTTTCGTGGTGGCGGGGGATTGCCATCCGCAGACCATCGAGGTGATCCAGACGCGCGCCGCGCCGCTGGGCATCGAGGTCAAGCTCGCCAACTCCGCCGAGGAGTGGAACGAGCTGTTGCAGGGCGAGTTCTTCGCCGCGCTGGACCAGTACCCCTCCACCAGCGGCCGCATCAACAGCCAGCAGGCCGATGCGGACAGGTGCCATGCCAAGCAGGCCGCCTTCATCGTGGCCGCCGATCTGCTGGGCCTCACCCTCCTGGTGCCGCCGGGTGAGTTCGGCGCCGACATCGTGGTGGGCAGCACGCAGCGCTTCGGCATGCCCATGGGCGCAGGCGGCCCGCATGCGGCCTATCTGGCCTGCCGCGATGAGTTCAAGCGCTCCATGCCCGGCCGCCTGGTCGGCGTGAGCGTCGACAGCCACGGCAACCCGGCCTATCGCCTGGCGCTGCAGACGCGCGAGCAGCACATCCGCCGCGAGAAGGCCACCTCCAACATCTGCACCGCGCAGGTGCTGCCGGCCGTGGTGGCGAGCATGTACGCCGTGTACCACGGCCCGCAGGGCCTGAAGCGCATCGCGCAACGCGTGGCCAGCTACACCGCCATCCTGGCGCGCGGCCTGCAGCAGCTGGGCGTGACGGTCAATAACGCCGAAGGCGCCTTCGACACGCTGTGCCTGCACACCGGCGCGGCCACGGCCGACTACGTGGCGCGCGCGCTCTCGCGCGGCGCGAACATCCGCGCGGCCTGGGGTGAGTACATCTGCATTTCGCTGGACGAGACCACGACGCGCGACGACGTGGCGCTGCTGTGGGGCGTGTTCGCGCAGCCGGGCCAGGTGCTGCCCAGCTTCGACGCCTTCGAGAAGGGCATCGAGCCGATGATCCCGCCCGAGCAGCGACGCACCAGCGCGTATCTCACGCACCCGGTGTTCAACAGCCACCACAGCGAGACGGGCATGCTGCGCTACATCCGCGCGCTGTCCGACAAGGATCTGGCGCTGGACCGCACCATGATCCCGCTGGGCAGCTGCACGATGAAGCTGAACGCCACCAGCGAGATGATCCCCATCACCTGGCCCGAGTTCGCGCAGGTGCACCCCTTTGCCCCGCGCGAGCAACTGCAAGGCTATGCCGAGCTGGATGCGCAACTGCGCGCTTGGCTCTGCCAGGCCACGGGCTACGCCGGCATCAGCCTGCAGCCCAACGCCGGCTCACAGGGCGAGTACGCCGGCCTGCTGGCCATCAAGGCCTGGCACGAGAGCCGCGGCCAGGGCCACCGCAACGTGTGCCTGATCCCCTCTTCCGCGCACGGCACCAACCCGGCCAGCGCGCAGATGGTGGGCATGCAGGTGGTGGTGACCGCGTGCGACGCCATGGGCAACGTGGACATGGCCGACCTGAAGGCCAAGTGCGAGCAGCACAGCGACAGGCTGGCCTGCATCATGATCACCTACCCCTCCACCCACGGCGTGTTCGAGACGCAGGTGAAGCACCTGTGCGCCCTGGTGCACCAGCACGGCGGCCGGGTGTACGTGGACGGCGCCAACATGAACGCGCTGGTGGGCGTGGCGGCGCCCGGCGAGTTCGGTGGCGACGTGAGCCACCTGAACCTGCACAAGACCTTCTGCATCCCGCATGGTGGCGGCGGCCCGGGCGTGGGCCCGGTGTGCGTGGTGGCGGACCTGGTGCCCTTCCTGCCCGGTCATGCGTCTGGCGAGGCGCAGGGCGCGCTGGTGCCGCACGCGGCCGGCAGCACCACCGGCCCGCGCGCCGTGGGCGCCGTCTCGGCCGCGCCGCTGGGCAATGCGGCCGTGCTGCCGATCAGCTGGATGTACTGCCGCATGATGGGCGCCGAAGGTCTGCAGCACGCCACCGAGGCGGCCATCCTGGCGGCCAACTACGTGAGCGCGCGCCTGCGCGACCACTACCCCACGCTGTACGCCAGCGAGAACGGCCACGTGGCGCACGAGTGCATCCTGGATCTGCGCCAGTTGAAGGACACCAGCGGCGTGATGGCCGAAGACGTGGCCAAGCGCCTGATGGACTACGGCTTCCACGCCCCCACGCTCAGCTTCCCCGTGCCCAACACGCTGATGGTGGAACCCACCGAGAGCGAGACGCTGGCCGAGCTGGACCGGTTCATCGAAGCCATGATCGCCATCCGCGAGGAAGTGCGCCGCGTGGAGCGCGGCGAGTGGCCGCAGGACGACAACCCGCTGAAGCATGCCCCGCACACGGCGGCTGCGCTGCTGAAGGGCGAGTGGAAGCACGCCTACCCGCGCGACGTGGGCGCGGCCGTGCTCGACGAGCGCCGGCACGCGAAGTACTGGCCGCCCGTGGGGCGCGTGGACAACGTGTACGGGGACCGCAACCTGTTCTGCAGTTGCGTGCCGATGGCGGCTTACGAGTAGCGCTTCTGGTTCCGAGGGGTCACCATTTCGGTCCGTCCGTGGCGCGCCCCGGACCGGGACAGGGGTGGCCCTGCCCCGGTCCTTGACCGGCTGGTGCGGCAGCCGCGCTGCTGTTCGACCCCTCTGCGACCTGGTGGCTGTTCGTAGGCTGGGATGGAGCGCAGCGCAATCCCAGCGGTCAAGCCGCTATCCGCAAAGACCTGACGCTGCTGATCGCAATGCCTTCCCGCGCGCTGGATCCCTGCCTTTGCGAGGGTTAAGGCCCCTGGCAGCCACTCCCCCCATCGGCATCGACGCGCACCCACCCCATCCCGGTCCGGGGCGCGCCAACAACGCCGCCCCGGCCCCAGTGAGCCCCCTCACACCACCCCGCGCGCCCTCAGCTCGCCCAGCTGCGCGGCATCGATCCCCAGCCGGCCATACACCCTGGCGTTGTCCTGGCCGGTGCTTGGGCCCACGGTGGGCTGCGATGTGCAGCGGCCCACGAAGCGCGGCACGGGGGCGGGCGCCGGGATCGCGCCGAGCTCCGGGTCCTGCAGCTCGATCAACGCCCCACGCGCCTGGAAGTGCGGGTCAGCCGCCACATCGGCGATGGAGTAGACCTTGCTGAACGCGACATCGTTCGCTTCGAGCCGGCGGGCGATCTCCGCGAACGGCAGGCTGCCGCACCAGGCGACGAGGATCTCGTCCAGCGCTTCCAGGTGGCGGATGCGGTCTGCGTTGCTCGCGAAGCGCGGGTCGTCCACCAGTTCCGGCCGGTCGATGGCGCGGCAGATGCGCGCGAAGATCGGGTCGCCCGTGCCGACCAGGGTGAACCAGGCGCCGTCCGCGGCGCGATAAACGTTCGACGGCGCGGTGTAGGTCGCCCGCGAGCCGGTCCGCTCGCGCGCGATGCCGCGGATGCGGTACTCGGCGGCCAGAGGATCCAGCAGGCGCATCATCGCTTCCGTCGCCGAGAGGTCGATCTCCGCTCCGCGCTGCTCGGCCAGGGGCTTCGCGTTGCGCTCGGCCAGCGCGGTCGTGATGGCGAAGGCGCCGAACAGGCCCGCGATCACGTCGCCCAGCGGGTAGTTCATGTGCTGGGGCGGCCCGTCCGGCTCCCCCGTGAGATGGGCGAAGCCGCTCATCGCCTCGAAGATCCGCGCGAAGCCGGGCCGGCGGGCATAGGGCCCGGTCTGGCCGAAGCCGGTGAGGCGCAGCACGATGAGGCGCGGGTTCGCCTCGTGCAGGGTCGCGATGTCCAGACCCCAGCCGTCGAGCGTGCCGGTGCGGAAGTTCTCCACCAGCACGTCGACGTCACGGATCAGCCGCAGGAAGATCGCCCGCCCCTCCGGCTGGCGCACGTCCAGCGAGATGCCGGCCTTGCCGCGGTTGGCCGTCTTCCAGAACAGCGGATGGCCCTCGTGCACCGGCGCCAGCCCGCGCAAGGGGTCCTGGCCCGAGGGCAGCTCCAGCTTCACGACCTCGGCGCCCATGTCGCCGCACAGAGTGGCCGCGAACGGCGCCGCGAGCACGGTCGCCATGTCGAGGATGCGAACGCCGGCGAGCGGTTGGTCGGTCGAGGCCATCAGTTCGGCTTCAGGTCCACGGACTTCAGCACCGGGTCCCAGGCCGCGCGGTCGGTCTTGATGCGGTCCTGGAAGGCGGGCGGCGTGGGCGACAGCGCGCTGGCACCCAGCTTCGCCAGCTTCTCCTTGGTGGACGGCAGGGCCATCACCTTGGCCAGCGCCTGGCGCAGCGTCTCCACCACGCCGGGTGGCGTGCCCTTGGGCGCGACGATGCCCATCCAGAGCCCGGCGTCCAGCCCGCCGATGCCCAGCTCGGCGAAGGTGGGCACATCCGGCACGGCGGCCGACCGGCTCTTGCCGGTCTGCGCCAGGATGCGGATCTGGCCGCTGTTCATGTAGGGCAAGGTGCCGCCCAGGTTGTTGCACATCACTGGGATGTGCCCCGCCATCAGGTCATTCACCGCCGGCGCATTGCCCTTGTAGGGCACGTGCTGCAGCTTGATCTTGGACTGATGGTTCACCATCTCGCACACCAGGTGCGAAGGCGTGGCCACGCCGGCCGAGCCGAACGAGAGCGAGTTGGGCTTGGCCTTGTCCGCGGCGATCAGGTCGGCCAGGGTCTTGTAGGGCGTCTTCGCGTTGACCGCGATCACGTTCGGCAGGTCGGCCACCAGGCCGATGGGCACGAAGTCGTCGACCGGGTGCCACTTGAGGTCCTTGTGAACGTAAGGCAGGAACACGTTGGCGAGGCCTGCCATCAGCAGCGTGTAGCCGTCGGGCGCTGCCTTGGCCACCTGCTCGGATCCGACCAGACTGCCCGCGCCGGCCTTGTTCTCCACCACCACGTTCTGGCCGAGCGCGGCGCCCAGGTCCTGCGCGATCGCTCGCGTCACCAGGTCGGTGCTGCCGGCGGCCGGGAACGGCACGACCAGCTTGATGGGTTGCTCGGGCCAGGCCGCGAGCACGAGGGGGGACGAGCAGGCCAGCGCCAGCGCGGCAAGCAGTCGAACGGGTTTCATGCAGGGTCTCCTTCAGGGGTTTTCAGGAAGCGGCGGCCGAGCGTGGCGCGATGCAGTTCGGAAGCGCCGTCATAGATGCGGAAAGGGCGCAGCTCGCGCAGGATCAGCGCGACCGGCGCGTCCTCGGACATGCCGAGCGCACCGCACAGCTGCGCGGCGCGGTCGGCCACGCGATGCAGGGCCTCCGACACGAACACCTTGGTCATGGCCGACTCGGTCTTCACCGGCAGGCCGGCATCCATGCGGCGGGCGCAATCCAGTGTCATCACGCGGCTGGCATGCAGGTCGATGTGGCAGTCGGCCACCATCGCCTGCACCTGCTGCAGGTCGGCCAGCCGGTCCCTGAACGAGCTGCGCTGGTTCACGTAGTCGCGGGCGAAGGCCAGCGCGCGGCGTGCGCGCCCCAGCAGCCGCATGCAGTGCGCCAGCCGGGCCGGCTCCAGCCGCTGCTGCGCATAGACGAAGCCCTGCCCCACCTCGCCCAGCACGGCGTCGTGCGTGACGTGGCACTCGTTGAAGCGCAGCTCGCCATGGCCGCCGATGGCGAACGGATCGAGCGCGGGAATGGCGCGCACCAGTTGCACGCCGGGGTTGTCCATCGCCACGATGAACTGCGTGGGGCCGTCATCGGTCTGTGCGAGCACGATGGCGAAGCGGGCGCCCACCGCACCCGTGATGAACCACTTGTGGCCGTCGATCACCCAGCCGTCACTCGTGCGGCGGGCGCGGCTGCGCAGCATGGAGGGATCCGATCCCGCACCGGGCGCAGGCTCCGTCATGGCGAAGCAGGACCGGATGCGCCCCTCCGCAAGCGGCCCCAGCCACGCCTCGCGCTGCGCGGGCGTGCCCTGGCGCAGCAGGCTGATCATGTTGGGCTGGTCGGGCGCGGCGCAATTCAGCGCTGCCGGGCCCAGGTAGCTGCGGCCGGCCTCCTCGAAGACGGCGGCGCGCTGTTCCCAGTTCAGGCCCAGGCCGCCTTGCGCCTGGGGCAGCTGCGGCAGGTAGAGGCCTGCCGCCTTCGCCAGCGGGCGCAATTCGGCGAGCGTGGCGTCAATGGCCGCCGGGCCGTGCACGTGCGCCGCGCACTCGCGCGGGATGCACTCGGCATCGACGAAGGCGCGCACGCGCGCCGCGAGGTCGCCCGTCACGCCGCGGCCTCGCGCAGCACCTGCTTGGCGATGTTCAGCTGGTGGATCTGGCTGGTGCCCTCGTACAGGCGGAACAGCCGCACGTCCCGGAAGTACCGCTCGATGGGGCTGAAGTCGGCGATGTAGCCGGAGCCGCCGAACATCTGCACCGCGCGGTCGGCCACGCGACCGCACATCTCGGAGGCGAAGTACTTGCACATGGAGGCGGTGAGCGCGACGTCTTCCCCGCGGTCGCGGGCGCGCGCGGCCTCCAGGATCATGGAACGCGCCGCGAAGATCTCGGTGCGGCTGTCGGCGATCATCGCCTGCACCAGCTGGTAGTTGGCCAGCGCCTGCCCGAACTGGCTGCGCTGCGTGGTGTGCGCGATGGCCAGGTCCAGCATCCGGATCGCCGGCCCGGTGCACAAGGCCGACAGGTGCAGCCGCTGCTTGTTCAGCACCTTCATCACGGTCTGGAATCCCACGCCTTCGCGCCCGCCGATCAACTGGCTGGCGTGCACCCGGCAATCCTGGAACATCACGTCCGACACGGGCGAGCCCGCCTGCCCCATCTTGCGATAGGGCTCGCCTGTGGTCAGGCCCGGCGAGCGCTCGACGAAGAAGGCCGACAGGCCGGCGCTGCCACGGGTGCCCGGCTCCGTGCGTGCGATGACGGTGAACACGTCGGCGAGCGGCGCATTGGTGATGAAGCGCTTGGTGCCGTTCAGCACGAAGTGGTCGCCATCGCGCCGGGCGGTGGTCTGGATGTTGGTGGCTTCGGAACCCGCGTCCGGCTCGGTGAGCGCCAGGCAACCCGTCAGCTCCCCAGTCGCCATGCGCGGCAGCCAGCGGCGCTTCTGCTCCTCGGTGCCGTCGGCCACCAGCGCCTCCGAACCGATGCCGGTGTTGGTGCCCACGCGTGCACGCAGTGCCACCGAGGCCTGCGACAGCTCCATCGCGCAGAGGACCAGCTCCTCGGTCGTCAGCCCCAGTCCGCCGTACGCCTCGGGAATGCTCCAGCCGAAGTAGCCCTTGCGCCGCAGCTCGTCGACCACGTCCTCGGGGATGGCTCCCTCGCGGTCGATGCGGTCTTCCAGCGGGTGCCAGCGTTCGCGCACGAAGGCGCGGATGTCGGCGAGCAGGGTTTCCAGGCGTTGGGGGGGGGGGGGGGGGGGGAAGGGGCGCTGGGCGGGCGCGAGGGGGGGCCCGGCCCAACACCCCCA
>NZ_JAYRZR010000068.1:22734-23541 GCF_041916345.1 Ramlibacter sp.
CCCCCGGCCCCGCCCGGCGGGCCGGGGGGGGCGGGGGGGGGGGGCGGGGGGGGCGGGCCGCCCCCCCCCCCCCCACGGATCATGGGCCGGACTCTAGGGAGGCCCTGCCCAAAGCCACGAAATGGGTTTCAAATATTGAAACTGCGATTCACTGGCTTCGGCCGCCCCCTGGAAGATCCGCCCATGCGCAAACCCCGCCCCCTCGTGCAGGTGAACGACCAGCAGGACCTGCGGCGCGTCCGCGAGGAAGACCCGTACTTCTCTGGCACGCTGGCCAAGGGCTTGCTGATCCTGCGCTGCTTCGTGGCCGACCCGCGGGCCCACGCCAACAGCGAGCTGGCCGAGCGGCTGGGCCTGCCGCGACCCACCGTGTCGCGCCTGTGCGGCACGCTGCAGGCACTCGGCTTCCTGGACCACGACGAGCGGCTGGACCGCTACTTCATCGGCCCCGCGGCGGTGACGCTCGGCTACCCCTACGTCATCCACACGCCGATGCTGGGCCTGATACGCCCCGCCATGCAGGCCCTGGCCGACCGCCTGGAAGGCGCCGTGTCCGTTGGCGTGACGATGGACCTAGCCCGGATATTTCACGAGCGGCGCACTGTATGAGCTTTTTGCCGTGAATGACCTGTTCTGGCGACTTTCAGGCAGACGACCGGGCTGATTGATGCGCTGGCAAGGGTCAATCTCTCGCACTTGGGCGCAGTTCCCCCTTCCCCGGCTTGGGATGCGGGCCGCTTTGGTGTCAACGCGCGGGCCAGGCACTGGATGGGGTTCTATGGGCTGAGCGCTCGCGCAGCCGCGAGG
>NZ_JAYRZR010000069.1:0-23079 GCF_041916345.1 Ramlibacter sp.
CGCCTCGGCGTAGTGCTTGAACTCCATCGTGTACGTGGCACGACCCTGCGACATGGAGCGCAGCGTGGTGGAGTAGCCGAACATCTCGGACAGCGGCACCTCGGCCTTGATGACCTTGCCGCCGCCGGGCATGTCGTCCATGCCCTGCACCATGCCGCGGCGGGACGACAGGTCGCCCATCACGTTGCCGGCGTAGTCCTCGGGCGTTTCCACTTCCACGGCCATCATCGGCTCGAGGATCACGGGGCTGGCCTTCTTCGCGCCTTCCTTGAAGCCGAAGATGGCGGCCATCTTGAACGCCTGCTCCGACGAGTCCACCTCGTGGTAGGAACCGAAGGTCAGCGCGACCTTCACGTCCACCACCGGGTAGCCCGCCAGCACGCCGGAGTTGAGCGCCTCTTCCACGCCCTTCTGCACCGCCGGGATGTACTCGCGCGGGACCACGCCGCCCTTGATCTCGTCGAGGAACTGGAAGCCCTTGCCGGTCTCGTTCGGCTCGATGCGGAACACGACGTGGCCGTACTGGCCCTTGCCGCCCGACTGGCGCACGAACTTGCCCTCGACGTCCTTCACCTCGCGGCGGATCGT
Source organism: Ramlibacter sp. (assembly GCF_041916345.1). Classification (GTDB taxonomy): domain Bacteria; phylum Pseudomonadota; class Gammaproteobacteria; order Burkholderiales; family Burkholderiaceae_C; genus Ramlibacter. The sequence goes on from NZ_JAYRZR010000069.1 coordinate 589, forward strand.
CTCGCGGTAGGCCACCTGCGGCTTGCCCACGTTGGCTTCCACGCCGAACTCGCGCTTCATGCGGTCGACGATGATTTCCAGGTGCAGCTCGCCCATGCCGGCGATGATGGTCTGACCGGATTCCTCGTCGGTGTTCACGCGGAACGACGGGTCTTCCGAAGCCAGGCGCTGCAGCGCGATGCCCATCTTCTCCTGGTCGGCCTTGGTCTTGGGTTCCACGGCCTGGCGGATCACCGGCTCGGGGAACACCATGCGCTCCAGCGTCACGATGGAATCGGGGTCGCACAGGGTTTCGCCCGTGGTCACGTCCTTCAGGCCCACGCAGGCGGCGATGTCACCGGCGCGGATCTCCTCGATCTCGGTGCGCTCGTTGGCCATCATCTGCACGATGCGGCCGATGCGCTCCTTGCGGCCCTTCACCGGGTTGTAGACGGTGTCGCCCTTGGAGAGCACGCCCGAGTAGACGCGCACGAAGGTCAGCTGGCCGACGAACGGGTCGGTCATCAGCTTGAAGGCGAGCGCGGAGAACTTCTCGGCGTCGTCGGCCTTGCGGCTGGTTTCCTTCTCGTCCTCGTCCAGGCCCGCCACCGGGGGAATGTCCACCGGCGAGGGCAGGAAGTCGATCACGGCGTCGAGCATGCGCTGCACGCCCTTGTTCTTGAAGGCGGTGCCGCACAGCATCGGCTGGATCTCGGTCGCGATCGTGCGGGCGCGGATGCCCTGCTTGATCTCGGCTTCGGTCAGGTCGCCTTCCTCGAGGTACTTGTTCATCAGCTCCTCGGACGACTCGGCGGCGGCCTCGACCATCTTCTCGCGCCATTCCTTGGCGGATTCGACGAGGTCGGCCGGGATGTCGTGGAAGTCGAACTTCATGCCCTGCGAGGCCTCGTCCCAGATGATCGCCTTCATCTTGAGCAGGTCGACCACGCCGGTGAACTTGTCCTCTGCGCCGATCGGGATCACGATGGGCACGGGATTGGCCTTCAGGCGGGCCTTCATCTGGTCATAGACCTTGAAGAAGTTGGCGCCGGTGCGGTCCATCTTGTTGACGAACGCGAGGCGCGGCACCTTGTACTTGTTGGCCTGGCGCCAGACCGTCTCGGACTGGGGCTGCACGCCACCCACCGCGCAGTACACCATGCAGGCGCCGTCCAGCACGCGCATGGAGCGCTCCACCTCGATGGTGAAGTCCACGTGGCCGGGGGTGTCGATGATGTTGAAGCGGTGCTCGGGGTAGGACAGGTCCATGCCCTTCCAGAAGCAGGTGACGGCCGCGGAGGTGATCGTGATGCCACGCTCCTGCTCCTGCTCCATCCAGTCGGTCGTGGCGGCGCCGTCGTGCACCTCGCCGAGCTTGTGATTCACACCCGTGTAGAACAGGATGCGTTCGGTGGTGGTGGTCTTGCCGGCGTCGATGTGGGCGGAAATACCGATGTTGCGGTACCGCTCGATGGGCGTTTTGCGGGCCATGATGGTGTCTTTCGTTCAATGGGCAAGGCCCGCTCGTGGCGGGCCGCTGCCTTGCTTGGATGGGGTCGGGCTCTAGAAGCGGAAGTGGCTGAAGGCCTTGTTGGCCTCGGCCATGCGGTGGACTTCGTCACGCTTCTTCATGGCGCCGCCACGGCCTTCCGTGGCTTCCATGAGTTCGTTGGCCAGGCGCAGGGCCATGGACTTCTCGCCGCGCTTCTTGGCGGCTTCCTTGATCCAACGCATCGACAGCGCCAGACGGCGCACGGGGCGCACTTCCACCGGCACCTGGTAGTTGGCGCCACCGACGCGGCGGGACTTCACCTCGACCATCGGCTTGACGTTGTTGATGGCGGTGGTGAACACCTCCAGGGCTTCCTTGCCCTGTGCCTTCTTCTCGATCTGCTCGAGGGCACCGTAGACGATGCGCTCGGCGACCGCCTTCTTGCCGCCTTGCATGATCACGTTCATGAACTTGGCGAGCTCGACATTGCCGTACTTGGGATCCGGCAGGATTTCACGCTTGGGGACTTCGCGACGACGTGGCATTTCAATCTTCCTATTTGCTTCAGTTGGCCACCCTCTGCGGGGGCCGCGGGCGCCATGCGGGCTGCCCACTTACTCGACCCTTGTTCAGGGTCACTACGCTTTCCTCGCCTGCCAGGGCGATGAAAGCACCGACAAACGACCGCTGGGTTACGCCTTCTTCGGGCGCTTGGCGCCGTACTTGGAGCGGGACTGCTTGCGATCCTTCACGCCCTGCAGGTCGAGCGAACCGCGCACGATGTGGTAGCGCACGCCGGGCAGGTCCTTGACGCGACCGCCGCGCACGAGCACCACCGAGTGCTCCTGCAGATTGTGGCCTTCGCCGCCGATGTAGGAGATGACCTCGAAGCCGTTGGTCAGGCGCACCTTGGCGACCTTGCGCAGCGCCGAGTTCGGCTTCTTGGGCGTCGTGGTGTACACACGGGTGCACACGCCCCGACGCTGGGGGCTGTTCTGCATCGCAGGGCTCTTGGACTTGGTCTTTTCGACCTCCCGGCCCTGACGCACGAGTTGACTGATGGTTGGCATGAAAAAAGGGTCCCTAAACGCTGGTCGAACACGCCGCGGATGCGGCAGCACGAAAACGAAAACGAATACAAGGCTCTCCCGCCCCAAATTGCGGAAAAGCCCGCGAGTATAGCCCGGGCTGGGAAAACCCTCAACGGATGATCGGGCCAGCCGTCGCACGCCTGGCCCCGTTGGGGCGCCGCGACGGGGCTCTGCAAGCCTTAAGTACGCAGGTTCGCCCGCAGCGAGGCCCCGGCCTCAGCGGATCCAGAGCCGGATGGCATCCCAGGCGCGGCCGAAGACGCCGGCCTGCTCCACCGGCTCCAGGGCGACCAGGGGTACCTCGCGCAGGGCCTCGTCACCCGACAGGATCTTCAGCGTCGCCACCTGCTGGCCGCGCGCGAACGGCGCCACCAGCGGATCCGGGCGCGCCACCTGGGTGCGGATGCCCTTGGCGGCACCCGCCGGCACCGCCAGCACGATCGGCTGCGGCTGGCCCAGCTTCACCGTGGGCGCCGAGCCCTTCCAAACCGCCGGCTCGGCCACCACCTGCCCGCCATCGAACAGCTTAAGCGCCTCGAAGGCGGTGAAGCCCCAGTTCAGCAGCTTCTGCGCCTCGTTGGCCCGCGCCTGCTCGCTCGCGGCGCCCAGCACGATGGCCAGCACGCGGCGGCCGGCCAGGTTGGGAAAGTCGCGCTTGGCCGTCGCCACCAGGCAGTAGCCCGCGGCGTCGGTGTGCCCGGTCTTCAACCCGTCGACCGTGGGGTCGCGGAACAGCAGCATGTTGCGGTTGGTGTCGTTGGCCGTGGGCGTGCCCTGGTAGCGGTACTTCTTGACCGCGTAGTACGGCATGTACTCCGGGAAGTCGCGCAGCAGGCGCGTCGCCAGGATCGACAGGTCGCGCGCCGTCGTCTGGTGGCCGGGCGCCGTCAGGCCCTCGGGGTTGCGGTAACTGGTGCCGGTCATGCCGAGCGCGCGCGCCTGCTGGTTCATCAGCTCGACGAAGCGCTCCACGGTGCCGCCCACGCCCTCGGCCAGCGCCACGGTGGCGTCATTGCCGGACTGGACGATCATGCCCTGGATCAGGTCCTCCACCGGCACCTGCATGCGCGGATCGATGAACATGCGCGAGCCGGGCATCTTCCAGGCGCGCTCGCTCACGGGCAACGGCTGCTTGAGGTCGATCTTCTTCGCCCGCAGGGCGTCGAAGACCAGGTAGGCGGTCATCAGCTTGGTCAGCGAGGCCGGCTCCACCGGCGTGTCGACGTCGCGGCCGGCGAGCACCTGGCCGGCACTCACGTCCATCACCAGGTAGCTGCGCGCAGCCACCTCGGGCGGTTGCGGGACCTGGGCATTGGCAGCCAGGCAAAGCACGGCCAGCACGGGCGCTGCGAGCGCCTGCATCCATCTCTTCATGGGAAAGGTTCAGCGGAGGTGGCGAGCCACCAGGTTCTTCAGAAGCGTCAATTGTCCGTGAAAGAAGTGCTCGACCCCGGGCACCACCAGCACCGGCAGCGACTGCGGGCGTGCCCAGTCGAGCACGGCGGCCAGCGGCACGGTGTCGTCCTGCTCGCCGTGGATGACGAGCGCGCGCTCGCGCGCCGCCTCGGGCAAGGGCGGCACGACGAAGCGCGAGGCGGCCGTGCCCACGAGCACCAGATGGCGCGGATCGCGCGCGGCCCACAGCCCCTGCAGCGCCTGGGCCGCCACGTAGGCGCCGAACGAGAACCCCGCCAGCGCCAGCGCGCCCTGGGGCGCCAGCGCATCGACCACGGCCAGCAGGTCCTCGGTCTCGCCCCGACCCTCGTCGTAGGCGCCCTCGCTGCCACCGACGCCGCGGAAGTTGAAGCGCACGGCCGTCCAGCCCTGCTGCACGAAGGCGCGCGCCAGGGTCTGCACCACCTTGTTGTCCATGGTGCCGCCGAACAGCGGATGCGGATGCGCGATCACGGCAACGCCCAGCGGGACGCCCTCGGGCTGGTCACGCAGCACCTGCAGGCGGCCGGCCGGCCCGGCGAGGCTGAGCCGCTCGGTGCGCGGATTCATCAGCGGCCCAGGTGCGGCGGTGTCAGCAGGCGCTCGACCACGCGACCGTTCTTCAGGTGCGACTCGACGATCTCGTCGATGTCGTGTGCGTCGACGTACGTGTACCAGACCGCCTCGGGGTAGACCACGGCCACCGGCCCGCCGGCGCAGCGGTCCAGGCAGCCCGCCTTGTTCACCCGCACCTGGCCAGGCCCCGCCAGGCCCTGCGCCTTGACCTGGGCCTTGCAGCGGTCGAAGGCCGCCTGGGCATTGTGGTCGGCGCAGCAGGCTTCGCCGTTGTCACGCTGGTTGAGGCAGAAGAAGATGTGGTGGCGGTAGTAGCTGTTCGCGGTGGCGGGCACGGTCATCCAGCGATTGTAGAAGCCGGCTCGCGGCGCGACAGGCGCGCCACCACGTAGGCCAGCGCGGCGAAAGGCCACAGCCAGCCGAGCCACTGCGCCAGGCCATTGAAGCGCACGAAGCGGCCCTGCTCCCAGCTTTGCAGGGTGAGCGCGAAGTACGGATTGGCCGGCGCCTGGTTCAGCAGGCTCAGGTGCAGCACCAGGGCCGCGAGCAGCAGCACCGCGCAGGCACGCCGCGGCACGGCCAGCAGGGCCGCCGCCAGCAAGGCGCCACCGGCCAGCCCGGACCGCACGGGCAGGCTCATCCACGCCCAGGCATGCACCGGGCCCCAGCTCAGCGCGGCGGACAGCGCCGTCACGCCCACGCCCGCGCCGAGCAGCAGCACGGCGGCGGTGACGCGTCGGGCGGCATTGCGCAGCACCGAGTAGGCCAGCAGACAGGGGATCAGCACGCCCAGCGCCACGCAAACGAGTTCGGCGGCGGGCACCAGCGGCTGCAGCTCGACCTCGCGCACGGGCAGCCATTCCAGGAACGGCGTGTCCTGCAGCCACTCGGCCAGCGCGGCCTCCAGGCGCTCCATCACCTGGCCCAGGCCGAGCGGCACCGAGGCCGGGAACAGCAGCCCGAAGGGCCACAGCGCCAGCAACACCAGGGCGCCGCGGGCGTCGGGCACGAACCAGCGGTCGCGCAGCCGATCCCAGTGGTCGAGCGCGCCCGCGCGCTCCAGCAGCACGGCGACGGCGCCGCCCAGGGCGCTGCCGGCAAAGTTCAACGCCAGATCCACGCTCGACGGCACGCGTATCGGCAGGTAGCTCTGCAGGCCTTCCATCAGCAGCGACAGCGCCCCACCCCCCAGCGCGGCCGCTGCCAGGGCAGCCCGGTTGCCGAACGGCAGCGTGGGGCCGATGCCCCGCCGCAGCACGCTAAGCGCCAGCAGGAAGCCGAGCGGCACGTAGCCCAGGCCGTTGGCCACCACGTCGAAGCCGCTCCAGTAGCGCGGAAAGCCTTCGGCGAGAAAGGCCCAGGGCGGGATGCCCTGGTCACGCCAGCCCGAGAACGGGTAGAGGCTCGCGTAGACGATCAGCGACGCATAGGCGCCGGACAGCGGCCACGCCGAGGTCTTGCGCGCGGCCATCGCGTTCAGAAGGGCTTCACCACCACCAGCACCACGGCCGCCACCAGCATCAGCACCGGCGCTTCGTTGAACCAGCGGAACCACACATGCCCGTGCTGGTCGGCCCCCGCGGCCAGCCGGCGCAGCAGGACCGCGCAGGCGTAGTGATAGGCCCCGACCAGCAGCACCACGGCCAGCTTGGCGTGCATCCAGCCGGCGCCCTGGCCGATGCCCCACCCGAGCCAGAGCCACAGGCCCAGGGCCACGGCAGGGATCGACAGCAGGGTGGTGAAGCGCAGCAGTTTGCGCGCCATCAGCAGCAGGCGCTCACGCTCCGCCGTGGAGCTCGCCGGCACCATAGCCAGGTTGACGAAGATGCGCGGCAGGTAGAACAGGCCGGCGAACCAGCTGGCCACGAAGACGATGTGGAACGCTTTCACCCAGAGCATGGCGGCAAGTGTACGAAGGCCGCAAAAAAAACCCCGGCCATGAGCCGGGGTCGGAAGCCTTTTTGCTGTCACACATCAAGGCACCCGCTCAGGGAGGAAAAGCGGGGAGCGGCAAGCCGCCCGTACACAATTTAACAAATGGGGCAAGGGGCATCAAGCGAGACACCCCGCCATCCGTCGCCGCATGCCAGCCACGCGGTGCGCCGGCAACAGGAAGTGGGACTTTGGTTGTCGCTTCCGCAGCCGCGCGGGGCTGGGTGACAATGCGCCGCATGACCCCTTACGCGCCCTTTCCCCACGGCCGTCCGCGCCGTCTGCGCCGAGACGAGTTCACCCGCAACCTGGTGCGTGAACATGCGCTGAGCCCGCATGACCTGATCTACCCGGTGTTCGTGCTCGACGGCGAACGGCGCCGCGAGGCGGTGGCCTCCATGCCCGGGGTGGAGCGGCTGAGCGCTGACCTGCTGCTGCCGGTGGCCGAGGAATGCGTGCGCCTCGGCATTCCGGTGCTGGCGCTGTTCCCGGCCATCGATCCGAAACTTAAGGATCCTGACGGAAGCGAGGCCTTCAACCCCCAAGGGTTGGTTCCGCGCATCGTTCGCACGCTCAAGCGGGAGTTTCCGCAGCTCGGGGTGATGACAGACGTGGCGCTGGACCCCTTCACCAGCCACGGCCAGGACGGCCTGCTCGACGAGACCGGCTACATCCTGAACGACGAGACGGTCGCGGTGCTGGTGAAGCAGGCCCTGACGCAGGCCGAGGCCGGAGTGGACATCGTGGCGCCCAGCGACATGATGGACGGCCGCATCGGCGCCATCCGCGCCGCGCTGGAGGCCGCCGGCCACATCCACACCCGCATCATGGCCTACAGCGCCAAGTACGCGAGCGCGTTCTATGGCCCCTTCCGCGACGCGGTGGGCTCGGCCGCCAACCTGGGCAAGAGCAACAAGAAGGTCTACCAGATGGACCCCGGCAACACCGACGAGGCCCTGCGCGAGGTGGCGCTGGACATCGCCGAGGGCGCCGACATGGTGATGGTGAAGCCGGGCATGCCCTACCTCGACGTCGTGCGGCGGGTGAAGGACGAGTTCCGCGTGCCCACATTCGCCTACCAGGTCTCGGGCGAGTACGCGATGCTCAAGGCAGCGGCCGCCAACGGCTGGCTGGACCACGACCTGGTGATGATGGAGTCGCTGCTCGCCTTCAAGCGCGCCGGCGCCGACGGCGTGCTGACCTACTTCGCGGTCGAGGCCGCGCGGCGACTGAAGGCCTGAGGGAGCACCCAGCGTGCGCATCGTCGAATTCGGCGCCGGCACGCTGCGCTTCCTGGAGGCGCTGCCCGCCCACGCACCCGAGACGGGCTTCCTGTGGATCTTTCTCGAACGCGAACAGCTCGAGACCGATCTGCCACAGCTGCAGCGCGCTGCGCAGTCCCTGGGCGGGTCGCCCCTGCTGGACCTGCACGTCAAGGACCTCGCGAACCCGGCGCATCCTTCCCGCTACGACTACACCTCGATCTACGACCTGGTCGTGTTCCGCCGGCTGGCCACGGAGTCCGAGGTGCAGCAGGAGCTCGGCGCCGCGGCGCCGTCCAGGCTGGCGCCCCTGGGCACCTTCGCCCGGGTGCGCACGCGTGCGGTGGGCTTCGTCGTCTTCGACCGGCTGCTGATCACCGTGCACCCCGGAGGGTGCTTCGCCGCGCGCACCTTCATCGAGCGCTACCTCGCGGATGCCCTGCAGGCCGAGGGCCTCTCGGCCTCGGCGCGCAGCCGGCTGCCCGCGAGCGCACCCGACCTGATGCTGCGCATGCTGAACATGATGGTCGACAGCTACCTCGACCTGCGCAAGGCCCTCAGCGCCGAGCTGGACCGCTGGCAGCAGGAGCTGCTGTCACCCCGCAACCGCAGCACCGACTGGGCCGCGCTGATGACGGCGCGCAATGCGCTGCATGCGCTGGACGAACTGTGCGAGGAACAAAAGGACGCCCTGCAGGAATGGCTGGACGCGCAGACGGAGCAGCCGGCGCCGTGGCTGAACCAGGCCGAGCTGGATGGCCTGCTCGCGCGCGCGCGTGACGTGGTGGAGCACGTGGAGCGCGTGGTGCACCACGTGCGCCGCATGGAGCACGGCGCCGAGATGGCGGTGCAGATCCATTTCTCGGCGCTGGGCAACCGCACCAACGAGATCATGCGCACGCTGACGGCGCTGACCGCGATCTTCCTGCCGCTGAACCTGATCGCGGGCATCTTCGGCATGAACTTCGAGTTCCTGCCGCTGATCCACGCGCACGACGGCTTCTGGTGGACGCTGGGGGCGATGTCGCTGATCGCCGTGGTGCTGGTCGTCGTGTTCCGGCGCAAGCGCTACCTGGCGCGCACAGGGGCGCGATAGGGATCGCTGGGGTTGCGCTCACACGTACGGCGGCGCCAGGCCCTCGTTCTCCAGCACGCGCTGCACCGCCGGCCGGGCCAGCATGCGCTCGAGGTAGGCCGCCAGCGGCGCGCGGTCCCTGGCACGCTGGCCGGGCGGGAAGTTGCGCGTCCAGCGGCACAGCGTGAACGTGTAGGCGTCCAGCGCCGTGTAGTCCTCGCCCAGCACCCACTTGCGGCCATCCGCCAGCAGGTCTTCGAGCTGGTCGATCAGCGTGCCGACCTTCGCCTGCGCATGGCGCTTCACTTCCGCCGCGCCGGCCTCATGCCCCTCGTCGGCCCAGCGATGGGGGTAGAAGTAGATGATCAGCGTGGCCTGCAGCGTGTTGGTGTGCCACATCAGCCACTTGTAGAAGTGGGCCCGCGCGTGGCTGCCCACCGGCGGCGCGAGCCCCGCCTCGGGATGCGTGTCGCACAGGTGCAGCACGATGGCGGCGGTCTCGTACAGCACCAGATCGCCATCCGTCAGCACCGGGATCAGCCCGTTGGGGTTGAGGCGCAGGTAGTCGGGCTGGCGATGCGCGTCCTGTGCGCGGTCGACCAGGACGCGGCGGAAGGGCACGCCCATCTCCTCCAGCACGATGTGCGGGATCATGGAGGCCGTGCTGGGGTACTGGTGCAGTTCGATCATGAGGGGGCTTTCAGGGCTGCCGCAACTGGAACAGGCCGGCCCCATTCTCCCAGGCCACGCGGCGCGCCACGTCGGCCGGCAGGTCGCCCAGCCAGGTGCGATAGCCCTTCATCAGCTCCTCGTAGTACTGCCAGCGCTGATTGACCCAGGTGTCCGAGCCGATCAGGAAGCGGTCCGGGTACTTCAGCACCAGGCGCCGCCACTCGGGGCAGAGCTTGCCACCCTCGCAGGTGAGGCCCGGCCGGTACGACAGCTCGCCCATCAGCCGCGGATAGCGCGCCAGCAGCTGGTCCACCCGCTCGGGCGGGCTGCCACCGATGCCGGTGTGGGCCCAGATCAGCCGCACCGCCTGCCCGCGCGAGGGCGTGTGCGCCATCAGCAGATCGATGGCCACGTCATCCACGTGGGCCAGCACGGCCAGCTGCTTCTCCTCGGCCAGGATCATCAGCTTGCGCGCCACCGGTCCGTTGGCATTGGTGCTCTCGTACAGGTGGAACTCGCCGATGCCGCGGTAGGGGCCGGCGGCCGTGCCGCGGGCCAGCTCGGCCTGCACCATGTCGTAGATGGTGTCGTCGCGGAACCAGCTGGAGTAGTCGGCGCGGTTGCGGTACAGGCGGATGAAGGGCACCACCGTGACGCCGGCCGTGCGGGTCTGCGGCGACTGGGCCAGGGACTTCGTGCCGTCGTTCGGACGCGAGTTGGCGATGATCGCCCGCACGCCGCTGCGCTGCATGCGACCCAGCACGTCAGGCAGTGGATGCGGCGCCGCGGCGCCCTCGAAGGCCTCTTCGTTGTAGTGCAGGTGGGCGTCAAACAGCGGGCCGGCGTAGTCGGCGGCGCGGGCGAGCGGCCCCGCCAGCGCACTCATCGCCAGCACCGCGGCCGCCAGCAGGGCGCGGCGCATCGCCATCAACCGAGATGGCGGGCGAAGAACGCCAGCGTGCGCTCGCGCGCCAGCTTCGCCGCGGCCGCGTCCCACGAGCCGCGTTCGTTGCAGTTGAAACCGTGGTTGGCGTTGTAGACCTGGACCTCCACCTCGGGGTGCGCCTGGCGGAAGGCCTCCACCGTGTCCATGGGGATCCAGTGATCCTGGTCACCGAAGTGGGCAAGCACCGGCACCTTGGGCTTGCGCGCCGATTCCTCCGGCGTGGTGACGCCGCCGCCATAGTAGGGCGCGGCCGCGCTCAGGCCGTCCAGCAGGCAGGCCGAGCGCCAGGTCAGCAGGCCGCCCCAGCAATAGCCCACGATGCCCACCTTGCCCGCCTGCGACGCATGGGCGATGGCGGCCTGGATGTCCTGCAGCACCCCGGGCGCAGGCAGCGCTTCCACCGCGGTCTTCAGCGCGAAGCCGGCCTGCATGTCCTCGGGCTGGTAGCCCAGCTCCACCCCGGCCTTGACACGGTGGAAGGTGGCGGGTGCCACGGCCAGATAGCCCTCGGCCGCATAGCCGTCGGCCACGTTGCGGATGTGCGGATTGACGCCGAAGATCTCCTGCAGGACCACGACGCCCCCCTTGGCAGGGCCGGCGGGTTGCGCCACGTAGGCGGGAAAGGTGTGGCCGTCGGCGGCCTTCAGGTCGATGAAACTGCCCATGCGTGTTCTCCTCGGTTGACGGTTCGGGGACTGTCCTGGCCGGAAAGGCGCAAGCATCCACCCGCGCAGGTTAGCGCGTCAATCGCCGTCGCGCAGGCGGCGGGCTTTTGCTTTAATGGCGTCCCAGGAGACGGGAAACAAGATGAACCAGGATGTGCTGCTGGTCACCGGCGCCAGCCGGGGCATTGGTGCGGCCGTGGCACGATTGGCCGCCGCGCGCGGCTGGGCCGTGGCGGTGAACTACGCGCAGCGCGCCGACGCAGCGCAGGCCCTGGTGGCCGACATCGAGGCGGCCGGCGGCCGCGCGATCGCGGTGCAGGCCGACGTGGCCGACGAGGCGCAGGTGCTGCGCCTGTTCCGTGAGGTGGATGACCGCCTGGGCCGGCTCACTGGCCTGGTCAACAACGCCGGCGTGGTGGACCGCCCCGCGCGCGTGGACGAGATGAGCTTCGACCGCCTGCGCCGCATGTTCGACATCAACGTGATCGGCAGCTTCCTCTGCGCCCGCGAGGCGGTGCGGCGCATGAGCACGCGGCACGGCGGCAGCGGCGGCGCCATCGTCAACGTGTCCAGCGCGGCCGCGCGCCTGGGCGCGCCGGCCCAGTACGTGGACTATGCCGCTGCCAAGGGCGCGATCGACGTGCTCACCCTGGGCCTGGCCAAGGAGGTGGCGGCCGAGGGCATTCGCGTCAACGCGGTGCGGCCGGGCTTGATCGAGACCGAGATCCACGCCTCGGGCGGGCTGCCGAACCGCGTGCGCGACCTGGCGCACCAGGTGCCCATGCAGCGCGGCGGCACCGCCGAGGAAGTGGCCGAGGCGATCTGCTGGCTGCTGTCGCCGCAGGCCAGCTACACCACCCTGTCCCTGATCGAGGTTTCCGGAGGCCGCTGATGCCCATCCACATCTACTGGGAAGACCTGACGCCCGGCAGCACACGCGAGCTGGGGACCACCTCCGCGTCGGCCGAGGAGATCAAGGATTTCGCCGAGCAGTTCGACCCGCAGCCCTTCCACCTGGACGAGCTGGCAGGACGCAAGTCCGTCTTCGGCGGGCTGTGCGCGAGCGGCTGGCACACCTGCGCCATGGCCATGCGCCTGACGGTCGACAACTTCCTGCGCGAATCGGCCAGCATGGGTTCCCCCGGGCTGGAGAACCTGCGCTGGCTGAAGCCGGTGTATCCGGACGACCAGCTCAGCCTGCGCCACACCATCCTGGAGGCACGGCCGATGCGCAAGCGGCCCGAGGCCGGCCTGGTGCGCTCGCGCTGGGAGCTGTTCAACCAGAACGGCGAGAAGGTGCTGGAGATGGAAGGCTGGGGCATGTTCGGCCGGCGCGAGCCGGCCACGCCGGAGGAGCTGGCCCGCTACGAGGCCGAGCGCGCGGCGTCCTGATGGATTTCAAGCCGCTCATCACCCTGCTGGCGATCGTCAATCCGCTGGCGATCGTGCCGTTCTTCATCCACTACACCCAGGGCTTCGACCGCGCCCAGCGGCGCCGCACCATCGGCGTGGCCTCGTTCTCGGCCTTCGTGGTCATCGCCGCCAGCGCGCTGCTGGGCATCCAGATCCTGGAGTTCTTCGGCATCTCGCTGGCCAGCTTCCAGGTGGGCGGCGGCATGCTGCTGCTGACCAGCGCGCTCAACATGCTGAATGCCAAGCCGGCGGAGGCCAAGCCCACCACGAACGAGATGGAGGACGGCGCCGAGAAGGCCGCCATGGGCGCCAGCATCGCGGTGGTGCCGCTGACCATTCCGCTGCTCACCGGGCCGGCCACGATGTCCACCGTCGTCATCTACTCCGAGCGGGCCCAGACCTTCTGGCAGCAGGCCACGCTGGTCGGCTACGGCGTGGTCATCGGCCTGGTCACCGCGGTCTGCTTCACGCTGGCCGGCCCCATCGCGCGCTTTCTGGGCAAGACCGGCATCAACGTGATGACGCGCCTCATGGGCCTGATCCTCGCCGCGCTGGCGGTGGAGGTGATGGCCGATGGCCTGACCAAGCTGTTCCCCGCCCTTGCACGCGCCCCGATTGCGGGCTGAGCGCGGGCCTGATTCAATCCACGCCACCACTTCAGGAGACACCATGCTAGCCCATCGATCCGCCGCCCTGCTGACCACGGGCCTGCTGGCCCTGCTGGCCGGCTGCGCCACCCCCAGCGGCCCCACGGCGAGCGCCAGCCTCGAAGCCACGCGTGGCAACACCACCACCGGCAGCGTGAAGTTCGTCCAGTCCGGCGGCAAAGTGCTGGTCAGCGGCGAGGTGCGCGGGCTGAAGCCGGGCGCCGAGCACGGCTTCCACGTGCACGAGAAGGGCGACTGCTCCAGCGGCGACGGCATGAGCACCGGCGGCCATTTCAACCCCGGCGGCGCGGGCCATGGCCAGCACGGCCAGGGCACCCATCACGCTGGCGACCTGCCCTCTCTCAAGGCCGACGCGTCCGGCGTGGCGCGCTTCCAGTTCGAGTCGAGCACCATCGCAGTGGGCGCCGGCGCCAGCGATATCGTTGGCCGCGGTCTCATCGTCCACCGCGATCCGGACGACTACAAGACGCAGCCCACGGGCAATGCCGGGCCGCGGCTGGCGTGCGCGGTCATCCGCAAGGGTTGATGCCGCGCGAGCGATGCCGGCATCGCTCAGGCCGGCATCGCGAGGATCACCGAGTAGGCCTTGAAGGCCGCCGTCGCGGCGGTGCCGACCTTCAGGTCGAGCGCCTCGACGCCCTCGTTCGTCACGCTGGCCGTGAGCGTGTCGCCGCCCGGCAGGGTCAGCACCACGAGCGTGGACACCTGCCCCCGCTCCAGCCGTGAGACGGTGCCGGCCAGCTGATTGCGCGCCGAGAGCCGCCAGCCGGCGAAATCCGTCACCAGCACGATGGCGGAAGCCTTGATGAGCGCCAGGGCGTCGGCGCCTTCGCGCACCTCCAGCCGGCGCGCAGCCTCCGTCGTCAGGGTGGCCACGATCTCGTCGCCGGACTTCAGCGCGAGCGTGACCTGCGCCGAGACCGGGCCGATTTCGACGTGGCGGATGGTGCCGGCGAACTGGTTGCGGGCGGTGGTCTTCATGGACAGTCTCCTCAACAGGCCGGTCAGCGCCGGCTGGGTGGCGAGGCGTTGTTCCTGCTCGCGCAGGAACGCCTCCAGGTCGTTCTGCAGCGCCTGCCAGGCGGCCAGCAGGCTGAGGGCGGCGGGCGTGAGGCGCGTGCCGCCGCCGCCCGCGCCGCCCACGGCGGAGGCCAGCAGCGGCTCGTGCGCCATGTTGCCGGCCGTCTCCAGCATGAGGCGCGCGCCCTTGTGGCTCAGGCCCACCGTGGCAGCCGCGCGGTGGATGGAGCCGGTTTCCCCGATCGCCTGCAGCAGGCGGAACAGCCGGTCATCCAGCCGGCCGGCCAGCCGCAGCTCCGCGGTGAGCAGCCTGCCATCGCGATGGGCGCGCGCCGTGCTCATTCCATCAGCGCCACGGTCTTCACCTGCGCCCACACCGGCAGGCCCGGCGCCAGCGCCAGCGCGTCGGCCGAGCGCCGGGTGAGGCGGGCCACCAGGGCGATGCCGCCGACGCGCACGCGCACCAGGGCCAGGCCGGGATGGCTGTCGTCCGTGAGGGACTCCACCGTGCCCGCGAGCTGATTGCCGATGCTGGTGCCCTGCTGCCGTTCGCGCGTGAGGCTCACGTCGCGCGCCAGCACGCGCAGCCGCGCGCGGCGGCCCACCGGCAGGCCCTGGTCACGCGACCAGAACGCCGCGGCACCGCCATCGACGTCCAGCCGCGCGAGGTGCCAGTGCGCGTCACGCTCGGCGACCACGCCGTCCAGCACCACGCCGATCTCGTCACCCCACAGCGGTGGCAGGTCCAGCCGCGAGAGCACCTCCGTGAACGGCCCCGCGGCCCGCACGCGGCCGGCATCGAGCAGCACGAGGTGGTCCGCCAGCTGCGCCACCTCGTCGATGGAATGGCTCACGTAGACGATGGGCAGGCCCAGGTCACGCTGCATGCGCTCCAGGTAAGGCAGCACTTCCCGCTTGCGTTTCGCATCCAGCGCGGCGAGCGGCTCATCCATCAGCAGCACCTTCGGGCTGGCCGCGAGCGCGCGCGCGATGGCCACCCGCTGGCGCTCGCCGCCCGAGAGCGTGGCCGGCCGCCGCTCCATCAGGGGACCGATGCCGAGCAGATCCACGATCTGCGCCAGTTCGATGCGGCGTTGCGCAACCGGGGTCCGCCGCAGGCCGTAGTCGAGGTTGCGGCCCACGTCCAGGTGCGGGAACAGCGCGGCCTCCTGGATCACGTAGCCCAGACTGCGCGCGTGGGTGGGCACGAAGAGGCCGCGGGCGTCGTCCTGCCAGACTTCGCCATCCAGACGCACATGGCCCTGCGCCCGCTCCAGGCCCGCCAGCGCACGCAGCAGCGTCGTCTTGCCGCAGCCCGATGGGCCGAAGAGCGCCGTGACGCCGCGGGCGGGCAGGCGCAGCGTGGCCTGCAGTTCGAAGGCCGCGCGCGTGAGGCGCAGGTCCAAGTCGATCATGCGGCGGGGCCGACGCGCTCACGGCGCGGCCGGTTCAGGAGGTACAGCGACAGCAGCACCATCATCGCGAAGCCCACCATGCCCGCGGCGAGCCGGTGGGCCTGCGCGAACTCGGCCGCCTCCACATGGTCGTAGATCAGCACCGACAGCGTGCGGGTGCTGCCCTCGATGTTGCCGCCGATCATCAGGACCACGCCGAACTCGCCCACCGTGTGCGCGAAGCCCAGCACCGAAGCGGTGAGGATGCCGGGGCGCGCCTGTGGCAGCGCCACGGTGAAGAAACGGTCCCAGGGGCCGGCGCGCAGCGTGGCCGCGGCCTCCAGCGTGCGCTCGTCGATGGCCTCGAAGGCCTGCTGCAGCGGCTGCACGACAAAGGGCATGGAGCACAGCACGGAAGCCACCACCAGTCCCCCGAAGGTGAAGGGCAGGCGCCCCAGTCCGAGCGCGGTGGTGAGCTCCCCCACCGGACCATGGGGGCCCATCAGCAGCAGCAGGTAGAAGCCGATCACCGTGGGCGGCAGCACCAGCGGCAGAGCCACGATCGAGGCCACCACCGGCTTGGCGGCCGACTGCGTGCGGGCCAGCCACCAGGCGATCGGCGTGCCCAGGAGCAGCAGCAGCACCGTGGTGAGGCCCGCCAGTTCGGCGGTCAGCCGCACGGCGCTCCATTCGGCGGGGGTCATCGTCCAGTCACCGGGCGGGACGGCCGTAGCCGAAATCATCCAGCACCTGCAGCGCTGGCTCGGACTTCAGGAAGGCGAGCAACGCACTGGCTGCCGGATTGCGTTCGCCCGCCTTGAGAAGGATGGCGTCCTGCCGGATCGGATCATGCAGGTTCGCTGGCACCCGCCATGCGGACCCCTGCGGTGGCTTGCCGGGTGCGCGCACCTGCGACAGCGCCACGAAGCCGAGTTCCGAATTGCCGGTGACGACGAACTGGTAGGCCTGCGCGATCGACTCGCCCGTCACCAGCCTGGGCGCCAGGGCGTCGGCCACGCCCAGCGCCCTGAGCGTCTGCATCGCCGCCGCGCCGTACGGCGCCGTGCGCGGATTGGCGATCGCGATGTGGCGGAAGCCGCCGCTGCGCAGCACCGCCCCCTGCTCGTCCACCAGGCCAGGTGTTGCGCTCCACAGCACGAGGCGGCCGATGGCATAAGTGGCCTGCGAGGCCGCCACCGCGCGACCTTCGGTCGCGAGCCGGCGCGGCGTCTGGTCATCGGCAGCCAGCAGCACCTCGAACGGCGCGCCGCTCACGATCTGCGAATAGAACTTGCCGGTGGACCCGGTCGAGACCTTCAGGGTGTGGCCCGTGGCGGCTGTGAAGGCCTCGGCGATGCGGGCCATGGGCGAGGCGAAGTTGGCGGCCACGGCCACCTGCACCTCGGCGGCATGGGCCGATGCGGCGGCGGCCAGGATCAGCCAGGCCGTGGCGAGACTGCGGCGGGTGATGCGCATGGGGTTGGCAACGGGGTCGGGCGCTTCGCTGGGTAGTCTACTTCACAACGAAATGATCGTCGCCCCAGGGAGGGCGCACCCCTGCCCGGATCTTGAATGCCGCGCAACTTGCCTTATCATTAGCACTCGTTGGAGTTGAGTGCTAACACGGCAGATTCGCCCGGGCGCCGATTCCACGTCAGTTAACGAGCGCCAACTTCGTTGTCGCCCATTCATTCAAGCCATTCAAGGAGATGCAATGAAGCTTCGCCCCCTGCACGATCGCGTGATCGTCAAGCGCCTCGAGAACGAAACCAAGACGGCCTCCGGCATCGTCATCCCCGACAACGCCGCCGAGAAGCCCGACCAGGGTGAAGTGCTGGCCGTCGGCCCGGGCCGCAAGAACGACAAGGGCGAGCTGATCGCCCCGAACGTGAAGGTCGGTGACCGCGTGCTGTTCGGCAAGTACAGCGGCCAGACCGTCAAGGTCGACGGCGACGAGCTGCTCGTCATGAAGGAAGACGACCTGTTCGCGGTTGTCGAGAAGTAAGCCCTTTCAACCCCTCAACAGACATTCGGAGTAATCAAACATGGCAGCAAAAGACGTGGTCTTCGGCGGTGACGCCCGCGCGCGCATGGTCGAGGGTGTGAACATCCTGGCCAACGCGGTCAAGGTGACCCTGGGCCCGAAGGGCCGCAACGTGGTGCTCGAGCGCTCCTTCGGCGCCCCCACCGTGACCAAGGACGGTGTGTCCGTGGCCAAGGAAATCGAGCTGAAGGACAAACTCCAGAACATGGGCGCGCAGATGGTCAAGGAAGTCGCTTCCAAGACCAGCGACAACGCCGGTGACGGCACCACCACCGCCACCGTGCTGGCCCAGGCCATCGTGCGCGAAGGCATGAAGTACGTGGCCGCCGGCATGAACCCGATGGACCTGAAGCGCGGCATCGACAAGGCCGTGGCGACCCTGGTGGAAGAGCTGAAGAAGGCCTCCAAGCCCACGACCACCAGCAAGGAGATCGCCCAGGTCGGCTCCATCTCCGCCAACTCCGACGCCTCCATCGGCGAGATCATCGCCAAGGCGATGGACAAGGTCGGCAAGGAAGGCGTGATCACCGTCGAGGACGGCAAGAGCCTGGACAACGAGCTCGACATCGTCGAGGGCATGCAGTTCGACCGCGGCTACCTGTCGCCCTACTTCATCAACAACCCCGAGAAGCAGGCCGCCCTGCTGGACAACCCGTTCGTGCTGCTGTTCGACAAGAAGATCAGCAACATCCGCGAACTGCTGCCCACGCTGGAGCAGGTGGCCAAGGCCGGCCGTCCGCTGCTGATCATCGCCGAGGAAGTCGAGGGCGAGGCCCTGGCCACCCTGGTGGTCAACACCATCCGCGGCATCCTGAAGGTCGTGGCCGTCAAGGCGCCCGGCTTCGGTGACCGTCGCAAGGCCATGCTGGAAGACATCGCCATCCTGACCGGCGGCAAGGTGATCGCCGAGGAAGTGGGCCTGACGCTCGAGAAGGTGACGCTGGCCGACCTGGGCCAGGCCAAGCGCATCGAAGTGGGCAAGGAAAACACCACCATCATCGACGGCGCCGGTGCGGCCGCCGACATCGAGGCGCGCGTCAAGCAGATCCGCGTGCAGATCGAGGAAGCCACCAG
This sequence comes from Ramlibacter sp., assembly GCF_041916345.1. GTDB lineage: Bacteria > Pseudomonadota > Gammaproteobacteria > Burkholderiales > Burkholderiaceae_C > Ramlibacter. Next base: position 19,326 of record NZ_JAYRZR010000069.1, read on the forward strand.
CGACTACGACCGTGAGAAGCTGCAGGAGCGCGTGGCCAAGCTGGCCGGCGGCGTGGCCGTCATCAAGGTCGGTGCCGCCACCGAAGTCGAGATGAAGGAGAAGAAGGCCCGCGTGGAAGACGCGCTGCATGCCACCCGCGCTGCCGTGGAAGAAGGCATCGTGGCCGGCGGCGGCGTGGCGCTGCTGCGTGCCAAGCAGGCCGCTGGCGAGATCAAGGGCGCCAACGCCGACCAGGACGCCGGCATCAAGCTGGTGCTCAAGGCCATCGAGTCGCCCCTGCGCGAGATCGTCTACAACGCCGGCGGCGAGCCGAGCGTGGTGGTCAACGCGGTGCTCAACGGCAAGGGCAACTACGGCTTCAACGCCGCCAACGACACCTACGGCGACATGATCGAGATGGGCATCCTGGATCCCACCAAGGTCACGCGCACGGCCCTGCAGAACGCCGCCTCCGTGGCGTCGCTGATGCTGACGACCGAAGCCATGGTCGCCGAGGCGCCGAAGGAAGAAGCGCCTGCCATGCCCGGCGGCGGCATGGGCGGCATGGGTGGCATGGGCGGGATGGACATGTAAGTCCATTCACCGGAAAAACGCGTCCGCGTTTTTCCGGTGGCCTGATCAGATGCAAAAGGCCGACGTGAAGTCGGCCTTTTGCATTGGGGGATCGCGCTGCATGCTATTCCGCGCGATCCACGGGCCCCTGCGGGGGGCGGCTCGGGTCAGACGGCGCCGGGGGGCTTGTCGTCGATGGCCGGGAAGGCTGCCGTACCGGGAGTCGGGCCGTAGGCGTTGTCCTCGCCGCTGGGCTGCACGGCCCAGTACAGCAGCACCAGCCAGCCGATGATGGGCACGAACCACAGCAGCTGGAACCAGCCGCTCTTGCCGATGTCGTGCAGGCGGCGCGCCCCTGCGCCCAGGGCCGGCAGCAACATGGCGAGCGACGCGACGTTGCCCAGGCGTTCATGGATCGCCGTCAGGATCATCGTCACGATGAGCTGGAAGAGAAAGAACCACCAGAATTCCGACCGGCTGGCGCGGCCGTTGAAATCCGCATACTTGTCACGCAGGCAGGTGATGACCGCTTGCTTGAAGTCCATGATGCCCTCCTTCCCCTGATGGGGTGCGCGCCATCATAGGCGGCTTCAGCGCAGGCGGTCCAGCAGGCCGGCGGTGGAAGCGTCGAGTCCCGTGTTGTCGCCGCTCGCGAAGCGCGGCGCCAGATCCTGCGCCAGCGCCTTGCCGAGCTCCACGCCCCACTGGTCGAAGCTGTTGATGCCCCACACGGCACCGCTGGTGAACACGCGGTGTTCCTGCAGCGCGATGAACGCGCCCAGGCTTTCGGGGGTGAGCGCTTCCAGCACTAAGAAGCTGCTGGGGCGGTTGCCGGTGAAGTGGCGGTGCCCCCCCGGGTCGGAACGGCCCTGCATCAGGGCCTGCGCCTGGGCGAGCGCATTCGCCAGCAGCAGCCGATGGTGATCCGGCAGGGCATGCGCCGGTTGTCGCACGGCAATGAATTCCACCGGCACCGATTGCGTGCCCTGATGCAGCATCTGGAAGAACGCATGCTGGCCGTCCGTCCCCGGCTCGCCCCAGAGCACGGGCGCGGTGTCATAGGGCAGCGCCGCGCCCTGCAGGTCCACCCGCTTGCCATTGCTCTCCATCTCCAGCTGCTGCAGGTAGGCCGGCAGGCGCTGCAGCCCGCCGTGATAGGGCGCGATGCTGCGGCTCGCGAAGCGATGGAAGTTGCGGTACCACACGTCCAGCAGGCCCAGCCGCACCGGCAGGTTGGCCGCCAGCGGCGCGGTGCGGAAGTGCGCATCCATCTCGCGTGCGCCGCGCAGCAGCGCGTGGAAGCCTTCAGCCCCGATGGCGATGGCCAGCGGCAGGCCGATGGCGGACCACAGCGAGTAGCGCCCGCCCACCCACTCACGAAAGCCGAAGGTAGTGGTGATGCCGAAGGCACGAGCCGCCTCGACGTTGCTGGTGAGGGCCGCGAAGTGGCGCGCGATGTCCGTGCCGCCCTCCGCCTGGAACCAGGCGCAGGCGGAGCGGGCATTGGTCATCGTCTCCAGCGTGGTGAAGGTCTTGGAGGCGATGATGAACAGCGTACCGGCCGGTTGCACCTGAGCGAGCACCGCGGCCAGGTCGTGGCCGTCGATGTTGGAGACGAAGTGGAAGCGCTTGCCCGGCCCGCGGTACGCCGCGAGCGCGGCGACCGCCATGCGCGGCCCGAGGTCCGAGCCGCCGATGCCGATGTGCACGATGTCGGTGATCGCCTCGTCAGCGCGCACACGCTCTGCGTACGCGAGCATGGCCGCCAGCGTCTGCTGCACCTCGGCCGCGTCGGGATCATCCGCCTCAGGCCCCGCGCGCAGCAGCCAGTGCTTCACCGCACGGCGCTCCGTGGTGTTGATGGCCTGGCCTGCGAAGAGCGCATCGCGGTACGCGGCCACGCCACACTGCGCCGCCAGTTGCAGCAGGAGAGCCTCCGTGTCGGCATCCCACAGGTTCTTGGACAGATCGGCGAAGACCTGCGGCGCCGACTGGCTGAAGCGCTCGAAGCGCTTGGCGTCGGCCTCGAACGCGCGATGCAGATCGAACGCGCGACCCGTGTCCTCGAAGTGCGCCTGCAGCGCCCGCCAGGCCGGCGTGGCGTCGCAGCGCGGCCGGGATGCCATCACCTCAGGCCGCCTCCAGCAGGGCGTCAAGCCGGCGCGCATCCGCCGCGAAGGCGCGGATGCCTTCGGCCAGCTTCTCGGTGGCCATGGCGTCCTCGTTCAGGGCCCAGCGGAAGGAGCGCTCGTCGTGCACGACATGCGCCACCGTCGCGGCACGGGCTTCGTCGGCATCGAGCGCCCGGGCGACCGGCGCCTCACTGGCGGCAAGCGAAGCCAGGAGCTCCGGGCTGATGGTGAGCAGGTCGCAGCCCGCCAGCGCGAGGATCTGTCCCGTATTGCGGAAGCTGGCGCCCATGACCTCGGTCGCGATGCCGAAGTGCTTGTAGAAGGTGTAGATCTGGCGCACCGACTGCACGCCGGGGTCGTTGGCGCCGGATCGCGCGGCTTCGTCCCACTGCGCGCCTGCGGCCTTCTTGTGCCAGTCGTAGATGCGGCCGACGAAGGGCGAGATGAGCTGCACCTTGGCCTGGCCGCAGGCCACGGCCTGGCCAAACGAGAACAGCAGCGTGAGGTTGCAGTGGATGCCGCGGCGCTCCAGCCGCTCGGCCGCGCGGATGCCTTCCCAGGTGGCCGCGATCTTGATCAGCACGCGGTCGATCGGCACGCCCTCGGCCTGGTACAGCTCCGCGATGCGCTCCGCGCGCGAGTAGGTGGCCTCGGTGTCGAAGCTCAGGCGGGCGTCCACTTCGGTGGAGACGCGGCCGGGGATGGTGCCCAGGATCTCGCAGCCGAAGCGCACCAGCAGGCGATCCGTCACCTCGTCCAGCGGCCGGCCGCGGAAGCGCGCCACCGTCTGCGCCAGCAGCGGGGCGTATTCGGGCTTCTGCACCGCCTTCAGGATGAGCGACGGATTGGTGGTCGCGTCCTGCGGCCGGTACTGCGCGAGCTGATGGAAGTCACCGGTGTCCGCCACCACGGTGGTGAACTGCTTGAGGGCGTCCAGTTGGTTCATTGGTAGACGTTGGTTCCTAAATTGAATAAATCCAGGAGCGAACGCCCCCTTCCAAACCGTGCATGCGGATTTCCCGCACACGGCTTACCAGTGGTCTGTCGGCTCGCAGCATTACGCGGACTC
>NZ_JAYRZR010000070.1:0-918 GCF_041916345.1 Ramlibacter sp.
TGCGCGATGCCGGCATCGCCTGCGTCTGCGTCACCAACAAGGAGGAGCTGTTCGCGCTGCAGGTGCTGGAACGCACGGGCCTGCGCGACTTTCTCCGCGTGGTCATCGGCGGCAACACGCTGGCCTGGAAGAAGCCCGACCGGCGCGTGATCGACCACGTGCGCGAGCGCCTAGGCGCACCGGCCTGCGCCACCGGCCACGTGGGCGACTCGGCCATCGACGTCGCGACCTCGCGTGAGGCCGGTGTGGCCGCGTGGGCCGTGCCCTATGGCTACAACGGTGGTGTGCCAGTCGCCCAGAGCCGGCCGGACCGCTTGTTCGAGCGGCTGGACCATCTCGCGCGGGCCGTGATCGATGGCGAGCTGAAGCCGGCGCCGCTGCGGTGTGATCCGGCGCTGGCGGACGACTGAGCGCCGCGCGCGCCGGCGTCTGGCGCGGGAAAACACCAGCACGCGCGCGGGTGGGGCCTGCGATATATTCGAAGTGGCGAATATTTGGCGAGTCCCTGCCGGGCCGTCAGCTCGCTGGCCCCAGGCCTCACCCAACCCCGAACAGGAGACCTCCCTTGAAGCAATACGCCATCGCCGCCGTCCTCGGCCTGCTGGCCGCCGGCCCCGCCCTGGCCAACCTGCAGCTGGCGCAGAAGAACGCCTGCACCGCCTGCCATGCCGTCGACAAGAAGCTGGTCGGCCCCGCCTACCAGGAGGTCGCCAAGAAGTACGCCGGGCAGAAGGACGCCGAGGCGAACCTGATCAAGAGCATCAAGGCGGGTGGTTCCGGCAAGTGGGGCGCGGTGCCCATGCCCGCCCAGGCCGCGCTGAGTGACGCCGACGCCAAGACGCTGGCGGCGTGGATCCTGGCCGGCGCGAAGTAGCGGCCCCCGGCGACCGGCATCCCCGTAGGCTGGGGTGGGGCACC
>NZ_JAYRZR010000070.1:928-22823 GCF_041916345.1 Ramlibacter sp.
ACACGGCCGGTCACCGCGTGCACGCGCTGGGGTGGCGCTGGCGCTCCACCCCAGCCTACGAGTCACCACGAGTCACCACGAGTCACCACGAGTCACCACGAGTCACCACGAGTCACCACGAGTCACCACGAGTCACCACGAGTCACCACGAGTCACCACGAGGGAGCGCGAGTGACCGTTCATGACGCGCACGCTGTATGCTGGCACCGGCGGGCTTCACCCGCGGAGACGACACATGCATCCGGCCCTCATGGTGGTGACAGGCGTGCTGGCCCTGACGGGCCTGGCCGCGCACGCGCAGACCGCGCAGGCCGTCTTCAAGGACGCGGATCTCGTGCTGGGTGCGCGGCTGATCGCCGAGAACAAGTGCGTCGAGTGCCACGTGCGCAAGGTCGGCGGTGACGGCTCCGCGATCTACAAGCCGCAAGGGCGGATCAACACGCCCGGCTTCCTGCGCGGCATGGTGGAGCAGTGCAACACCGAGCTGAACCTCGGCCTGTTCCCGGAAGACGTGACGGCCATCGCGGCCGTGCTGAACCGCGACCACTACCGGTTCAAGTAGCCGGCTGGCGGCTGTCAGCGCCCCACCCGTGTAAACCCTGTGTCAGATCCATCCGGCAATCTATATATTCGTACATCGTAATATCCAGATAGACGAATTGTGAGCAGCGCGCAAGGGTCGTTCGACGTGTCGGGTCAGGTCTTCGAGCAGGCGGCGGAGCTGTTTGGGCTGATGGCCGCGCCCGCGCGCCTGCGCATCCTGGACGCGCTGACCGGCCGCGAGCTGAACGTGTCGGAACTGCGCACCCGCGTCGGCGGTGGCCAGCCGAGCGTGTCGCAGCACCTGGCGCTGCTGTACCGCTCCGGCCTGCTGGCGCGGCGGCGCGAAGGCGCGCAGGTGTACTACCGGCTGCATGACGATGCCGCGCCGCTGCTGAGCCGCGCGGTCCGCAGCCTGCTGCCGAGCCGCGAAGACGGACCTGAACTGAACGAGAACATCGATTTCCCCAAGGAGATGCAGTGAAACCAGACGAAACCCAGCCCTCCGGCCGCCTGCTGAAGGCGCCGGAGAGCTTCCTGGACCCGACGGGCGTCCGCACCGTCTTTGCCGAGGGCAAGAAGGGCCGGCGTGACTTCATCCGCGGTGCCTTCGCCGCGGCCGCCGCCACCGCCGGCGCGGTCGCCATGCCGGCGCGCGCGCAGCAGCCCGCGGGCGACCCCGCCATCCTGGAACTGCCCGCGCACTCCAAGGGCCTGGGCCAACCCGTGGTGACGGACGGCTACGGCAAGCCCTCGCAGTACGAGCGAAACGTGCAGCGCCGGCAGAGCCCCGGCCTCACGCAGACGACGCAGGCCTCGGTCTCGTTCGCGCCACTGCAGTCGCTGTTCGGCATCGTCACGCCCAGCGGCCTGCACTTCGAGCGGCACCATCAGGGCTGGTGGGACATCGATCCCAGCCAGCACCGCCTGATGCTCAACGGCATGGTGAAGACGCCCAAGGTGTTCACCATGGACGAGATCATGCGTCTGCCCTCGGTCAGCCGCTTCCACTTCATCGAGTGCGGCGCCAACACCGGCATGGAGTGGGGCAACGTGGCCGTGCCCACCTGCCAGTACACCCACGGCATGATCTCCTGCAGCGAGTTCACCGGCGTGCCGCTGATCACCCTGCTGGAGATGGCCGGCGCCGACCTGGTGAACGGCAAGTTCGTGCTCGCCGAGGGGGCCGACGGCTCCTCCATGACGCGCACCATCCCCATGAGCCTGATCCGCTCGGGCGAGGTGCTCGTGGCCTACGGCCAGAACGGCGAGATGCTGCGCCCCGAGCAGGGCTACCCGCTGCGGCTGGTGGTGCCGGGCGTGCAGGGCGTGAGCTGGGTGAAGTACCTGCGCCGCATCGAGGTGGGCGACCAGCCCTACGCCACCAAGGACGAGGCCATCCACTACGTGGATCTCATGCCGGACGGCACGCACCGCCAGTACACCAGCATCCAGGAGGTCAAGAGCGTGGTGACCACGCCCTCCGGCGGCCAGGTGCTGCTGGACCAGGGCTTCTACAACATCACCGGCCTGGCCTGGTCGGGCCGCGGCAAGATCAAGCATGTGGACGTGTCGGTCGACGGCGGCCGCAACTGGCGCCGCGCGCGCCTGCAGGGCCCCGTGATGGACAAGTGCCTCACGCGCTTCCACCTCGACTGGGTGTGGGACGGCAAGCCGGCCATCATCCAGAGCCGCGCGACCGACGACACGGGCCACGTGCAGCCCAACTACCGGCAGCTGCGCGCGGTGCGCGGCTCGCGCTCGATCTATCACAACAACGCCATCCAGTCCTGGCTGGTGCAGGAAAGCGGCGAGGTGCGCAATGTCCAGCTGGGTTGAAAAGAAGGTCCGCGTGATCGGCGCGCTGGCGCTGGGTGCCGCGATGCTGTCGGCGCAGGCTGTGCACGCGCAGGCGCAGCAGGGCCAGCGATTCCCCGGCATCGGCCGCGCCGCGACGCCGGCCGAGGTGGCCGCGTGGGACATCGACGTGCGCCCCGACTTCAAGGGCCTGCCCAAGGGCTCGGGCTCCGTCAACAAGGGCCAGGAGGTGTGGGAGGGCAAATGCGCTTCCTGCCACGGTATCTTCGGTGAATCGAACGAGGTGTTCAGCCCGCTCGTGGGCGGCACCACCGCGAAGGACATCGAGACCGGCCGCGTGGCCAACCTCATGCGGGCCGATTACCCGGGGCGCACCACGCTGATGAAGGTGGCCACCGTCTCCACGCTGTGGGACTACATCAACCGGGCCATGCCCTGGAACGCGCCGAAGTCGCTGACGACCGAAGAGGTCTACGCGGTGACTGCGTTCCTGCTGAACCTGGGCCAGGTCGTGCCGGATGACTTCGTGCTCAGCGATACCAACATCGCCGACGTGCAAAAGCGCATGCCCAACCGCAATGGCTTCACCACCGCGCACGGCATGTGGCCCGGCAAGGAGTTCAAGGGCACCGGCAAGCCGGACGTGAACGGCACCGCCTGCATGAAGGACTGCGCGGTCGAAGCCAAGGTGGCCTCCATGCTGCCGGACTTCGCCCGCAATGCCCATGGCAACCTCGCCGAGCAGAACCGCCTGGTGGGTGCCCAGCACGGCGCCGACACCACCCGGCCGCCCGGGGCCGCGCCAGCCACGGCCAGGCCGGCCGCCGCACCCGCGCCGGCAGCGCCCGCCGCCGGCAAGGCCCCTACCGCGCTGCTGCAGAAGAACACCTGCACCGCCTGCCACGCCCCCGCCGCCAAGCTGGTGGGGCCGAGCTGGGCCGACGTGGCCAAGAAGCACGCCGGCAAGGCCGACTACCTGGCGGACAAGATCAGGAGCGGCGGGCAGGGCGTGTGGGGCAACATCCCCATGCCCCCGCAGACGCTGAGCGCCGAGGAGGCGCGTACCATCGCCAATTGGCTGGCCACTGGGGCAGCTCCCTGATGAGCTGAAGACAGGGATAGTCCGGAGCACCGCTGCGGACCATTCACATTAGCATCCGCTTAACTATTCGATCCACTGGAGAGCATCCATGCAGAACCGACGTGACACCCTCAAGCAGTCCCTGGCCGTGGCCGGCCTGCTGGCGGCCACCGGCCTCTTCCCGCGCGAGGCCTTTGCCTTCAACAAGGCGGCGTTCGACGCCAAGTCCGTGGCGGACGCCGCCAAGGCCTATGGCGCTGGCGCACCCGTTGAAAGCAAGAACGTGACGCTGACCGCGCCCGACATCGCCGAGAACGGCGCCGTGGTGCCGATCGGCGCCGCCACCACCCTGGCCGGTGTCAAGCACCTGCTGCTGATGGTCGAGAAGAACCCCAACGCGCTCGTCGCCAAGTTCGACGTCACCCCCGAGGTGGAGGCCAACTTCTCCACCCGCGCCAAGATGGGCCAGACGTCCGACGTGTACGCCGTGGCCATCACCGCCGACGGCAAGGCCTTCTTCGCGAAGAAGGAAGTCAAGGTCACCCTCGGCGGCTGCGGCGGCTGATCCCGGCGCACGCCCCCTACCCCGAATCAGGAGAGATTGAAATGGCAGATCCGATGCGCATCCGCGCCCAGGCACAGGGCGGCAACGCCGTCGTGCGCGTTCTCATGAGCCACGAGATGGAAACCGGCCAGCGCAAGGACAGCGCGGGCAAGACCATCCCCGCCTGGCACATCACCAACGTCACCGCCAGCCTGAACGGCAAGCCCGTGTTCAGCGCCGAGTGGGGCCCCGCGGTCTCGAAGAACCCGTTCCTGCAGTTCACCATCAAGGGTGCGAAGGCCGGCGACAAGGTGTCCGTCACCTGGAAGGACAACAAGGGCGACACGCGCACCGACGAAGCCACCATCAGCTGAGTCCGCGCGCTTCGCGCCTTCGGCGGGCCTGCGCGTCCCGCCGGGCGACCGGGACCTGCCGGCGCTGCATCGCTTTCACAACGAAGAAGGAAGGCCCATGAGGAAGACAAACACCACCCTGGCGCTTGCCGTGGCCGCACTCGCGGCCTCCGGTACGGCGCTGGCGCAGAAATCGGCCGTCGAGTCGATCGAGGAATACCGCCAGATGCTGGCGGACGGCAACCCGGCGGACCTGTTCGAGGCCAAGGGCGAGGCGCTCTGGAAGCAGAAGCGCGGCCCGAAGAACGCATCGCTCGAACAGTGCGATCTGGGCAAGGGCCCCGGCGTGGTGAAGGGCGCCTTCGTGGAACTGCCGCGCTACTTCGCGGACGTGAACAAGGTGCAGGATCTGGAGACGAGGCTCGTGCACTGCATGGCCACGCTGCAGGGCTTCAACGCCGCCGAGATCGCCAAGACGCCGTTCGGTCGCGGCGAGATGGCCAACGTGACGGCCCTGGCCACCTGGGTCTCGGCCGAGTCCAAGGGCCTGCGCTTCAACCTGCCGCAGGGCCACGAGGCCGAGCGCACCGCCTATGAAGTGGGCAAGCGCATGTTCTTCATGCGGGGCGGCACGCACGACTTCTCGTGCGCCTCCTGCCATGGCGAGGACGGCAAGCGCATCCGCCTGCAGGATCTGCCCAACCTCACCAAGAACCCCGGTGATGGCATCGGCTTCGCAGCCTGGCCCGCCTACCGCGTCTCCAACGGCCAGATGTGGAGCATGCAGCTGCGCCTGAACGACTGCTACCGCCAGCAGCGCTTCCCGTACCCCGAGTTCGGTGCCGACGCGCTGGCCGCGCTGTCCGTCTACCTCGGCGTCAACGCCAAGGGCGCGAAGTCTGCCGCCCCGACCATCAAGCGCTGAAGGAGGCACGAGCATGACGAAAAGAATCACCACGAACTGGAAGCTCCTGGGCGGCGGCCTCGCCGCTGCACTCGTGGCCGCAGGCTGCGCCACCGGCCCTTCGGCGGCGGACCTGGACAAGCTGGCCGACGACATGGTCAAGGCGGCTTTCCGCACCCAGGGCATCGCGAAGGTCGAGCGCGTGACGCAGATCGACGAGACGCTCAAGCTGTGCAACCAGGCCGATGTGGCCGGCAAGCCGCTGGATGCGGCCGTGGCCAAGCGCATCGAGGCCGACAACCTGAAGACCATCAAGTGGCCTTCCGACGGCAAGTTCCTGGGCGACTGGAAGCAGGGTGAGTCGATTGCGCAGAGCGGCCGTGGCATGACCTGGACCGATACCGCGACCACGGTCAACGGTGGCAACTGCTACAACTGCCACCAGATCAGCAAGGAAGAGATCTCGTTCGGCACCATCGGCCCCAGCCTCTACAACTACGGCAAGATCCGCGGCGTGGCGGATCCCAACAGCGCCGCCGCCAAGCCCATCGTGGAATACACCTGGGGCAAGATCTGGAACGCCAAGGCCTACAACGCCTGCTCCAACATGCCCCGCTCGGGCCATATGGGCAACCTGACCGAGCAGCAGATCAAGCACATCATGGCGCTGCTGCTGGACCCGGCTTCGCCCGTGAACAAGTAGTCCCGCACCAGGGCGGGCCGTTCGCGGCCCGCCTTTTTTTGAATTGCAACCATAAGTCAACGCTGATATGAACCTCTCCAAGCGCGAATTCCTGCAGGTCCTGGGCGCGGCCTCGGTGGCCGGCATGGGTCTGGGCCGCTGGTCCGATGCCGACGCGCAGACGGCTGCCGGCGCCCTGTACGACCTGCCGCGCTTCGGCAACGTGTCGTTCCTGCACATGACCGACTGCCACGCGCAGCTCAAACCCATCCACTTCCGCGAGCCGAACGTGAACCTGGGCATCGGATCCATGCAGGGGCAGCTGCCGCACCTGGTGGGCGAGCATCTGCTGAAGGTCGCCAAGGTGCCGGCGGGCAGCGCCGAGGCGCATGCGTTGACCTACCTCGATTTCGAGGCGGCCGCGCGCCGCTACGGCAAGGTGGGCGGCTTCTCGCATCTGGCCACCCTGGTCAAGCGCCTGAAGGCCAGCCGGCCGGGCGCGCTGCTGCTGGACGGCGGCGACACGTGGCAGGGCTCCGGCACCTCGCTGTGGACCAACGGCCAGGACATGGTGGATGCCTGCAAGCTGCTGGGTGTGGACGTGATGACCGGCCACTGGGAATTCACGCTCGGCATGGAGCGCGTGAAGGAGATCGTCGAGAAGGACTTCGCGGGCAAGGTCGACTTCGTCGCGCAGAACATCAAGACCGCCGACTTCGGCGACCCGGTGTTCAAGCCCTACGTGATCCGCGAGATGAACGGCGTGCCGGTCGCCATCATCGGCCAGGCCTTCCCCTACACGCCCATTGCCAACCCGCGCTACATGGTGGCTGACTGGGAGTTCGGCATCCAGGACGCCAACATGCAGAAGATGGTGGACGAGGTGCGCGGCAAGGGCGCGGTCGTCGTGGTCGTCCTCAGTCACAACGGCATGGACGTCGACCTGAAGATGGCCAGCCGCGTGAGCGGCATCGACGCCATCTTCGGCGGCCACACGCACGACGGCATGCCGGTGGCCAGCGTCATCAGCAACAAGGGTGGCAAGACCCTCGTCACCAACGCGGGCAGCAACGGCAAGTTCCTGGGCGTGATGGATTTCGAGGTGAAGGGCAAGCAGGTGACGGACTTCCGCTACCGCCTGCTGCCGGTCTTCGCGAACATGCTGCCGGCGGACGCGGGCATGGAAGCGCTGATCCAGAAGATCCGCGGCCCGTATGAGGCGCGGCTCGCCCAGCAGCTGGCCGTGACCGAGGGCCTGCTGTACCGCCGCGGCAACTTCAACGGCTCGGGCGACCAGCTCCTGCTGGACGCGCTGATGGACGTGCAGGGTGCCGAGATCGCCTTCTCGCCCGGCTTCCGCTGGGGCACCACGCTGCTGCCCGGCCAGCCGATCACGCGCGAGTGGCTGATGGACATGACGGCCACCACCTACTCGTACACCACCGTCACCGCGATGAGCGGCGAGATGATCAAGACGGTGCTGGAGGACGTGGCCGACAACCTGTTCAACCCCGACCCGTACTACCAGCAGGGCGGTGACATGGTGCGCGTGGGCGGCCTGCAGTACACCTGCAACCCCACGGCGGGCGCCGGCAAGCGCATCGAGGACATGCGCCTGGGCGGCAAGCCCATCGAGGCCGGCAAGACCTACAAGGTGGCGGGCTGGGCGCCGGTCTCCGAAGAGGCCGCCAAGGCGAAGACGCGCCCGGTGTGGGAACTGGTGGAAGACTGGTTCAAGGCCAAGGGCGGCAAGGTGGCACCGCGCCAGGTGAACATGCCCAAGATCACGGGCGGCCTTCCCAACCCGGGCTACGCGGCCTGAGGCCGCGGACCGGCGCGCGCCGCTGCCTTCAGGCGGCGCGCGGCGTGGCGGCGGGTGCGGTCCCGCGCTCGGACTGGCGCATCTGCACGCGCAACGCGAGCAGGGCGCCAACGGTGATGCCGGCCGTGGCGAGCAGGGCGCCCGCCGAGAGCAGGGCCAGGCCCGTCACGCCGTTGCCGATGGAGCAACCGACGGCGGTGACGCCGCCGAAGCCCATGAGCACGCCGCCCACCAGGTGCTCCCCCAGTTCACGCGGGCTGCTAAAGCTTTCCAGCCGGAAGTCGCCGCGCAGCTTGGCGGAAGCGAACGCGCCGACGATTACGCCCAGGGCCATCATCACGCCGAAGGTGGCCACGGTGGCCTTGTCCGACCACAGCGTCAGCAGGTCCAGCGTGTGCGCGAGCGGGGCGGAGAAAGTCAGGCCCTCGGGGCGACGCGACTGCGTGCCCAGCCAGGCCGGCTCCAGCGTCTCCGGGTGCTCGGCGAGAAAGCCGATGCGGCCGGTGAGGTAGAAGGCCGCGCCCACCAGCAGGCCGACCACGATGCCGCCGACCCAGTGGCCACGCTCCAGCGAGGCGCGCACCTTCCAGGCATAGGCGACCACCGCCGCCAGCACGGCCAGCGCGATCACCCAGCGCACCGCGCCGGGCGGCAGCGAGACGGCCTTGCCGATCAGCGAGCCCAGGTCCTGCGGGAAGCCCAGGCTCACGCCCCAGGTGTCGAGGAAGCCCACGCGCAGGCCGGAGAAGGCGCCGCGCAGCGTCATGGCGGCCGCAATCGCCAGCACCAGCAGCGTGACGAGTGACTTGAGGTTGCCGCTGCCGGCCTTGACCAGGCTGCGCTGCGGGCATCCGCCGGACAGGATCATCCCGTAGCCGAACAGCAGCCCGCCCACCAGCGCCGACAGCCAGACGAAGCGGTCGCTCCAGGCGATGGTGCGGCTGGCGTCGAACAGGTTGGCCGACAGCATGACCTGGATCACCACCGCGCCAACCGCGATGGACAGCAGCCACGACACCAGCCGCCCCGGGCCGCGGAAGATCACCCAGTCGGCAATGGCGCCCCGCACGCAGAAGCGGGTGGCCTGGCCCACCACGCCCAGCACCAGGCCCAGGAAAAGACCGCCCCAGACGACGAATCGGGTGGCGGCAGCGGGCGTGAGTTCGGCGGGCATGGGGGCGGGAAGGGTCGGGGACAGCCCTCCATTCTAGAAAAAAGGGTGCATGCCTGCCGGGCAGGGCGGCGGAAGGGCCCCGTTACTTCTGCCGCAGCACGTACCGCACGTAGCCATCCGCCTGCGTGAAGCGGTCGTACAGCGCGCGCGCCGCCGCGTTGTCGGCGCGGGTCATCCAGTACAGGCGGGCCCAGCCTTCGGCCCGCATGGCGTTGCGCAGCCACTCGATCAGTTGCGAGGCAATGCCCTTGCCGCGCGCCGCCGGGTCCACGTACAGGTCTTCGAGGTAGCAGAGCGACTCGGTTTCCCAGGTGCCCAGGTGCACCACGCAGTTGGCGAAGCCGACCACTGCGCCGTCGACCTCGGCCACGATGCACATCACCGCCGAATCGGGATCGAGGATGCGCACCCAGGTGCGGCGCGTCACTGCTTCGGGTACGTGGGCGTCGTAGAAGTCGCAGTAGCCCGCCCACAGGCGCCGCCAGGCGGCTTCGTCAGAGGGCAGGGCGGCGCGGATGAGGCAGGGGGCGGCGGGCACCCGAGCATTGTGCATGGGGTGGAATGGGCTTGCGCTACCCCAGCTGCCGCACCAGGAGCACCGCCGCGTGCACCGCGCGCCGCTGCGCGCCGTCGATGATCTGGTGCCGGCAGCTCGTGCCGTCGGCGACGACCACTGCGTCGGGCTCGGCGCGGATGGCGGGCAGCAGCGACAGCTCCGCCATCTGCATCGATACGGCCTGGTGGCTGGCCTCGTAGCCGAAGCTGCCGGCCATGCCGCAGCAACTGGTCTCGATCAGGCGCGGGTTGGCGCCGGGGATGAGCTTCAGTACCTGCAGCACTGGCGAGACGGCGTCGAAGGCCTTCTGGTGGCAATGGCCATGCACCAGCAGCGGCTTGTCCATCGGCTTCAGCCGTGCCTTCAGTGCCTCCAGCCGGCCGGCGCCGGCCTCGCGGGCGAGAAACTCCTCCAGCAGCAGCGCGTGCTTTGCCACCTGTTCGGCCTGCTCGCCGAAGCCCATGGCGGTGAACTCGTCGCGCAGGGTGAGCAGGCACGAGGGTTCCAGGCCCACGATGGCGATGCCGCGGTCCACGAAGGGTTGCAGCGCCGCCAGCAGTTCACCCGCCTTGGCGCGCGCCTCGTCCACCTGGCCGGTGGCCAGGTAGGTGCGGCCGCAGCACAGGGCCTTGCCATCGGCCTGCGCCTTGGCGGCGATGTGCACCGTGTAGCCAGCCGCCTGCAGCACCTGAACGGCCGCGCGGGCGTTCACCGATTCGAAGTAGCCGTTGAAGGTGTCGACGAACAGCACCACCGGCCGGCCGGAGGCCAGAACCTCCTCACGGGTGGCGGTGCGCGCGGGGTCGTTGAAGAAGTGCCGGCGATGCCACTTGGGCAAGCGCCGCGCAGCCGCGAAGCCGGTGAAGCGCTCGCCCACGCCGGCCAGCAGCTGGCTGTGGTTGCGAAGGTTCAGCAGGGGTGCGAAGCGCGCGGCCAGCGGCGCGTAGTCGGGCAGGCGGGCGACCAGCTTGTCCTTCAGCGTCCAGCCGTTCTTGCGCCGGTCTGCCTGGGTGAACTCGATCTTCATGCGCGCCATGTCCACGCCGGTGGGGCAATCCCGCTTGCAGCCCTTGCAGCCGACGCACAGGTCCATGGCTTCGCGCACCGCTTCGCTCGCCAGGCCGTCGGGGCCGAGCTGCCCGCTCAGCGCCAGGCGCAGCGTGTTGGCGCGGCCGCGGGTGAGGTGCTGCTCATCGCGCGTGACGCGGTAGCTCGGGCACATGGTGCCGGCGTCGAACTTGCGGCAGTGCCCGTTGTTGTTGCACATCTCCACCGCCTTGGCGAAGCCGAGCGCGGGGTCACCGCCGGTGCCGGGCGCGGTGGTCTTTTCGGTGGCGGGGTCGTTCTGCACATCCCACGCGCGCCAGTCCAGCGCGGGCACGAGCGGGATCACGCGGTAGCCGGGGTTGAAGCGCATCAGCCGCGTGTCGTCCATCGGCGGCGCATCCACGATGCGCTGCGGGCACAGCAGGCCGGCGGGATCGAACAGGCGCTTCATCTCGCCGAAGGCCTCGTGGATGCGCGGGCCGAACTGCCACTGCACCCATTCGCCGCGGCACAGGCCGTCGCCGTGCTCGCCGCTGTAGGCGCCCTTGTAGCGGCGCACCAGCTCGGAGGCCTCTTCCGCGATGGCGCGCATGCGGGCCGCGCCGTCGCGCCGCATGTCGAGGATGGGCCGCACGTGCAGCGTGCCCACCGATGCATGGGCGTACCACGTGCCCTTGGTGCCATGGCGGCGGAACACCTCGGTCAGCGCCGCGGTGTATTCGGCCAGGTGCTCCAGCGGCACCGCGCAATCTTCAATGAAGCTCACTGGCTTGCCGTCGCCGCGCAGGCTCATCATGATGTTGAGGCCGGCCTTGCGCACCTCCCACAGGGCCTTCTGCGGGCCTTCATCGGGCATGCGCACCACGCTGCCGGGCAGGCCCAGGTCGCCCATCAAGGCCACCAGGTCATCGAGATGGCGAAGCAGCGCCGCGCGGTCGGCGCCAGCGAACTCCACCAGCAGCAGCGCCTCGGGCTCGCCGATCAGCGCCTGCCGCACCGTGGGCGCGAAGGCCGGGTTGCGCAGCGACAGATCGATCATCGTGCGGTCCACCAGCTCCACCGCGGTGAGCGTGCCGTGGCCCAGCTTCACGATGTGCTGCGCGCTGTCCATCGCCTGGTGGAAGCTGCCGAAGTTGATGACGCCCAGCACGCGGGCGCGCGGCAGCTCCGCCAGTTGCAGGGTGAGGCTGCGCGTCACCGCCAGTGTGCCTTCGCTGCCCACCAGCAGGTGCGACAGGTTCACCGCGCCATCGGCGGTGTAGGGGCGAACGCTCTGCGGGTGGAAGACATCCAGGTTGTAGCCGGCCACGCGGCGCAGCACCTTGGGCCAGCGCTGCTCGATCTCCGGCACCAGGCGGCAGGCGAGCTCGCGCACGCGCTCGCCGAGCTGCCGCACGGCGCCGGTGGCGTGGTCGAAGCGGCCGAAGTCATGCAGGATGCCGTCGCTCG
This sequence comes from Ramlibacter sp., assembly GCF_041916345.1. Classification (GTDB taxonomy): domain Bacteria; phylum Pseudomonadota; class Gammaproteobacteria; order Burkholderiales; family Burkholderiaceae_C; genus Ramlibacter. The sequence continues at coordinate 12,899 of NZ_JAYRZR010000070.1, forward strand.
TCCACGCGCTCGCGCCCCGCACGTTGTGGACCATGTTGCCGTAGGCGATGCTGCGGCTGCCGCAGGAGTTGTTGCCCGCCATGCCGCCCAGCGTGGCCTGCGCGGCGGTGGACACATCCACCGGGTACCACAGGCCCTGCGCCTTGAGCTGCCCGTTCAGGTGGTCCAGCACCAGGCCCGGCTCCACCGTGGCGGTGCGCGCCTCGGCATCCACCTGCAGCACGCGGCGCAGGTGCTTGGAGAAGTCGATCACCAGCCCTGCGCCCACCGTCTGGCCGCACTGGCTGGTGCCGCCGCCGCGCGGCACGATGGGCACCTTCAGGTCACGGCAGATGTCGATGGCGATGCGCACGTCTTCCACTGCGCGCGGCACCAGCACGCCCACGGGCATGACCTGGTAGATGGAGGCATCGGTGGCGTAGCGGCCGCGGTCGGCGGGGGTGAAGAGCACTTCGCCCTGGGTCTCGGCGGCGAGGCGCTGGGCCAGGCGGCCGGCGACCTCGTTGGAGAGGGCCGAGACCTGCTCGTAGGCAGCGGCGCCGCCGGTGACCTGGATGGGGAGTGGGGCGTTCATGCGGCGCCCTTGGCGGCGGTGCGGCGCAGCTGCTCCAGCACCGCATCCCGCTTGTTGGCCAGGTGGGTGAGCAGCACGTCGCGCATGGCCTTGGCATCCCGTGCCGCGAGGGCGAGGATCATCTGTTCGTGTTCCTTCACGGCGCGCTTCCACTTGGCGCCGTCCTGGTTGGAGCGGAAACGCAGCGCCTGCAGCCTGGCGTTGACCTGGCTGTACACGGCGCCGAGCACCGGGTTCTTGGCGGCCGCGTTGATGGCGGAGTGGATGCGCGAGTTGAGGGCGTAGTAGGCCGACAGGTCGCGCCGGGTGTAGGCGGCCAGCATCTCGAAGTGCATGGCCTGGATCTCGGCGAACTCGTCCTCGGTGATGCGCTGCGCGGCCAGTTCGCCGGACTGTGCCTCCAGGCCGGCCATCACCTCGAAGGTGTTCAGCACGTCCGCCTCGGTGAGGGCCACCGCGATGGCGCCGCGGTTGGGCAGCAGCTCCACCAGGCCCTCGGCGGCCAGCCGCTTGATGGCCTCGCGCAGGGGCGTGCGCGACACGTTCAGCAGTTGCGACAGCTCACGCTCGTTGAGCTTGGCGCCGGGCGTGATCTGGCCTTCCACCAGCATCTGGCGCAGGCGGGAGGCGGCCTGCTCGTGCAGCGCGGCGCGCGGGATGGCAATCACTTCGGCCGTCATGGTGGCATATTGTATGCACTGTTGAAATCGGTCAAGCCACTGGGGGCAAAGCAGTTTTGCTTGACTTCCGTGTTTTGTATGCAAAAAATGCGCGCTCGATTTCCTCCACCGGAACCCCCGTTCCCGCATCGCATGGTCACGCTCGACTTCCACCCCACCGGCCGCCACTTCCTGCAGATCCCGGGCCCCTCGCCCGTGCCGGACCGCATCCTGCGCGCGATGAGCCACCCCACCATCGACCACCGCGGGCCGGAGTTCGGCGTGCTGGGCCTGCGGGTGCTGGCCGGCATGCAGCGCATCTTCCAGACGAAGCAGCCGGTGATGATCTACCCGGCCTCCGGCACCGGCGCCTGGGAGGCCGCGCTGGTCAACACCCTCAGCCCGGGCGACCCCGTGCTGATGTACGAGACCGGCCACTTCGCCAGCCTCTGGAACCGCCTGGCCTCGCGCCTCGGCCTGAAGACCGAGTCGATCGGCCTGCCCGGCACCGAGGGCTGGCGCAAGGGCGTGCAGGCGCACCTGATCGAGGAGCGCCTGAAGGCCGACACCCAGCACGCCATCAAGGCCGTGTGCGTGGTGCACAACGAGACGTCGACCGGCGCCACCAGCAATATCCTCGCCGTGCGCCGCGCCATCGACGCTGCGAAGCACCCCGCGCTGCTGCTGGTCGACAGCATTTCCGGTTTGGCGTCCGCCGAGTACCGGCACGATGAGTGGGGTGTGGACGTCACCGTGAGCGGCTCGCAGAAGGGCCTGATGCTGCCGCCCGGCATCAGCTTCAACGCGGTGTCACCCAAGGCCATCGAGGCCTCGCGCTCGGCGAAGCTGCCGCGCTCGTTCTGGGCCTGGGACGAGATCCTGGAGATGAACAAGACCGGCTACTGGCCGTACACGCCCAACACCAACCTGCTGTACGGCCTGGCGGAGGCCTGCGACATGCTGCTGGACCCCGCGCATGGCGGGCTGGAAGGCACCTTCGCCCGCCACCGCCGCTGGGCCGAGGGTGTGCGCGCGGCGGTGCGGGCCTGGGGCCTGGAGATCCAGGTGACGGAAGCTGCGAGCCAGTCGCCCGTGCTCACCGGCGTGGTCATGCCTGAAGGCGTGGATGCCGATGCGGTGCGCAAGCTGATCTATGAGCGCTTCGATCTCTCGCTGGGCACCGGCCTGGGCAAGATCAAGGGGCGCATGTTCCGCATCGGCCACCTGGGCGACTGCAACGACCTCACGCTGATGGCCGCGCTCTCGGGCTGCGAGATGGGCCTCAAGCTGGCCGGCGTCAAGCTCGCCGGCTCCGGCGTGCAGGCCGCCATGGACTACTTCGCCTCGCATGCCGCGCCGGTGGCGCTGCGGCAGGCCGCCTGACCCGACCTTTCACGACAAACAGGAGACAACCCCATGCAACGCAGAACCTTCACCGCCGGTGTCGCCGCCACGCTCGCTGCTCCCCTGGTGCGCGCACAGGCACTGCCCACCCAGCCGGTGCGCATCATCGTGGGCTTCGCGCCTGGGGGCGGCACCGACATCCTGGCGCGCGTCATCGGCCAGAAGCTCGGCGAGATGTGGAAGACACAGATCATCGTGGAGAACCGGGCCGGCGCATCGGGCACCATCGCCGCCGACTTCGTGGCCAAGCAGCCCGGCGACGGCACGGTGCTGCACATGGCGCACATCAACAGCCACGCCATCGTGCCGGGCCTGCAGAAGCTGAACTACGACGCCGAGAAGGACTTCCAGCCCATCGCCATGGTGGGCGTCACGCCCAACCTGCTGATCTGCAACGAGTCGCAGCCCGCCAAGACGGTGAAGGACATCGTGGAGCTGTGCAAGAAGAACCCGGGCAAGGTGAGCTTCGGCTCCGCAGGCAACGGGTCGGCCCAGCATCTGGCGCTGGAGATGTTCATGCTGCAGGCCGGCGTGAAGGCGATCCACGTGCCCTACAAGGGCTCCGGCCCGATGCTGACGGACCTGATCGGCGGCACGGTGCAGTACAGCTTCGACACCATGACGGCCGCCACGCCCCATGTGAAGAGCGGCAAGGCGATTCCGATTGCGCAGACGCGGCAGGCGCGCGCCAAGTCGTACCCCAACGTGCCCACGATGGCCGAGTCGGGCTTCCCCGGCTTCGAGGCCACCACCTGGTATGGCCTGGTCGGCCCCGGCAAGATGCCGGTGGCACTGGCCAAGCGCATGAACGAAGACGTGAACAAGGCCCTGCAGATGCCCGACGTGATCGAGCGTCTCGTCGCCTCCGGCGCGGAAGATGGCGGTGGCAGCACCGAGAAGTTCGCCGAGTTCATGAAGGTGGACCTGGCCAAGTGGGCCAAGGTGATCAAGGAAGCCGGCGTGAAGGTGGAGATCTGAGCGACGCCCCCTCACGCATGACGCAGCGACCGCTTCCCCTCTCGGGCGTCCGCGTCCTCGACATCTCGCAGGTCATGGCGGGCCCTTACGCCTGCATGCTGCTCGGTGACCTGGGCGCCGACGTGATCAAGATCGAGCCGCCGGGCACCGGGGACCAGACGCGCGGCGCCATGGGCTTCAAGATGAAGGGCGCCGATTCGCTCGGCTTCCTCAACATGAACCGCAACAAGCGCAGCGTGACGCTGGACCTCAAGACCGAGGCCGGCCGCGAGGTGCTGCTCACGCTGGCGAAGGACGCCGACATCCTGGTGGAGAACTACCGGCCTGGCGCGCTGCGCCGCATGGGCCTGGGCTACGAGGACGTGAAGGCCGTCAACCCGCGCCTCGTCTACACCAGCATCTCGGGCTTCGGGCAGAGCGGCCCCTGGGCGGACCGACCGGGCTTCGACCTGATGGCCCAGGCCATGAGCGGCGTGATGAGTGTGACGGGCTACCCCGATTCGCCGCCGGTGAAGTGCGGCGTGCCGGTGGCCGACATCGGCTGCGCGCTGTTCGCGGTCTATGCCACGCTGGCCGCCTACATCGGCGCGAAGAACTCGGGGCAGGGCCAGTATGTGGATGCGGCGCTGTTCGACGCCGCCATGGCCTTCTCGGTCTGGGACATCTGCGACTACTGGGGCACGGGCAAGCCGCCCGAGCCGCTGGGCACCTCCAACAAGATGACGGCGCCCTACCAGGCCATGGCCTGCAGCGACGGCTATTTCGTGATGGGCGCCAACAACCAGAAGCTGTGGACGCAACTGTGCCGCCTGATGCACCGTGAGGAGCTGCTGGAAGATCCGCGCTTCACCACCATCGCACTGCGCCTCGCGAATCGGCAGGCGCTGCAGGACGAGCTGGAGAAGACCTTCCGCACGAACACGAAGGAGCATTGGGTCGAGACGCTGCTGGCCAACGGCCTGCCCGCCGGCCCGATCCTGAGCTACCCGGAGGCCTTCGACAGCGAACACGCCCGCGTGCGTGGCATGCGCATGGCGATCGGCCATCCAGTGGAGGGCACCGCGCCCAGCATCGGCTTTGCGGTCAAGCTTTCGGGCACGCCGCAGCAGGTGCGCCGTCATCCGCCGCTGCTGGGCGAGCACACCGAGGAGGTGCTGGCCGAGCTGGGCCTGGACGCCGCGGCGCGCGAGCGGCTGCGCGCCGGCGGCGCCTTTGGCTCGTGAGCGCCGGCATGACGACGACACCCGCCGCCGAAGGGGCTGTGCATCTGCGCATCGAAGGCGCCATCGCGAGCATCACCTTTGACCGCCCGCAGGCGCGCAATGCGCTCACCTGGTCCATGTACGAGCAGTTGCAGGCGCACTGCGAGCGCCTGCGCGACGACGCGTCGGTGCGCGTGGTGCGCTTCCAGGGCGCAGGGCCGGATGCCTTCGTGGCCGGCACCGACATCGCGCAGTTCCAGGCCTTCGCGAGCGGCGACGACGGCGTGGCCTACGAGCGGCGCATCGATGCGGCCATGGCCTTGCTGGAGTCGTTGCCCATGCCCTGCGTGGCGGTGGTGCGCGGCTGGTGCGTGGGGGGTGGTCTGGCCATCGCCACAGCTTGCGACTTCCGCGTTGCCGCACCCGATGCGAAGTTCGGCGTGCCGATCGCGCGCACGCTGGGCAACTGCCTCTCGGCAGCCAACGTGGCGCGGCTCGTCGCGGCCTTCGGCCGCCCGCGGGCGGAGCGCCTGCTGCTGCTCGCAGACCTGATCGGCGCCGACGAGGCGCATGCCTGCGGCTACGTGACTGAAGTCGCTGCGCCCGAGGCGCTGGATGCGGTGGCGGATCGGCTGTGCCAGCGGCTCGCGTCCCTGGCGCCGGTGACGCAGCAGGTCGGCAAGGCCACGCTCAACCGGCTGCTGCAGCGCGACCTGCCGGACGCCGAGGATCTGATCCGCCGCTGCTACGGCAGCGAGGACTTCCGCGAAGGCGTGAACGCCTTCGTGGGCAAGCGTGCGCCGGTCTGGCGCGGTCGCTGAAGCTCAGACGCGGCCAGCAGTTCAGCCTTCCGCGAGGCGCAGGCCCAGGCCGCGCAGTCCGGCCTGCCCGTCCGGTGTGATGCGTACCACGCGGCTGTGCTTGCGCCGCTCGATCCAGCGCCGGGCCAGCAGTTCATGCGCCAGCGCGGCCCCGAGCGCGCCACCCAGGTGATCGCGGCGCTCCGACCAGTCGAGGCATCGGCACGCGAAGAGGCGACGTCGCGCCGCGGCAGCCTCCACATCCACGCCCAGGCGGGCCATGGCGCGTTCGCCGCTGGGGGTGAGCTCCAGCTGGCCGGCGGCCGCCTCATCGTCACGCAGCCAGCGCTTCTGCAGGGCCAGATCGAGCAGGCCCGTGCCCAGCGCGCCGGCGAGGTGGTCGTAGCAGAAGCGGGCGTGCCGCTCGGGATCCGCCGGCGTGCCGGCCGACGCCACTGCGGCGCGGCGCGGCGCTACCCGCATCAGGCCCTCGACCAGCCGCGCCACTTCATCGGTGGCGAAGCGGAAGTACTTGTGCCGGCCCTGGCTGGCGCAGGCGAGCAGGCCGTCCTCCTCCAGCCGCTTCAGGTGGCTGCTGGCCGTGGCGGGCTCGATGCCCGCGCCCAGCGCGAGTTCCTTCGCGGTGAGCGCGCGGCCCTCCATCAGCAGCGCCAGCATGCGCACGCGGCTCGCATCACCGATGGTGGCCGCGATGCGCTCGATGTCCGATTCAGCATCCATGCTTCGATGGTAACCAAACCATTGTTGCTCGACAAATGGAGCGGCCGGCGCGGACACTTGCCGGCATGGACGAACCCCGCGACATCCTGCACGCTGCGCGCCACCCCAGCCCTTACGCCTGGTACGACCGGCTCCGCGCAGGCCCGCCTGTGCAGCGGGAGGCCGCGAGCGGGCTGTGGATCGTCTGCGGCCCGCGGGCGGTGAGGGCGGCGCTGCGGCATCCTGCGTTGCGGGTGCGACCCCAGGACGAGCCGGTGCCGAAGGTGTTGCTGCACACCGCAGCTGGCGACTCGTTCGCTGGCCTGGCCCGGATGAACGACGGCGACACGCACGCTGCGTTGCGCCTGCATGTCGAGCACCCCATGGCCCGTTGGACCGCCGATTCGATCGACCAGGCGGCGCGGCGCGCGGCGCTGGATCTGGCGCCGCGAACCGATGCGGATGCCTGGATCCACGCGGTCCCGGCCCAGGCGGTGGCGCGGCTGCTGCGCGTGCCTGATGCCCGGCTCGACACCATGGTGGCGGACGTTCAGGCCTTCGTGCGTGGCATCGCTCCGGGGGCTTCAGGTCAAGATGCCGCTGAGGCCTCGGAAGCCGCGAGTCGATTGCGGGCCGCCATGGGTGCGACGGCGCTGAGCATGGCCGCAGTGGCGAACCGCATCGCGCTGATGCAGCAGGCGGTCGACGCCACCGCAGGCCTGCTGGGCAACACGCTGGTGCGTCTGCATGCGCCGCCGGACGCAGCCGTGACGGACCTGGCCGCCCTGGTGGCCGATGTCGCGCAGCATGACCCCGCCATCCACCACACGCGTCGATGGGCCGCGCAGCCGCTCACACTGGGCGGCGCGTCCCTAGCGGCGGGGGATGCTGTCGTCATCCTCCTGGCTGGCACGGCGCCGTTCGGCGCCGGCCCGCATGCCTGCCCGGGTGAAGCGCTGTCGCTTCGCATCGCCACGGCGGCGCTGCAGGCCTTGCAGGGCATGGACAGGCTGGGCTCTTTCGCGGGGCCGGCGCGAGGCTGGCGGCCGCTGGCGAACGCACGGATTCCGGTGTTCGCGGCGTGAGCGGGCAGGCGGGTTGCCCGCCCCCGATCAGCTCGTCAGACCCTTGTAGAACATGTAGGCGGCCAGCAGGTAGAGGATGCTGGCGAACACGCGCTTCAACTTGCTGACCGGCAAGGCGTGTGCGGCGCGCGCCCCCAGCGGGGCCGTGAACACGCTGCACAGCGCGATCACCGCCAGGGCCGGCAGCCAGATGTAGCCGAAGGAGCCGCCAGGCAGGTTCTGCACGCCCTGGCCCGCGATCACGTAGCCGGTGACGTTGGCCACGGCAATCGGGAAGCCGAGCGCGGCCGACGTGGCCACGGCATTGTGGATGGCCACGTTGCACCAGGTCATGAAGGGCACGCTGATGAAGCCGCCGCCAGCGCCCACCAGGCCCGAGAGGAAGCCGATCACGCCGCCGGCGGCGAGCTGGCCGCCCGTGCCGGGCATCTGGCGCGTGGGCTTGGGCTTCTTGTCCAGGAACATCTGCGTGGCCGAGAAGCTGACGAAGGCGCCGAAGAACACCGCCAGCCAGCTGCCCTTGAGCAGGGCGAACACACCGAGGCTGCTGACGATGCTGCCCAGCACGATGCCCGGTGACAGTCGCTTCACGATGTCCCAGCGGACCGCGCCGCGCTTGTGGTGCGCGCGCACGCTGGAGACGGAGGTGAAGATGATGGTGGCCATGGAGGTGGCGATGGCCATCTTCACCGCCAGGTCGGGCCCGACGCCGCGGCCGGAGAGGATGATGGTGATGAACGGCACCATCAGCATGCCGCCGCCGATGCCCAGCAGTCCGGCCAGAAAGCCTGTGCCCATGCCGAGCAGGGCGAGTTCGATGATGAGGGCGGGAGACAGGAGAGACATGGGCGGGACGGTGACCGTCGGGCGAAACTGCGGCAGCGCGTGGGGATTGTCGCAGGCGCGGGCGACCCGCGCGGGCGCAGTGCGGGTGAAGCACCTTTGCGTGCAGATGTGCAAAGCCCCGTGGTGCACGGGCCACCACGGGGCTTGCGGAAGAGGTGTCTGCAATGCCACCGGACCGGCAGCCTGAACCGGGGTTCAGGTGGGCCAGGTCAACCTGGCGTTGGGTTCATCTGACGCGAGACGATCACGCTCACCAGGTGATGTTCCAAGCCCGTGCTCGATGAGCATTGGTTCAAGGACATATAAGGTCCGGCACGCCTTGCAGACGAGTGCATTGTAGGCGCGGTGCGCGGGTCTTGCAGCTTGCGCTGCATCAACCACGGCGCGACTAGAGGAGATGGCCGTCGCCGCCGAGCGCCTGGTCGAGCCGGCCGATGAGCGCGGCCAGGCGCGGATCGGTCTCGATGGGGACGCTGCCGCCAGCGGGCGCATCGGCCGACGGCTCGGAAGCGGCGGCGGGCAGGGCCGCGGCGGAGCGATCCGGCACGTCGAAAGCGAGGTTCAGCGCCGCCAGCACCGCGATGCGATCCCGCGCCTTCACCTTGCCCGCATCGCGGATGCGGCACATGGCGCTGTCGACACGTTCCACCGCTTCGAGCATGCGCTGTTCACCGCCCTCGGGGCAGCCGAGCCGGTAGCTCTGGCCCATGATCTGCACTTCGATCTGCTTCATGCGGGGGTGTTCAGATCCGGCAGGCGTTCCAGCAGGGCATCGACCCGGGAGCGCGCGGCGGAGAGGCGGGACTTGAGCGAATCACGCTCCTGCGTGAGCAGTTCCACTTGCTCGGCCAGCAGCGCGTTGGTGCGCTGCAGTTCCTCGTGGCGCACCAGCAGGCGCTCGACGCGTTCGACGAGGAGGTCGATCTGGGAGCCGCTGGCCATGCCGGGATTGTAGGCGGCCGGTCAGAAAAACGCCCTAGAATCAAGGCGTTGGTGCTCGCGGTGTGGTTCGCATGCCGCAGTTCAACGGGAAGCAGGACGAGCGCGCCGCCCAGGTGGCGCATCCAACCTGCGCTGCCCCCGCAACGGTAAGCGGCCGGGGTGGCGGAACTGCGGTTCCGCCGTCCCAACGCCCGTCCACGACAGCCACTGGGCGCGCCTGAAACAGCGCGCCTGGGAAGGCGACGGTGCGTTTGCCCGCCAGCCCGGATACCGGCCAACACGGTGGCCGTGCCCGCGAGGGTGCGGCCGTGTCGCCCAGGACCTGCGGGGAAGCAGGTGCAGGGCACGCATCGTTTCGCTTCCATCATGTTTCCAAGACCTCTGCGTCCCCGCGCGGCCCTGTTGCCGCTGGCCGTGGCCGCCGCCTTTCCGTCCCTCGCGCAGACGCGCGCCACCCTGCCCGAGACCGTGGTCACCGCCACGCGCCAGGCCACCCGCGCCGATGCGCTGGTGAGCGACGTGCAGATCATCGACCGCGCCGCGATCGAGGCCTCCACCGCGCGCACGCTGCCCGAGCTGCTGGCGCGCAACGCCGGCCTGCAGATGTCCGCCAATGGCGGGCGGGGCAAGCTCTCCAACGTGTTCATCCGCGGCGCGGAGAACCGCCACACCATCCTGCTGGTGGATGGCGTGCGCATCGGCTCGGCCACCGCCG
>NZ_JAYRZR010000071.1:0-22351 GCF_041916345.1 Ramlibacter sp.
GGCCAGCCGCAATCCGGCGCCGCCTCGTTGCCGCCGGGATCGACTACCCCGCCCGGCGCCGGCGCTGGGGCGGGGGTGGGGGCCGGCGTGGCAGGCGGCGGTGCAGGCGTGGGCGCCGGCGCGGGATCCGTTGGCGACGTTGGCGGCGCCGGGGCCGGGCCTGGGCCGGGCGCCGGCGACGGCGTGGCGCCGTCGGTGGCGGGCGCCGGCGCTGGCGCCAAGGGGGCAGGCGCGGCCGTCACGGTGATGGAGAGGCTGCCGGTCACCTGGTCACTGCCACCACCGGCCGTGCCGCCGCTGTCCTGCACCGACCAGCTCAGCGTGCCACTGCCGGCGACGGACGCCGCGGACGCATCGAAGCGCAGTCCCTGCAACTGCGCCACCGTGTACGAAGTGCCGGTGGCGGCTGGCGTCACGCCGTCGGCCAGCACCACCCGCCCGAGCGATGCAAGGGGCAGCGCCGTGAAGGAGACGGTGAGGGTCTGCCCGGCCTCGTCCGCGCCGCCACCAGGGCCATAGCCCAGGCTGCCCAGGCCCAGGTCTGCCGCCGCTGCCCCTTGCACGAACGAGGGCGTCGCGGGGACGGAGCCGGTCTGCACCGGTGCATCGTTCACCGCCGACACGGTGACCGTGACGCTGGCCGTGGCGGTGCTGAAGGCCGTGGTGCCGCCGGCCGCGCTGGCATCGGCGGTCGTGAGGCCCGAAGTGCCGCCGGTCTGGTCCCAGGCCTTGACCTGCAAGGCCGCCGACACGCCGTTCCAGTCGGCATCGGGCACAAAGCGCACGCGGGCCAGGCCGTCGGCGGGCAGCAGGCGCGCGCTGGCGGCCGTGGGGGCACCCATGGCCGACCACGTGTTGCCGCCGTCGACGCTGGCCTCCCAGTGGCCGCCGGTGGTGCCAGCGCCGATCACCGCAATGCCGGAGAGCGCGCCCGCATCGGGGTCGGTCACCTGCCCGGACAGGAGCGCCGAGACTGCCAGGCCCGGGTTGGCCGCCGCGTCCTCTTGCAGGGCCGGCATGGCTTGCACGCCCGCCAGCACGGGGGCCGTGTTGGGCGCTGCCGTGACGGTGATCGACAGCGTGGCGGAGGAACCGGTCTGCGTGGTGTAGGTCACCACGGGCGCAGCCCCGGTGAAGCCCAGCGTGGGCGTGAAGGTGTAGACCCCGTTCGCGGCCACGGTCACGCTGCCGGCGCTGCCCAGCACGGCGGACTGGCCGGGCGTGTAGGGGGTGGCATCGCCGGCCACGCGGAAGCTCGCGACGGCCAGCGTGTCGTCGACATCACTGTCGTTGGCGAGCAGGTTGCCGGTGGCCGGTGCATTGCTGGCCGTGGTGGCGGTGTCCGCCACCAGCGTGCTGGGGTCGTCGACGGCCGTCACCACCAGATGCAGCTCGGCGCTGGCACCCGTGCCGGTGAGGTAGGTCACCGTCGGCACGGTGCCATTGAAGTGCGCCACGGGGGTGAAGGTGGCCGCCCCGTCCGAGTCGATGCGCAGGGTGCCCACGCCCGTCAGCGTGGCCGTCTGCCCGGCCGGCGTGGTGGCAATGGCGCCGGCCACGCGGAAGCCGGTGACGGTGAGCACGCTGTCCGGGTCGCTGTCGTTGCTCAGCACGTTGCCGGTCCAGGCGCCGTCTTCCGCCAGCGTGCCGTTGTCGGCGACCGCCACGGTGGGGTCGTCGACCGGCGTCACCGACAGGTCCAGTGTGCTGCCGATCCCGGTGCTGGTGAGATAGGAGACGAGCGGCACGCTGCCGCTGAAGCCCGCCACCGGCGTGAAACTGTAGGCGCCGTCGGAGGCGATGGAGAGCGTGCCGACACTGCCGATCGTGGCCGTCTGGCCCGCCGCATAGGCCGTCGCATCGCCCGCCACCGTGAAGCTGGCCAGCGACAGGGCGCTGTCCACGTCGCTGTCGTTCGTGAGCACGTTGCCGCTGACCGCCGTGGCCTCTGCCGTGGTCGCCGAATCGGGATTGGCGCGCGTCGGGTCGTCCACCGGCGACACGGTGATGCGCAGCGTGCTGGCGGAGCCGGTGGAGGTGGTGTAGGTGACCTGCGGCACCGTGCCGCTGTACTCGGCCACCGGCGTGAAGGTGTAGGCGCCGCCGCCGCCCAGCGTGAAGGTGCCGACGAGCGCGAGGGTCGCGGTCTGGCCGGCGGTGCGCACCGTGGGGTCGCCGGCGACCTGATAGCTCGCGATGCCGAGCACGTTGTCGACGTCGCTGTCATTGGTCAGCACGTTGCCGGTGGCCACGGTGTCCTCGGCCACGGTCTGCGTGTCGGCCACCAGCACGCTGGGGTCGTCCACCGGCGTGAGGGTGATGTCCAGCGTGCTGGTGACACCGGTGTTCGTGGTGTAGGTGACGCGCGGCACGGCACCGTTGAAGTCCGCCACCGGCGTGAAGCTGAACGCGCCCGAGGCCGCCAGCGTCATGCTGCCCTTGCCCGCCAGCACCACCGTCTGCCCCGCGTTGTAGGCGGCCGCATCACCCGCGATACGGAAGCTCGCCACCGCCAGCGTGTCGTCCACGTCCACGTCGTTGGTCAGCACGTTGCCGCTGGCCGTGCTGTCTTCCGCCACCGTGGCCGTGTCGGCCGTGAGCACGCTCGCGTCGTCCACCGGCGTCAGCGTGATGTCCAGCGTGCCGGTGGACCCGGTGCTGGTCGTGTAGGTGACGCGCGGCACCGCGCCGTTGAAGTCCGCCACCGGCGTGAAGCTGTAGGCGCCACCGGCGGCCAGCGTCACGCTGCCCTTGCCCGCGACCGTGGCCACCTGCCCCGCGGTGTAGACCGTGGCGTCCCCAGCCACCTGGTAGCTCGCCACCGTGAGCGTGTCGTCCACGTCGGTGTCATTGGCCAGCACGTTGCCGCTGGCCGTGCTCTCTTCGGCCACCGTCGCCGAGTCCGCCACGATGATGCTCGCATCGTCCACCGCGGTGAGGGTGATGTCCAGCGTGCTGGTCGCGCCGGTCTGGGTGGTGTAGCTCACCTGCGGCACGGCACCGCTGAACTCCGCCACCGGGGTAAAGGTGAAGGCCCCGGCCGCCGAGAGCGTGAAGCTGCCCGCGCCGGACACGGTGACCGTCTGCCCGGCGGTGTAGGTGGCCGCATCGCCAGCCACGCGGAAGCTGGCCACGGTGAGCGTGTCGTCCGGATCGGTGTCGTTGGCGAGCACATTGCCCGAGGCCACGCTGTCCTCGGTCACCGTGACGCTGTCGGCCACCAGCACGCTGGGGTCATCCACCGAATCGACCGTGATGCCGAGCGTGCTGCTGGCGCCGGTGCCCGTGGTGTAGGTGACCCGTGGCACCGCGCCGTTGAAGCCGGTGAGCGGGTTGAACGTGTAGCCGCCATCGCCCGCGAGGCTGAAGGTGCCCACGCCGGTGATCGCCACCGTCGCCGCGGGCGCGTAGGTCGTGGCATCCCCCGCCACGCGGAAGCTGGCCACCGTGAGGACGCTGTCCACGTCGGTGTCGTTGGTCAGCACGTTGCCCGTGCTGGTGGTGTCCTCCGGCACCGAGTCGGCGTCGGCCACCAGCACGCTGGGGTCGTCCACCGGCGTGAGGGTGATGTCCAGCGTGCTGGTGACGCCGGTGTTCGTGGTGTAGGTGACGCGCGGCACCGCACCGTTGAAGTCCGCCACCGGCGTGAAGCTGAACGCGCCCGAGGCCGCCAGCGTCAGGCTGCCCTTGCCCGCCAGCACCACCGTCTGCCCCGCGTTGTAGGTGGCCGCATCACCCGCGATGCGGAAGCTCGCCACCGCCAGCGTGTCGTCCACATCCACGTCGTTGGTCAGCACGTTGCCGCTGGCCGTGCTGTCTTCCGCCACCGTGGCCGTGTCGGCCGTGAGCACGCTCGCGTCGTCCACCGGCGTCAGCGTGATGTCCAGCGTGCCGGTGGACCCCGTGCTCGTGGTGTAGGTGACGCGCGGCACCGCGCCGTTGAAGTCCGCCACCGGCGTGAAGCTGTAGGCGCCGCCGGCGGCCAGCGTCACCCTGCCCTTGCCCGCCACCGTGGCCACCTGCCCCGCGGTGTAGACCGTCGCATCCCCGGCCACCTGGTAGCTCGCCACCGTGAGTGTGTCGTCCACGTCGGTGTCATTGGCCAGCACGTTGCCGCTGGCCGTGCTGTCCTCGGCCACCGTCGCCGAGTCCGCCACGATGATGCTGGCGTCGTCCACTGGCGTGACGGTGATGGTGCTCGTGGCGGTCGCCACGCTGAAGGCCGTACTGCCGCCGGTGGCAGCCACGCTCACCACCTGGCCGGCCGTGCCCGAGCTGCGGTCCCAGGCGCGCAGCGTGACGGTGCTCGACCCATGGTAGTTCGCCGCCGGCACGAAGCGCAGCCGCGACTGGGCGTCCGCCGCCAGCAGCAGCGCCGCGGCGTCCGAGGCGCTGCCGACATTCGACCAGGTCGTGCCGTCCAGGGTGTACTGCCAGGTGCCGTTGGTGTTGTCGGCCCCGACGACCGCCACGCCGCGCAGCGCGCCCACATCGTTGTCCGTGATGTGGCCGGCCACCAGCGTGGCCACCAGCGTGCCGCTGCCGGGCGGTGCGTCCTCGGCGATGGGCGCGAAGGCCTCGGCGCCATCGAGCACCGGCGCGCCATTGAAGATGGCGAACACGGCGACCACCGCATCCTGCCCCCCGACCGGCGCGGACCGGTAGGCGCCCGCAGAGGCCATGCCGGCCTGGTTGGTGCTGCCCACCACGTAGAAGGCCTCGCCCCGCGCCGCCACGCCGCCCGGGCTGTAGCGCTCGCCGTAGTAGGTGCCGTACTGCAGCGCGCCGGCCCCGCTGACCGACGTGTCCAGCACCAGCAGGAAGGCGCTGTTGCCGCTGTTGGTGGTGCGGATCGCATCCGCCGTGGTGGGCAGGTTCGACGTATCGGTCTCGCCCATGATGACGGCCTTGCCGTTCATCACGGCCACGCCGGCAGGGCGGTCGATCAGGCCGGCATTGGTGTTGCCGGAGGTGTCCTGGCTGCCGCCGATGAACGAGGAGTACACCAGCGAGGCAGCACCGCTCTGACCCAGGTCGTAGATGCGCAGAAAGCCGGTGAGGTGCCGGACCGCAGAGGTATCGAAGGCACCCGACGTGGTGGTGAAGGTCGACGAATCCGGCCGGTCCGTCTGCCCGACCACGAAGGCGCGGCCCGACGCATCCAGCGCCACCGACCAGGCCTCGTCGTCGCGATCCCCGCCCACGTAGCTGGCGTAGCCGAGCGTGCCACTGCTGTCGTAGCGGGCAATGAAGCCATCGATGCCCCCGCCGCGGCTGGCCGCATGGGCGGAGGCGGTGGTGAGCATGTCGTTGGATTTCGTCGTGCCGACGATGACTGCGTTGCCGGCCGCATCCACGGCCAGGCCGTTCGCGCCGTCGTCGTTCGAACCGCCGAACTGCACCTGGTACAGCGCCGCCCCCGTGGCGCTGTACTTGTGGAGGAAGGCGTTGTCGGAGTTGCCCAGCAGCACACCCAGCAGACCGCCGACCAGGCTGTTGTTGGTGATGAGTCCGGCCACGTGGATGTTGCCCGCCGAATCGACGGCGACCGCATTGCCCGAGTCTTCCGGGCCCGACCCGCCAAACTGCCGGGTGAACACCAGCGAGTTGCCTGCGGCATCCAGGCGCAGCACGAAGGCGTCGCGGGCGCCCGAGGGCGCACCACCTGCCCCCGCGAAATCATTGGAACGCGTCCAGCCGGTGACGGCCACCGAGCCGTCCGCCGCCACCGCGACGGCGTTGCCCTGCTCGTCCCCGGCGCCGCCAATGCGCGTGGCGTACAGCAAGGTGCCGAGGTCGGCGCTGAACTTGGCGACATACACGTCCCCGGGCGACGCGTTGCTGCCGATCCGCGTGGCGAGGTCGCCGGTGCTGGAGAGCGTTCGGCCGGTGACGTACACCGAGCCGTCCGACCCCACCGCCACGCCCAGGGCCGACTCGCTGCCGGTACCGCCGAAGTAGGTGGCATAGGCCAGGATGGGATCGATCACCAGCGGCCGCGTGGCGTCATAGGCCCCGAGCCGGAAGGCCACGGTGCCATCGTCCCGCAGCACGAACTGGCTCTCCACCGCCTCGCGGCCCAGCGGGCCAGCCTGGTAGCTGATCGGGGCGCGGAAGCGCAGCTCCTGCGACGTGCCTGCCACCCGTATCAGCAGGTCACCCCCCTCGATGCGCACGCTCTGCGCGCCGTCGAACCGCAGCGCGATCTGACCGGGGTCCGCGCCGGGGGCGAGCAGGAAGTCGTACTCCAGCTCGCTGCGCGTGCCGTAGTAGCGCACGTCCACGCCGTCGTAGACGTCGCGGTACAGCACCGCGTCATAGGTGGCAATGCCGGTGTGCCAGGCCGACGGGTCATTGCCCACGATCACGTTGGCGCGGGTGACCAGTTCTCCCTCGCCTTCGCCGGCCCCTTCGCGGCCGCCCACGAAGCCGAGCGTAACGACCTGCGCGGCCCCCGCGAGGCCGATCCGCGCCTGGCCGCCGGCGAGCTCGATGGCATAGCCGCTGCCATGGGCGGTGAAGTCCACGCCCTCGGCCGCCTGGCCCTGGTTGATCTCGAACGGCAGCCGCGTGGTGGCGAACGCCTCGGCCACCGCCTGCACCTGGGGGGCAGCCTGCACCTGCGGCTCGACGACGCGCTGCTCCACCGGGCCATCGGGACTGCCGACGCCCGTGAGGGCCGCCGCCAGGTCGGCCGAGAACAGCAGGCGCGGCTCCATCGCCTCCACGTGCGGCGCGACCCGCCGCGGCGCGGTCGGCTCGGAGCGCAGCCAGCGTCCGAACATGGTGCCCTCAGGGGCGTGAGCCGGTGGTGCCGCCCAGCGCGGGCGACAGGCGCAGCCTCACGTCCTGTGAAGCCGGCTCCCCCGGGCGCGCCGGCCGGGATGCCACGGCGGGCGCGGCGCGGTCGTCCAGCAGCTCCGCCTTGCAGCGCAGGCCGGCTGGCAGGGCGTGATTGGCATTGGGCAGCTCCATGCGGGCGCGGAAGGTGTTGCTGGCGCCTTCGATCACGCCGTCGACCAGCGTCACGCGGGCGCGGCGCGGCGCCGCGCCGGGAAACTCGGGCGTCACCTGCATGAAGGCACCGGGCCGCACCGCGCCATACAGCGCCGCCGGCAGCACCACCTCCACCCGCAGCGGATGCACCTGGGCGACGCGGAACACGGGCTTCTCCTCCACCCGCTCGCCCACCGAGAGGAAGCGGTCCGCCACCACGCCGTCGGCCGGGCTGCGGATGGTGCGCAGGCCCAGTTGCGCGCGGGTCAGTTCGTGCTCGCGGGCATAGATGTCGCGCTGCTCGCGCGCCTGCGTGAGGCGCTGCTGCGCCACCTGGGCTTCGGCACGGGCCTGCTCCAGTGCCTGGCTGGAGATGAATTGCTGGCGGGCCAGATCCTCGGCACGCGCGAGCTTCTGGCGGGCCAGTTCCAGGTTGGCCTCCGCCGCGCGCACCTCGCCGCTGGCGACGGCCCGGCTCTGCGCCACCTCCACCGAAGCGCGCTCCACGTCGCTGCGCAAGGTGGCCAGGGCCTGGCCGCGCCGCACGCGATCACCGCGCTCGGCGTGCAGCGTCTCGATGACGCCGATGACCGGGCTGCCCACGTCCGAAGTGGCATGCGGCTCGATCAGGCAGCCCAGCGGTTGCGGCGCGGCGGCCTGGGCGAGCGCGGCCCAGGCCAGCGGCAGGAGACTGAACGACTTCTTCATGGGGCGTGGGCACGGCTGAATGCGAGGTCCGCCGCCTGCGCTTCGGACCATCGCGCGAGTGTTACACGTTGTTGCGACTGGGCATAGCCCTCCAACGCCTGGGCGAGACGGACGGCCCATCGGCTCCAGCGACTGTGGGCTGGAAGCTTGAGAAGGCTGACGGGCAGGCGCCGTGCGGCCAGCGGAAAGTCGAGCGCGACATGGTGTTCGGCGCTGCCAGGCTGGCCCTGGCGGCCGGCCCGGCCGATGAACTGGCGGTCGATCCGCCGCGAGCCATTGAGCTGGCACAGGATCACGTGCAGGCCGCCGGCCTGGACAGACGCCTCCGGCAGCAGGATGTCGCAGCCGCGGCCCGCCATGCTGGTGGCGACCGTGATCGTGCCCGGCAAGCCGGCGGATGCCAGCACGTTCGCCTCGTGGACGTCCTGCCGGGCATGCAGCACGACCGGCTGCGCGCCCTGCTCGCGCAACTGCTCGGCCAGGGCCTCGGCATCGGCGACCGACTCCACCCCCAGCAGCACCGGCCGGCCGGCGGACGCCACCGCCACTGCGCGGCGCGCCACCCACTCGCGCAGCGCCGGCGTGTCCGCATGCACGCGCAGGGGGTCCAGCCAGACCTGGCGCGGCCGATGCGGCGGCACGATCGTGACCCGCAGGCCGTAGGTGCGCCGCAGCTCGCCCGCCGACTCGCGCAGGGTGCCGCTGATGCCGCCCAGGTGCAGGTAGCGGCCGAAGAACTGCTGCACCGTGACGCGCGTGGCCGTCTCGTGCCGGTCGCCCTGCGGCAGTCCCTCCTTGCAGGCCACGAGCTGCTGCAGGCCCCGCGCCCAGGCACGGCCCTGGGCCGCCCGGCCGGTATGGGCATCCACCAGCACCACGCGATCCGCGCGGATCACGTAGTCGCGGTCCCGGTGCAGCAGCTCGCGGGCCTGCAGCGCCAGCACGGCGGCCTGCTCGCGATGGGTGGGATGGTCGCGCAGCGGCACCCCGCTGGCCGGCCAGTCCGCCAGCGTGGACCGCCCCGGCGGCAACAGGGAGACCCGGCTGGCATCGGCACTCACCCGGAAATGCACGCCTTCCTGCAGCGGCTGGACACGCTGCCACGCCTCACGCAGGAAATCGGCCTCGCCCGCATCGGCCTGGGCACGCGCCAGCACCAGCGGCGTGCCGGCCTCGTCGATCAGCAGGGTGTCGGCCTCGTCCAGCAAGGCCATGCACAGGCCGCGCAGCAGCGGCGCGGCGCAGCGTCCGCGCGCCAGCCGCGCCTCCAGCACCGAGTCGGCCACCGGTCGGTCCAGTCCATCCCGCAGGAAGTCGAAACCCAGTTCACGCGCGGTGCAGTAGGTGATGTCGCAGGCATAGGCGGCGCGCCGCGCCGCGGCATCGAGATCCGACGTCACGACGCCCACGCGCAGGCCCAGGGATGCGTAGTACGGCGACAGCGCCTCCGCGTCGCGGCGGGCCAGGTAGTCATTGGCGGTGACCAGATGCACCGGCGTGCCGGCCAGGGCGGCAGCGCCGGCGGCCAGCGCCAGGGCATAGGTCTTGCCCTCTCCCGTGGGCATCTCCACCAGGTGCTGCGCCAGCATCGCCCGCGCGGCATGCAACTGATGCCAGCGTGGGGCCCAGCCATGGCAGGCCAGCGCGCTGGCCGCGCGATGCAGCAGCCGCTCCACGGGCGCCAGACCCTCGGGCCTGCGGCCGGCCGCCACGGCGTCGGTCAAGGCGCGGGCAACGCCCTCCGCGCCGCCGAGGCGGGTCGATCGGCGCCGGGACCGCTCCGTCATCGGCCGCTGCGGGTACGGTCCCCACACTGGGCCGGGCGCGGGCCAGTCGCAGGCCACGCTGGCGGAGAGCGCTGCAGCGGCCGTCATGACGCCACCCCATTCACAGCGCACCGCCCGTGTCGAACTGCCGCAGCAGCAGCTGGCGCACCCGACGCCCGATCTGCAGCGCGACCGGCTCTGCTGGCAGATCCAGCCGGACCCACGCGCGCTGCCCCACGGGCACGCCGGCCGCGGCATCCAGGGCAACGTCGAGCGCGAACACCGGGTAGCGCGTGCGCAGGCCGTCGCGGTCCGCCGGGTCGACCGGGATCGGCCCGCCCTGACGGTCGCCGAGCGCGGCGGACGGCAGGACCTGGCTTGCGCCGGGCACGCCGGGCAGCAGGCGTGCGGGCAGCACCTCGCCAGGGGCCTGGGCCAGGCGCACCTGCACGGACCGCACCTCGCCGCGGACGCGCCCGTAGTCCTCCTGCGGGAGGGCGATGCGAATCTGCGGCGGACGATCCACGGCCACGTGCCCCAGCAGCACGCCGCGTTGCGCATGGCTGCCCGGCAGGTCGGCCGGCCGGGCCCAGACGACCCGCCCGGCCGAGCCGGCGCGCACGGTGAGCAGCGCCAGCCTTTCGCGCGCGCGGGCGAGCTCGGCCTCGTTGCGGGCCAGGTCCGCGGCCAGCCGCACGGACAGCGCCGGATCGCTGAGCAGGGCCGCGTGGTGCTGGGCACGCAGCGCACCCTGTTCGGCGAGCGAGCGGTCATGGGCGGCCTGCAGCGCCGGATCGGACAAGGTCAGCACCGCGTCGCCCGGCGCCACCATCGCGCCCGCGGGAACCAGCACCGCTTCGACCACGCCCTCCACCTCGGCGCGCAGCTGCGCGCCCGGGGCCGGCCAGACCACGCCCTGCGTGACCACGCTCGCGGGCACGGGCACGATGGCCAGCAGCACAAAAGCCGCCGCAGCCGCGGCGAGACCCATCCGTCGCCCGCGGGTGCCGGTGAGGCCCAGCCAGCGCCAGGCGCCCAGCAGCAACCAGCCGAGCAGGAACAGCGCCACGGCCCAGCCGGCGAGCCACGAATGGCTGCCGACCCAGCCGACCAGGGCCACGAACAGCAGCAGCCGGTAGATCCAGGCCAGCGGCGCGTAGGCCGCCAGCCACTTGCGCTCGCCGGGCGCCAGCAAGGGGGCCGCCCCCTGGGGTGCCCCCACGAGACCTGCCCATTGGCGCGCCCACCACGCCTGGCTGCGTGCCGCCAGGTTGGGCAGGTCCAGCAGATCGCAGGCCACGTGGTAGCCGTCCAGCCGCACCAGCGGATTGCCGTTCAGCAGCAGGGTGGAGATGGAACAGATCACCGCCACCGCCAGCGCCGCGTCGCGAACCAGGCCGTCGGACACCAGCAGCCAGACGGCCAGCGCCGCCGAGGCCAGGGCGAGTTCCACCGCGATGCCCGCCGCGGCCACCAGCGCCCGGTGACGGCGGTCCGGGAAGGCGTTGGCCGCCGAGGCATCCACGTAGGGCGCTGGCGTCAGCAGCAGCAGCGACAGGCCGACATCGCGGACCTCGCCGCCCAGACGGCGCACCGCGAGCGCGTGGCCCAGCTCGTGCAGCGACTTCACCAGGGGGTAGCACACCCAGGCCAGCGCCAGACCCGAAGGCGACTGCAGCAGGCGGGAGGCGTGGGCCTGCAGGGCGCCGGCCTCCAGCAAGGCGGCCATGAACGCCCACGCCACGACCACCAGCCACAGCAGGCCCGCCGCGGGACTGAACACCAGTCGGCCCACCGGCGCGAGCCGGTCCAGCAGGTGCGTCGGGTCCGCCAGCCGGGTGCGCAGGAACAGCGGATTGACCCAGCCCTTGCGGCGCTGCTCGCCCTCCTGCGCGCGCCGCGCGAACAGCAGCGACAGATGCGGCGCGGCGTCGAACTGCACCATGCCGGCGCGAAACAGCTGCGCCAGCAGCGCCAGCGCCTCGTCCTGCGTGGGCGCCGCGGCACCGCGCAACTGCAGCACGCGGGCCCAGATGGCGCCCATGGTGTCGCGACCGTCGAAGCGTCCCACGAGATCCCAGGCCGGCGCGTTCAGGCGCACCTGCCGGCCGCCCGAGGGCTCCTGCAGCACCTGCCAGGCCTGGCCACGCACCTCGTGGCGCACGAGGCGCAGGCCAGGCACCAGGCTGGGCCGCAGCTCGGCGACGCGGAACCAGGAGCCGCTGACCAGGGATTCAGTCATCAGGGCCCCAGCCGCCACCAGGCGAGGCGCAGCCAGTGCCAGGGGCGCGCCAGCAGCCAGGCGCCCAGCGGCCGCCAGCCGACATCGACCTTGGCCACGCCGCTCAGGCCGGGCCGCAGCGTGGCCGCGTCGCCCGCGGCCAGCTGGCCCTCGACCTCGAAGAAGTTGCGGCCGTCACCGACCGAAGCCACCGGCAACACCCTTTCCACCGTGAACGCGAGCGGCGCGCCCGGTCGCGCCGACAGCGCGAGTGCACCCGGCTGGCCCGCGCGCACCCGGCCGATGTCGGCCTCGTCCACCTCCACGATCAGGCGGTGCCCGCCAGCGGGCGCCACCACCATCAGCACCTCGCCGCGCTGCACCGGCGCGCCCAGCCGGGGTGACAGGTCCCCCTGGATCACCACGCCGTCGAACGGCGCCGTCACGCGGGACCGCGCGAGCTGTGTCTCCGCCAGCGCCAGCAGCGCCTCGGCCTCGGCCGCGCGCGACTGGCTGACCACCATCTGGGTGCGGTCCTGCCGGGCCTGTGCGGCACGGAAGGCCGTCTCGTGCTGGCGCAGCTCCATCTCGCGGCGGCGGCGTTCCAGCTCCAGATCCTGCGAGGCGAGCTGCACCAGCACCTGGCCCTCGCGCACGGTGTCGCCGGGCCGGGCGCCCACCTGCTGCAGGTAGCCGTCCGTAGCCGCCACCAGGGCGCGCTGCACCAGGCCCTCGAGCCGGGCCGGTGCCGTCACCCGCCATGGCACTGGGACGGCCAGCACGGCCACGAGGCCGAGCGCGATGCCGGCGCGGCGCGGCATGCCCCCGGGCCGGCGCTGGAGCTGCTCGCGCCAGCGGCGCAGGCCCGACAGCTCGGCCTGGCGGCGCGCCTCCAGCACGGGCGCGGCCAGCAGCGCCAGGTCTTCCGCGCGGGTGATCTCGGCCAGCGTGAACGGGGCGTCGCGCTTCAGGCTGATCGCGCCGACGATGCGCCCTTCCTGCGCCAGGGGGATCGCGCAGGCAGACCCCGCACCGGCCCACTGGCGCTGCGCCTGCACGATGACATCGCCCTCGCGCACGGGCGGCCAGCTCACGGTGCGCTGCTGGTCGATGGCTTCGTGCAGGGCCGCCTGCACCGGCGGCGGCAGGTCACGGCGGGCGTCCGGCCCGTTGGCCAGGGAGTCACCCGCCGAGGCGAGCTGCGTGCCCTGGCGCAGGGCCACCACCACGTGGGCGGCCCCCAGGGACTGCGACAGCGCCACGGCCAAGGCGGTGGCGGCCGGCTCCAGCCCGGGCCGGGCCAGCACCGCCGCCAGCATCTGCAGCAGCGCGGCGGCGTCCGCCGGGGGTTCCGGGGCATGCAGCAGAAGGGATTCGGGCGCCTTGTCCATGAGCAGTCAGCGCGTCCATTCTCGCGCGTCGGCGGACCGCCGGAGCGGCCCCGTCAGTTGCCCAGGGAAAAGAAGTTCAGGATGCGGCGCAGCAGGTCGCCCGTGGGCTGGGCCTTGGCGCCGGCCTTCGCCAGGCGTGAGGCCCGCTCGGCCGCGCGCGCCTCCACCGTGGTGGAGATCTCCCGCGCAATGTCCGGCCGCTGGCGCAGCACCTCGGCAAAGCCCTGCTTGTCGAGCCGGTAGCACTCCACCGCCGTGGCCGCCACCACCGTGGCCGAGCGCGGCTCGCCGGTCAGCAGGCCCATCTCGCCGAACACGCTGCCGCCGCCCAGGGTGGCGACCTCCACCTTGCCCTGCGGGCCGTCGACCAGCACCTTGGCCTCGCCGCGGACGATGAGGTAGAGCCAGTGCGCCACGGCCCCCTGCCGGGTCATGATGTCGCCGGCGGCAAACGGGGCATGGATCAGCCGCTCCGCCAGCGCCGTCTGCTCCGCTGGCGACAACGCGGCGAACAGGTCGGTCTGGCGGATTGCCTCCAGACGACGCGCTGCCTCGCGCTGCTGCGCCGCGGCGTGCCAGACCTCGTTCTCCTTGATCATCAGGTGCTCTTCACGCGGCACGCCCAGCGGCACGTCGGCCCGGCCCAGGGCGGCCAGCGCATGGATGCGCACCGCCGAATCGGTGGGGTCGTCATGCTGCGGGTCGGACAGCCAGTAGCGCAGCGTGAAGCGGTTGAAGCCTGAAGCCACTTCCGTCAGCACGGCCGAAGGCGGCGGCTCGGCCAGCACATGGGCGATGGTGGCATCCAGCACCGAGCGCTCCAGCGCCTGGATCACCTTGGAAGGCTCGGCCTGCGAATCCACCTGGAACACCACCGCGCGCCGCACCGCCAGCGGGGCGCCGTCACCCGGCTCGCGCAGCACGTAGAAGCGGTTCTTCATCAGCCAGCTGTTGGGCACCATCACCAGCTCGCCGTTGCGGGTGCGGATGGTGGTGTAGCGCCAGCGGACGTCCTCCACCCGGCCGTTCACGTCGTCGAGCCGCACCCAGTCGCCCACGCGCAGGGAGTTGTCCAGCTGGATGACGATGCCGCCGAGCACGTTGCCCAGCGTGTCCTGCATCGAAAAGGCGATGACCGCCGTGACGATGGCCGACGTGGTGAACAGCTGCGCCGGATTCAGGCCGGCGAAGCGCAGGCACAGCAGCAGCCATAGCATCGACAGGCCGGCGTTCGTGAGGTCCTGCGCGATGCGCGGCACCGCGAGGCCAGCCATCGGCAGCAGGCCGCGGAACACGGTGACCGCAGCCACCTGGATCACCGCCAGGCCCGCCAGCACCACCCCCGCGCCGGCGATGGCGGTCGCGACCACCGGCTGGTCGGACAGCCAGGCACCGATGCCCAGGGTGATGGCAGCCAGCGCCAGGAAGCCGAAGGCGAAATGCAGGGACCGGCGCTCGGCCGGCCGCCGGATGCGCAGCCAGCCGGCCACCGCGGCGGCGGCGACCAGCCCGGCCCACAGGGCGGGCTGGAATGGCGCCTGGTCCAGCCAGCTCACTTCTTGCCAGCCTTGTCCTTCTCGGCCTTGTCCTTGCCAGCCTTGTCGGCCTTGCCGGGCTTCCCGGCGGTGCCGAAGGCGGCCTCCAGCCGCTCGCACAAGGTGCGGACGACCTCGATGCGCGAGAACAGCTTGTCATCGCTCGCCACCACATGCCAGGGCGCGATCTCGGTGGAGGTGCGATCGATCATGTCACCCACGGCGCGCTCGTACAAAGGCCACTTCTTGCGGTTGCGCCAGTCTTCCTCGGTGATCTTGAAGTTCTTGTGCGGCGTGTTCTTGCGCTCCTCGAAGCGGCGCAACTGCTCCTGCGGCGTGATGGACAGCCAGAACTTCACCAGGATGGCGCCCGACTGCGAGAGCTGCTCCTCGAAGCCGTTGATCTCGTCATAGGCGCGCATCCAGTCTTCCTCGGCGCAGAACTTCTCCACCCGCTCCACCAGCACGCGGCCGTACCAGGTGCGGTCGAAGATGACCGTGCGGCCATGCGGTGGAATGTGGCGCCAGAAGCGCCACAGGTAGGGATGGGCGCGCTCCTCGTCGCTCGGCGCGGCCACCGGGATGATGCGGTAGTGGCGTGCGTCCAGCGCGTGGGTGATGCGGCGGATGGTGCTGCCCTTGCCGGCGGCGTCCATGCCCTCGAAGGCCACGATCAGCGTGCGCTCGGCCATCTGCGGGCTGCGGCACAGCAGGGCCAGGCGCGCCTGCAGCGTCTCCAGCTCGCTCTCGTACTTCTTCTTGGTCAGCGCCCGCTTGTAGTCGTAGGAGCCGAGCAGCGTGCGCCCGTCGATGGCCACCGGCGGCAGCGGCACCGCGTTGACCGAGGGTCGCGCCTTCTCGTCCACCGCCGTCTTCAGGGCCTCCAGCAGGTAGTTGCCCGCGGTCAGCGCCCGGTATTCGGGATCGCTCGCCTCCACCACCAGCCAGGGGGCGATGCCGGTGCTGGTCTTGCGAAGGGCTTCCTCGCAGACCTGCACGAACTCGTCATAGTGGTCGGCGCGCTTGAGCTCCTCCTTCGGCACGCGCCAGGCGGTCTTGGGGTCGGCCCGCAGCTCCTTCATGCGCTTGCGCGAGGCTTCCTTCGAGAGGTGGAACCACATCTTGACCAGCACCGCGCCCTCGGCCACCAGCATGCGTTCGAACTGGCGGATGCGCTCCAGGCGGGCGGCGAAGCGCGCCTTCTTCTCGTTGCCCATCACGTGGGCCAGGATGGGATCGGTGTACCAGGAGCCGAAGAGGATGCCGATGCGGCCCTTGGCCGGCAAGGCCTGCCAGAAGCGCCACATCTCCGGGCGGCGGCGCTCCTCGTCGTTCAGCGGGCCGAAGGCCTCGGTGCGGATGTGACGCGGGTCCATCCACTCGTTGAACAGGTTGACCGTCTCGCCCTTGCCGGCGCCGTCGACCCCGTTCACCAGGATGATGACCGGGCCCTTGCCCTTCTCCAGCAGCTCGTACTGGGCATCCAGCAGGGCCGAGCGCAGTTCGGGCTCGCGCTTGCGGTACTCCTCTTTGCCCAGCTTGTGACCGATCTCGGCGGACTCGAACATGCTCGCTTCTCCTTCACGGGGATCTTCCCCAGGAGATTACAGCGACTGCGGCCCGCGTGGTGTTTGATCGGCGTCAGCCGGCAGCGAGGGCGTCGAACGCCCGCACCACCTCCGGCGGGGCCTGCACCAGTTCGATCAGCACGCCTTCGCCGCCATAGGGCAGCTCCTCGCTGCCCTTGGGATGGACGAAACAGATGTCGAAGCCGGCCGCGCCCTTGCGGATGCCGCCCGGGGCGAAGCGCAGGCCCTGGGCGGTGAGCCACTCCACCGCCTTGGGCAGGTCGTCGATCCACAGACCGAAGTGGTTCAGCGGCGTGGTGTGCACGGCGGGCTTCTTCTCGGGGTCCAGCGGCTGCATCAGGTCCACCTCCACCTTGAAGGGGCCGGTGCCGATGGCGCAGATGTCCTCGTCCACGTTCTCCCGCTCGCTGCGGAAGGTGCCGGTCACCTTCAGCCCGAACAGGTCCACCCACAGCTTGCGCAGGCGCTGCTTGTCGGGGCCGCCGATGGCGATCTGCTGGATGCCCAGCACGCGGAAGGGGCGGGTCGTGGCGGTCATGCGTTCACTCTCAGTTGGTTCAGGTCGACAGTCTGGCTGCGGCGGGCGACGCCGGCCAGGTCCTTCAGGTGCAGGTGCAGGCGGCGCGCCTCCCAGTCGATCTCCACCGTGCCGTAGTGCAACTCGGTGAACAGCTCGCCCAGGCGGTTGGGGCCGGCTTCCTTCGCGTCGCGCCACGGATGGGTGATGCCGCTGGAGGTGAGCTCGTACAGCGGATAGGGCGCGGCACGCGTCTCCCGGTAGAAGGCGCCGATGTGACGGTCCCCGGAGAGGAACACCACGCCGTTCGCGTTGCTCACCGTGATGAGCCGGTACAGGCGATGCAGCTCCAGCGGGAACAGGCCCCACCGCTCCCAGCCATGGCCGTCGGCGATGACCTGGATGCCCGAGACGATCAGGCGCACGTCGGCCGGCTGCCGCAGTTGCGCGGCCAGCCATTGCCACTGCGCCTCGCCCAGGATCGTCTTGCCGGTGGTGAAGTCGGGCAGGTAGCGCTCCTTACCGGGCGCGTTGCGCTGATCGGTGGGGCGCCAGGCGGACTTGAACCAGCGCGTGTCCAGCAGGATCACCTGCACCCGGCGGCCGGGCGGGCCGTAGGTCTCCGCGTGGTAGATGCCTTCGCGGCCCTGGCGCGGATCGGTCTGCGGCACCTTCCAGAAGCGCAGGAAGGCCTCCTTCGAGGCCTGCTTGTGCGGGAACTCGACGCCGCCGTCGTTCAGGCCGTAGTCGTGGTCGTCCCAGATCGCCAGGTGCCTCACCGCCTGGCGCAGGCGGGCGAACGGCTGCACCGCCGCCTGCGCCTCGTAGGCCTGCTCCAGCGCGGCCAGGCTCCAGGGCTGGGCGCTCGAATAGACGTTGTCGCCACCGAAGATCACCAGGTCCGGCCGGTCGGCCAGCACGGCGTTCCAGATCGGCTGCGGCTTGGACTCATCCGTGCAGGAGCCGAGGGCGATCTTGCGCAGCGTGCCATCGGTCGCGGCCGATGCACCCGGGCCGGGCGTGGCCTGCGCGGGCCGCAAGGGGACCATGCCGCAGCCCACGAGCGCGGCGCTGCCCAGGGCCGAGCCGGCGAGCAGCCCGCTGCGAACGAAATGACGGCGATCCACCGCGCGGCCCTCAGGCGAACTCGATGATCGGCTGGTCTACCGCGAGCGATTCGCCCTTGGCGGCCAGCACCTTGCCCACCACGCCATCGGCGGCGGCAAACAGCACGTTCTCCATCTTCATCGCCTCGATCACCGCCAGCCGCTCGCCGGCCTGCACCTTCTGGCCGGGCGTGACCGCCACATCCACCAGCAGGCCGGGCATGGGCGACAGCAGGAAGCGGCTCATGTCGGGCGGCGCCTTGAAGGGCATCAGCGCGTGCAGTTCCGCCGAGCGCGGCGTGAGGACGAGCGCATCCAGCCGCGTGCCGTTGTGGATGACGCGCAGCGCCAGCGGATTCTTGGCCACACCCCGCTCGATCTGGGCCGTGAACGCCTTGCCGTCCACGGTGCCACGGATGCGTGCGGCGCCGAGGTGCCAGTTGCTGCAGAAGGCGTAGCGCTTGCCATTCGTCTCCACCACGCTGGAGCCGGACACGGCCTGGTAGTCGGACACCTGGGCCGCCTGCCGCTGGTGCGCGCCGCTGGCGTCGAGCTTGACCACCACGAAGTCTTCGCCCACCTTGAACTCGTGCCCGCGCATCTGGCCGCTGATGCCGGCCGAGCGCTGCAGCGCGCGGCGATTGGCAAACGCCGCCAGGGCGACCAGGAAATCCGGGTCGTCATGCGGCACGTCCTCGGCGCGGAAGCCGCCGGCATAGTGCTCGGCGATGAAGCCGGTGTTGAAGTCGCCGGCCACGAACTTCGGGTGCGCCAGCAGCGCCGCCTGGAACGGGATGTTGCTGGAGACGCCGCGGATCACGAAGCCGTTGAGCGCCTCGCGCATCTTGGCGATGGCGTCGTTGCGATCGGTCCCGTGCACGATGAGCTTGGCGATCATCGAGTCGTAGTACATCGGGATCTCGCCGCCCTCGCCCACGCCGGTGTCCACCCGCACACCTTGCAGGTGCTCCGTATCCGAAGCCCACATGCTGGTCTTGGGCGGCTGGAAGCGCACCAGCCGGCCGGTGGAGGGCAGGAAGTTGCGGAACGGGTCCTCCGCGTTGATGCGGCACTCGATGGCCCAGCCGTTGCGCTTGACATCGGCCTGGGTGATCGGCAGCTTCTCGCCGGCGGCCACGCGGATCATCAGCTCCACCAGGTCCAGGCCGGTGATGCACTCGGTGACCGGGTGCTCCACCTGCAGGCGGGTGTTCATCTCCAGGAAATAGAAGTCCTGGTCCTTGCCGACCACGAACTCCACCGTGCCCGCGCTCTGGTACTTCACCGCCTTGGCCAGGGCCACGGCCTGCTCGCCCATGGCCTTGCGCGTGGCCTCGCTGATGAAGGGCGACGGTGCCTCCTCGATCACCTTCTGGTGGCGCCGCTGGATGGAGCACTCGCGCTCGTTCAGGTAGACCACATTGCCGTGGCTGTCGCCCAGCACCTGGATCTCGATGTGGCGCGGCTCCTGCACGAACTTCTCGATGAAGATGCGGTCGTCGCCGAAGCTGTTGCGGGCCTCGTTGCGGCAGGAGGTGAAGCCTTCGAGCGCCTCCTTGTCGTTGAACGCCACGCGCAGGCCCTTGCCGCCGCCGCCGGCCGAGGCCTTGATCATCACCGGGTAGCCGATGTCGCGTGCGATCTCCACCGCGCGCTCGGCGGACTCGATGGCGTCGTTCCAGCCCGGGATGGTGCTGACTTTCGCCTCGTTCGCGAGCTTCTTGGAGGCGATCTTGTCGCCCATCGCCGCGATGGAGTAGTGCTTGGGTCCGATGAAGGTGATGCCCTCTTCCTCGACCCGACGGGCGAAGTCCTCGTTCTCCGACAGGAAGCCATAGCCCGGGTGCACGGCCTGCGCGCCGGTCTGCTTGCAGGCGGCGATGATCTTGTCGGCCACGAGGTAGCTCTCGCGGCTGGGCGCCGGGCCCAGGTAGACCGCTTCGTCGGCTAGCGCCACGTGGCGCGCGTCGCGGTCCGCCTCGGAGTACACGGCCACGGTCTGGATGCCCATCTTGCGGGCGGTGACGATGACGCGGCAGGCGATCTCGCCGCGGTTGGCAATCAGGATCTTGGTGAACATGTTCGTCTCCTTCGCCGCGCTCACAGCGGAATGTTGCCGTGCTTGCGCCACGGGTTCTCGAGCTTCTTGTCGCGCAGCATCACGAGCGAGCGGCAGATGCGCTTGCGCGTCTCGTGCGGCAGGATCACGTCGTCGATGAAGCCGCGGGCACCGGCCACGAACGGGTTGGCGAACCGGGCCTTGTACTCGGCCTCCTTGGCGGCCAGCTTGGCCGGATCGCCCTTGTCCTCGCGGAAGATGATCTCCACCGCGCCCTTGGCGCCCATCACCGCGATCTCGGCATTCGGCCAGGCGAAGTTGACGTCGCCACGCAGGTGCTTGGAGCTCATCACGTCGTAGGCACCGCCATAGGCCTTGCGCGTGATCACGGTGATCTTGGGCACCGTGCACTCGGCATAGGCGTAGAGCAGCTTGGCACCGTGCTTGATGATGCCGCCGTACTCCTGGCTGGTGCCGGGCATGAAGCCGGGCACGTCGACAAAGGTCACCACCGGGATGTTGAACGCATCGCAGAACCGCACGAAGCGCGCGGCCTTGATGCTGCTCTTGATGTCCAGGCAGCCCGCCAGCACGAGCGGCTGGTTCGCCACGATGCCCACCGTCTGGCCTTCCATGCGCGCAAAACCCACGATGATGTTCTTCGCGTAGTCGGGCTGCAGCTCGAAGAAGTCGCCGTCGTCCACCGTCTTGGTGATCAGCTCCTTCATGTCGTAGGGCTTGTTGGGGTTGTCCGGCACCAGCGTGTCGAGGCTGGCGTCCATGCGATCGGCCGGGTCGTTGCTGGGGCGGATCGGCGGCTTCTCGCGGTTGTTCAGCGGCAGGTAGTTGTACAGGCGGCGCAGCATGATGAGCGCCTCCACGTCGTTCTCGAACGACAGGTCGGCCACGCCGCTCTTGGTGGTGTGGGTGGTGGCACCGCCCAGCTCCTCGGCCGTCACTTCCTCGTGCGTCACCGTCTTCACCACTTCGGGACCGGTGACGAACATGTAGCTGCTGTCCTTCACCATGAAGATGAAGTCGGTCATGGCCGGCGAGTACACCGCGCCACCGGCGCAGGGGCCCATGATCATGCTGATCTGCGGCACCACGCCCGAGGCCATCACGTTGCGCTGGAACACCTCGGCATAGCCGCCGAGCGAGGCAACGCCTTCCTGGATGCGCGCGCCGCCCGAGTCGTTCAGGCCGATCACCGGCGCGCCGACCTTCATCGCCTGGTCCATCACCTTGCAGATCTTCTCGGCATGCGCCTCGGAGAGCGCGCCGCCGAAGACGGTGAAGTCCTGGCTGAAGACGAACACCAGGCGGCCGTTGATCATGCCGTAGCCGGTGACCACGCCGTCACCCGGGATCTTGTTGTCGGCCATGCCGAAGTCGGCACAGCGGTGTTCGACGAACATGTCCCATTCCTCGAAGGTGCCTTCGTCGAGCAGCAGCTCGAGGCGCTCGCGCGCGGTGAGCTTGCCCTTGCCGTGCTGCGCGGCGATGCGTTTCTCGCCGCCGCCCAGGCGCGCCTTGGCGCGCTTGGCTTCGAGCTGCTGAATGATGTCGTGCATGGCGGGTGCCTCCTCAGGGAATCGGGTTCTGGAAAAGAGTCAGTAACGAACGCGCCGCGGCCGAGGGCGCGATGCGCGCCTCGTCCACGTCGGCGAGTGTTTGCGGCAAAGCGGCGCGCACCGCGGGATGCCGGTCGAAGGCGTGGCGCAGGCCGGCGTGCACCATGTCCCACATCCAGGCCATGGCCTGGTGGCGGCGCCGCGCCTCGAAGTCGCCACGCGCGCGGCGCCTGGCCTCGAAGTCCTTCACGGCGGCCCAGAAGTCGGCGATGCCTTGCGCCTTCAGCGCGCTGATCTGCATCACCTGCGGCTGCCAGCGGTCGCCGGCGTGCGCCGGGTTGCCGTGGAAGTTGAAGACGCGCAGCGCCGAGGTGATCTGCGCCTGGGCGCGCGTGGCGGCGTGAGGGTCGATGTCGGCCTTGTTGATGACGACGAGGTCGGCCAGCTCCATCACGCCCTTCTTGATCGCCTGCAGGTCGTCGCCGGCATTGGGCAGCTGCAGCAGCACGAACATGTCGGTCATGCTGGCCACCGCCGTTTCGCTCTGGCCCACGCCCACGGTCTCGACGATCACCACGTCGTAGCCGGCCGCCTCGCACAGCAGCAGGGCCTCGCGCGTCTTCTCGGCCACGCCGCCCAGCGTGCCGGCCGCCGGGCTGGGACGGATGTAGGCGGCCTCGTGCACCGAGAGCTGCTCCATGCGCGTCTTGTCGCCGAGGATGGAGCCGCCCGACACCGACGATGACGGGTCGATGGCGAGCACCGCGACGCGATGCCCCTGCGCGATCAGGTGCAGGCCGAGCGCCTCGATGAAGGTGGACTTGCCGACTCCCGGCACGCCGGAGATGCCCAGGCGGATCGCCTTGCCGGTCTCGGGCAGCAAGGCGTT
>NZ_JAYRZR010000072.1:0-21773 GCF_041916345.1 Ramlibacter sp.
GGTCATGGCCGGCGAGTACACCGCGCCACCGGCGCAGGGGCCCATGATCATGCTGATCTGCGGCACCACGCCCGAGGCCATCACGTTGCGCTGGAACACGTCGGCGTAGCCGCCGAGCGAGGCCACGCCCTCCTGGATGCGCGCGCCGCCGGAATCATTGAGGCCGATCACCGGGGCGCCGACCTTCATCGCCTGGTCCATCACCTTGCAGATCTTCTCGGCATGGGCTTCGGAGAGAGCGCCTCCGAAGACGGTGAAGTCCTGGCTGAAGACGAACACCAGCCGGCCGTTGATCATGCCGTAGCCCGTGACCACGCCGTCACCGGGGATCTTGTTCGCCTCCATGCCGAAGTCCGTGCAGCGGTGCTCCACGAACATGTCCCATTCCTCGAAGGTACCCTCGTCCAGCAGCAGCTCGATGCGCTCCCGCGCGGTGAGCTTGCCCTTCTTGTGCTGCGCGTCGATGCGCTTCTCGCCACCGCCCAGCCGCGCCGCGGCCCGCTTGCGTTCCAGTTGTTCCAGGATGTCGTGCATCAGGTTTCTCCTTGTTCGGTCTCACTCGGGCAGCGCCGAGTCCATGGCATGCAAGAGACGTCGCGCCGCGGTGGAGGCGGCGATGCGCCCCTGCTCCACGTCGCTCGTCAGCCCGGGCAGCAGCGCCTGCACCGCGGGCTTGTCGCGGAAGGCCTGCTTCAGGCCGCTCTCGATGCGCTCCCACATCCAGGCCAGGGCCTGGTGGCGGCGCCGCGCCTCGAGCTGGCCGCCGCGCGTGCGCAGGTCGCGGAAGCGCGACACCGCGTCCCAGAAGGCGTCGAGCCCGCTGGCGCGCAGGGCGCTCTGCTGCAGCACCTCGGGGTGCCACAGCGTCTTGTCGTGATGCGCGTGCTCCATGCGGCCGTGCTGGCCCAGGATGCGCAGCGCGCCGGTGATCTGCGCGCGGGCGCGGGTGGCGGCGTCGGGGTCGATGTCGGCCTTGTTGATCACCACCAGGTCGGCCAGCTCCATCACGCCCTTCTTGATGGCCTGCAGGTCGTCGCCCGCGTTGGGCAGCTGAAGCAGCACGAAGAGATCGGTCATGCCGGCCACCGCTGTCTCGCTCTGGCCCACGCCCACCGTCTCGACGATCACGATGTCGTGGCCCGCGGCCTCGCACACCAGCATCGCCTCCCGCGTCTTGGCCGCCACGCCGCCCAGCGTGCCGCTGGACGGGCTGGGCCGGATGTAGGCGCGCGGATGAACCGACAGATGCTCCATGCGCGTCTTGTCGCCCAGGATGGAGCCGCCGGAGACGGTGGAGGAGGGGTCGATGGCGAGCACCGCGACGCGATGGCCGCGCTCGATGAGGTAGAGACCCAGCGCCTCGATGAAGGTGCTCTTGCCCACGCCGGGCACACCACTGATGCCCAGGCGGAAGGAGCGGCCCGTGTGCGGCAGCAGCTCGGTGAGCAGCGCGTCAGCCTGCGCGCGGTGGTCGGGCCGGGTGGATTCGAGCAGCGTGATGGCCTTGGCCATCGCCCGGCGCTGGGCGGGGCCTTCGGGGCCCAGGATGGCGGGGGCCAGGGCTGCGGGCGGCGCGGTCGCAGGCGATGCATCCACGCGGAGATCACGCGAATTCATGCGGCCACCCATCGCGCCCGCTGCGCCAGCAGCAGCTGCGCCAGCCGGTCCGCCCACTCCGGATAGGCCTTCGGACCGGGGTGGAAGCCATCCCGCGCCAGCATGCCGCTGTCCATGGACCAGCGCAGCGGCAGGTGGCCCAGCGCATGCGCGTGCAGCCAGGCCTGCAGCGCGTGGTCCAGCCCGTCGGCATAGCGGCCGAGGTACCAGCGCAGCGGATGCGGCAAGGCGGTGAAGCGATGCATCGGCGGCAGCCCGCAGAACACGGCCCAGCGCGCGCCGGTGCGGAACTGCACGTCCTTCCACAGCTGCTCGATGGCGCCGATGAACTGCGCCACGCTGCGCTGGCCGGTGACGTCGTTCACGCCGAGCACGCCCACCAGCACATCCGCCGGCTTCAGCGGGGCCTGTCGCACCATCTCGGCGGCCTCCGCGGCGTTCACGCCAGTGCGCGCCACCAACTGCCAGCCCACGGTCTGCTGCAGACCTTCATGCAGGCGCTTCGCCATCGGCAAGGCCAGCGCCTGCGCCTGATCCGCCACGCCCACACCGGCCGCGGAGGAATCGCCCACCACCAGCACCCGCATCGACGGCCGGCCCGCCCCCAGCACGGCTTCCCGCGCACCCTCTGCCTCGGGCAGGCGCAAGGCGGTGCGGCGCACCCACAAGCCCTGCGGCAACAGCACGGGGCCGAGGGCGAGCTTGGCGGCGAGAAGGGCGGGGGTCAAGCGGCAGTCCTCCAGGGATGCGCGCCGACAATCGCCGTGAGCCGATCAAGCGCCATGGACGCCATGCTTCCTGCGCAGGCGCTCAAGGAGGCTCTTGCGAGATGCTTCTGTCTCATACGGCTGTTCCATACCCGGTCCGGGGATCCCTGCTGGACGATCTTCGGGGAGCTGACGTGCCGAGTCCTGGAACCGCGCCTCTTCCTCGGCCTGTATGGCGAGCATCTGCGCATACGACCCGCGTGCGCGGAGCGCATCTTCAACAGCCTTGACGATGAACTGTGATGGCGAGATGCCCGCCCGCCTGGCCGCGCGTTCCACCTCGTGCGCCAACAGCGGATTCATGTCAACGAGCAGGGTCATGAGACGCTCCGAACCAGATCACCCGACACGCAAAGGTAGCACTACGCGGCCACCGCCTTGCGAATCTGCTCCAGCACATCCTTCGCGCTGGCCGGGATCGGCGTGCCGGGGCCGTAGATGCCCTTCACGCCCGCCTCGTACAGGAACTCATAGTCCTGCTGCGGGATCACGCCGCCGACGAAGACGATGATGTCGTCGGCGCCCTGCTTCTTCAGTTCCGCCAGGATGGCGGGCACCAGCGTCTTGTGGCCGGCCGCGAGCGTGCTGACGCCGACGGCATGCACGTCGTTCTCGATGGCCTGGCGGGCGCACTCCTCCGGCGTCTGGAACAACGGGCCCATGTCGACGTCGAAACCCAGATCGGCATAAGCGGTGGCCACCACCTTGGCGCCGCGGTCATGGCCGTCCTGGCCCAGCTTGGCGATCATCACGCGCGGGCGGCGGCCCTGCGCCTGCGCGAAGGCCTCGATCTCCTTCTGCAGCTTGTCCCAGCCCTCGGCGGAGTCATACGCGGCCGCGTATACGCCGGTCACCTTCTGCGTGTCGGCGCGGTGGCGGCCGAACACCTTCTCGAGCGCATCACTGACTTCACCCACCGTGGCGCGCAGGCGGATGGCCTGGATGCTCAGATCCAGCAGGTTGCCCTCGCCCGATTGCGCGGCGGCCGTCAGCGCGGCCAGTGCCGCCTGCACACGGGCCGAGTCGCGCGTGGCGCGGATCTGCTCCAGTCGCGCGATCTGCCCGGCGCGCACGCGCACGTTGTCCACCTCCAGGATCTCGATCGGGTCTTCCTTCGCCAGCTTGTACTTGTTGACGCCGACGATCACGTCGCGGCCGGAGTCGATGCGGGCCTGCTTCTCGGCCGCGGCGGCCTCGATCTTCAGCTTGGCCCAGCCCGAATCCACGGCGCGCGTCATGCCGCCCATGGCCTCGACTTCCTCGATGATCGCCCAGGCGGCATCCGCCATGTCCTGCGTCAGCTTCTCCATCATGTAGCTGCCGGCCCAGGGGTCGATGACGTTGGTGATGTGCGTCTCTTCCTGGATGATCAGCTGCGTGTTGCGGGCGATGCGCGAGCTGAACTCCGTGGGCAGCGCGATCGCCTCATCAAAGCTGTTCGTGTGCAGCGACTGCGTGCCGCCGAACACCGCGGCCATGGCCTCGATGGTGGTGCGCACGATGTTGTTGTAGGGGTCCTGCTCGGTGAGCGACCAGCCCGAAGTCTGGCAGTGGGTGCGCAGCATCAGGCTCTTGGGGTTCTTCGCGCCGAAGCCCTTCATGATGCGGCACCACAGCAGGCGCGCCGCGCGCATCTTGGCGACTTCCAGGTAGAAGTTCATGCCGATGGCCCAGAAGAAGCTGAGGCGCCCGGCGAAGTCACCCACGTCCAGGCCCTTGGCGATGGCGGTCTTCACATACTCCTTGCCATCGGCCAGCGTGAAGGCCAGCTCCAGCGCCTGGTTCGCGCCCGCCTCCTGCATGTGGTAGCCGGAGATGGAGATCGAGTTGAACTTCGGCATGTGCCGGCTCGTGTACGCGATGATGTCGCCGATGATGCGCATCGACGGCTCCGGCGGATAGATGTACGTGTTGCGGACCATGAACTCCTTGAGGATGTCGTTCTGGATGGTCCCCGACAGCTTGTCCTGGCTCACGCCCTGCTCTTCCGCCGCCACCACATAGCCGGCCAGCACCGGCAGCACGGCGCCGTTCATCGTCATCGAGACCGACACCTTGTCCAGCGGGATGCCGTCGAAGAGGATCTTCATGTCCTCCACGCTATCGATGGCGACGCCGGCCTTGCCCACGTCACCCACCACGCGCGGGTGGTCGCTGTCGTAGCCCCGGTGCGTGGCGAGGTCGAACGCGACCGACACGCCCTGCCCGCCGGCGGCCAGGCCCTTGCGGTAGAAGGCGTTGGACTCCTCGGCGGTGGAGAAGCCGGCGTACTGGCGGATCGTCCACGGCCGCGCCGCGTACATCGTGGCCTGCGGGCCGCGCAGGAAGGGCTCGAAGCCGGGCAAGGTGTCGGCGTGCTTCAGGCCCTGCAGGTCAGCGCCCGTGTAGAGCGGCTTGACCGTGATGCCATCCGGCGTGACCCAGTTCAGGGCGGCAACGTCGCCACCGGGGGCGGACTTGGCGGCGGCCTTGGCCCAGTCTTGCAGGGTGGCCGGCTTGAATTCAGGTTCGGGCGTGCTCATGGGGTTTTCCAGGCGATGTCTTGGCAGCGGCGCGAGTTTACATCATTCATAATTATTGATAAAGAATTTCTGGCAGCTTACAATCCGCGCCATGTCGGCTGTCTCACTCGCCCCCCGCGCCCTCTATGAAGAGGTGGCGGAGCTGCTGCGCCAGCGCATCTTCCGCCGCGAATTGGAGCCCGGCAGCTGGATCGACGAGGTCAAGCTGTCGCAGGAGTACGGCATCAGCCGCACCCCGTTGCGCGAGGCGCTGAAGGTGCTGGCCGCCGAGGGCCTGGTGACGATGAAGGTGCGGCGCGGCGCCTACGTGACCGAAGTCTCCGACACGGACCTCGAAGAGGTCTACCACCTGCTCTCCCTGCTGGAGAGCGACGCGGCGGGCGTGGTGGCGGCCCGCGCCACGCCGGCGGAGCTGCGCGAGCTGCAGGCCTTGCACGCCGAGCTGGCCGCGGCAGTGACGGATCGCGACCGCTTCTTCGCGATCAACGAGCGGTTTCACATGCGGCTGCTGGACATCGCGGGCAACCGCTGGCGCAACCAGATGGTGGCGGACCTGCGCAAGGTCATGAAGCTCAACCGGCACAACTCGCTGCTCAAGACCGGCCGCATCGAGGAGTCGCTGGCCGAGCATGCGGCGGTGATGGAGGCGCTGGCGCGGCGGGATGCCGATGCAGCCGTGGCCCGCATGCGCGAGCATTTCGCGAACGGGCTGGAAGCGGCGGCCTGAGCGGGGGCTGTCGCCAGGTGGTGTGACGCGGGCTCGGCGGGATCGCTGGGGTTTCGCGGCGCTCCACCGCCAGCCACCCCGGCCCGGCCCCCGCGCTGGCCGCGGGCGGGTGGCGGTGGAGCGCAGCGAAACCCCAGCGGTCAGACGCGCCCACCCGCGCTGCCGGGCGCGAGCCGCGCGAGGCGCGCCTGCAACGCATCCACGCCCTGCATCGCCCGGGCGGCGTCGGGCGACGGGTCCATGAGGTCCTGCTCGATGGCGCGGGCCTCGGCAGACGCACCCTTCAGCCCATACATCGCCAGGCCGCCGGCGAGCTTGTGCGCCAGGTCCCGCGCGGCAGCCACCTCCCCTGCGTCCAGCCGCATGCGCATCTGCGCCACCATCTCGCGACGCGACGCCAGGAAGCCGGGCCAGAGCGCCAGCAGCGCAGTGTCGGCCGGTGGGGCATCCATGACCGCCACCTGCGAAGCGTCCGCGCCCTTCGCGTCGACCGCGTGTGGCCGCGCCACCGGCACGACCCCGCGCAAGACCGCCACCAGTTCCTCACGCGAGGCGGGCTTGGTGAGGTAGGCATCAAAGCCCGCGTCGCGGCAGCGCGCCCGCGTGTCCGCGTCGTCATGGGCCGAGAAGGCCACCACCCGACTGGGCGGGTCGCCGCGCTGCGCCTGCAGCGCGCGCAGGCGCGCCAGCGCCTCGAAGCCGCCCATGACCGGCATCTCCAGATCCATGAACACCACGTCCGGACGCCGTAGCGCGATCGCGTCCAGCGCGGCGCGGCCGTTGACGGCCGAGCGCACATCCAGCGGCGGGCTGGGCAGCTGGTTGCGCAGCACCATCACGTTGTACTCGTCGTCGTCCACCAGCAATACCGACAGTTCGGGCAGCAGGGCCATGCCGCCCGGGGACGCGTCCAGCGGCTGAGGCAGCGTCTCGGGCCCGCTGTCCGGTGCATCCGGCCGCGCGGGCAGGCGCAGGGTGAGCGTGGTGCCCTCCTCTTCCGAGGTTTCCATGTGCAGGTCGCCATGCTGCACACGCGCCATGAGTCGCGCCGAGTAGGTGCCCAGGCCAGTGCCGCCTGTCTTGCCATGGGTGGCGTACTTCTCGAAGAAGCGTTCGCGGATTGCCGCCGGCACCGCCCCCGGGTTGTGGATGCCCAGCACCAGGGCGCCGTCTGGCGCCTGCCGCAGCCGGATCTGCACTTCGCTGCCCTCGGGCGAGGCCTCGATGGCGTTGCGCACCAGGTTGGCGAGGATGGAGTAGCACAGCAGCTCCTCGCCCTGGGCCGGCGGCAGGCGCGGCGGCAGGTCCAGCGTGAGCGCCACACACTTGGAGTCGGCATGCGCCTGCAGCTCCCGCGTGACGGTGCGCGCCTCTTCCGCCAGATCCACCGCCTGCGCGCGCAGGCGGTAGCGGCCTTCTTCCATGCGGTACAGGTCCAGCGACAAGTTCAGCATCGAGAGCACGCGCAGGGCCGCCCCCTCCACCATGCCCAGCAACTCCGACTCCCGCGCGTCCAGCGAGCGCCCTTCACGCAGCAGCCGCGGCACCGAGGCGATGCTGGCCAGCGGCGTCTTCAGGTCGTGCCGCGCGATGCGCTCCAGTTCCTCGCGCATGCGGATCGCCTCGCGCAGCGCCTCGTTCTGCGCCTGCAGCTGGCGGGCCTGGTCCGCCTCCTTGCGCTGCTGCGTCTCCGCGATGTAGGAGAAGATGTTGGTGAACAGGATCACCAGCACCAGCGTCACCCCCACGCGCACCCCCAGTTCCGGCCCGAGCGCCGCCCAGGTCACCGGCATCACCGTCGCCACGATGCCCAGGTTGAACAGGTTCGCCACCAGGCGTGAAGCCAGGAAGTGGAACAGCAGGATCGCCGGGTAGGCCCACAGCACGCCCTGGAAGCCCTGCACCCGGATCGCCATCACCAGCGCGATGAGCACCGGCCCCAGGATCATCCAGGCCGGAATCACCGGCGGACGCTTGCGGTAGTAGCACCACGCGTTGACCAGCAGCGTGACGTTGAGCGTGAGCGTGGCCAGGCCCTGGGGCCAGCGGCCCTGCACGAAGTGGTTGGCCGTGGGCACCATGAAGATGGCGCCCACGGCCGCTAGAAAGTAGAAGATCTGCCGTCGGTAGCGGTCCAGCAGGTCGGACCGCTGGGACAGGGCCAGGTACTGCCTGGCCGGCGAGAGGCGGGTGCCCGGGTCAGTCGCTGCCACGGCCCGCCTCCTTTTCAGGGCTGCACCTGCTGCACGCGCCCATGCGCGTACCGGAACCGCTGGTGCGCCCCGTGCCGGGCGAGCAGCAGCAAATCCATGCCGATCACGCCCGCCCGCAGGATGCTGAAGTGCGGCGCTTCGGCCACCCCCTCCCCCGTGCCCCCATCGGGCAGGGCCGCGCCGGGCGGCAGCGGCGAGAGGTATTCGCGCGCCGCCCCGGTGGTGCGGATGCGCGACCAGGCCTCCTGCACCTTGTCGCTCATCGT
Organism: Ramlibacter sp.; assembly: GCF_041916345.1. Taxonomy (GTDB): domain Bacteria; phylum Pseudomonadota; class Gammaproteobacteria; order Burkholderiales; family Burkholderiaceae_C; genus Ramlibacter. Next base: position 8,113 of record NZ_JAYRZR010000072.1, read on the forward strand.
GTCCACATTCACCTCGGCCTGCACGCGCAGCTGCCAGCGCAGGCGCGGGCACCAGAAGACGAGCGTCGCCCGCGGGTCGCGCTGCAGCTGCGCCACCTTGGGGCTGCGCGCGTCGGTGAAGAACACGAGCCAGCGGGTGGCGAAATCCGCCGAGCGCAGGACCAGCGTGCGCGCATCGGGCGCGCCGTCATCGCCGAGGGTGGCCATCACGGGCGAGCGCCAGCCATGGGCGCGGTCCCAGGTGGCGGCCTGCAGCTCGCGCCAGACCTCGGGCTCTTCCATGGCGTCCGCGGTCAGAACGCCGCGATACCCGTCTGGGCGCGGCCCAGGATCAGCGCGTGGATGTCATGCGTGCCCTCGTAGGTGTTCACCACCTCCAGGTTCACCAGATGCCGGGCCACGCCGTATTCGTCGCTGATGCCGTTGCCGCCCATCATGTCGCGCGCGGTGCGGGCGATGTCGAGCGCCTTGCCGCAGGAGTTGCGCTTCATGATGCTGGTGATCTCCACCGCTGCGGTACCTTCGTCCTTCATGCGGCCCAGGCGCAGGCAACCCTGCAGGCCCAGTGTGATCTCGGTCTGCATGTCGGCCAGCTTCTTCTGGATCAGCTGGTTGGCCGCCAGCGGCTTGCCGAACTGCTTGCGGTCGAGCACATACTGGCGGGCGCGGTGCCAGCAGTCCTCGGCCGCGCCGAGCGCGCCCCAGGCAATGCCATAGCGGGCGCTGTTCAGGCACGTGAACGGGCCCTTAAGGCCACGCACCTCGGGGAAGGCGTTCTCTTCCGGGCAGAACACGTCTTCCATCACGATCTCTCCCGTGATGGAGGCGCGCAGGCCGACCTTGCCGGTGATCTTGGGGGCAGAGAGTCCCTTCCAGCCCTTCTCGAGCACGAACCCGCGGATCGCGCCTTCATCGTCCTTGGCCCAGACCACGAACACGTCGGCCACCGGGCTGTTGGTGATCCACATCTTGGCCCCGGTGAGCGAGTAGCCGCCATCCACCTTGCGGGCGCGCGTGACCATGCTGCCCGGGTCGGAGCCGTGGTTCGGCTCGGTCAGGCCGAAGCAGCCGATCCATTCGCCGGTGGCCAGCTTGGGCAGGTATTTGCGCTTGGTGGCCTCGTTGCCGAACTCGTTGATCGGCACCATCACCAGCGACGACTGAACGCTCATCATGGAGCGATAGCCGGAATCCACACGCTCCACCTCGCGCGCGATCAGGCCGTAGCTCACGTAGTTGAGGCCGGCGCCGCCATAGGCCTCGGGGATGGTCGGGCCGAGCAAACCCAGTTCCCCCATCTCGCGGAAGATGGCCAGATCGGTCTGCTCGTTGCGGAAGGCGTGCAGCACGCGGGGCAGCAGCTTGTCCTGGCAGTAGGCCTGCGCGGCCTCGCGCACGGCGCGTTCGTCATCGGTGAGCTGGGCGTCCAGCAGCAGGGGATCAGACCAGTTGAAAGCGGCCTTGGCAGCCATGAAAACTCCTTGAGGGGCGATGCGGCGATTGTGTTCGGGCCGTCGATACTTGTCCAATAGGCTTTCGGTCTTCAACCATACAATTTTCAGCACCATGGAATTCCGCCACCTGCGCTACTTCCTGGCCGTGGCCGAGGAGCTCCACTTCGGCCGTGCCGCGCGCCGGCTGGCCATCTCGCAGCCGCCGCTGTCGCTCAACATCCGCCAGCTGGAGGAATCGGTGGGCGTGCGCCTGTTCCACCGCAACAGCAAGGAGGTGCGGCTCACGCCCGCCGGCCGCGCCTTCGTGCCCGCGGCACGCGCCCTGCTGCAGCAGGCCACCGACGCCGCCAGCCATGCGCGCGAGGTGGCGCAGGGCCACACGGGCCGGGTGCGCGTGGGCCTGGTCAGCTCCATGCTGTACCGCGGCCTGCCGCGCCTGGTGCGCGACTTCCAGGCCCGTCATCCCGGTCTGCAGGTGGTGCTGCGCGAGCTGAGCTCGCACGACCAGGTGGTGGAACTCACCCAGGGCCAGCTGGACGTGGGCTTCGTGCACACCCAGCGGGTGCCGCCGGAGCTGGCACGCGAGCGCTTCGCCACCGAACCCTTCCTGTGCTGCCTGCCTTCAGGCCACGCGCTGGCGCGCAGCCGACGGCTGGCCCTGCGACGGCTGGAGGGCGAGCCCTTCGTCATGTTCTCGCGCACGGCCTCGCCCGACTACTACGAGCGCGTGCTCGCGATCTGCAGCGAAGCCGGCTTCTACCCCGACGTGCAGCATGAGGCCCGCCATTGGCTCAGCGTGGTCTCGATGGTGGCGCAGGGCGTCGGCGTCTCGCTGGTGCCCGCGGCGCTCAAGGGCTCGGCCCTGCCGGGCGCGGTGTTCCTGCCGGTGACGCCGGCCGAGGCGCGGTCGGAGGTGTTCTGCGTCTGGCGGCAGGCCGACGACCAGGTCGGCGTGCAGGCCTTCGTGACGGCGGTGCGCGCCGCCGCACCAGGGCCAGGCTGACTCAATCCGGCAGGACGGCCGTGGCCTCGATCTCCACCTTGGCGCGGTCTTCCATCAGTGCGGTCACCTGCACCGCCGTCATGGCGATGTCGTAGTTGCCGATCACCTCGCGGAAGGCGCGGCCGATGTCGCGGCTGGCCGCCAGGTACTCGCGCTTGTCGGTCACGTACCAGGTCATGCGCACGATGTGGGCGGGGTCGCCGCCCGCCTCGCGCAGCACGGCCACGATGTTCTCCAGTGCCTGCCGGGCCTGGCCCGCGAAGTCGTCGGTGTGGAACACGCCCTGCCCGTCCCAGCCGATCATGCCGGCGATGCTGAGCACGTTGCCGCGCGCGAGCACGCCGTTGGCATAGCCCTTGGGCCGCGGCCAGCCGGCGGGGAGGATGGCCTTGTGGCCGTTGGTATCGCTCATGCCTTCAACTCCTTCAGCATCTCGCGCGCGATGATCAGTTGCTGCACCTCCGAGGCGCCCTCGTAGATGCGCAGCGAGCGGATCTCGCGGTACAGCTGCTCCACCGTCTGGCCGCTCTTCACACCCAGGCCGCCGAACATCTGCACGGCGGCATCGATGACCTGCTGCGCGCCCTCGGTCGCGGCGAGCTTGGCCATGGCAGCCTCCTTCGTGACGCCGCGGCCCTGGTCTCGCTGCCAGGCGGCCCGGTACACGAGCAGCGCGGCGCTGTCGATGGTCAGTGCCATCTGCGCGAGCTTGGCCTGCGTGAGCTGGAAGTCCGCCAACGTCTGGTTGAACATGCGCCGCGTGGTCGCGCGCCGCAGGCCTTCGTCCAGTGCGCGCCGCGCGAAGCCAAGGGCCGCGCCCGCCACCGACGTGCGAAAGACGTCCAGCGTGCGCATCGCCACCTTGAAGCCCTCGCCCGCGGCGCCGATGCGCTGCGACAGCGGCACGCGGCAGGCGTTGAAGCGCAGCCGCGCCAGCGGATGCGGCGCGATCACGTCGATGCGCTCGGCGATCTCGAAGCCCGGCGTGCCCGCCTCCACGATGAAGGCCGAGATGCCGCGCGGACCGGGGGCCTCGCCAGTGCGGCAGAAGACCACGTAGAAGTCGGCGATGCCGCCGTTGGAGATCCAGGTCTTCTCGCCGTCGATCACCACCTGGTCACCCTCGACGTGCGCCGCGCACTGCAGGTTGGCCACGTCGGAGCCGGCCTCGGGCTCGGACAGCGCGAACGCCGCGATGGCCTCACCTCGCGCCACGCGAGGCAGGTAGCGCTGCTGCTGCTCGGGTGTGCCTTGCAGGCTGATCGCGCCGGAGCCAAGGCCCTGCATCGCGAAGGCGAAGTCGGCCAGCCCGTTGTGATACGCCAGCGTCTCGCGGATCAGGCAGATCGCCCGCGTGTCGATGGCCGCCTGCGCGCCCCACGCGCCGCCCACCGCGTGACGCAGCCAGCCAGCATCTCCCAGGCGCCGCACGAGTTGACGGCAGGCGGCATCGACATCGGGGCCATGCAGGTGCGCCACGTGCTCGGCCGCCCACGCATCCAGCTCGTTGGCGAGGGCGGCGTGCCGCTGCTCGAACAAGGGCCATTGCAGCCACGCCAGGTCTCGCATCTCAGTTCCCCTCGAAGACCGGCTTGCGCTTGGCCACGAAAGCCTCGTAGGCGCGGGTGAAGTCCTGCGTGAGCATGCAGATCGCCTGCGCCTGGGCCTCGGCCTCGATGGCCTGATCGATGGTCATGGCCCATTCCTGGTGCAGCATGGTCTTGGTGATGCCGTTAGCGAAGGTGGGCCCTTCCACCAGGCTGCGCGCGAGCGCCTGCGCCTCGCCCAGCAGCGCGTCCGGCTCGGCCAGGCGGTTGAAGAAACCCCAGCGCTCGCCCTCCTCGCCGCCCAGGCTGCGGCCAGTGAACAGCAGCTCGCTGGCGCGGCCCTGGCCAATGATGCGCGGCAGCATCGCGCAGGCGCCCATGTCGCAGCCGGCGAGGCCCACGCGGTTGAACAGGAAGGCCGTCTTGCTGCGCGCGGTGCCGATGCGCAGGTCGGACGCCATGGCGACGATGGCACCGGCGCCGGCGCACACGCCGTCGATGGCGGCCACGATGGGTTGCGGGCAGGCCCGCATCGTCTTGACCAGGTCGCCGGTCATGCGGGTGAACATCAGCAGCTCGGGCGCCTTCAGCCGCACCAGCGGGCCGATGATCTCGTGCACGTCGCCGCCGGAGCAGAAGTTGCCGCCGGCGCCGGTGACCACCACCGCATGCACGTCGGTCGCGTACTTCAGCGCGCCGAACAGATCGCGCAGTTCCGCATACGAGTCGAAGGTGAGCGGGTTCTTGCGCTCGGGCCGGTTGAGCGTGACGGTGGCGACACCGCCCTCCACCTGCCAATGGAAGTGCGTGGCCTGGTAGCCGGCCAGCGTCTTGCGGTTGCCGGCGGCAAGCGCCGGGTCCACGCGGTCGGCCGCGTCGTTCGGGGAAGAAGGGGTCATGAGGCTCTTTCCGTGGTGGGCGCGGCGGCCAGGGCGGCCTTCTCCCGCGCGAACAGGCTTTCCATCTGGCTCTTGCCAGAGAGGTACTGGCGCGGCCAGGCCATGCCGGTGTAGCCGATCTTCGCGGCTTCGGTCAGCGTCCAGGCCGGGTTGGCAAGGTGCGGGCGCGCCACCGCGCACAGATCGGCGCGGCCGGCGGAGATGATGCTGTTCACGTGGTCGGCTTCGCTGATCGCGCCGACGGCGATGGTGGCGATGCCGGCCTCGTTGCGGATGCGGTCGGCAAAGGGCGTCTGGTACATGCGGCCATAGGTGGGCTTCTGCTGCGCGCTCACCTGGCCGGAGGAGCAATCGATCATGTCCGCGCCAGCGGCCTCGAACGCCCGCGCGATGGCGACCGCGTCGGTGGGCGTGATGCCGCCTTCCACCCAGTCGTGCGCGGAGATGCGCACCGAGATCGGCAGGTGCGAAGGCCACACCGCGCGCACCGCCGCGAACACCTCCAACGGGTAGCGCAGGCGGCGCGCCAGATCACCCCCATATGCGTCGTCACGGCGGTTGGTGAGCGGCGAGATGAAGCTGGAGAGCAGGTAGCCGTGGGCACAGTGCAGTTCGAGCCAGTCGAAGCCAGCCTGAGCGGCCCGGCGCGCGGCGGCCACGAAGTCATCGCGTACGCGGTCCATGTCTTCGCGCGTCATCGCGCGCGGCACCGCGCCATCGGGGAGGTAGGGCTGTGCGGAGGCCGCGAGCAGCGGCCAGTTGCCTTCGGGCAACGGCTGGTCGGCACCGGCGCCCTGCCAGGGGGCACAGGTGCTGCCCTTGGGGCCGGCGTGGCCGATCTGTATGCCGATCTTCGCGTCGCTCTCGCGATGCACGTAGTCCACGATGCGCTGCCAGGCCTGGGCCTGCGTGTCGTTCCACAGCCCCGGGCAGCCCGGCGTGATGCGCGCGTCGGCCGACGGGCAGGTCATCTCCGCCATCACCAGCCCGGCGCCGCCCATGGCACGCGCGCCCAGATGCACGAGGTGGAAGTCGCCCGGCACGCCGTCCACGCACGAGTACTGCGCCATGGGCGAGACCACCACGCGGTTCTTCAGCGTGACCCCTCGCAGCGTGTAGGGCGTGAACATCGGCGGTACCGCCAGCGGCGATTCGAGTCCGGCACGGGCATCGAACCAGCGCTCGAAGCCTTCCAGCCAGCCCTTGTCGCGCAGGCGCAGGTTCTCGTGGCTGATGCGCTGGCTGCGCGTGAGCATGGAGTACATGAACTGCTCGGGTTCAAGCTGGTCACAGTAGCGCTCGCCGCACACCTCGAACCACTCCATGGCGTTCCAGGCGGCGTTCTGCAGACGCAGCACATCCACCGCGCGCTCGGCCTGATAGCGCGCCAGCACGGCGGGGATGTCCTGCGTGCCATGGTCGCGGAACTGGCGGGTGAGTTCGATCGCGTCCTCCAGCGCCAGCTTGGTGCCAGAGCCGATGGCGAAGTGCGCCGTGTGCACGGCGTCACCCATCAGCACGACATGGCTGCGCCCGTTGAAGTGCGACCACTGCTCGCACTTCACGCGCTGGAAGTTCAGCCAGGCCGAGCCGCGCAGGTGGCGCGCATTGGTCATCAGCTTCTCGCCCTGCAGGTTGGCCGCGAACAGCCGCTCGCAGAAATCGATGGACTGCTGCTGGTCGGCCTGGTCCAGCCCATGCGCCTTCCACACGTGCTCCGGGCACTCGACGATGAAGGTGGTGGTGTTCGCATCGAACTTGTAGACGTGCGCCTGGAACCAGCCGTGCTCGGTCTTCTCGAACAGGAAGGTGAAGGCGTCGTACAGCTTGTGCGTGCCCAGCCAGATGTAGCGGTTGGGCCGCGTCACGATGTCGGGGCGGAAGACCTCGGGGTAGCGGTTGCGGATGCGCGAGTTGATGCCGTCGCTCGCGATGATGAGGTCGGCATCGGCATAGTCCAGGTCGGACTCGGCCTCCTCCTCGAACACCAGTTTCACGCCCAGCGCCTCGCAGCGGGCCTGCAGGATGTTCAGCAGCTTCTTGCGGCCGATGCCCACGAAGCCGTGGCCGCCGGAGCGGATGACGCGGCCCTTGAAGTGCAGCTCGATGTCGTCCCAGTGGTTGAAGGCCTGCTGGATCTCGTCGGCCGTGGGGCGGTCCCACTGGCGCATGTTGTCCATGGTGGCGTCGGAGAACACCACGCCCCAGCCGAAGGTGTCGTAGGGCTTGTTGCGCTCCACCACCGTGATGTCGTGCGAGGGATCCTGCTGCTTCATCAGCAGGGCGAAGTAAAGGCCGGCAGGGCCGCCGCCGATGCACACGATCTTCATGCTTGCTCCAGACCTGGATTATTTAAGTCTAAAGCAAATGAGCGAGCGAAGCCAGTGTTTTTGCGCGCCGCGCTCAGGCAGGTGCCGCGCGCGCAGGAGCTGGCTGCTCAGGCCGGTACGAGCGGCTCGTGCGCGAGCCGCATCACCTCGGCCGCCGGCAGCGTCTTCAGCCGGTGGTCGCTCCAGACCTGGCGCCAGCGCCGCGCGCCAGGCTGACCGTTGTACAGGCCCAGCATGTGGCGCGCGATGGCATGCCACGGCGTGCCGCGGGTCTCGTGCTCGCGGGCCATGTAGGCGACCAGCTCCGCCTCCACGCCCTCGCGGGTGAGGCCGCGGTCGGGCTCGCCGTACCAGGCGCTGTCCCACGAGGCCAGCCACCACGGATCATGATAGGCCTTGCGGCCGATCATCACGCCATCCACCTGCGCCATCTCGCGGTCCACGGCCGCCGCGTCCGCGATGCCGCCGTTGATGGCGATCACCAGGCCCGGCAGCTCACGCCGCAGCCGGTGCACCAGCTCGTAGCGCAGCGGCGGCACCTCGCGGTTCTCCTTCGGCGACAGACCCTTCAGCCAGGCATTGCGGGCGTGCACGATGAACACGCGGCAGCCCGCCTCGGCCACGGCGCCGACGAAATCGCGCACGAACTCATAGCTCTCCACGCGGTCGATGCCGATGCGGTGCTTCACCGTCACCGGCACCGACACCGCATCCACCATGGCCTTCACGCAGTCCGCCACCAGCGTCGGCTCCGCCATCAGGCAGGCGCCGAAGGCACCGCGCTGCACCCGCTCGCTGGGACAGCCGCAATTGAGGTTGATCTCGTCATAGCCCCAGCGCTCACCCAGCGCCGCGCAACGCGCCAGGTCCGCCGGCTCGGAGCCGCCCAGTTGCAGCGCCACCGGGTGCTCGGCCGCGTCGAAATCCAGGTGCCGCGCCACATCCCCATGCAGCAGCGCGCCCGTGGTCACCATCTCGGTGTACAGGCGCGCGCGGCGGGTCAGCAGGCGGTGGAAGAACCGGCAGTGGCGGTCCGTCCAGTCCATCATCGGCGCCACGGAGAGGCGCCAGTCTTGCGGGTTCGGCGGGGTCACGGACCGAGACTGTACGCGGTCCGTGCTGCCCCTGCGGCGCGCCGGATCCGCCGCGGCTTCAGCGGAACGGCGAGCTGAACCGGTTGTCGGTGGTGAGCGCCGGGTCGCTCAAGGTGCGCAGGAAGGCCACCAGCGCCGCCTTGTCATCGGCCGAGAGGTTCAGGCGGCGCGGCTGGCCCTGCGGGGTGCGCAGCCGGTCGTCCAGCGCGGGGCCGTCCTGGATGCCCCGGTCGTAGTGGTCCACCACCTGCTCCAGCGAGGCGAAGCGCCCGTCATGCATGAACGCACCGGACAAGGCGACGTTCTTCAGCGAGGGCGACTTGAACAGCACCGTCTCGCCGGCATCCAGGCCGTTGGAGCGCGAATTGGCCGCCAGCGAGAAGGTGGGCGGCTGGTGGCAGGCGGCGCAGCCCAGGCCGCCCTGCGGCGGCGCGGCGACGAAGAGCTGGCGGCCGCGGTTCTCCTGCACGGTGAAGCCCGGCAGCGGCGTCCCCAGCCCGCGGTCGGGGGCGGCCGGGTTGTAGACCTGCGCGTAGGCCGCGTCCCAGCGGCTGGCGGTGGAGACCATGGCCCGCTGGAACTGCGCCAGCGCCGTCTGCAGGCGTGCCACCGTGACGTTGGCGTCACCGTAGGCCAGGGTGAACAGCTCCTGGTAGTAAGTCAGCGCCTGCAGCTTCGCGGTGACCGCGCCCAGGCCGGCCGCGGCGTCGGTGAAGCCCATTTCCACCGGGTGGCGGATCGGCTCGGTTGCCTGCGCCTCCAGCGTGGCCGCGCGGCGATCCCAGAACATGTTGGCTGGCTGCCAATAGCGCACGTTGCCGAGCCGCATGGCATGCGCGGTGGTGCTGCCACCGGCAAAGCCCAGGCTGAAGCGGCGGCTGTCACCGAAGCCCAGCGCCTGCTGGTGGCAGGACGCGCAAGCGATGGTGTCGTTGATGCTGAGCCGGCGATCATGAAACAGCACGCGGCCGAGCGCGGCCACGGCGTTGCCGCGCGACGCAGTGGCCGGCGTGTTGTCGGTGGCGGCCACGGCGTTGTCGTAGGAGGCGGGGAGGACCGGCGTGTAGTCCGGCAGGCGTGCCAGGTCCAGCGTCAGCATGGCGGCGGCGGTGGCCGGCGTGGCGGCCGATGCCGCGGGGGTCGCGGCAGTGGCGGTCGAAGTCGCGGTGGGGGTCACGGTCGTCGCCGTGGCGTTGACGGCGGGGGCAGCGATGGGCGCGGGCGTCACCGCCGTGGCGACGGCCGAGGCCATCTCGGCAGGCGCCGCCTCGACGCTGCTGCCGCCGCCACCACAGCCAGCCAGCAAGGCCAGGCAGGCGAGCGTGGCCCAAGGCGCCGCGGCAAGCGGCTGTGCGTGGGCCGGGTAGGGTCGCATGAAGTCCTCCGTGGGGCGATGGCAGCCGACGGCTGCCTGCCCGCGATTCTGGAAACCGACCGTGGAGGAACTGTGGAGCGATCAGGGAGTCAATGCGCAGCCGCGGCGTCCGGCTCGTCCGGATCGAAGCGGTAGCCCGCGCCATAGACCGAGGCAATGCCGGATCCCTGGGGCCGCACGGCCGCGATCTTGCGGCGCAGGTTCTTCACGTGGCTGTCCACCGCGCGGTCGGTGGTGTCGCGGAACTCGTCGTGGATGGACGCGAGCAGGCGGTCGCGCGAGAACACATGGCCAGGCCGCGCCAGCAGCTGCCGCAGCAGCCGGTACTCCACCGGCGTGAGCGGCAGCCAATGGTCCTGCCAGGCGATGCGGCAGGCGCCCTCGTCCACGATGAAGCCATGAGCGGGCGCAGGCTGGCCCAGCCGGCCCTCCGCGCGCCGCAGCAAGGCCTTGATGCGCGCCACCACCTCGCGCGGGCTGAAGGGCTTGCACACGTAGTCGTCGGCGCCCACCTCCAGGCCTATGAGGCGGTCGATCTCATCGACGCGCGCCGTGACCATGACGATGGGCACGGCCGAGAAGCGGCGCAGCGCACGGCAGACCTCGATGCCGTCCAGGCCGGGCAGCATGATGTCCAGCAGCACCGCCGAAGGCTCCAGCCGCCGCACCTCCGGCTCCACCTGCAGTCCGTCGGCCAGCACCTGCACCTGCCAGCCCTGCGCCTGCAGGTAGTTGCGCAGCATGTCCGCGATCAGCGCGTCGTCTTCCACGACCAGGATGCGGCGCGCCGTTGGCGTCATGCGGCCGCCTCGGGCACCAGCGGCAGCGTCACCGTGACCGCGAGCCCACCCAGCAGGGAGGGCTGCGCGGTGATCTCGCCACCATGCGCCTGCACGATGGCGCGGCAGATGGCGAGACCCAGGCCGCTGCCCGTCTGGCCGTCACGCTGGCGCTGGCGGGCGGGGTCCACGCGGAACAGCGGCTCGAAGAGCTGCTCCATCGTCTCCTCGGGCACGCCCGGCGGGCTGTCCTCCACCACCAGGCGCAGCGACTCGCCCACGCGGTCCCAGCGCACCAGCACCTGGCCGGGGGCCTGTGTGTAGCGCTGCGAGTTGGTCAGGAGGTTGGTGACGAGCTGCTCGATTCGGCCGGCGTCCCAGCAGGCGCGCGGGTTCGCGCCATCGTGCACGTCCACGCTCAGGCCCGCCGCCTGCAGCCGCGGGACGTGACGCTCCATCAGGCCGGCCAGCAGTCGGCCCGCGTTCACATCCGCGAAGCTGCAAGGCAAGGTGCCGAGGTCCGCCACCGAGAGCGTGTGCAGATCGTTCACCAGCCGCACCAGTTGCGCCGCCTCGCCGCGCAGCGTCTCCAGCATCTGGGGGGTGGGCTGGCGCACGCCCTCCTGCATCGCCTCCAGCTCGCCCAGCAGCACCGACAGCGGCGTGCGCAGCTCGTGCGAGATCTGCGCGATCCAGCGCCGGCGAGCGCCCTCCAGCTGCTGCAGCGTGGCCGCCATCCGGTTCACGTCACCGATCAGCGCGGCCATCTCGCGGGACCCAGCCACCGGCACCTGAACGCCCAGCTCGCCGCCAGCGATGCGCTGGGCCGCGCGCTGCACGCTCAGCAAGGGGCCGCCGATGCGCCGCGCCGCGAGAGCCGCGGCGCCGAAGGCGATGACCAGGGTCGCCAGCAGCGCGATGGCCAGACCGGTGTACTGGCGTTGCAGGAAGCGCGCGTCCACGTCCTGCATCTCCGTGGTGGGCAACATGCGCACGTAGGCCACCGTCTCGCCGCCCACGCGCACCGGGTGCGACAGCCAGCTGCGACCCTGCGGGAACTGCGGTCCACCGAGGTGCGCGCCCTGCGGGCTGACGACCTGGATGCGCTGGGCCAGACCGCCTGGCGAGGGCGGTGGGGGTGGCGGCGGCCGCGGCCGGGGCGGGGGTGCCACCACCCCTGCCGCGCTGCGGCCTGGCGGCTCACCGGCAGGCGGCGGGCCGCCACCCTGGCGCAGGCGCCAATCCGGCGGCGGCGCCAGCCCTTCGCGCGTCATGAACTCGTCCATCAGCTCGCGCATGGGCAGCCGCTGGGCCGAGCCAGCGCGCGCTGTCCAGTCCACCCGCTGGGCCACGACCTCGGCGAACCGCGCCAGCTGCTGGTTGTCACGGCTGCGCAGGTAGTCGGAGAAGCCGGCCTTGAGGTTCCAGGCGAACCAGCCGCCGATGGCCGCCGCCGACAGCACGGCCATGCCGGCCAGCAGCAGGAAGATCTGATGGAAGATGCGCAGGCGCATGGGCGTCTCGGGAAGGCCCGATGCTAGCCGCCCCGCGGCGCGAAGTGTGAGCGGCGCCTCCACAGTCGCATCGGGCGGCGCCAGCAGAAAGGGCCCGCGCAAGCGGGCCCTTTGGCAAGCGAGCGCGAGGCTCAGCCCATGTGCAGGCCGCCGTTCACCGAGAAGTCGGCGCCGGTGGAGTAGCCGCTCTGGTCACCGGCCAGCCAGGCGATGATGGAGGCGATCTCGCTCGGCTCGCCCAGGCGCTTGACCGGGATGGTGCCGACGATCTTGTCCAGCACGTCCTGGCGGATGGCCTTGACCATGTCGGTGCCGATGTAGCCCGGGCTCACGGTGTTGACCGTCACGCCCTTGTTGGCCAGCTCCTGGGCCAGGGCCATGGTGAAGCCGTGCATGCCGGCCTTGGCGGCGGAGTAGTTGGTCTGGCCGGCCTGGCCCTTCTCGCCGTTGACCGAGCTGATGTTGATGATGCGGCCCCAGCCCTTTTCCACCATGTCGGGCACCACCTGCTTGGTGACGTTGAACATGGAGTTGAGGTTGGTCTCGATCACCGCGTCCCAGTCTTCGCGGGTCATCTTCAGGAACATGCGGTCCCGCGTGATGCCGGCGTTGTTGACCAGCACATCGATGGGGCCGTGCTCGGCCTTCGCCTTGCCGAACGCCTGGACGGTGGAGTCCCAGTCCGCGACATTGCCGACCGAGGCGTGGAAGGTGAAGCCCAGCGCGGCCTGCTCGCCCAGCCACTTGTTGAAGTCACGGGTGGGGCCGCAGCCGGCGATGACCTTGAAGCCTTCCTGATGCAGGCGCTGGCAGATGGCGGTTCCGATGCCACCCATGCCGCCGGTGACGTATGCGACTTTTTGAGCCATGAATCGATCTCCTTTTTGTTGGTTCTCTGACGTTGTAACCGGTTCAGGCCCGCTCGACCGCGAGGGAAACCCCCATGCCGCCACCGATGCACAGCGCAGCCAGGCCCTTCTTCGCCTCGCGGCGCTGCATCTCGTGCAGCAGGGTCACCAGGATGCGGCAGCCGGAGGCGCCGATGGGGTGGCCGATGGCGATGGCGCCACCGTTCACGTTGACCTTGGCCGGGTCCAGGCCCAGTTCCTTGTTGACGGCGCAGGCCTGGGCGGCGAAGGCCTCGTTCAGCTCGAACAGGTCCACGTCCTGGGCGTTCCAGCCGGCGCGCTGGAGTGCCTTGCGCGAGGCCGGCACCGGACCCATGCCCATGGTGGCCGGGTCCAGGCCCGAGGTGCCGAAGGCGGCGATGCGCGCCAGCGGCTTCAGGCCCAGGGCGGCGGCCTTCTTCGCGGACATCACCACGACCGCGGCGGCGCCGTCATTGATGCCGGAGGCATTGCCGGCCGTGACCGAGCCCGCCTTGTCGAAGGCCGGGCGCAGGCCCGCCAGCGCGTCGGCGTTGGTCTTGCGGTTGATGAACTCGTCGGTGTTGAACACCAGCGGATCGCCCTTCTTCTGCGGGATGACCACGTCGACGATCTCGTCCTTGAAGCGGCCTGCGTCCTGCGCGGCGGCGGCCTTTTGCTGGCTGGCCAGCGCCAGGGCATCCTGCGCGGCGCGGTCGATGCTGTAGGCCTTGGCCACGTTCTCGGCGGTGATGCCCATGTGGTACTGGTTGTACACGTCCCACAGGCCGTCGACGATC
>NZ_JAYRZR010000073.1:0-20605 GCF_041916345.1 Ramlibacter sp.
GGCCGTTGATGTGAGTTCCGGCGTCGAAGCCTCCAAGGGGGTGAAGGACGCCACGAAGATCCATCAGTTCGTCGCGGCCGTGCGCGCCGCCGACGTGCTTCTTGCAAGGCCCGCCCATGATCTCCTATCAGCAGCCTGACGCCCGCGGCCACTTCGGCCCCTACGGCGGCAGCTTCGTCAGCGAAACCCTCACCCACGCCATCGCCGAACTGCGCGAGGCGTATGCCCGCCACCAGAACGACCCCGAGTTCCTGCGCGAATTCGCCTACGAGCTCAAGCACTTCGTGGGCCGCCCCTCGCCCATCTACCACGCCGAGCGCATGAGCCGCGAGCAGGGCGGCGCGCAGATCCACCTGAAGCGCGAGGACCTCAACCACACCGGCGCGCACAAGATCAACAACGTGATCGGCCAGGCCATGCTGGCGCGCCGCATGGGCAAGCCGCGCGTGATCGCCGAGACGGGCGCCGGCCAGCACGGCGTGGCCACCGCCACCATCTGCGCCCGCTACGGCCTGGAGTGCGTGGTGTACATGGGCAGCAACGACGTGCAGCGCCAGAGCCCGAACGTCTACCGCATGAACCTGCTGGGCGCCCGCGTGGTGCCGGTGGAATCCGGCAGCAAGACACTGAAGGACGCACTGAACGAGGCCATGCGCGACTGGGTGACGAACGTCGAGAACACGTTCTACATCATCGGCACGGTGGCCGGCCCCCACCCCTACCCGATGATGGTCCGCGACTTCCAGAGCGTGATCGGCAAGGAGTGCATCGAGCAGATGCCCGAGATGGCCGGCCGTCAGCCGGACGCCGTGATCGCCTGCGTGGGCGGCGGCAGCAACGCCATGGGCATCTTCCATCCCTACATCCCGTACGAGGCCACGCGCCTGATCGGCGTGGAGGCCGCGGGTGAAGGGCTGGACACCGACAAGCACTCGGCCTCGCTGCAGCGCGGCAGCCCGGGCGTACTGCATGGCAACCGCACCTACATCCTGCAGGACGAGGACGGCCAGATCACCGAGACGCACTCGGTGAGCGCCGGCCTGGACTACCCGGGCGTCGGCCCGGAGCACGCCTGGCTCAAGGACAGCGGCCGTGCCGAGTACGTGGGCGTGACCGACGCCGAGGCGCTGGAGGCCTTCCACTACCTGTGCCGCACCGAGGGCATCATCCCCGCCCTGGAATCCAGCCACGCCATCGCCTACGCGATGAAGCTGGCGCGCACCATGCGGCCCGACCAGCACATCCTGGTCAACCTCTCCGGCCGCGGCGACAAGGACATCGGCACCGTGGCGGATCTCGCCGGCGTCGACTTCTACGACCGGCCGTCCATGCGCGGCCTGTCGCTCAAGGGCCAGCCGAAGGGCGGTGCCCGATGAGCCGCATCGCCGCCACCTTCGCCAGCCTGCAGGCGCAGGGGCGCAAGGCCCTCATCCCCTACATCACCGCCGGCTTCCCGTTTGCCGACATCACGCCTGCGCTGATGCACACCATGGTGGAAGCGGGCGCTGACATCATCGAGCTGGGCGTGCCCTTCTCCGACCCCATGGCCGACGGCCCCGTGATCCAGCGGGCGGGCGAGAAGGCGCTGGCCATGGGCATCGGCCTGGCCCAGGTGCTGGAGATGGTGCGCCAGTTCCGCCAGACCGACGCCACCACGCCGGTGGTGCTGATGGGCTATGCGAACCCGGTGGAGCGCTACGACCTGCGCCACGGTGCCGGCGCCTTCGTGCGCGACGCCGCCGCGGCCGGCGTGGACGGCGTGCTGATCGTGGACTACCCGCCCGAGGAGTGCGAGGCCTTTGCCGACCTGCTCAAGGCGAATGGTCTCGACCTCATCTTCCTGCTGGCCCCTACCAGCACCGAGGCCCGCATGGCGCAGGTGGCACGCATCGCCTCCGGCTACGTCTACTACGTGTCGCTGAAGGGCGTCACGGGCGCCGGCCACCTGGACACCGCCGCGGTGGAGGAAGCCCTGCCGCGCATCCGCCGTCATGTGCACGTGCCGGTCGGCGTGGGCTTCGGGATCCGCGACGCCGCCACCGCCAGCGCCATCGGCCGCGTGGCGGATGCGGTGGTGATCGGCACCAAGGTCATCCAGGTGGTCGACGACCAGCCGCGCGAGCAGGTGCTGCCCGCCCTGGCCGACTTTCTGCGCGGCATCCGCGCGGCGTTAGACTCTGCACCCTGACCGTCTCCCAGGAGCGAACCCATGAGCTGGCTTGAGAAACTGCTGCCGCCCAAGATCCAGCGGACCTCCCCCACCGAGCGCCGCAGCGTGCCCGAGGGTCTGTGGATCAAGTGCCCCAGTTGCGAGACGGTGCTCTACAAGACCGACCTGGAGCAGAACCAGAACGTCTGCCCCACCTGCAGCCACCACCATCGCATCGGTGCGCGGGCGCGGCTGGATGCCTTCCTCGACGCCGAGGGCCGTTACGAGATCGGCCAGGAGGTGCTGCCGGTCGACCCGCTGAAGTTCAAGGACAGCCGCAAGTACCCGGAGCGCCTGAAGGAAGCCCTGGAACAGACCGGCGAGACCGACGCGCTGGTGGTGATGGGCGGCGCGGTGCACAGCATCAGCCTGGTGGCGGCGGCCTTCGAGTTCGACTTCATGGGCGGCTCCATGGGCAGCGTGGTCGGCGAGCGCTTCGTGCGTGGCGTGGAAACGGCCATCGAGCAGAAGGTGCCCTTCCTGTGCTTCACCGCCACCGGCGGCGCGCGCATGCAGGAAGGCCTGCTGTCGCTGATGCAGATGGCCAAGACCAACGCCGCGCTCACGCGCCTGGCCAAGAAGGGCCTGCCCTACGTCAGCGTGCTCACCGACCCGACCATGGGCGGCGTGAGCGCGGGCTTCGCCTTCGTGGGCGACGTGGTGATCGCCGAGCCCAAGGCGCTGATCGGCTTCGCCGGCCCCCGCGTGATCGAGTCCACCGTGCGGGTGAAGCTGCCTGAGGGCTTCCAGCGCGCGGAATTCCTGCAGGACAAGGGCGCGGTCGACTTCATCTGCGACCGCCGCGAGTTGCGCAAGACCGTGGCCAGCGTGCTGGCCATGCTGCAGCGGCAACCCGCCGACGCGGTGAGCTGAGCAGCCGGGCGGCCGGTTGCGCGCTCAGCGCAGCAGCTCGCCCTGCACGCCGCCCATCAGGATCAGCAGGATCTGCAGGGCCACCAGCAGCGCCAGGGGGGACAGGTCCACCCCGCCCACCAGCGGGATGAGGCGGCGGAAGGGCCGCAGCAGCGGCGCGCACATCGCCTCCAGCATGTCGTAGGCGTACGAGTCGGCGCGCACCCAGGACAGCACGGTGTAGACCAGCACCAGGATGATCAGCGCCCAGATGATCATCGTCACCAGCGCGAAGACCGCGTGCACCGGCATCATCCCCCAGCCGCCCCGGCCCCACAGCGCCCAGTTGATCGTGAGTTCCGCCAGCACGATGAGGTAGGCCGCGATCAGGCTGGCCAGATCGATGCGCATGCGCGGCAGCACCTTGCGCAGCGGCAGCACGATCCAGTCGGACAAGGCCATCACGAAGCGGCCAATGGGATTCTGGAATGGAATCCTTTGGTACTGCATGTAGAGGCGAACGAGGCACGCACCTGCCAACAGGTTGACGACGGTAGAGAGCAGCAGCGAGAAGATTTGGGCAAGCATTGCGCGCGATCGGCCGGGTCGTGGGATCATAGCGGCTGCCTCTGGATCGACCGTGACAGCCGCCCTGACCCTGCAGTCCCTGCCCCTGTTCCCGCTGAGCGCGGTGCTGTTCCCGGAGGGCCTGATGTCGCTGCGCATCTTCGAGGTGCGCTATCTCGACATGATCTCCCGCTGCCGCAAGGCCGGCGCACCGTTCGGTGTGGTCAGCCTCACCCAGGGCGCCGAGGTCCGCCTGCCCGGGCAGCCGCAGGAGAGCTTCTCGCAGGTGGGCACGATCGCCACCATCGAGACCTTCGAGAGCCCCAAGCCCGGCCTGATGCTCATTCGCGCGAGTGGCGCACAGCGCTTCCGCATCACGCAGAGCGACCAGTTGCGTCACGGCCTGTGGGTCGCCGACGTGGAACGCGTGCCCGATGACCTGGTGGTGGGCGTCCCTGACGACCTGCGCAACACCGCGGAAGCCCTGTCGCGCCTCATCGACTCGCTGCAGCGCAAGGCCGGCGAGGGCGAGGCCCTGCCCCTGCAGCCGCCGTGGCGCTTCGACGACTGCGGCTGGGTCGCCAACCGCTGGTGCGAGCTGCTGCCGCTGCCGGTGACGCTGAAGCAGCGCCTGATGGAGCTGGACAACCCGCTGGTGCGGCTGGAACTGGTGAGCGACGTGCTGGCCCGCACGGGCATCACGACCTGATCACCACGCGGCCTGATCAGCCTGCGCCGGCCGACAGCGGCGTGTACTCCGGCAGGTAGCGCTGCAGCCAAGCGCGCACTTCAGCCTCGCTGGGTGACGGGCCTGCCTGCAGCACCCAACGTTCCACCTCGTCCACCGAAGGGGGCGCGCCGCCCGTCTTGGCCACGCGCAGCTTGGGGTGCGGCGTGGGCTCGGTGGTCTCGTCGTCGGCCAGCAGTTCCTCGAACAGCTTCTCACCCGGGCGCAGGCCGGTGAAGCTGATCGGCACCTCCTGCTCGGTCTTGCCGGACAGGCGGATCAGCATGCGGGCCAGCTCCACGATCTTCACGGGCTCGCCCATGTCCAGCACGAAGATCTGGCCCGAGCGGCCCATCAGCCCGGCCTGCAGCACGAGCTGCGCCGCCTCGGGGATGGTCATGAAGTAGCGCACGATGTCCGGGTGGGTCACCGTGACCGGGCCGCCGCGCGCGATCTGCGCGGTGAATAGCGGCACCACCGAGCCGCTGGAACCCAGCACGTTGCCGAAGCGCACCGAGACGAACTGCGTCGCCGGCGCCTGCAGCGCCACGCCCTGCACCATCAGCTCCGCCAGGCGCTTGCTGGCGCCCATGATGTTGGTCGGGTTCACCGCCTTGTCGGTGGAGATCATCACGAAGCGGCGCGCGCCGCTCGCGGCGGCCGAGCGCGCGGCGTTCAGCGTCCCCAGCACATTGGTGCGCAGGGCCTCCACCTCGTTGTGATGCTCCATCAGCGGCACGTGCTTGTACGCCGCGGCATGGAACACCACCGTGGGTCGATGCCGCAGGCAGATCGCCTGCAGCCGGTCCCCTTCGCGCACGTTGGCGGTGTAGTAGAGGCCCTGCATCTGCGGATGCGCGCCACGCAGCTCCTGCTCGAGCTGGTAGACCGCGTACTCCGATACATCGACGCAGACCAGCGTGCCCACGCCCAGGCGCGCGATCTGCCGGCACAGCTCCGAGCCGATGGAGCCGCCGGCGCCGGTGACCAGCACCACCTGGCCGGAGAAGAGCTCGGCCAGGCCGGCGACGTCCAGCGCCACCGGGCTGCGGCCCAGCAGGTCCTCCAGCTCGATGCGGCGCGGGCCCTGGCTGCCATCGGCCTTGAGCCATTCGTCCGGTCGCGGCATGGTGAGCAGGGGCACGCGGGCATCCGCCGCGTGCAGCAGCATCGCGCGCCGCGCCTGGGCGCCTGGCGGGCTGGCCACCAGCACCGCCTCGGCGTCGCTGGCGCGCACCTGCTCCGATGTGTCCTCGGGCCGGCCCAGCACGCGGATGCCCTGCAGGGCCCGGCCGACCTCGGTGGCTTCGGGCGAGAGGATGCCCACCGGATGCCACTGGCTCGATCCGCGCAGGGCGCGCAGCGCGTCGGATGCCTCCTGCAGCGAGCCGAGAATCAGCAGCGGCCGGCCACCGCCGACGAACAGGTTGCGCTCCACGTAGGAGCGCCAGCCCGCCCGCGCCGCGCCCATCAGCACCAGGGCCAGCACCGGCTGCAGCACGAGCACCGAGCGCGGGAAGTCCGGCACGCGCAGCATCAGCACGATGGCGGCAGTGGCCATGCCCGCCAGCACGATGCCGGTCGCGAGCTGGCGCAGCTCCGCCAGGCCGATGAACGTCCAGACCTGCCGGTCCACGCGGGCGAACAGGAACGCCACCGCGTAGCCCAGCAGGCACCAGGGCGTGGCGCTCCAGGCGATCGCCGCGTAGTCGTCCGGCAGGTCGAGGTTGAAGCGCAGCCAGAACGCCAGCCACCAGGCCGCCAGCGCCAGCAGCAGGTCCAGGCCCAGCTGGACGCCGGTCGTCCTAAGCCAACGCACGTTCCAGACCCGCCTGCTGCAGCGCGCGCCGCAGCTGGCCGACCACGCGGTCCACCTGGGCGTCATCCATGTTCGATCCCGAGGGCAGGCAGATCCCGCCCTCGAACAGCGTGCCGCACACATCGCCATCCGGCTGGTGCGGGAAGTAGGGCGCGCCGCGGAACAGCGGCTGCTGATGCATCGGCTTCCACACCGGCCGCGCCTCGATGGAGTGGCGCTCCAGGCTGCGCAGCACGAAGTCACGGCGGGCCTGGGCGTCCTCGCCGGCCAGCGCGAAGCAGCTGAGCCAGCGGGTGGAGCGGTAGCCCTCGGGCTCGGGCATCCACACCAGGCCCGGCAGGTCCGCGAGGGCGCGCCGGTAGGTGTCATAGATGCGGCGGCGCTGCGCCACGCGCTGATCCAGCACGCGCAGCTGGCCGCGACCGATGCCGGCCAGCACGTTGCTCATGCGGTAGTTGAAGCCCATCTCCACGTGCTCGTAGTGCGCCACTGGCTCCCGAGCCTGCGTGGAGAGCTTGCGCGCCCGGGCGATCAGGGCCGCATCGTCCGACACCAGCATGCCGCCGCCGGAGGTGGTGATGATCTTGTTGCCATTGAACGAGTACACGCCCAGCGCGCCGAAGGTGCCGCTCGCGCGGCCCTTGTAGGAGGCGCCCAGCGATTCGGCGGCGTCCTCCAGGATGGGCACGCCGTGGCGGTTGCAGATCGCGAGGATCGCGTCCATGTCGGCGCTCTGGCCGTACAGGTTGACCACCACCACGCAGCGCGGCATGCGGTTCTCGCGCCGCGCCCACTCGAAGGCCCGCTCCAGCGCGGCCGGGGACAGGTTCCAGGTGCCCGGCTCGGAGTCGATGAACACCGGGCGTGCGCCGCTATAGAGGATGGGGTTGCAGCTGCCGATGAAGGTGAAGGACGAGCAGAACACGGTGTCCCCCGGCTGCACGCCCATCAGGATCAGGCCGAGGTGGATGGCGGCCGTGCCCGAGCTGAGGGCCGCACCATGGCCCACGCCGACATGCGCCGCGAGCTCGCGCTCGAAGCCATCCACGTGCGGGCCCAGCGGGGCGATCCAGTTGGTGCGAAAGGCCTCCTCCACGAAGGCCGTCTCCTCCTCGCCGAGATGGGGCGAGGACAGCCAGATGCGCTGCGTGAGTTCACGCCGCAGCACGATGTCGATGGCCCGGCCCTGGGCGTCGACCACCGGCAGATGGTCGATCTGGTGCGCGTCGAGCACGGCCACCGCAGCCGCCAGTCCGGCATCAGGTCCGATGGTGAGTGGGCTCTGGGCCGGCAGCTCACGGACCATCGCCATCTCGGGCAGGTGCTGCAGTGCGGCGCGGCGCAGGTCGCCATCGGTCACGGTCCGCACCAGGCGGCCGGCCTCGTCCACCACCAGCAGCACGCCGCGCGCTGTGCGGTTCAGCGTGGCCAGGGCCTGATGCAGTGTCGTGTCGCCACGGATGCACAAGGCCTCGAATTCGTCCGCTGTCATTTCATCCTCCTCGCCGGAACACCCACGTAGGTGCCCACTTCCCGGATCGACCGGTGCACCACCGCACCGGCGCCGATCACCACGTCATCCGCCACTTCCAGGCCCGGCAGCACACGGGCGCCCGAGCCGACCATCACGCCGCGCCCCAGCCGCACGCCACCGCCCAGCGCCGACTGGGGCGCCAGGTGGCAGAAGGGCCCGATGTCGCAGTCGTGATCCACCACCGCGCCATGGTTCACGATGCCGTGCTCGCCAATGCGCGCGCCGGGCGCCACCACGGCGCCGGCCGCCACCAGGCAACCGGGCGCCAGATGGGCAAAGGGTGACACGCTGGCGCCGGGGTGGATGATGCACGCGAAGGCACGTGCACCCAGCGCCCCGCACTCGCGCACGCGCGAAGCCGCGTCACCGATCGCCACATGCCACGTGCCCGCCTCTTCCAGCGCGGCTTCGATCGGCAGGCACAAGACGCCCGGCAGAAGGTCCCCGCTGCAGCGGGCCGGATCGCGGTCCGTGGCCAGCACGCGCGTCCAGCCGCCCGCGCGCAACGCGGCATCGGCCACCACGCGGCCGTGGCCGCCGGCGCCGAGGATCAGCAGGACCTGGTGGGAATCGGCTTGCATGAGGGGTTCCCTACGTCGCTGGCTCAGTACGCATTGGTCTTTTCCAGCACGCTGGCGTCCAGCGGCAGCGTGGCCAGCAGATGGGCGATGCGCTCGGCCGCATGGCCGTCGCCCCAGGCATTCTCACACGGCCAGCGTCCGTGGCGCCGCTGCGTGCGGATCGCCTCTGCAATGGCTTCACGCGTGGCCGGCACATCCAGGATGTGCGGCCCGCGCTCGCGCAGCCGCTGGCGATCCCCCACGTTCACCACGGGTGTGCCGAAGGTGGCGGCCTCGATGATGCCGGCGGAGGAATTGCCCACCATCACGGTGCCATGCCGCATGGCGGTGGCGAACAGCGGCCGGCCCAGGTGCGTGACGCGACGCGATCCCGCGGGCAGCGTGCCCGCCTCCAGGGCCTGCAGGATGGCCTGCGAACCCGCGTCCGCGTTCGGGTCCAGCCAGAGCACGGGCAGGCCGCTGTCACCCAGCGCCTGCG
The DNA here is from genome assembly GCF_041916345.1 of Ramlibacter sp. Lineage (GTDB taxonomy): Bacteria > Pseudomonadota > Gammaproteobacteria > Burkholderiales > Burkholderiaceae_C > Ramlibacter. The sequence continues at coordinate 8,768 of NZ_JAYRZR010000073.1, forward strand.
CCAGTGCCAGGGTCTGCGCACCGGCCTGCTCCGCCTGCTGCACGACCGGGTGGAACAAGGCCAGGATGAACTCGCTGCCAGCCGGCAGGCCGAGCGCCGCCAGGGCCTGCGCGCGATCCGCGATGGCGAGATCCGCGAGGCCGTCGATGCCCGGTGCGCCGGTGACGAACACCCGCTCGGGCGCCTCCCCCATGCGGACCAGGCGCTCGCGCGAAGCCTCAGTGGCGGCGAAGTGATAGCTCGCGAGCTTGCTGATCGCGTGACGCACCGGCTCGTCGATGGTGCCGGACCGCTCTCCGCCGTGCAGGTGCACGCTGGGCACGCCCATGTGCAGCGCGGCCAGCGCACCGGCGAGCATCTCGCCGCGATCGCCCAGCAGCAGCACGGCATCGGGACGCTCCCGTTCCAGCACATCGCACAGGCCGCGCAGGCAGTCTGCCAGGCCCTCGGCCATGCTGCGGCCGGTGCGCGTCTGCATGTCCAGCGGCAGCTCGGCGCACACCGGCAGCCCGCTGGCTCGCACCTCGTCGATCGTCATGCCGTGTTCGGCGCTCAGGTGCATGCCCGTCACGACGAGCTGCACCGAGAGTCCGGGTGTGGCCTGGATGCATTGCAGCGTGGCCGCCATCAGGCCGAAGTCGGCCCGGGTGCCGGTGAGGTAGAGGAGGCGCCGCGGCGCCTCAGTCGCGGCCATCGGGCGCCCCTCCCACCAGGTCGGTCCATTGCAGCACCGTGCCCGCGGGAAGATCGCGCGCAGCCACGCGGCCCGCGACCCGTGACACGTCGGCCGGGGCAATGCCGGTACCCGGGCGGCGGCAGGCCAGCTGCGGCGGGGTGATCGGCTGACCGGCGGCGATGGCCTGCGCGGCCACCACGCTGCGGCGGGCCACACGCGCCACCTCGCGCTCCGGCGCGGTCGGCGCCTTGTGCCCGTCGCCCAGCATCGCCTCGATGCGGCGGATGCCGCGCACCAGGGCCGCGAAGGGCGCCGGCTCCAGCGAGGCGCTGTGGTCCGGCCCGGGCAGCGTGCAGTCGAGCGTGAGGTGCTTCTCGATCACCGTCGCGCCCAGGGCCACCGCGGCCAGGCTGGCCTCGATCCCCTGGCTGTGGTCGGAGTAGCCGACCGGCACGCCCAGCTCGCGGCCCAGGGTGACCATGGCGCGCAGGTTGAGCGAATCATCGGGCGCGGGGTAGGACGACGTGCAGTGGAAGAGGCTCACGCCGCCCAGGTTGCCGCGCACCGCGCGCACCCAGCCGAGCGCGTCGCGGATCTCTTCCATCGTCGCCATGCCGGTGGACAGCAGCAGGGGCAGCCCGCTGGCCGCGGCGCGCTCGATCAGGGCGCGATGGGTCAGCTCGCCGGAGGACATCTTCAGGCGCCGCACGCCCAGCGCCACCAGCATGTCGGCTGCCTCCACCGAGAACGGCGTGGAGAAGAATTCGATGCCGATGCGCTGGCAGTGGTCCCGCAGGGCCTCGTGCTGCTCGCGCGAGAGCTCCAGCTTGCGCAACATGGCGAACTGGTCCTGCTCGCCCGTCTCGCGCTGCTGGTAGGCCGCGGTGGGGGCGCCAGGCACCACCAGGTCCTCGGCGCGGAAGGTCTGGAACTTCACCGCGTCGGCGCCCGCCTCGCGCGCGGCATCGCACAGGCGCAGGGCCAGCGCCAGGTCGCCGTTGTGGTTGACGCCGGCCTCGGCGATCACGAACACGGGCTCAGCCACCCGTCGCTCCCAGGCCGTGGCGCTGGTGCAGCCACAGCGCGTACTCGAAATCTTCCAGGTCGTCGATGTCAGCGGACTTCCAGCGCGGCATCACGTAGGGCACGGCCGGCACGCTCCACAGGCCGGCGCGCGCCGCCTGCGCCAGGGCGTCGCGGCGCCACACATAGATCGAGCCGTTCAGCGCATACACGGCCGGCGCATCCTGGCGGCGCGCGAAGCCGGCCGACTTGGACAGGCGCACGATGCCATCGGCGCCCTGCTCCACCAGATTGAAGTAGGGGTTGTCGCGCGCCTCGCACACGCTCAGCACCAGGCCGGCTCGGGCCGACAAGGCCAGGGCCGCGGCGATGTCCGACGGTTCGCGCAGCGGCGAGGTGGGCTGCAGGTCCACCACGGTGGCGACGGTCTGGCCCTGGCTTTCCAAATGGGCCACCAGATGCTCGATCACCGGCAGCTTGCCGGCTTCATCGGTCGCCAGGTGGGCCGGCCGCAGGACGGGCACCTGCGCACCGGCGGCGCGCGCCACTTCGGCGATGGCCGGATCGTCGGTGGACACCATCACCGCGTCGAGCGCCGGGCAGGCCAGGGCCTGCGCGATGGTGTGCGCGATCAGCGGCCGGCCCGCGAAATCACGGATGTTCTTGCCCGGCAGGCCCTTGCTGCCGCCGCGCGCGCAGATGGTGGCGAGGGTGAGGCCGCCAGCAGTCACAGGGCGACGAACCGGCGCAGCATGCCCAGGCCCGCCTCGGCGCTGCGTTCAGGGTGGAACTGGCAACCGTACAGGTTGTCGCGGTGGATGGCGGCGCAGAGGGTGCGGCCGTCATAGTCCACATCGGCCAGGCGCACGCTGTCGTCGGTGGGCACGCCGGAGAACGAGTGCACGAAGTACGCGCGCTCGCCTGGCTTCACGTCGGCGAGTATCGTGCCCGCCCAGGGCGCCACCGGTCGCAGGGGCCGCCAGCCGATATGCGGCACATGATGCGGCCGGCCGTCCACGCCGGTGGGGGGCACGGCCACCACGCGGCCGCCGATCAGGCCCAGGCCACGGTGCTCACCCATCTCCTCGCCCACATCGAACATCATCTGCAGGCCCACGCAGATGCCGATGAAGGGGCGGCCCGTCGCCACGAAGCGCAGCACCAGGTCGTCGAAGCCGCGGGCGCGCAGCTCGCGCATGCCGTCGCCGAAGGCGCCCACGCCGGGCAGCACCAGACGGTCGGACTGCAGGTCTTCCGCGCTCGCGCGCTGCACCAGTCGCACGCGCGCGCCGCAGTGCTCCAGCGCGCGCACCACGTTCAGGATGTTGCCGATGCCGTAGTCCAGGACGGTGGTGGTGGTCATGCCGCCGGCACCTCGCGCAGGTCCAGCCCGGCCTCGCGCGCGTGGCGCTTGATCTCGGCCAGGCTCATGCGGTTCCAGTGCAGCGCATCGGCAATGGCGATGCCCGACACGCCGGTGGCGGCGACCGCGCCCAGGTCTTCCGCGCGGCCGAAGCCGCCGCTGGCCGTGACGGGCACGTTGACCACGTCGCAGACGGCCTGCACCAGCGGGAGATCGAAGCCCTTGCGCGTGCCCTCCTGGTCCACCGAGGTGAGCAGCACCTCGCCGGCGCCCAGGTCCACCGCCTGCTTCACCCACTCGACGACGTCGCGGCCCGTCCGCTCGCGTCCGTTGTCGGTGTAGGCCTCCCAGCGGCCGGGGGCGACCCGCTTGGCCTCCACGCCCAGCACCATGCACTGCGAGCCATAGCGGCGCGCCACTTCGCTGATCAACGCGGGCCGCGCGATGGCGGCCGTGTTGATGGCCACCTTGTCGGCGCCGGAATGCATCATGGTGCTCACGTCGTCGAGCGAGCGGATGCCGCCGCCCACCGTGATGGGCACGTACACCTGATCCGCCGCGCGCTTGATGATGTCCGACAGGTTGTTGCGCTGGTAGAGGCTGGCGACGATGTCGATGAACAGCAGTTCATCCGCGCCCTCGCGGTAGTAGCGAACCGCGTGCGCATGCGGATCGCCCACCACACGCAGGCCTTCCAGATGGATGCCCTTGATGAGGTTGGGCCCCTTGATGTCGAGGCGGGCGATGATGCGGACGTGCTGCATGCAGTGCGGACCTTCAGGCCGGCTGCTCCCAGACCGTGCGCCGCAGCTTCCACTGACCGTCTCGACGGGTCCAGAGATGCGGCGAGCGGAAGGTGTCGGCCAGGCGCATGAAGTAGTCGCGGTCCATCATGGGCGACTCGAACATCTTCGAGGCCTGCGGGAACTCCTTCGCGGGGATGCTCAGGTAGCGGAAGATCTCCTCCGCGAAGCGCTCCGGGAATTCGCCGTCGTAGCGCCGCACCAGGGCCACGCCTTCATCGCGCGTGATGTCGCCGGAGCGGATCTCCTGCGCGGCATCGTACGTGGCGCGGCCGATGCCGAACTTGGTGAACGTCGTGTAGTAGTGGAAGTCGTCGATGCGGTCGTCGATGCTGTTGTACTTGCTGTACGTGCCCGGGGTGCGCTCGGGCGAGGCCTCGAAGCCGCCGTGCTCCACCGCATAGTAGTAGCAGCTCTGCGGGTGCCACTTGAGGTAGTAGCCCAGGTAGTGCACCTCGATGTTCTTCTTCTCGATCTGCACCGGGTCGGCTGGCAGGTAGGGCAGCAGGTCCTGCTCCTCCAGCCCGAAGTCCTCGTACAGGCTCTTGAGCGAGGTACCGCCCAGGTAGATCTGCGACTTGTCCGAAGAAGTGAAGTACGACCAGTCGCGCTTGGCGCTGGAGGTGTCGCCGATGGGGTTGCCGTACTCCGCCTCGTTCTCGCCGTAGATCACGAACGGGATGTCATGCAGGATCGCCATCTTGGGCGCCAGCGACTTCTGGCCGAAGATGAAGGGCTGGAAGGGGTGGAACAGGTTTTCCACCGCCAACCGCGTCACCAACCGGTGCACCCGGCCATTGGGCGTGGTGAGCTCGTTGTCGAAGCCGGCGTGCAGCCACGACTGGAAGTTCTTCCAGCCCCACTCCGTGTAGATGTGCGGCGCCCAGGTCACGGTGAGCGGGTGCATGCCGAAGCGCGACTTGAGCACGTGCGAGGCATAGAAGCTGTCCTTGCCGCCAGAGCCGGGCACGAGGCAGTCGTAGCCCGACTTGCTGCGGAACTTGTCGCACAGCGCCGCGAGCTGGTCTTCGCGCTGCTTCCAGTCGATGGTGCCGCGCTTCTGCTCCGCGAAGCGGCAGGCGTCGCACACGCCCTCTTCGTCGAAGTTGATGGTGGCCTTCTTGCTCTGCTTCGTGTGCTGGTACTCCACCGCGGAATTGGGCCGCTGGTTGGAGATCACGCACTGCTTGCAGAAGTGCACGTAGCGCGGCAGGCCGTACTTGATCTCGGCGTCGTCGTCGGACGCCTCGAAGGCCGAGAGGTCAACGGCGCGGGGGCTGGGAATGAGGGACATCGGAGCGGGGCAGGAAGGCGCGCCCGCTCGGGGTGTGGGGCGAACCGGATGGCAAGGCAGGCATTATAGAAATTCGTCGATTTCGGCCAGGACGCGCCCGGTGGCGGAAGCCCCCGCACGCGGCGGCAGGCGGCCTGCGCCCACCCAGGATTGCAAGGCCCGGGCCAGGCCCTCGACCGGCACAGCCGCGTCGGCGATGCCGAAGCGGGCCAGCGGCATGGCCTCGTCGAACACCGACCCCTGCACCTGGATCAGGCGGCAACCGGCCAGATGCCCCTCCAGGCCGACGGTGGAGGTGAGCGTGACGACGGCGTCCACCGCATGCAGCAGGGGGTGCAACGGCCAATCCTGCCCGGTGAGCAGCACTTGCGGGGACTCGGGCAGCGTCGGCGGCACCTGCCCGGCCCGCGGCCGCACGCACACGGTCACGTCCGGCTGGCCCAGGGCCCAGCGCAGCACCGCCTCGCGTGCGCGGGCTGGCAGGGTCGGATCGCCGGGGCGGCCGTCGAAAGGGTGGCGCGCCGGCTCCTCCTGCTCCACCCAGAGCACGACGCGGCGATCGTTCCAGCCCTTCGCTTCGCGCAGGGCGCGCCCTTGCTCGACGCACGCCGGCGCAGCCAGGGCGTCGAAGGCAGGGTTGCCGGTGACCCGCACCTGGGACGGCTCCCGCCCGGCACGCACCAGGAAGTCGCGCACGGCCTCATTGAGCACCAGCACCCGTTCCGCGTAGTCCGGCTGGCCGATCCAGCGCACCTCGTCCACCGCGAACAGGTCCACCAGGCAGATCGCAGGAATGCCCAGGCGACGCGCCGCGAGCGCCGCCGCCCGCTCGGCCCGCGGCGAGTTGGTGACGAACACCAGGTCGGGCCGCACCCGACGCAGGATGCGCTCCAGCGTACGCACCGGCAGGAAGGCCTGTCGGCCGTCTGCCGCATAGCGCTTCGCCGCCTCCGCCTCGCTGGCATCGGCCACCAGTTCCGCGTAGCTCAGGCCCAGGTAGGCCGCCGTCTCTTCGGGGTCGGCCACCTGCCCCATCGAGGCTGCCAGCTCGCGGCCGCGCGCCAGTGCGTCCGCATCACCAGCGTCGACAAAATCCTTGAACTGCAGCAAGGGCAGCCCCGCCTCGCGCACGACCGGCGCCGCCGTGGTGAGCCCCAGCACCTGCACCTGCGCGCGGCCGCTCGCCTGCAACGCACGCGCAACCGGCACGACCATGCGCACATGGCCGCTGCCATAGCAGACGAAGAGGACGCGCTTCACGCCAGCGCCTGCTCGGCCCACAGGGCCAGCGCGGCCAGCGCGCGCAATTCGCGCGTGTGGTTGGCCGAGCCGTCCACGTGGCGATCCAGCAGGCCCTGGACCTCGGCCGCGTCGAAGGACTCGCGCAGCAGCGCACTGCGGCCCAGCACATCGCGCAGCCAGGGCTGGCTCTCGGCGCGGAACCACTCGCCGATCGGCACGGTGAACATCTGCTTGCGACGGTAGGCCAAGTCTTCGCCGATCAGCGGCACGACGGCCTTCTTGTACCAGTGCTTCTTGTCGCCTTCGGCCGAGACCTTGGTCGCGCCGCGGCTGCGGAAACCCAACTCCATCATCCGGTAGTCCAGGAACGGCGTGCGCGCCTCGATGCTCACCGCCATGCCCATGCGGTCCGGCTTGACGAGGTTGTTGCCGGACAGCAGCAGCTGCATGTCGAGGTAGAGCGCCTGATTGATGCGGTCGAAGTGCCCGGCTTCGTCGAACCAGGGACGCGCCGCCACCTCGAAGCTGTCGATGCCCTCCAGCTGCCGACGCAGAGCGGGCTGATACAGGGCCCGCTTGGCCGCCGGTGCCAACAGGCTGATGTGGTCGAAGTAGCGACGCTGGAAGTCGGCCGCGGACAGATCCATCACGCCGGGCTGGCGCAGGAAGTCCGCGTACTTGTCGTAGCCGCCGAACAGCTCGTCCCCGCCGTCGCCGGTGAGCACCACCTTGACGTGCTTCGCAGCCAGCTCGCTCACGCGCAGCGTCGGCATGAAGGACGCATCCCCATGCGGCTGGTCCAGGTGGTACAGCACGTGCGGCCAGCGCTGCAGCATGTTCAGCTCCGCCACCTCCATGGTGTGCGCGCAGCCGAACCGCCGCGCCGCTTCGGCCGCGTAGGCCGATTCGTCGAAGCGCGGATCCGCGAAGCCGATGCAGAAGGTCTTGACCGGCTCCTTCACGTGCCGTGCCATCAGGGCCACGATGGTGCTGGAGTCCACGCCGCCGGACAGGAAGGCGCCCCAGGGCACGTCCGCGCGCAGGCGGATGCGGGTGGCGTCGTCCAGCGTGGCGAGAAATGCCTCGGACCAGGCCTCGAACGACAGGTCCTGCTCGCGCTGGTCCGCCAGGCGCCACCAGCGCTCGACCCGCGACGCGCCGGTGCGGCCGAAGCGCACCCAGGTGCCGGGCATCACGTGCCGCACCTGGAGCCAGATGGTCCAGGGCGCCGGAATGTAGTTGAAGCTCAGGTAATGGTGGATGGCCTCGAAGTCCACCTCGGGCACGGTGCCACCGGCACGCGCGGCCGGCAGCATCGCCTTGATCTCGGAGCCGAACAGCAGGCGCCGGCCGTCGTCCATCACATACAGCGGCTTGACGCCGATGCGGTCGCGCACCAGGTACAGCGCGTCCTCGCGTGCGTCGTCGATGGCGATGGCGAACATGCCGTTGAGCCGGCGCAGGAAGGCGATGCCCTCGCGTTCATACAGGCGCAGCAGGACCTCGGTGTCGGACTGTGTCTTGAGCACCACGCCCTCGGCGCGCAGCGCCGCTGCCAGTTCGACGTAGTTGAAGATCTCGCCGTTCTGCACCAGTGCGATCTGCCCGTCGTCGGAGACGAACGGCTGGTGGCCGCCGCCGATGTCGATGATGGACAGACGCCGGTTGCCGATGCCCACGCCGCGCGCAGGCTGGTGCCAGATGCCGGCGTCGTCCGGGCCGCGATGGGCCAGGCGGTCGCCCATGCCCGCGAGCAGCGTGTCATCGAGCGCGCGCCGCTCACGATCCCAGTAGCCGAAGATGCCGCACATGCCCGAGGGTCCTCCCGTTCGCCGTGGCCTAGTTGCTGCCCTTGCCCGACAGGCGGCCCAGCGTCCACCAGAGCACTTGGAGATCCAGCCACAGGCTTTGTTCCCGCACGTAGCGCAGATCGAGGGCCAGGCGCTGTTCGGGCGTGGCTTCCGAGCGCAGCCGCGCCTGTGCCAGTCCGGTGATGCCGGGGCGCACGCTGCAGCGCTCGGCCCAGTCGGCCTCGGTGTAGAGGCTGCGCTGCGCGGGCACGTCGGGCCGCGGACCAACCAGGCTCATGTCGCCCAGGATCACGTTCAGCAACTGCGGCAGCTCGTCGATGCTGGTGCGGCGGATGAAGCGGCCGATGCGGGTGATGCGGGGGTCGTCGCCGGTCGTGAAGTAGGGGCCGATGGCAGCCGCATTGGGCACCATGCTGCGGAACTTGTAGAGGCCGAAGGTCGCGCCGCCGCGGCCCACGCGCTGCTGGCGGAAGAACACCGGCCGCCCCGACTCCAGCAGGATCGCCAGCGCCACCAGCAGCAGGAAGGGCGCGAGCGCGATCAGGCCTGCGCCCGCCAGCACGATGTCCAGCAGGCGCTTCATGCGCGGGCGGCCAGCCGCTGCGCGATGGCCTCGATGGTGCCGGCGATGCGGCTCGCGTCCGCCTGCGCCTGCGCCGGGCTGCGCTGCGCCAGCGCCTGTTCCGCCTGCCGCAGGGCCGCCACCTCGTCCTCGAAAGGCGTCTGCGCGTCCGGCCGGTGGAAGGTGCGCGAGAGGATCACGGCGGAGGATCCCAGGCGCACATGCTCGGCCAGCACGTCGCGGCCCGGCAGCTCGCCCTCGTCCATGCGGGCGATGCCGCCAAAGCCGAACGGCAGGCCCGCGGCGCGCGCCACGCCGGCCACGCGCTCGACCAGGCCGCGCGCCAGCGGCTCGAACATGAAGCGGCAGCCCAGTGACAGGTGCAGGTCGTTCAGCCCCATGTAGATCTCGCCGAGGCCCGGGGTGCGGGCCCAGGCTTCCACCGATTCCAGGGCATCGGCCGTTTCCAGCAGCGGCACCACGGGGACACGGCCGGCGACGATGCGACAGAAGGCCTGCAACTCAACGGGCGTGCGGAACATGGGCAGCATCAGCAGATCCGCGCCCTGCGCCAGCACGGCATCCACCTCGGCCGCCGTGCCTTCATTCAATGGGTTGACGCGCACCATCAGCCGCGCGCGGCGCAGCGCCTGCCGCACCCGCCCCACGTCTTCCAGCTGGTGGGTACTGATGAAGGTATTGCGCCCGGCCTGGCGCTCCTGCTTGCCCAGGCGCTCCAGGTCGACCCAGATCCGGAAGCCGCCAAGCCGCTCGCAGCGCTGCGCGAAGGATGGGTCGTTGGTGACTTGGATCAGCTCGATCATCGGGGCGCGATTATCGCCGCAGGGCCGCGCGCACATCGGCGCTGACGACCCAGGCCAGGCCGATCACCGCGGCCGCCAGGCAGACGGCCATAGCGAGCTGCAAGGCGGTGCCAGCCTGGGCGATGGGCGTGAGACGCGCCAGGGCCAGCGCCGCCAGGGCACCCCCGGCGCCAGCGATGAAGGCAGGCCACGGCAGCCAGGCGAGGACCGGTCGCCCCAGGCTGGCCAGCACGACGCCCGACACGGCCGCCAGCAACAGATTCATGCATTGCATGAGGTCGCTTCCGCTCAGCGGCGGGCCCCAGCCGGCCAGCGCCAGCAACGTGGCCAGCGCCGCCGCGTAGGCCCATGACGCCGGTGCCAGACGCTGCTGCGCGGCCAGCACCGCGGTACCGACCGCCAGCAAGGCCTGCGGCAGCAACGACCACGCACCGACCTGGCCCCAGGCGGCGAGTTGCGCCACCGCCTCCGGCTGCATGCGCCCCCACCCAAACAGCAGGCGAGCCACCGCGGGCGCCGCCAGCAGCAGGCCGGCGGTGGCGGCGCAGGCCAGCACCCAGGCGAGGGCGAAGCCCGCGCGGATGGCCCGGTCCGCGTCGGCCCGGCCCGCATCGCCTGGCGTCGCCAGCGCGCGCGAGATGGCCGGCAGGGCCAGGGTCGCCACCAGCTGCACCGCCAGCATGAGCGGCAGCTCCACCAGCTTCCAGGCATAGTTGAACGTGGCGAGCGCGCCCGCGCCCTCCTGGGAGGCAATGGACCGCGCGGCAAAGGGCAGTGCCAGCGGCAAGCCGGCGGCCAGTACGGCCCACAGCCAGAGGCCCGCACCCGGCAAGCCCGGTGCCGCGGGCGCCGGCGGCACCCGGAACGGGCCCTGCCGTTGCCAGAGCCAGGCCAGCCGCGCAAGCATCGCCGCCAGCAACCCGATGCCGAGCCAGGTGACCGTACCACCCCCCCCACCCGCCGCTGGCCGCCCCGCCACCGCGAAGAGCGTCGCGATCAGACATCCGTTGACCACCAGGTTGGCCGCATACATGCCGGTGAAGTCCCGCTCGTGCTGCAGACGCGCCGCCCACAGGGCCGCCAGCAAGGCCGCCGGCAGGGCCACGGCGCTCCAGGCCAGCGCACGCACGGCCGAGGGCATGAGCGCACCGGGCAGCCCCCCCACGAGCAGACGCGCCGCAGGTTCGGCCAGCAGCACCAGGCCGAGTGCCACCGCCACGCCGAACGCGGCCAGCGCCCAGGCCACCCGCCGCTGCACCGCCGCCACCTCCGCCGGCGCCAGCCGTGCCCAATGCGGCAGTAGCGCATAGGAGAGCGCGCCCGCGGCCACCACGCCGGTGAGCCAGTCCGGCAGGCTGAACATCAGCACCGCCACATCGCCCATGGCACTGGCGCCGAAGGCCGCCGCCTGGGCGGACTCACGCACCAGCCCGGCAAGACGGCTGGCCACGAGCAGCAGCAGGGCAAGCAGGCCGGCGCGCAGGAACATGGGGCGGATTATCGAGGCGGCGCCCACCCGGGCCCCGCAAAACTAGAATGGAGGGTTTCGCCCCTCCGACCGGCGCCTGGCGCCCGGCCCCCGATGAACGCACCGCACACCCCCCCGCCCTCCGACGAGAACCAGCTGATCGCCGAGCGCCGCGAGAAGCTCAAGGCCCTGCGCGAGGCGCATCGCGCTGGCGGGGCGCCCGCCTTCCCGAACGACTTCAAGCCGGGGAACCACGCACAGGCCCTGCATGACGCCCATAGTGCCAAGCCGCCCGAGCAGCTGGAGGCCGAAGGCACGGTGGCGCGCGTGGGCGGCCGCATGATGCTCAAGCGCGTGATGGGCAAGGCCAGCTTCGCGACCGTGCAGGACGGCAGCGGCCGCATCCAGGTGTACGTGACGCGCGACGCGGTGGGCGAGGAGGCCTACGCCGCCTTCAAGCACTGGGACCTGGGCGACATCGTCGGCGCCGAGGGCAAGGTGTTCAAGACGCGCACCGGTGAGCTCTCGCTGCACGCCACCTCCATCCGTCTGCTCACCAAGAGCCTGCGGCCCATGCCGGACAAGTTCCACGGCGTGGCCGACCAGGAGGTGAAGTACCGCCAGCGCTACGTGGACCTGATGACCGACGAGGACGCCCGCCGCCGCTTCACCGCGCGCAGCAAGGCCGTCTCGGGCATTCGCGAGTTCATGGTGGCGCACGGCTTCCTGGAGGTGGAGACACCCATGCTCCACCCCATTCCCGGCGGCGCCA
>NZ_JAYRZR010000074.1:0-20350 GCF_041916345.1 Ramlibacter sp.
GCCATCTGGCTGCGCGCGCGCTTCGTGGCCGCCATTGAAGCGTCGGGCCTGGCGCGCGACGCCTACATGGAGCGCATGCCCACGCCCGACCCGGTGGCCGCCGCCGTGCTGGAGGAAGCCTTTGCCGAGATCGGCGAGCGCGCCGCCAGGAACGAGGCCCTGCGCCGCGCGTTTGCGGCCAGCGGCAAGACGGTGGCTGAGTTTGCCGAGATGTACGGCATGGACGAAAAGAGCGTGGCGCTGGCCGTTGCCAGCCAGCCATCGCCCGCAGCCTGACGCAGCGGTTTTGTCGAGGTATCCCTTGTTGCGTGGGCGCCGCAAGGCGGGCTGAGCCAGCCAATGGCCTCGGGTATTGAAGTTTACAAAACTGTTTATAAAATAAGTTTTTGTAAACCAACCCCTGAACCCCTCGGAGCACTGCCATGATCGGAAACCGGCTGAAGCTGGCGCGTGATGCTGCCGGCCTGTCTCTGCGCGCTTTGGAAGAGGCCGTCGATGGCCTGGTGTCGGCCCAGGCCATCGGCAAGTACGAAAACGACCAGATGATGCCGGGCTCCGATGTGCTGCTGGCCTTGGCGCGCGTGCTCAAGGTGTCGCCCGAATACCTGCTGAGTGACCGCGAGGTGGCGCTGTCGGGCGTGGACTTTCGTAAAGGCCCTGCCACCGGTGCCCGTGAAGAAAAGGCGGTGGAAGCCATCGTCATTGACCATCTGGAGCGCTACCTGGAGGTGGAAGACATCCTGCCCGATGCGCACCTGAACTGGGCCGCGCCCCGGCTGAAGGCGCTGGCCATCAGCACGCCCGAAGACGCCGAAGACGCGGCCGAGGCGCTGCGCGGCGCCTGGCAGATTGGCATTGACCCGATCCCATCCATGGCCGAGCTGCTGGAAGACTATGGCGTGAAAGTGATTGCGCTGGATTTGCCGCAAGCTGTGTCGGGCTCCAAGGCATTTGCCAGACGCAACGGCGAGCGCGACGTGGCGGTGATCGTGGTCAACAAGAACCACAACGGTGAACGCCAGCGCTTCACGCTGGCGCACGAGCTGGGCCACCTCGTGCTGACGCTGCAGGGCGAAGCCTGGACGGACAAGACGGCCGAGAAAGCCTGTGACCGGTTTGCTGGCGCCTTTTTGGTGGCGCGCAGCATGCTCTACAAACGCTTGGGCAGGGTGCGCACCGGCCTGTCCATGGGCGAGCTGCTGGAGCTTAAAGGCCTGTTCAAGGTAAGCGTGTCCATGCTGGTGTTGCGCTGCAAGCAGCTGGGCATCATCAGCCAGGCGCTGTTCAACCGCCTTTGGGGTCAGATGGTGCGCATGCGATGGGCGGGCAAGGCGGCGGTGGAGCCACAGCCCTGCGCACCCGAGGTGCCCACGCGCATGGAGCGCCTGTGCCTGCGAGCCGCAACGGAGCAAGCCATATCCGACGCCAAGGCGGCTGAGTTGCTGCAGATCAGCGTGCGCACGCTGGGTGAGCGGCTGTTGCCGGCCGGGGTGTGAAACGTGATCCTGCTCGTCTCAGACACTTCGGTGTTGATTGACCTGGAGCGGTGCGGTCTGCTGCCGCTGGCATTTGGCACCGGGGTTCCCATGTTGGTACCCGATGTGCTGTACGAGCGTGAGCTGGCGCCTTACCAAGGGCCGCAGTACCGGGCACTGGGCTTGCAGGTGGTGACGCTGACAGCCGATGAAGTGGCCTTTGCGCAGGCGGTGCGCAACGAACACAAGAGGCTGAGCGTTCCGGACTGTTTTGCGCTGGCCTGCGCACGCCGTCCCGACCACATTTTGCTCAGTGGTGACGGCTTACTTCGCGCCACCGCCAAAGACAAGGGTGTGGCCTGCTTCGGCTTGTTGTGGTTGCTGGATGGCCTGGCTGAAAGTGCGGAGGGCAACCGGGCCGCGTTGCACGCGGGACTGGATTCGTTGGCCCAAGACCCGCGCTGCCGTTTGCCTCGGTCAGAAATCGCCAAGCGTCTTGCGCAGTGGCAGCCTTGAGGTTGCCAGATTAAAGCTGGACCGATGCCTCACCCACGCCGTCAAAGCGCGCAACAACCCGGTCTCCAGCGGCGGCCTTGAGCATGCCGCACCAGGTGCCGGTGGTGACGATCGTGCCCGCGGGCACCGTCTGGCCGTGGCGCGTGGCGTGGCGCAGCCAGGTGGGCAGCAGCCAGGCCGGGTCGCCCAGGGAATGGGTGCCGGCAAATGCCTGCGGGGCTTGCGTGCCAATGGTGACCTCGCAGGTTTGCGTCGCCCAGTCGCGCGCCACAAACGGCACCCAGGCGCCCAGCACCAGCGCGCCATGGACCTGCAGGTCGGCCAGCTTGAGCAGCGGTGGCACGCGGGGCAGGTCCTGCCAGCGCGAATCCACCACCTCGATGGATACCGTCATGCCGTCCAGCAGCGCGGTGGCGGTTTCAGGCGTCAGCGCCGCGGCCTGCGCCGGGGTGACGGCCTGGCCCAGTCGCAGGGCGATTTCGGCCTCGATCAGGCGCAGGTTGAAATGCAGGTCGCGCATGTCGGCGGGGCTGCTGCGCACGCCGCTCGCCGGCAGCGGCGCATGGGTCAGGGTGGCCGTGCGTGACGGCCCGCCCGACTTCCAGTGGCGGGACACGGTTGCCGCATCGGGGCCGTCCAGCGCGCGCAGGACCAGAGCCTGTACGGCATAGGCCTGTTCAGCCGACGTCAGAACGTCTGCCAATGGCGCGGCGTCGGCGGGTCGTTGCTGTTCGCGGGCCACGATCAGGGTGGTGGCGACGGATTCAATGGAGTGGGATGCCATGGGGGCCCTGCAGGACTGGGGCCTTATGGTAACGGCAGCAACGCAGCGATCTGCTCCGGCGTCCATCCCGCTTCGCGCATCACCTCGGCCGTGTGCTGGCCGAGTGCGGGCAGGGCGAACGTGGTGCGGCCCGGCTCGTGTGCGAACTTGATCGGGATACCCAGCTGCGTTGCCGGCCCGCCCTCGGCGGCGGGCTGGTGCTCGCGCATGCCACGTGCGGCCAGTTGCGGGCTTTGCAATGCTTCGTGCAGGCCCTTGACCGGCGCCCAGCACACGTCCAGCGGTTTCAGGAACGCCTCCCAGTGGGCGAGCGGCTGCGTGGCGAAGGTGTCGCGCAGGAATTCGCGCGCGGGGGCCTGGGCCGGTCCGGGCGGCAGCCGGCACAGGTCCACCAGGTCGGGCCGGCCCAGCGCAGTGAACAGGTTGTGCGCGAACTTGATTTCCGAGCCACCGATGGTCAGGTGCCGTCCGTCGGCGCAGCGGTAGATGTTGTACATGGCGTTGCCGCCAAAGGACCGCTCGTTCTTGGGGTTCATCTCGCGCCCCTCGGCGAACGACGGCCCCACCACGTTGACCAGCCAGCTCACCAGGCTGTCCTGCATCGAGATGTCGATGTAGTCGCCCAGGCCGGTTTTTTCGCGGCGCAGCAGCGCCATCAGCACGCCGTTCATCGCCATCAGCGACGACGCCATGTCCGCCGCCGGGATGCTGGGCATGGCGGGCTGGCCGTCCTGTCCCAGGTTCAGGCTGACCACGCCGCTTTCGGCCTGGATGCTGAGGTCGTGCGCGGCGTGCTGCGCATCGGGGCCGGTTTGCCCGAAGGCGGCGATGGAGCAGTAGACGATGCGCGGGTTCACCGCGCTGACGGCCGCATAGCCCACGCCCAGGCGGTCCACCACGCCGGGACGGAACGCCTCGACCACCACGTCGGCCTGGCGCGCCAGCGTCATGAAGGCGTCCAGGCCGGCCGCGCTCTTGAGGTCCAGCATCACGCTGCGCTTGCCGCGGTGCGTGTTGCGGAACCACACGCTTTCGCCACCTTCGCGCAGGCCGATGCCGCGAGTGGGCTCGCCCGCGGGCGCCTCGATGCGGATCACGTCCGCGCCGTGGTCGGCCATCATCATCGTGAAGTGCGGGCCGGGCAAAAAGTTCGACAGGTCCAGGACCTTGATGCCTTCGAGTTTCATGTCAGATCACATTCTGTTCGCGCAAGCTCTCGATTTCCGCGGCGCTGAAGCCGGAGGCAGCCAGCACGTCGCCGGTATCCGCGCCCAGGGGCGAGCAGGCGGCGGCGGCGGGCCGTGCGCCGTCCAGCTTGATGGGGCTGGCCACGGTGCGCAGCGTGCCCGACGGATGCGGCACTTCCTGCACCAGGCCGCGCGCCTGCGCATAGGGATTGTCCAGCGCCTGGGCCAGGTGCAGCACGGGCGCGGCGGGCAGCTTGCCGCCCAGGCGCTGCATCCACTGTGCCGTGGTGGCGGCGCCGAACGCGGCGTCCAGGATGGCCGACAGCGCCTCGACGTTCTCGCGGCGCAGCTCGGGCGTTGCAAAGCGCGGGTCCTGCACCAGCTCGGGCTGGCCGATTGCGTCGGCCAGCGCACGCCAGAACTTGGGCGTCATGCACATGATGAACAGCCAGCCGTCGGCGCTGCGCACCAGCTGGCAGGGCACCGTGGTCGGGTGGGCGGAGCGCGGCATGCGGCGGATCGCGTCGCCCGCGCTCAGGTACCAGGCGGCCGGGTAGGTCAGCTGCGCCATCGCCACGTCAAACAGGCTCACGTCCACGTCGCGGCCCTGGCCGTGCTGGCGCGCGCCCAGCACGCTGGCCAGCAGCGACATGGCGGTGGTCATGCCGGTCATGAAGTCGACCATGCTCACGCCCATGCGCGCGGGCGGGCCGTCGGGCTCGCCGGTCAGGTACAGGTAGCCGGCCTCGGCCTGCATCAGGTAGTCGTAGCCGGGCCAGTTGGTGCGTTCGTTGTCGCGGCCGTAGGCCGACAGGTGTGCGCAGACGATCTTGGGGTTCACGTCCTTCAGCGCGTCGTAGGTCAGGCCCAGCTTGGCCGGCTGGTCGCCGCGCAGGTTGTTCATGACGGCATCGGACCTGGCGGCCAGCCGGCGGAACACGGCCTGGCCGGCAGGTGACTTCAGGTCCAGCGTCAGGCTCTTCTTGTTGCGGTTAAAGCTCTGGAAGAACAGGCTGTCGGGGCGGCCCGTGCCGTCATCCAGCAGGTGGGGCGCGGTGCCGCGCGCCACGTCGCCGCCTTCGGCCGGGTTCTCGATCTTGATGACCTCGGCGCCCAGGTCGGCCAGCTGCATGGAGCCGAACGGGCCGGCGCCATACTGCTCGGCGGTCAGCACGCGCAGCCCTTCGAGCGGAAGTGGCATGTTCATGGCGCGGTGCTCAGATGCGGTAGCGATCAACCAATTGCTTGGCGATCACCGTGCTGAGGATTTCGTTGGCGCCCTCGCCGATGCACATGAGCATCGCGTCGCGGTAGAAGCGCTCGATGTCGTACTCGACCGAGTAGCTGTAGCCGCCGAAGATGCGCATGCCCTCCTGCGCGCAGTTCGCGCCGGCCTCCGACCCGGCCAGCTTGGCCATGGCGGCTTCCAGGTCGCAGCGCTCGCCGGCGTCGTACTTGCGCGCGGCCAGCTCGATCAGGCGCTTGGCGCCCTCGGTTTGCGTGGCCATGGCGGCCAGCTTGAGCTGTATGGCCTGGTGCTCGCAGATCGGCTTGCCGAAGGTGTGGCGCTCCTGCGCGTAGCGCAGCGACAGCCTGAGCGCGCCTTCGGCGATGCCCGTGCCGCGCGCGGCCACGTTGATGCGGCCCAGCTCCAGCCCGCCGGCGGTCTGCAGGAAGCCCTTGCCCTCAACGCCGCCCAGCAGGTTGGCCACCGGCACGCGGTAGTTGTCGAACACCAGCTCACAGGTGTCGATGGAGCGGTAGCCCATTTTCTTGAGCTTGTTGGCCACGACGAAGCCGTCGCCCTTCTCGGCGATCAGCATGCTCATGCCCTTGTGGCGCGGCTGCGCGTTGGGGTCGGTCTTGACCAGCAGCAGCGTGCCGTGGCCGTGCAGGCTGTTGGTGATCCAGGTCTTGCTGCCGTTGACGACGTAGTGGTCGCCATCGCGCTTGGCCACGGTGCGGATCGCCTGCAGGTCCGAGCCCGCGTTGGGCTCGGTCAGGCCCAGGCTGCCGCGGAACTCGCCGGTGGCCATGCGCGGCAGGTAGCGCTGCTTCTGATCCTCGGTGCCTTCGCGCGCGATGGCCGACGCCATGATCAGGTGCGAATTGAAGATACCCGACGGCGCCATCCAGATCGATGCGACCTTGATGACGATCTGCGCATAGGTCCAGGCCGACAGGCCCAGGCCGCCGTATTCCTGCGGGATGGTGGCGCCGAACAGGCCCAGCTCCTTCATCTGCTCGACGATCTCGTGCGGATACTCGTCGGCCAGGTCAAACTTGCGCGCGACGGGACGCAGTTCCTTCTCGGCCCAGACTTCGACGGCGTCGATGATGGCCTGCTCGTCGGCGGCGCTGGCGGTGTCGTTCACGTAGCTCATGCGGCGTGTCCCTTTTCCTTAGTAGTTGACCTTGTCTTCGACGCTGTGACCGCGCTTGGCGATCAGCATGTTGCGCACGAAGTTGCCCACTTCCTTGCCGTGCTGGTTGGTGCCGATGGTGCGCACCACGACGATGCCCGCGCCCGGGCGCGACTTGGACTCGCGCTTTTCCATCACTTCGCTGGCGGAGTAAAGCGTGTCGCCGGCGAACACGGGGCTGGTGAGCTTGATGTCGCTCCAGCCCAGGTTGGCGATGGCCTTCTGGCTCACGTCGCTCACGCTCATGCCCACCATCAACGCCACGGTGAACGGGCTGCAGACGATGCACTGGCCGAACTCGCTGGCCTTGGCATATTCCTCGTCAAAGTGCATGGGGTGCGTGTTCATCGTCAGCAGCGTGAACCAGATGTTGTCGGCCTGCGTGATGGTGCGGCCGGGGCGGTGCTCGTACACATCGCCGATGTTGAAGTCTTCGTAGTAGCGGCCGAAGGATTCGCGGTAGCGGTTTTCGCCAACCTTGTTCAGGGTCTGGACCATGGTGTGTTTCTCCGTGTGTTGCTTGGGTTCAAGAGGCGGCGCCGGCCATCCGCAGCACGCGGCGGGCCTTGGCCAGAACAGGGGGATCGACCATCTTTCCCTGGAAGATGAAGGCGCCCGTGTGATGGGCGGCCTCGGCTTCCAGCATGGCCTGCGCCCAGGCCACGTCGGCCTGAGGTGGCAAGAATGCTTCGTGGATGGGCGCGACCTGCGTGGGGTGGATCGCGCTCTTGCAGGTAAAGCCCAGGGCGGCCACGCGGCGCGTTTCGTCGCGCAGGCCGTCCAGGTCGGTCAGGTCCAGGTGGGGCACGTCCCACACCTGCAGGCCGGTGCGGCGCGCGGCGGCCACCAGCGCGCCGCGTGCGTGCAGCAGCCCGTCCCAGCTGAACGCGCAGCCCAGCTCCACGCTCAGGTCGGCGCCGCCCAGCATGAGCCCGGCGAGCTTGGGCGCGTCAGTGCGCGCCATCGCGGCCATGACGGGCGCGTGCTGCAGGCCCAGCGGCGTCTCGATCAGCGGCATCAGCTGATGGAAGGCATGGCCGGCCACCGCATGCACCAGCGACAGGTCGTCCGGGTGCTCGACTTTGGGCAGCAGCAGCCAGTCCAGCACCGCGCCGGATTCGGCCAGCGCCAGCAGATCGCGCAGGCCTTCGGGCCCGCGCAACTGGTTCAGCCGCACGGCCAGCGGCGCGCCGCGGTGGGCGCGCGCGAAGTCCAGCACCTGCTGACGCGCCGCGTGCTTGAAGTCGGGATGGACGGCATCCTCAAGGTCGATGCACACCAGGTCGGCGCCTGCGGCCAGCGCTTTGGGAAAGCGCTCGGGCTTCTCGCCCGACACGAAGAGCATTGAACGGGGCGCTGTGCTGCTGTGAAGGTGGGTGTCTTGCAAAATTGTTTGCCAGTCAACGTGACTGGCCTCTAAAATATGTACGGACAAGTATAGGTATCGTCGTTTCCTCAGTCAACGATTAAAGATTTTTAATCCACAAATATGACCGTACCAATTGATGCTTCAAGCGGAGCCGCCGGGGCCGGCGGCTCGCTGACGGCCCAGCTCGCGCAGCGGCTGGCGCGGCCCGTGGACGCGCGCAGCCGGGCGCGGGCGGTACTGCACTGGATCGACTGGATCGGTTGCGTGGCGGCCGGTGCGCGGGCACCGGTCGGCGGCGTGGTGCGCCGCTGGCCCGGTGTCGGGGGCCCGGCCGCGGGCGCTACCGCGTGCTCATTGCTTGGCCCGGCCAGCGACCTGTACCACGCCCTGGTGCAGGACGCCGCCCCCGCCAACGTCGAGGAAATGGACGACATGCACCGCGAGGCCATCCTGCACCCGGGGCCGGCCGTGCTGCCGGTGCTCGCGGCGCTGGCCCGCACGCGCGGCCTGGCGGCGCATCAGGTGCTGGATGGGGTCGTGCGCGGCTACGAGGCCATGGCCCGCATCGGCCGTGCCCTGGGCCCGCACCACTACCGCTTCTGGCACAACACGGCCACGGCGGGCGCGTTCGGCGCGGCGGCGGCGGGCGCCTCGGCGCTGGGGCTCAACCAGGAACAGACCGTCTGGGCGCTGGGCAATGCCGGCACGCAGGCCACGGGCCTGTGGCAGGTGCGTTTCGAGCCCGTCATGTCCAAGCAGCTGCACACGGCGCATGCGGCCTGGTCGGGCCTAACGGCCGCGACGCTGGCGCAGTCGGGCTTCACCGGTCCCCAGTACATCCTGGAAGGCCCGCGCGGCCTGTTCGCCGCGATGTGCGACGGCGGCGACGGTGCGCAGGCCAACCCCGGCGCCGTCATGGCGCCCGAGGACGACTGGCTGATCCACGGCACGAGCTTCAAGCCCTGGCCGGCCTGCCGCCACACCCATGCCACCATCGACTGCGTGCTGGCGCTGCGCGCGGCGCAGGGCGGCGGTCCGATGGAATTCGCGAGCGCGCGGGTCGAGTCGTTCGCCGACGCCATCGCCATCTGCGACAACCCCCGTCCCACGACGCGCACCGAGGCCAAGTTCTCATTGCAGTACGTCGTGGCCGCGGCGGCGGCCCTGGGACCGCTGGAGCCCACGCATTTCGACGACGACGTCTTCACGCGTGACGCGCTGCGTGATGCCGCCGCGCGCGTGTCGCTCGCCGTGTCGCCCACGCATCAGGCCGACTACCCCGCGCATTACGGCGCACGCGTCGTGCTGACGCTGGCCGACGGCCGTGTGCTACGTCATGAGGTACGTGACTCGCTGGGCGACCCGGAGCTGGCGCTTGCGCCCGTGCGCGTATTGCAAAAGGCCCGCATGCTGATGAGTTACGGTGGCGTGGCGCCTGCGCGCCGCGACGCCGCGCTGAACGCCGCGCACCGCCTGCTGGACGGCGGCGGCATGGACGTTGCATTCCCCCGTGAACTGCTGGACCCGCTGTTCACGGCCTGACACCGACAACCCGCACTTCACACCCGATTCAACCGCACCCCACAAGGAACCCCTGTGAGCCACTACGACTACTTCGAAGCCGCCGACATTCCTTTCATCCGCCGCGAATACCCGCTCGGTGATGCCTTCATGACGCGCTTCAAGGGCATGAGCCGCGACGAGCTGCGCGCGCTGCAGGACGCGCGCTTCCGCAAGGTCGTTGCCTTTGCCTGGAAGACCCCGTTCTACCAGCGCCTGTGGGGCGCGCGCGGCATCGAGCCCGGCGACATCCGCGGGCTGGACGACATCACCAAGCTGCCCACGTATTCCAAGGAAGACCTGATGGCCTCGGTCGAGGCGCACCCGCCCATCGGCGACTTCCACGGCCTGGACACCTACCCGGCGGACCGCCGCCCGCCGCTGATCTTCCACACCACCAGCGGCACCACGGGCCGGCCGCAGCCGCTGCTGTTCGGGCCGCGCAGCCGCGAAATCCAGAACGTGCTGCTCGCGCGCACCTACCTGCTGCAGGGCATGCGGCGCGAGGACGTGGTGCATTCGGTGTACGGTTTCGGCATGGTCAACGGCGGCCATTACATCCGCGAGAGCATCCTGCACTGGGTCGGTGCACAGCTGCTGACGGCGGGCCACGGGGCTGAGACGCGCTCGGCCCAGCAGGTGGCGCTGATGCGCGACTTCAACGTGAACGTGCTCGTGGGCTTTGGCGACTTCCTGCTGCGCCTGGCCGACGTCGCGCGCGAGAACGGCATCGTGCCCGGCGAGGACATCCGCCTGCGCATGGTCACGGGCCACCTCGGCCCCGAAGGCCGCGCGGCCATCAGCAAGGCCTGGGCCGGCTGCGACGTGTACGACTGGTATGGCGTGGGCGACACCGGCCTGATCTGCGGTGAAGGCCCCGAGCGCGATGGCCTGTACATCGCCGAGGACGCGCAGTACCTGGAACTGCTGCACCCCGAAACGGGTCTGCCCACCACGGGCGACGAGCTGGGCGACATGGTCTGCACCTGCCTGTTCAAGGACGACCTGTTCCCCATCATTCGCTTCAACACGCATGACGTCACGCACCTGGTGGACGGCACGTCGGCGCTGGGCATCCCGTTCCGGCGCATCGTTGGTTTCCGCGGGCGCAGCGACAACATGGTCAAGCTGCGCGGCATCAACGTGTACCCGACCAGCATCGGCGCGATCCTGCAGGCCGAGCGCGCGGAATTCACCGGCGAGTTCATCTGCGAACTGACGCGCGAAGGCGCGCGCGAAGAGATGACCGTGCGCGCCGAACTGCGCGGCACACCGGCCCCCGCCGCGCAGGCCGAGATCGAGCAGCTGCTGCGCGCGCGCCTGGGCGTGGAGATGCAGGTGGCGCTGTGCGCGCCGGGCGACCTGGCCGAGCTGACCGGTATCGAGAAGCGGCAAAAGCCGATCCGGCTGATTGACAAACGCTGAGTGGGGGGCCCCCATGAAAAAGCCGGCCCTCGGGCCGGCTTTGTTTTGCGCGCAGCGGTGGTACGGCGGTGCGCCGCTTCAGCGAAACCGCGGCGGACGCTTCTGGGCGAAGGCATTGAAGCCCTCGCGGAAATCGTCGCTGCTGAAGCTCTGCTCGAACAGGCCGTCCAGCAGCGCGTCCGGCTGCGGGTGCACGCCGCTGATCGAATTGATCATGGCCTTGGCCGTGCGCATGGAGCCGCGCGCATTGGCCAGCAGCACCCGCACGTAGGCGGCCACCGCGTCGTCCAGGGCGCCGCCCGGCATCACGCGGTCGACCAGCCCCATGGTGGCGGCTTCGGTGGCCTCCATCAGGCGGCCGCTGAAAAGAATGTCCTTGGCGCGGCTGGGTCCCACCAGGGCCGTCAGCCGGCGCGTGTCGGGCACGCTGTAGGCGACGCCCAGGCGGCTGGGCGTGATCCCCAGGCGCGCGTCGTTGGCCGCGAAGCGCAGGTCGCACGACAGCGCAATCCCGCAGCCGCCGCCCACGCAGGCGCCGCGCACCAGCGCGATCGTCGGCTTGGACAGGCGCTCCAGCGCGAGCTGGCCTTCGCGCACCAGCGTGTTGTAGCCGGCGGTGCGCTGCGCGTCGCTGTAGATCTGAGGGAACTCGAGAATGTCCGCGCCCGCGCAGAACGCGGCCGTGCCCGCGCCGCGCACGACCACCACGCGCACGCTGTCGTCGGCGTCCAGCTCGCGCGCAAGCGGCGCCAGGCGCTCCCACATGGCGCCGGTCATGGCGTTGCGGCTGGCCGGGCGGTTGAGCACGATGTGCGCGACGGCGCCGTCGCGCAGGCAGGCGAGCGCTTCGCTGCCTTCGGGGGGGTCCTGGAAATCCATCGGGGCGATCTTAGTCAAGCCGTCAGTCAAGGTGCGTGGTCAGCCACAGCGCGATCTCGGGGAAGAAGCACAGCAGCAGCACGTTGGCCAGCATGGCGAACAGGAACGGCAGCGCGCCATAGGCGATGGTCTTGAGCGACACGTCGCGGTTGATGCCCTGCAGCACGAACAGGTTCATGCCCACGGGCGGCGTGATCAGCCCCGTGGTGCACATGATCACCAGGATGATGCCGAACCAGACCGGATCGAACCCCAGCTTGACGATGAGCGGGAACACCACCGGCAGCGTCATGAGCAGCATGGAAATCTCGTCCAGGAAGGTGCCCAGCGCCACGTACACGCACACCACGATGAACATCACGGTCCAGCGGTTCAGCTCCGCCGACAGCGCCGCGTCCATCAGCACCTGCGACATCTTGAGATAGTCGAAGCCGAAGGTCAGCACGTTGGAGCCGGCGATGATCAGGAAGATGAACGAGGTGACCACCACGGTCTCGCTGATCGAGTTGACGAAGGTCTCGCGGCTCATGCGCCCGCGCAGCGCGCAGACGACCACCGCCAGGAACGCGCCGACGGCGCCGGTCTCGCTGGGCGTGGCGATGCCCATGTACAGCGTGGCGATCACCAGCAGGATCAGGCCCAGCAGCAGGCCGGTGTCCACGTAGCTGCGCCGCGAAATGGTGCCGACCTGGCGGGGATCGACCTTGGGCGCGGCCGACGGGTCGATCGTGCACCAGATCAGGATCACCAGCATGAAGCTCAGCAGCATGACCAGGCCCGGCACGATGCCGGCGATGAACAGCGCCACCACCGGCACGCCAACGGTCGTGGCGTAGATGATCATGGGCACGCTCGGCGGGATCAGGATGCCCAGCGTGCCGCCGGCGGCCACCGCTCCGAAGCTCAAAGCGGGCTTGTAGCCGCGCTTGGTCATCTCGGGGCAGGCGATGCCGCCGATGGTCGCGGCGGTCGCCACGCTGGAGCCCGACACGGCCGAGAACAGCCCGCAGCCGGCGGTGGCCGCATGGGCCAGCCCGCCGGGCAGGCGCCCCAGCAGGCGCGTCATGACCGTGAACAGCTCGTTGCTCAGGCCGCTGCGCACCAACAGCGCGCCCATCAGCACGAACATGGGCACGGCCGTGAGCGAAAAGCTGTTGACCGCCGCCCAGGTGCGGTCACCCAGCGTCAGCGGAAACGGCACTGGCGTCATGAAATAGACGGACACCAGCCCCACGAAACCCAGGGCGAATGCGATGCGGATGCCCGCGGCCAGTGCCACCAGAATGCCCAGGCCCATGGCCGTGCTGACCCAGCCCAGGCCCAGCATCTGGCCGAAGTACGTGGCCGCGAAGCCGCCCACGGTCAGCAACACGACACCGGCCAGAACGACGGCGCCGCCGCTGGCGGCCGACGCCGCGAACACCGTCAGCAGCACAAGAAGGCTGCCCCAGTCGAAACGAGTGTCGCCGATGACCGGCGGCTGCCGGCCCATGGCCAGCAGCACGACACACAGCACGCCCACGAGCGCGTAAGGCGTCCAGCGCCGCCACGCGGCGATCGGTCCGGCCAGGCGCTCGACCTCGACCAGCATCGCGGCCGCCAGCACGAACAGGCCCACGGCGATGGGCGCCTTGGGCATCCAGGTCGGCGTGAGGATCAGGCTGAAGATGCGCGCGCCGTTGACGTAGTCGGACACGGCCATGAGCGCGGCCTGCCAGCCGGTGATGAAGACGAACACGAAGCCCACCCAGGCCGCCATCATGAGCAGCCGCTCGCGCGCGCGGCCGCGCAGCACGTTCAACAGCATGTCCACGCGCACGTTGCCGTCGCGCAGGTGCACCGGCGCGGCGCCGAAGAAGATGATGGCGATGAGCACATAGGTGCTCACCTCGGTGGCCCAGGCCGTGGGCGCGTTGAAGAAATAGCGCGCGAACACGTCGTAGACGGTGGCGCAGACCAGAAACAGCACGCCGATGCCGGCCAGGCCGAACAGGCCGCGCGCGGCACCGGCGACGCCGCGCGCGGCAGGCGTGGCCCGCGACAGGTCCGCCGCTCCGGCCAGTTCGACATCGCCCACGACGACTTTTGTTTCTTCCATGTTGTATGCCTTTCGGATGCGATTGGTTGGGGGCAGTATGGCAATTTGTCCAGACAAATGCAATATGCAATACCCGTACCCGAATCGATTCAGCGAGCACCGGGAAGCTGGTATGAAATGTGCCTATTGATAACAATCCCATTGGGGAAAGTACCGAATCGGGGCGCACGGCGGCAAAACAGAGCTTGACATGCGATCCCTGCCGGTTGCATTATTTGTCCAGACAACTAAGCAAAGGAGCTTCATCATGCGAACCCAATCCCTGAAGATCGCCGCCGCCATCGCGGCGCTCGTCGCCTCGGCCGCCGCCACAGCCCAGAACTTCAAATGGACGGTGGGCTGGGTCAACGCCAACGGCAGCAGCTATGCCGAAACGGTCAAGACCGTGCCGGCACGTATCGAGGCGG
Organism: Ramlibacter sp.; assembly: GCF_041916345.1. GTDB lineage: Bacteria > Pseudomonadota > Gammaproteobacteria > Burkholderiales > Burkholderiaceae_C > Ramlibacter. Next base: position 14,124 of record NZ_JAYRZR010000074.1, read on the forward strand.
CCACCAAGGGCCGCCTGAAGATCGAGCTGTACGACACCCTGGTGGCTGGCCCCGAGCAGCCGGCCGCCGTGCGCGACGGCCGCCTGGACGCGTCGTTCGCCGTGAGCCCCTGGCTCAGCGCCGAGGCGCCCTACGTCAACTACGGCCACCTGCCCGGCCTGCTGACCGACGTGGGCCAGTACCAGAAGATGCTGGACCCGCTGCTGCGCGGCGAGACCGCCAAGGTCTGGCGCGACAAGTACAAGGCCATCCAGCTGGCCACCGGCGTGTTCGAGGAGCAGTGCATCATTTCCAAGGTGCCGCTGAAGACCGTGGCCGACTTTTCCGGCAAGAAGATCCGCGTGCACAACACCGAGGCCGGCGCACTCATGAGCAAGATCGGCGCCGTGCCCACGCCCGTGCCGTTCGGCGAAATCGTGCCGGCCCTGCAGCGCGGCATCGTGGACGTGGTGATGACCTCGGTCGGCACGGCCAACGGCTTCGGCTTCCCGTCGGTGGCCAAGCAGCTTTCCATCTGGAAGATCGGCACTATCGTGCCCTGGTCGTTCGTGGTGAACGAAGGCGCCTGGGCCAAGCTGCCCGCGGACCTCAAGCCCGTCGTCGAAGCCGAGCTGCGCAAGATCGAGAACGAGCATTTCGCCAACCACGCCGCATTCTCCAAGGACGCGATCGACCGGCTGGTGAAGTCGGGCATGACGCTGTACGTGGCCCCGCCCGCCGAGCAGGCCAAGATGTTCTCGAACGAGAACACCAGCAGCGTGTACGAGAACTGGTACAAGCTCAACGAGCGCTCGGGCACCGACGGCCGGGCGCTGGTCAAGAAGATCAACGAGCTGAAGGCCAAGTCCTGACATGGCGGCACTGGACATGAACGCCGCGCTCGAGATGATCGAGCGGGTGGGCCAGGCCGCGCTGGATGCGCCGGGTCCCGAAGAGGCGATCCGCCTCATCGCGCGCGGCTGCTTCGACCTGCTGGGCGACCGGCAGGCGCACGAAAAGCCCGGTGCCCTGTTGCCGGGCGAAAAGCAGTTCTTCGTGGCGGGCGCGTTCTTCGTGAGCCCCGACCGCGAGCACCACATGCTGGTGGGCAACACGGGCTTTCCGGCCGAGCAGGAGCGCCTGTGCGTGCCGATCGACGGCGGCCACCCCGGCTGGGTCTATGCCAACCGCTCCAAGCTGCTGTTGAAGAACACCGACGAGCACGGCACGTTCCGCCAGTACCTGAAGTCGTCGCGCATGGGCTCCACCATCTTCGCGCCGCTGATCTGGAAGGGCGAGTTCCTGGGCCAGCTCATCATGGCCGCGCAGGCGCGCCACACGATGCGCGAGGAGGACCTGGCCGTGCTGGTGGCGGCGTCGAAAGTCGCCACGGGCGTCTGGGTAGCGCAGGGCGGTCCACAGTGGTTGGCCGCGAACTGGCCGCCCGCCAATGCGTTCTTCGTGGGCAAGCAGGGCCTGGGGCCCGAGAAAGAAGCGGCCTGAGGCCGCGGGCGCTGCCCCGGTGGGGCGGCGCGTTCACGCGCCGCGCGGGCGCAGCGTCGACGTGTAGTTGAACAGTTTGCCCTGGTACAGCGAGTGGCCGATGGTCACGAGCTGGTCCTGGCGGTCGTAGTACTTGCGCACGGTCTGGAAGGCCGCGTCGCCAACCGGCACGTGCAGCAGCCTGGCGGGCCCTTCCTCGATGTTGACCGCGTTGAACGCCTGCTCGATGCGGTCCAGCCCGCGCGGGTCGGTCAGGGCCACGATTTCCTGGGCGGCGGTGTCGGGGTTGAGCAGGCGGCGCGCCTGCGGCTTGGACCGCACGGCCACGTACACGTCCACCAGCGCCAGTGGCCGCACGTCGTTGCGCAGGTGGCGGATGAAGCGCACGCGCACACACGGCGTGCGTGCGGCCAGCGCGACCAGGCTTGCGTACTGGCTGGTGTCGGCGGCCACCTCTTCGCAGCTCACCACCTGCAGGCGGCTCGCGCTGCTTTGCTGCATGAGGTCGTCGATGCTCTGGATGCTCTGCTCGTAACGCACGGCCGGAACCGTGGCGACAACCGTGGAGCCCGAGCCCTGGCGCCGCGTGATCAGGCCCAGCTGCTCCAGCCGGCGCAGCGCCTCGCGGGTGGTGTGGCGGCTGACGCCGAAGGTCTCGGACAGCTCGCGCTCGGTCGGCAGGGAATCCCCAATGCCGTATTGCCCGTTGCGGATGCCTTCGGCCAGCGCGGCGGCCATTTTTCGGTAATACGGTTGCGCGGTCGTGTCCATCGCGTATGCACCTGTGGAGTGGTTTTCCTTGCCCTGCGGCAAGTATGCACGCAAAATAGGTACGTACAAATGTGAATCTATTCTGCTGTGGGTGAAACACCGAAATGACCGTTGACGAACTCCTCCATGCCGGTGCCGTGCAGCAGGCGCGCGCGGTGGCCGCCGGCTCGCCGTCCGCGGGCGGCTTGCTGCAGGCGCAGCGCGCCGCCATCACGCGGGTGAACCCGGCCATCAATGCCTATGTCGAGGTGTTCGAACCCTCGCACGCCGGTGCGCTCCAGGGCGGCGGCGCGTCGCCGCTGGCCGGCTCCACGTTCGCGGTCAAGGACAACATCGACGTCGCCGGCAGCCCCACGCGCAGCGGGCTGGCGGCACTGGACGCCGCGCCGGCCACGCGCGATGCGGGCGCCGTCGCGCGGCTGCGCGCCGCGGGCCTGGTGTGCCTGGGCAAGCTCAACATGCACCCGGTGGCGCTGGGGGCGACCAACCACAACCCGGACTTCGGCGATTGCTACAACCCGCTGCGCGCGGGCTACACGCCCGGCGGCTCCAGCGGTGGCTCGGGCGCCGCCGTGGCCGCGGGCCTGTGCGGCATCGCGCTGGGCACGGACACCATGGGCTCGGTACGCATTCCGGCCGCGTACTGCGGCGTCGCGGGCTTCAAGCCCAGCTTCGGCGCCGTGCCGTCCGACGGCCTGGTGGCGCTGGCGCCGATGCTGGACCACATCGGCATCCTGGCGCGCCGGGTCGAGGACCTGGTGCAGGCCTTTCGCATCGTCGGCGAGCCGCGCTACACGCAACCCGCGCCGCCGCGCGACGTGCGCGGCCTGCGGCTGGCCGTGCCCGCCGAGCCGGCCGCGCTGCAGGCTGCGCCCGAGGTGATGCAGGCGTTCACCGCTGGCCTGGACCGCCTGCGCGCCACCGGCTTTACGCTGGTGCCGGTGGACCTGTCGGGTGGGACCGGCTTCACGGCCGTGCGCCGCGCGGGTCTGCTACTGTCCGAGGCCGAACTGCGCAACACGCTCGACGCCATCGTGCGCGAGCGCCCGCGGGCGCTGCCGGACGATCTGCGCGGCATGATGGAATTCATCGGAAAAAAGAGCGCGGCCGACTTGGCGCGCGCGGTGGGCGTGACCGTGGCCGCGGGCCAGTGGCTGGAACGCACCGTGGCGCCGTTCGACGCGCTGCTGCTGCCCACCGCGCCTCAGACCGCGTTCCCGATGGATGCGCCGGTGCCCGCCAACCAGGCCGACTACACGGCGCCCGCCAACATGGCCGGTGCGCCAGCCCTGAGCCTGCCGCTGCCGGTGCCAGCGGGCGAACTGCCCGTGGGGCTGCAGCTCGTGGGCCACCGCGGCGCCGACATGGCGCTGCTGGGCATCGCGCTGGCGGTGGAAGAAGCGTTGGCCCGGTAGGCCTCAGGCCACTCAGGCCAGCAAGCCGGTCTCGCGAGCCTGTTGCCGCAGCCCGTCGCGGTCTTCCGGATGGGCGATGGCGATCATGCGCTGCACGCGCTCGCCCAGCGACGCGTCGCGCAGCCGCGCGACGCCCTGCTCGGTCACGACCAGGTCGGCGTCCTGCGCGGCCACCGTCGCGGGGCCCGACAACCGCGCCACGATGCGCGGCCGGCCGCCCGCGCGCGACGGCAGCGCGGTGACGGCCTGGCCTTGCGGCGCGAAGCGCGCCGCGCGCATGAAATCATTGAGCCCGCCGACCCCGCCGATGTGCTGCAGCCGCGCGCCGGGCGCGGACAGCCACTCGGCATTCATCTGGCCCAGCAGGTCTACCTCAACCGCGCTGTTGAGGGCCGTGAAGCCGGCGATCTGCGCCACCACCTGCGGGTTGTGGGTGAAGCCGGGTTCGCGTAGCGAGAGCCGGGAATTGTTGTCGGCAAAGGCGTACAGGCTTTCGCTGCCATAGACGCAGCCCGTCACGGCCAGCCGTTGGCCCGCGGGCTTGCGCGAATGGTCGATGGCGCCGCTGAGCGTCAGCGCCATCAGCGGGTCGGTGAACATGCCGCTGTGCACGCCCAGGTGGCGGTGGCTGGCCAGCGCCTGCACCACGGCCGACGCAATGGCGCCGATGCCCACCTGCAGGCAGGCGCCGTCGGCCACCAGCGGCGCGACGTGGGCGCCGATGGCTGACTCGACCGGCCCGGCCTTCACGGCGGCGGCCACCGGCGGTGTGTAAGACACCTCCACCACGTGGTGCGGGGGCAGGTCGGCGGGCCAGGGCGCGCCAGCCACGCGCGGCGCGGCGGCGTTGACCTCGGCCACGATGCAGCGGGCGCGCCGCGCGGCCTCGACGATGTAGCCATGTGAGCCGGCGATCCACAGTTGCCCGCCGTCGCCGCGCACCAGGCTGACCAGCGCCACGTCCGCCCGCTCGGCGCCGCTGTCGTAGACGCTCGCGCAGCGGCCGTAGGGCACGGTGGCGATGCGCAGGTCGCGGCTGCGGGCCATGCGCCCGGCCGTGCCCATGCCGCCGAAGGTCGTGATCGTCACCTGCGGCGGCAGGCCTGCCACGGCAGGGGTGAAGGGAACGCCCAGCGTCAGCGAGAACCCGAACGCCGGGGCGCGGGCCGCCAGGTCGTTCAGCAGCGCAACGGGCTCACCCGTCATGTGCGAGCACACGACGTGGTCACCGGGGTGCAGCAGGGCAGCCCAGTCCAGGCCTGGAAACGGGGCCGCCGGGGCCGCCGGGGCAGCCGGTGCCGTGGGGGCTGCGGGCACGTTCACGCCGCCTGCGCGGGCGCCTGGTACGGCACCTGCGCCGCGAAATGCCGGGCGATCTCTTCGCGTGTGGCGATCCAGGGGCCGTTGGGCTCCTGGCTGCGCTGCTTTGCATAGGCCAGGAATTTCTCCAGCGCCCAGATGCGGCCCGGCCGGCCGATGATGCGCAGGTGCAGGCCCAGCGACATCATGGTGGGGTGTGTGGCCCCCTCGCGCAGCGCCCAGTCCAGGTTGTCGATCGCGTACTTGAGCCACTGGTCGGGCGTGTACGACGGCTCGGCCCACATCTTCATGTCGTTGTTGTCCACCTGGTACGGCACGATCACGATGGGCTTGCCGCCGGCTTCGTCCCAGAACGGCTCGTCGTCGCCGTAGTCATCCATGTGGTACAGAAAGCCCTCTTCGGCCAGCAGGCGGCGCGTGTTGGGCGTGAGCAGGTAGCGCGACAGCCAGCCCGTGGGCTTGCGGCCCGTGGTGCGTGTGAGGGATTCGACCGCCTTGCGGATGTAGGCGCGTTCCTCGTCCTCGTTCATGTGGAACTGGTGGGCCCAGCGCCAGCCGTGGGACGTGACCTCGTGACCCTGGCGCACGATCTCCTGGGCGAGCGCCGGGGCGCGCTCCAGCGCCAGCGCGCAGGCCGTGAACGTGGCGCGGATGCCGTGCTCTTGCAGCAGGCGCATCACGCGCGGGGCGCCGCGCGTGATGCCGTAGCGGTAGTTGGACTCGTTGCCGAAGTTGCGCACGGACCGCTTGAGCGCAATGCCCATCTCGTCCACGGGCTCGGGGTACTTGTCCCCGTCGTTGATATTGGCCTCGGCGCCCTCTTCGACGTTCACCACGATCGACAGGGCCAGGTGGGCGTCGCCCGGCCAGGGGTAGCGTTTGGGCGTGGGCTTGAAATCCATGGGCATGCGGCAGCGCTCCGGTAAAGTTGTCCGGACATATTATCGGAAATTGCAACCCCCGATGGCAACCCCTTTTTGCAAAGGGGGGCGCGCGGCTCAGCCGCGCGGGGGCCAGTTGTCGTGCAGCCGCACGGGCACGCGCTCGCCCCAGAGCTCGATGTGGGCCGGCGTCCCGCGATGCGCCGTGTTGGCGCCCTCACCCCGCACGTAACCCAGCGCCACGCAGGCCCCGGCCAGCGGGCTCCATCCCACCGATGAGATCTCGCCTACCGTTTCGCCCTCCAGCACGATGGGCTCGCCGCCCCAGCCAAAGGCCTGCGGGTCGCCAAACACCAGC
>NZ_JAYRZR010000075.1:0-20344 GCF_041916345.1 Ramlibacter sp.
CCGACAGACCACTGGTAAGCCGTGTGCGGGAAATCCGCATGCACGGTTTGGAAGGGGGCGTTCGCTCCTGGATTTATTCAATTTAGGAACCAACGTCTACCAATGACTCGTCATCCCACGCATGAGCCGAATCGATGAATCAGGCTTCGACAGCCGCAGCCTGCAGCTGTTGCTGGCGGTGCTGGAAACGGGCAGCGTGACCGGCGCAGCCCAACGGCTGGGCGTCACGCAATCCGCGGTCAGCCACGGCATGGACCGCCTGCGCGCCCTCACTGGTGATCCGCTGTTCGTGAAGTGCGGGCGCGGCATCGTGCCCACGGCGCGGGCCGAGTCCATGGCCGGACCGGCGCGCGAGCTGCTGGGCGCGCTGCAGCGCTTCGGCCAGCAGGCCGGCTTCGACCCCTCGCGCTGGGAAGGCACGGTGACCATCGCCGCCAACGACTTCCAGCGGGATCTGCTGCTGCCTGCACTGGCCGCGCGCCTGCGGGCGCAAGCGCCCGGGCTGGCCCTGCGCGTCATCCAGTCGGCCGTGCCGCGGCTGGAGATGCTGCGCAGCGACGACTGCCAGATCGTCATCAGCCCGCGGCCACCAGCCGGCGGCGACATCGTGCAGAAGCGCCTGTTCGAGGACCAGTACCGCGTGTTCTACGACCCCGCCGTGCGCGGTGCCCCCGCGGGCGTGGAGGAATACCTGCGGTCTGCCCATGCCACCGTGGTCTACGAGCCGCGCCGCAGCCTCGACATCGACCAGCAGCTCGAGGCACGCGGCATGCGCCGCCGCTTCGCGGTCAGCGTGCCCGGCTTCGGTGGCCTGGCGGCCTTCCTGCGCGGCAGCGACCTGCTGGCCACGGTGCCCGGCCTGCTGGCGCGGCACACGCTGCGCGGCTTGGCCCACTGCGCGCCGCCGGTGGCCTGCCCGCCAATGCCGATGTATGCGCTGTGGCACCTGCGCTACCAGCAGGATCCCGCCCATCAATGGTTGCGCCAGCAACTGCTGGCCTGCGTGGAGCCTTCACTCGCCCCCAGCGAGCCGCCCGTCAGCGCGCCGCGTCGCGATGCTGCTGCCGCCAACGCTGCGGCGTGAGGCCCGTGCGGCGCTTGAAGAAGCGGCAGAAGTACGAAGGGTCCTCGAACCCCAGGTCGGCCGCCAGGCTGGCCGCGGGCGCGGCGATGTAGGCGAGGCGCCGGCAGGCCTCCCGCGTGAGGCGCGCATGCACCACGGCCAGTGCCGGCTGGCCTGTCTCGGCACGCACGAGTCGATTGAGCCGAGAGGTGGAAAGCCCCATGCGCGAGGCATAGCGCTCCAGCGTCCAGTGCTCCAGGAAGTGCGATTCCACCAGCAGCACGAAGCGGGCGTAAAGCGCGGGGTCCCGCCATGTCCGGCCCGTTTCCTCTTCGGCCTCTCGCGCGGACTGGCGCCGGGCCTGCAGCTCGGCCAGCCGCCATACGGCGGCGCGGGCCAGCCAGGCCACCACCGGTGTCTCCGTGGCGCCTGGCTGCGCGAACTCCGCCGCCAGGGCGCGCAGCAACGCATCCAGACGCGCAGCGGCATCCGCGTCGTCCACCGGCACCACGCCGGGCCGGGAGAACAGCGCCTGGAAGGCCGGGCCGCTGGCCTGCGACTCACCCTCCAGCAGGAAGCGCGGGCTGAGCGTGAGCACCAGGCCATCGGTCTCGGGCGCGAAGCGGAAGCCATGCACCACGCCGGGCGGCACCACGACGGCGGCCGGGGCATCGACGCGCAGCCGTGTCTCGTCCAGCGCCACGGTGGCCGCACCGCGCATCAGCCACACCACCTGCACCAGGCCCTGGTGCACATGCCCCGCGATCTCCCAGTGATGCAGGCGGCTGCGGGACTGCACCTCCTCGATGTGCAGCAGGTCCTGCCCGGGCGCATCGACCGGCTCGCCGTAAAGTGCAAACGTGGGCACCGGCAGGCAACCCCGCCCATGAGGGGCGGCCCTGCGGGAAGCGGTGGATGCAGCGCGTGCGGCCATGCGCCAATTGGATCGAAAAGTGCCATGCCGCGTGCATCTTTGTGCAGTGCCATTGCGGCAGGTCAAACCTACAGTGCGGCCACCCCCGAGGAGACCGCCCCATGTTCCGCTTCGATCCCTACTCGCCGGCCATCGACGCCGATCCCTTCCCGTACTACCGCGTGCTCCGCGAGCAGCACCCGTGCTTCTGGAGCCCCGAGGCGCAGATGTGGGTGCTGTCGCGCTACGCGGACATCGTGACCGCGCTGAACGACTGGCAGACCTACTCGTCGGCCAGCGGCAACCTGATGACCGAGCTGCCCGGCCGCGCCGGCGCCACGCTGGGCAGCTCCGATCCGCCGCGGCACGACCGCCTGCGCGCGCTGATCCAGCATGCCTTCATGAAGCGCAACCTGCTGGCGCTGGAAGAGCCGATCCGCGGCATCGCCCGCGACGTGTTCTCGCAGTTGCGCGGCGTGGAGACGTTCGACTTCAAGGACGTGTCGTCCCAGTTCACCGTGAAGGTGCTGATGGCCGCGCTGGGCCTGCCCATGGGCGACGAAGCGCTGGCCTCTGAGCAGGAGGTGCGCGACAACGCGGTGCTGATGGTGCAGAGCGATGCCCGCACGCGCGCCAAGGGCCCCGAGCACATCGCGGCCTACCAGTGGATGCAGGACTACGCCTCGCGCGTGATCGCCATGCGCCGTGCCGAGCCGCGCAACGACCTCATCAGCCACTTCGCACAGGCGGAGATCGACGGGGACCGCCTCGACGAGCGTGAAGTGCTGCTGACCACCACCACGCTCATCATGGCCGGCGTCGAATCCCTCGGCGGCTTCATGATGATGTTCGCCTACAACCTGGCGACGTATGCCGAGTCGCAGGCGGCCGTGGTGGCGAACCCCGCCCTGCTGACGGACGCGGTGGAAGAGAGCCTGCGCTTCAACACCTCGGCCCAGCGCTTCCGCCGCCGCCTGATGAAGGACGTGACACTGCATGGCCAGACCATGCGTGAAGGCGACTTCGTCTGCCTGGCCTACGGCAGCGGCAACCGCGACGACCGGCAGTTCCCCAACCCCGACCTGTACGACATCCACCGCAAGCCGCGCGGCCACCTGGGTTTCGGCGGCGGCGTGCATGCCTGCCTGGGCACCGCCATCGCGCGCCTGGCCGTGCGCATCGCCTTCGAGGAGTTCCACCAGGTCGTGCCGAAGTACCGGCGCGTGGCCGATCAACTGGCCTGGATGCCCTCTTCCACCTTCCGCAGCCCGCTGGTGCTGGACCTGACCACCGCCGCCTGAGGAGCACGACGCATGCCGCACATCACCTATGTCGAGGCCGACGGCCAGGCCACCACCATCGACCTGCCCGAAGGCTGGACGCTGGTGCAGGGCGCCCTGGCGAACAACATCACCGGCATCCTGGCCGAGTGCGGCGGCTCGTGCACCTGCGCCACCTGCCACTGCTACGTGGACGAAGCGCGCCTCGCCGAGCTGCCCCCGCCCGCGGAGGGCGAAGCCGCCATGCTGGATTTCGTGGCCGCCGAGCGCCGCCCCAACAGCCGTCTGGCCTGCCAGATCCGCGCCACGGCGGCGCTGGATGGGCTGCGGGTGGAACTGCCGGCGAATCAGGAGTAGGCGCCCTCCCCCGTCATTCCCCCGCAGGCGGGAATCCAGGAATTTTCCAGAGGTGGGCGGAGACTGGAAACCGGACCTCGCTACCCGTCGCATCCCTCACAATCAGCGACCGCCCAGGACGGGCCGCTGAAAGCTGATCCACAACAGCGATATGCACAAGTACGGGCCCACAAAAAAGAGCGCGTTTCCCAAGGTTGCAGCTCCAATCCGGCTGGACAGCGCAAGGTAGGCAAACGCTCCCCAGCGCCCCTCCAGCAGGCCGATGGGCTTGTGGGGAATCCCGGGATACCACCAGACTGAGGTGATCAGGATCGACAGCATCGCGATGCCGATGACAGATAGCAGCTTCCTGTCATCGGACTGGAACGGTGTCGTTCGTTCCGCCCTATCGCGAAGGACGATGAAAGCTGTGGTGCAAAGCGTTGTGAGGATCAGGCCAAGTGCCAGGTAGGCGCCCATAAACGTCGGGCTATTGGCTTTCGCCGCAAACGCTTGAATATTGGGAATCGAACCCACCAGATCGATCAGGTGCCGAAGCGCAGGCGGGAGTTCGTTAGGCGAGTCCGGAAGCATCACGGCCGCGACCGTCGTCATGCCCACAAGGATCGCCAACATCGTGCTGAACAGTCGCCACTGAGGCTCATCGCCGATTTGCTGGGATAGATGTGCTGTGGGCATCCAAGGCTATTCAGGCTGAATCGTAGAGGGGGTGGAAACTGGCGTCTGCGCCCAATTCCCCTGGCTCACTTCACCGGCAGGAACAACTTCAGCGGCTCGTCCTGGAAGGCCTCGAAGCCATAGCGCGCGTAGAACTGCGCGGCCTTGTCATCGATCGCATCAACGAACAGGCACACCACGCCGGCATGCTCCGTGATCCGGCGAACGCGTTCGATAGCGTCCATCAGCATGATCTCGCCCAAGCGCTTGCCCTGGTAGCGCTGATGCACGGCCAATCGGCCCAGCCGCACGCCCGGGATCATTCGCGGCAGCTTCCGGCGGCGCTGATTGCTGCGACCCCCATAGCGACGAAACTCTTCGACAGACCCTTGTCTTGCTGCTACCGGGTCACGCCTCGCAGCCAGTCGCCCGGTTCCGCCGGCCGTAGTCAAAGCCATGCCGATCAGGGCCGCCAGTCAAAGGAACGACCGACTTGGGAGCCCTGTGCGTCGACTCGCCTGGCCTTCTGATAGCGCTTCATGGCGGCCTTGAGCCGCGCATTTGGCTTGGGCGGGTTATCCAGCAGGTCGAGCAGGCGCTCGCAGTCACGACGGGAAAGTCGGAGGGTGGGTACCCTCTTGAGCACGGACCGCACCGAGGACCGGGCCACTGCCGCGCCCGCTTGCCTGCCCGCTACCTTGGCCCTCATGTCGACGCCTCTCCGATTCAGAGGATGCCAAGCGTAACGCAGTCGCCACGAAGGAGACTGGATCAGGCCACCACCGGCGGCCGCCGCACTGCCCCCAAACCTTGATCTGCATCAACCCACCCATCATTACGATTAGTGAAACGCGTTTCTCCATCGTAAATTACGCCCCCATCGCCGCACGGTGCGGCGACCGACGAGGAGACACGCATGGGGGCCTACGCCTATCCCCGATTCCCGTACACGCCGCCGGCTGACTTGCGGGCGGATCCGCCGCAGCGGCGCCCGCTGGTGGTGATCGGCGCCGGCCCGGTGGGGCTGGCCGCCGCCATCGACGCGCGCCTGCAAGGACTGCCGGTGCTGGTGCTCGATGACGACGACACGGTCTCCATCGGCTCGCGCGCGGTGTGCTACGCCAAGCGCGCGCTGGAGATCCTGGACCGCCTGGGCGTGGGCGACCCCATCTGCGACCAGGGCGTGAGCTGGAACGTGGGCCGCACCTTCCTGCGCAATGACGAGGTCTACCAGTTCAACCTGGTGCCCGAGCCCGGCCACAAGCGCCCGGGCATGATCAACCTGCAGCAGTACCACCTGGAAGAGGCGCTGATCACGCGCGCGCTGACCCTGGGCGCGGACATCCGCTGGAAGTACAAGGTGGTGTCGGTGCAGCCGCAGGCGGACCACGTACGCCTGCAGGTGGAAACACCCGATGGCCTGTTCGCGCTGGAGGCCGACTGGCTGATCGCCGCCGACGGCGCGCGCAGCCCCACACGACGCATGCTGGGCCTGGATGTGGACGGCCGCATCTTCATGGACCGCTTCCTGATCGCCGACGTGATCATGAAAGCCGAGTTCCCCGCGGAGAGGTGGCTCTGGTTCGACCCGCCCTTCCACCGCGGCCAGACGGTGCTGCTGCACAAGCAGGCGCATGATGTCTGGCGCATCGACTTCCAGCTGGGGTGGGATGCCGACCCCGAGGAGGAGAAGAAGCCTGAGAACGTGCTGCCGCGCCTGAAGGCCATGCTGGGCGAGGACCGGCCGTTCGAGCTGGAATGGGTGAGCATCTACACCTTCCAGTGCCGGCGGATGAAGGAATTCCGCCAGGGCCGCGTGCTCTTCGTCGGCGATGCCGCGCACCAGGTGTCGCCCTTCGGCGCGCGCGGCGCGAACTCCGGCTTCCAGGACACCGACGACCTGCTATGGAAGCTCAAGCTGGTGATGCAGGGCCACGCGCCCGATAGCCTGCTGGACACCTACAGCGAAGACCGCGTCTACGCCGCCGACGAGAACCTGCTCAACTCCACCCGCTCCACCGACTTCATCACGCCCAAGAGCCGTGCCAGCCGTGTCTTCCGTGATGCCGTGCTGGACCTGGCGCGCACGCAGCCCTTCGCGCGCAAGCTGGTCAACTCGGGCCGGCTGTCGGTGCCCAGCTACCTCACGCAGTCGCGGCTGAACACGCCGGACGCGGATCGCTTCCAGGGTGACATGGTGCCCGGCGCGCCGATGGCCGATGCCCCGGTCAGCAAGGGCGGACAAGACGCCTGGCTGCTGGACCAGCTCGGTGGCGCGTTCACCCTGCTGTGCTTCGCGAGCAGCACCAGCGCCGTGCCCGCCGCCCTGCGCGACAAGGCGGCGGAGCTGGCCGCGGGCGAGATCCCGGTGCGCACGCTGGTCGTCACGCCGCAGGGTGGCGAGCTCGCCGGCCTCACCGTGCTGGCCGACGCCGAAGGCTGGGCCGGCCAGCGCTACGACGCCGGCGATGGCGCGCTGTACCTGATCCGCCCCGACCAGCATGTGTGCGCGCGCTGGCGCGGCTTCGATGCCGCCGCCGTGCGCGCCGCCCTGGCCCGCGCCACCTGCAACGCCTGAGAGGAGAACCCGTCATGCCCCTGCAGACACAACCGAACTTCAATGAGCCGGGCCGGCGCTACTTCCGCGACTTCAGCCCCGGTGACGACTTCTACGAGGCGCTGATCGACGCGCACCGCGACCTGAGCGACGAGCAGAGCGAGCGCCTGAACGCGCGCCTGGTGCTGCTGCTGGCCAACCACGTCGGCGACATCGCCGTCATCCGCGAGGCGCTGGCCGTCGCGCGGCAGGACATCTGACAACGAGACCCGAGGACACCATCATGAGCATCCGCAAGATCCACCACGTCGCCTACCGCTGCAAGGACGCCCGCGCCACCGCCGAGTGGTACGAGAAGCACCTGGGCATGAAGCTGGTGCTGGCCATCGCCGAGGACCAGGTGCCCTCCACCAAGGCGCCGGACCCGTACATGCACCTGTTCATGGACGCGGGTGGTGGCAACATCCTGGCCTTCTTCGAGATCCCGAACTCGCCGCCCATGGGCCGCGACGAGAACACGCCCGAGTGGGTGCAGCACATCGCCTTCGAGGTCGAGAGCGTGGCCGAACTGGAGGCCACGCGGGACCGCCTGCAGGCCGCCGGCATCGACGTGGTGGGCGTGACCGACCACACCATCTTCAAGTCGATCTACTTCTTCGATCCCAACGGCCACCGTCTGGAGCTGGCCGCCAACACCGGCACGCCCGACATGTACCAGCGCCTTGACGCGGTGAAGTGGGACATGGTGATGGAGTGGGATCGCACGAAGAAGGCGCCCAAGCACGCGGCGTGGATGCACGAGAAGGAGTTTGCTTAGGCCCCTCACACCCCCAGCGTCACCCGCACCTCCAGCCCGGGCTGCGCATTGCGCAGCAGCAGCGCACCACCATGCGCGCGCGCGACCAGGCGGCACAGGTACAGCCCCAGCCCGACGCCTCCGGTCGCCCGCTCCCGCGCTGCATCCGGCCGGTAGAACGGCTCGCTCAGCCGCTTCAGCGCGGCCTCCTCCACGCCCGGCCCCCAGTCGCGCAGGGTGAAGTAGACGCGGTCCGCCTCCACCTCCAGCCGCAGCAGCGGCGCCTGCGCCTCGGCCGGCGTGTGGCGCAGCGCGTTGTCCAGCAGGTTGCGCAGCAGCAGTCGTGTGCGCGCGGGATCGACCCGCACCAACGGCGATGCGCCAGCCCCTTCCACCCGCACCTCGCCCGCTCGCGGCCAGCGCGCGGCCAGGGTGCCCAGCACCTCGTCGATCAGCGCGCGCAGGTCGGTGGGCTCGCGCTGCAGCGCCTGATGCCCCAGACCCAGCCGCTCGCTCTCCAGCAGGTCCGCCACCAGATCCGCCATCTCGCGCAGGTCCCCCAGCAGCGCGGTGCGCCGTTGCCCCGTGTCCCCCGTGTCGTCCAGCAACTCGGCATGCAGGCGGGCGCGGGTGATCGGGCTGCGCAGTTCATGGCTGATGGCCAGCAGCAAGGCGCGCTTGGCATCCAGCATGCCGTGCAGGCTGGACGCCATGCCGTTCACGTCGTGCGCCAGTTCCCCCAGCTCATCGCGGCGCCGCACCGGGATGGGCTGCGCGAACTCGCCCTCGCCGAAGCGCCGAGCGCCCGCGCGGATGTCGTCCAGCGGCCGCAGCATCCGCCGCACGTAGTGGTAGGCCGCGGCCGTGAGCAGCAGCATCACCGCCAGCGTGGCCCAGCCGATGAAGCGCGGCCGATCCCGCCAGGGCCTCAGGTTCAGGCCCAGGTCGACGCGATGGCCGTCCGCCGTGCGCCGTGACAGCAGACTCGCGCCGCTGCCGTCATCCTCGCGTTCATACAGCCACTGGTCCCTCCGACGCCAGCGCTCGTCGCTGTCCTCGTTGTCGGGCAGGCTGTGCCAGTTCACCTGCGGGCCGCTGATGCGGATGACGATGGGCAGCCGCTCCGCCAGGCGCCGCGCCTGCTCCACGCTGGGCGGCGTGCCCAGCTCGCGCACGAGGCGGTCCACGTAGTCCGCTACCAGCGGCCGTGCGGCGTCGCGCCAGCCCGCCGTCAGCGCGCGCTGCATGCCATAGAGGAAGACGGCCGTCATGGCGAAGGCCAGCAGCAGGAACAACGCGACCAGGCGCGCGCGCAGCGAGTGCGCGAAGCGATGTCGCACCCTGCGTGCCTGCTCGCGCAGGCCGGCCGGGCGCGGTGGCGCGTCGGATGCAGAAGCCTGCGGCGCGCCCGTCTCAGCCATGCGGTGCCTCCGCACCTTCACGCCGCAGCGCCAGCGCATAGCCGGTGTGCCGCACCGTGCGGATCGCCTCCAGCGGCTCCAGTTTGCGGCGCAGCCGGCTCACCACGATATCCACCGCACGCGTGAACAGGTCCGCCTCATGCCCGCGGAGCCGCGCCAGGATGTCGTCGCGCGTGAACACCTTGCCGGGCTCGCGCGCGAGCATCAGCAGCAGCTCGAACTCGGAGCCGGTGAGTTCCACCGCCTCGCCCTGGCGCAGCACGCCGCGCGTGACCGGGTCGATCACCAGCCCGTCGAAGCGCAGCCGGCCGTCCGGTGCCGGCGCGGCCACGCGACGCCGCAGCACCGTCTGCAGCCGTGCCACCAGCTCGCGCGGCTCGAAGGGCTTGGGCAGGTAGTCGTCGGCGCCCAGCTCCAGGCCCAGCACCCGGTCCATCACTTCACCCCGCGCGGTGAGCATCACGATGGGGATGTCCGATTCGGCACGGATCACGCGGCACAAGGCCAGGCCGTCCATCTCGGGCAGCATCACATCCAGGATGGCGGCGTCGAAGCCGCCGGCGCGCAGCAGGGCCAGGCCCTCGCTGGGACGCGTGGCCTGCTGCAGCGTCATGCCGTAGCGGGCCACGTAGGCGGCCAGCGGCTCGCCCAGGCCCGCGTCATCGTCGATCAGCAGCAGCCGCGGCATGCGGGTCATTGTGGCACCCGACGCGCTTGCCAAGGGCGCGAACGGCGGCACCACGTGAACTCTGCGGACTTCAACCATGCACTCGCCCATCGTCAGGGACTGTTGCAAAGCTGGGCCAGTTCCTCGGGCGCGCAGGCCGCCTCCAGGCCTGGCAGTTCCGGCAGGATGCCGAGATCGGCAATGGAGGCACCGATGCCCCGCGCGGCAGCACGCAAGGCCGGCAGATGGCGCGCCACCATCTCGCGCTCCGACAAGGCCCGGCGATTCCAGTTGATGTTCAGCGATCCGACCACCCAGTCCGCATGCACGATGGGGACCGCAATGGCATGCAGCGCATCGTCGCGGGCCGGCTTGTTGTAGCCGCCGCCCCGGTACTGGCGCGCCCGCCGCGCGTAGCCGATGCGCCGCGCCTCCTGGACACGTCGCTCCAGGTCGCCCGAGGCGATCACCGCGGCGTTGTGCGGGTCCCGGCCGAGGCGCGCGCACTCCACCAACTCCCGCCGCCGGCTCTCGGTCAGTGCGGCCAGATAGGCCGTTCCGGCCGCGGAGCCGAGCAGGTTCACGCGCACGCGCCCGGGTGCGCGGCGCACGTAGAAGCGGGACTGCCGCAGGCTGGACTCCAGGACCGTCATGTAGTCGTCGTCCCTGTCATGGATGGCCAGGTCCGACGGCCACTCCACCTGCTGGCACAGGCTGTCCAGCCAGGGCGCCGCCACGTCCGCCAGACGCTCCGAGGGCGTCATGCCGCGCGTCAGGCCCTGCAGCTGGATGCTGTTGCGATAGCGCTGGTCCATCGGGCTGCGGCGCACGGCCTGCTGCGCGATCAGGGTCTTGAGCAATCGCAGCAGCGTCGGGCCCGACAGCCCGGTCACGCTCTTCAGCTCGATCAGGGTCGCGCCCTGCGGCCGGGCCTGCAGCGCCCTGAGCACCTCGAACGCACGCTCCACCGCACGGATGGTCTTGACGCTTTCCAAATTTCACTCCGTGTACTTCGCGTGATTTTCGCTTGGCTGGGTCGCGCCACGAAAGCTAAGGTCCCGGCAGGAGACCTGAACATGAATGAAGTTGCATGGCACACCCGGCGGCGCGCATTGCTTCGCATGGGCCTTCCGCTGCTGGCGGCGGCGGGTGGATGGAACGCGACGGCGCAAGCCGCCCGGCTGCGGCTCGCCACGATCACCACCGGCTTCGCCCCCGGCGGCTCGTCTGACGTCCTGGCCCGCATCCTGGCGGACCACCTGCGTGGGCGCCACGCGGACGCGGTGATCGTGGAGCCCAAGGTTGGCGCTGGCGGGCGCCTGGCGGTGGAACACGTCAAGAACAGTCCGGGTGACGGCACCAGCCTGCTGGTCAGCCCGAGCGGCATGATGGTGCTGTTCCCGCACATCTACAAGTCGCTGCGCTACGACCCGCTGGTCGACATCACGCCGATCACGCCATTGGCGAAGTTCCCCTTCTTCCTGGCCATCGGGCCCATGGTGCCGGCCACCGTGCGGACCCTGCCCGAGTTCGTGGCGTGGTGCCGCGCCAACCCCAAGGAGGCCTCCTTCGGCTCGCCGGGTGCGGGCACCAGCGCGCACTTCTCGGGGATCATGCTCGGTCGCAGGGCCGGCATGGAGTACGCCCACGTCGCCTACCGCGGCATGGCGCCACTGGTGCAGGACCTGATCGGCGGGCAGATCGCCTCCGGCGTGCTGACGCCGGTGGAAGCACTGCCCATTCTCTCCAGCGGCAAGCTGCGGCTGATCGCCAGCACGGGCGTCACGCGCTCGCGCTTCACGCCGGACGTGCCGACCTACACCGAGCTCGGCTACCCGGACATCGTGATCGAGGAGTCCTTCTCGCTCTACGCCCCTGCCTCCATGCCGGCGGAGATGGCCAACCAGCTGGCGACCGTCACGCACCAGATGCTGGCGCAGCCGGAAACCCAGGCCCGGTTCGCGCAGCTCGGCCTGGAGGTCGCGCCCGCCATGCCCGCCCAGTTCAAGGCGAACCTCAAGGCGCTCTACGATCGCTGGGCCGGCATCGTCCGTGCCTCCGGCTTCACGCCGACGGACTGAGGAACCCGCATGCAGAAGGATCAGGCATCGCAGGGCGCCGCCAGCCCCAAGGGGGTTCCGGTCGTCGCCGAGGCCGACGTGGTGGTGATCGGCGGCGGCCCCGGTGGCTTTGCCGCCGCGTTGCGCGCCCGGCGCGAAGGATGCAGCGTGGTGATGGTCGAGAAGTTCGACATGCCCGGCGGCGTCCACACCTCGGGGCTGCAGGGGGCCGCCAACCCCGGCGTGGGCGGCATCCACACCGAGCTGATGGAGCGGTTCGCGCGGGAAGGCTGCATCTACACCGCCGACGAGACCAACCTGCCGGGCTGGGCCGGCAACGCGCTGTCGCACTATGACTACTACCTGCCACCGGGGAGTCCGTTCAAGCGGGTCTCGTTCAACCCGGACGGCGCGGGCAACATCATGGTGCGCATGCTCGAGGAAGCCGGCGTCCAGGCCATTTACGGCGCGACCTTCGTCGATGTGGAGATGGAGCCGCACGGCGACCAGCGCCGCATCACGCACGCCATCATCGAGACGGTGAGCGGCCGGGGCGCCATCCGCGGCAAGGTGTTCGTCGAAGGCTCGGGCACCGCCGAAGTCGTGGCGCGCGCGGGGGCCCCCTTCGTGCGCGGCGGCGGGCGCCAGCCCGGCACGCTGGGCGACGGCACCAGCCGCCCCATCCCGGGCGGGCTGCTCTGGATCATGAGCGGCATCGACTTCGCCCAGACCGTCGCCTACCAGCAGCGGGAGGATGATCCCGCCCTCAGCAAGCTGATCAACCAGGCGCGCGCCGCCGGCGACATCCCGCCCGAGCTGTACCGGCCGCGGCTGGCCGACAAGGGGGTGTACGGGGACCACTACATCGGCCACCCCACCGTGGACATGAGCCCCATCCAGGGCCCGGGCACCTTCATCCTGTGGCAGAACGTCCCCTACGAGTGGGCGCTGCACATGGACGACGACGCCGAGCATGCCTCGCGCGCGCGCAGGGAACTGCGGCGCCTCATCGACGCCGAGGCCCGCTTCCTCAGGCAGTACGTCCCCGGCTTCCAGGATGCCTTCATCGTGCATGTGGGCCGCTACGTGGGCGTGCGGGACGGCCGGCATCCGCTGGGCGAATACGTGTTCTCCATCGAGGACGCGCGCGAGGAGCACCGCTTCCCGGATGCGGTGACGCGGCCCATGACCAAGACCTTCTTCTGGGACAACTTCACCCGCTACACCTTCGAGGTGCCCTACCGGTGCTTTCTGCCCAGGGAGGTGAACAACCTGCTGCTGACGGGCGCCTCGCTGTCCTTCACGTTCGAGACCATCTTCATGGTCATGCGCAACTTCCCCTGGTGCACCCAGACCGGCGAGATCGCCGGCCTGGCGGCCGCCCGCAGCGTGCACGCCGGCATCACACCCAAGCAGCTGGTGTGGTCGGAACCGATTTTCTGAACAGGAGGTGGATCCATGCTGAACAGACGACAGCTTTGCAGCGGCATCGCCGCGTGGGTGGGGGTCGGTGCGGCGAGCGTCCGCGCGCAGACCTTGCCGCAGACCATCCGCTTCATCGTGGTGGTGCCGCCCGGTGCCTCCATGGACAACATCACGCGGCTCGTCGCGGACCGCCTGAAGGACACGCTCAAGCGCAACACGCTGGTGGAGTACAAGGCGGGCGGCACGGGGCTGGTCGCCTCGCAGTTCCTCAAGTCGACCGAGCCCGACGGCAGCTACGTGATGTTCGCGCCCCTTGCCGTGGCGGCCTTCTTCCCGTTCCTGTTCGCGAAGCTCCCGTTCGATCCGGATACGGACCTCATCCCCATCTGCGACGGCGTGCACATCCCGCATGCGCTGACGGTGAGCATGGGCTCCGGTATCCAGAACATGGCGCAGTTCCTGGCCGCGGCCCGCGCCGACCCGCTCAAGGGCAACATCGGCACGTCGAGCATGAGCAGCGTGGGTGCCCTGCTGATCCATCGGCTGCGCCAGATCACGGGCATCGACCTGCAGCTGGTCGCCTACAAGGGCGGCCAACCCCTGCTGACCGACCTGCTGGGCAACCAGATCGGGGCGGGCATCTCTGTCATCTCCGACTACCTCGCGCAGCACAAGGCGGGGCGTGTCCGCGTGATCGCCACGGGCGGGCCGCGGCGTTCGGCCCTGGCGCCCGATGTGCCGACGCTGATCGACTCGGGCTACCCCGATCTCTACGGCGTCTCCTCCATCGGCTTCTTCATGCGGGGCGGCACGCCGCCGCCCCTGGTGGCCCAGATGTCCAAGGAGATCACGGACGTCCTGCGTTCGCCGGATGTCCGCACCCGCCTGCTGGACATGGGGGCCGAGCCAACCGGCGGCACGCCCGAGGAGTTCCGCCGCCTCGCGCTGTCGGAGCGCGCGCGATGGGAGCCGGTGGCCAAGGCCGCAAACGTCCGGATGGAGTAGGCAGGCCCCGACGACCACGTCCACCTGCCTTCACGAGCGCCAGCCGTGGCGACGGCCCCGCTCCAGGAAGGCGCGCACCTTGGCCTGCTGCTCGGCGTTCAGGCTGTCGTAGAAGTCGCCCAGGGCCGTGATGACCTCGGGGCTGGCCGTGGACACGGCGGCCGTCTTCTGCGTGACGAAGGCTTGCGCGCGGGCACGGTCGAACTTGTCGCCCGCGACCAGCGCACGGACCTCGGCGCGCGGGTCGGTGGCGCCCATCACGGCCTGCCGCTGGGCCTGCAGCTTGTCGGCCAGCACGCCCAGCTTCTGCTTCTGCTCGGCGTTCAGGTCCAGCTTGCCGGCCACACGGTTCACGGCCTTCTCGCGCCACTCGGCGCGCTCTTCGGCCGTCATGTTGGCACGGGGGTGGTCCATGCGGTGGCCGCAGGCGGCCAGGCCGCCGAGGGTGAGGGTGGCGGCAACGGCCAGCAGGGTGCGGCGAATCCAGGTCTTCATGGGGTGTCCTTTCAGGAACAGGTTGACGATGGCGTGATCGTGCGCCTGCCTCACGCGTGCGTCATCGCGGCGCGGTATCGCTTCTTTTCGGTTTGTTTCAACGGGGCGCTGCCTAGAATCGGCCGCTTGACGCCCCTGCCCGACCCGACCGCCCTGCGCGCCGCCAACCGCCGCGGCATCCTGGCCATGTCGGCCGCCATGGCCAGCTTCGTGGCCAACGATTCGCTGGTGAAGCTGGTGAGTGAGTCACTGCCGGCGGCGCAGCTGATCTTCCTGCGCGGCGTGTTCGCCACCGGGCTGCTGCTGGGCATCGCTGTCCTGCTGGGCGCGCACCGAGGTCTCGCGAGCCTCGGCAACGGGCGCGTGCTGCTGCGCGCCGGCTTCGACGGCTTCGCCACACTGGCCTACCTCACCTCGCTGTTCCATCTGCCGCTGGCGAATGCGACAGCCATCAACATGGCCACGCCGCTGTTCATCACGCTGTTTGCGGTCGTCGCGTTCCATGAACGCGTGTCGGCTGCGCGCTGGCTGGCCATCGCCACCGGCTTCGTCGGCGTGCTGCTGGTGGTGCAGCCGGCCGGCGCGGCCTTCAATGTCTATGCGCTGCTGTGCCTGGGCGGTACGCTGCTGCACGCCGGACGCGACCTGACCACGCGAACCATCGACGCGCGCATCCCGGCGATCCTGATCACGCTGAGCACGGCCATCACCGTGACCGTGCTGTCCGGGCTGTGGAGCCTGGCGCAGCCGTGGCAGGTGCCCAGCCCCGTGCAGTTGGGGCAGCTCGCCGCGGCCAGCGTGTTCCTGAGCGGCGGCTACTACCTGATCATCATCGCCATGCGCGGCGGCGAGATGAGCCTGATCGCACCCTTCCGCTACACCGGCCTGCTGTTCGCGCTGGTGCTGGGGTGGGCGCTGTGGGGCGATGTGCCGAACGCGCTGGCCTGGGTCGGCATCGCGCTGATCGTGGGGGCGGGGCTGGCGATGCTGCGGCGGCGCTAGGCTTCCGCAAACTCCTCCGTATCCACCTCCACCCGCGCCTGCGCGCCATAGCGGTGGCCGGCCACGGTGCGCTGGTTGATGTGCGCATCCAGCCGGGCCAGCAGCGCGGCATCGAGCCGCACGTCGAGCGCGCCCATGTTCTCGTGCAGGTGCGCCTCGCTCGTGGTGCCGGGGATGGGGATGAGGTCCGTCCCCTGATGCAGCAGCCAGGCCAGCGCGAGCTGCGCCGGCGTGCAGCCGGCCTCCTGCGCGATGGCCTTGTACCCAGGCAGCAGCGCCAGGTTGCGCGCATGGTTCGTGGGGTCGAAGCGAGGCATGCCCCTGCGGATGTCCTTGGCGTCGAAGGCCGTCACGTCATGCACCGCATCGCACAGGAAGCCGCGCGCCACCGGGCTGAACGGCACGAAGGTCACGCCCAGTTCGCGGCAGGCGGCGAGCACCGCGATCTCGGGATTGCGCGTCCACAGCGAATACTCGGTCTGCACCGCGGTGATGGGGTGCACCGCATGCGCCTTTCGCAGCGTGACGGCTGACACCTCCGAAAGGCCAAGGGTGCGCACCTTGCCCTGCTCCACCAGGCGGCTCATCGCACCCACGCTGTCCTCGATGGGCACCTTCTTGTCCCATCGGTGCAGGTAGTACAGGTCGATCACGTCGGTGCGCAGGCGGCGCAGGCTGTCCTCGCAGTTGCGGATCACCGACTCGGGCCGGCCGTCGATCACGCGCCGCACCACGCCGTCATCGCCCGTCACGCCGGCCATGCCGCCCTTGCTGGCGAGCGTGATGCGCTGCCGATGCGGCTGCAGCACGCGGCCCACCAGCGTCTCGTTGGCGCCGAAGCCGTACAGCGCGGCGGTATCGAACAGGGTGACGCCGGCATCCAGCGCAGCCAGCAGCAGGCGCTCCGCCTGTTCCACGGGTGGCGGCGCGCCATAGGCATGGCTCAGGTTCATGCAGCCCAGGCCAAGGGCGGTGACGTCGAAGGGGCCGAGTTTGCGCGTGCTCATCGCGCAAGCTTAGCGTCAACCGAAGCGCGCGTCCGGCGCCCGCAGGCGCGCCAGGCACAGCGCTGACCAGGCGGGCGAGCCATAGGCCGCGACAAGATCTCGGCCTGCGGCGGACCAGGCGCCATCCGCCGGATCCAGGCCCAGTTCCCGGATGAAGGGCGGCTGCACCACCACGAACTGCCGCCGGAAAGGCAGCAGCACCGCCTGCGCCCCGGCGGCCCGCAGGGCCTCTCGCGCGCGGTCGAGATCGGCAAACCACAGATTCAGCAAGGTGCTGCAGCGCGGCGCATGCCAGAACCTGCCGTGATCGTCGCCCGGGCCCGCCAGGCCACCCAGCACGTGGCGCGCATGGTCCCAGTGCTGAAAGCCGACCTCGCGCGCGGCCTCGTGCAGGCCGTCGCGCAGGCGCGGGCCGCGCGGCGTCGGCCCTGGCAGCGTGGCTTCCTGCGGTCGAGCCGCCCTCTCGCGCCGCTCGCGATTGAGCCGCACGCGGGCGCGGATCTTCAGCTCGTCGAGCGCGGCGGTCATGGGGCGCTCACAAGGCCAGCGCCGGAGACCGTGCCAGGCCCTCCAGCCATTCAGGCGCGTCATCCGTGGCGGCTGGCGATGGGCCAGCAGCGGCCGCGCAGATGGCACCCGCCGTGAGGCGCGCCTCCTGCAGCACGCGCCGCCCCGCGGGCCGCAGCACGATGCGGCCGCTGCTGGCGCCAGGCGCTGGCTCGCGCGCCACCAGGCCGGTCTTCTCCAGCTGCAGCACCTGCCGCAGCACGGCGGGCGCACGCTGGCCCAATGGCCGCACCAGGGCCGTGAGGCCGCTGGCGCCGCCGGCTGCATCCAGCTGGTCGAGCAAACGGAAGTCAGCCCAGGCCAGGCCGTGCCAGGTGCCCAGCTCTTCGTCGAGCTTGAGGTTCAGGCTCGCATGCGCGGCGGACACACGCAGACAGTCTGCCAGCGCGTGATCCCGGCGGGCCGCCCCCTGCGCATCCCGCGCGACTTGCTCGTGAACGGCGTTCATCGCGCGATCTCCCCGTAGGCCTGCAAGTCGCCCGTGACCAGCTCCTGCCGCCACAGCGCCACCAGCGCATCCAGCTCGCCCTGCCAGTCGAAGCCGGGTTCGTCGCGGCCTTTCACGCGGTCGATCACCTCGAAGCGAAAGGCCTCGGGGCCATGCTGGTTCCAGTCGGCCTGCAGCTGCGGGCGGCGATGCTGGCGCAGGCGCAGCTCGAACTGCGTGCGCTGCAGCGCCGCGGGCGCGTTCAGACTGCCGCCGACGTGGATGCGGCCGGTAGGAAGGCAGTGGATGAGGAACACGCCCACGGGCGGCGGCGCCTCGCGGGCTTCGCGCAGCAAGGCGCGACGACGGTCGCCGGCGAGCGGCGTGGGAGAAACGGAAGGGATGGGTGCCATGACAGCTCTCCTGGTGCGCAATCGGCCCATCCCGCGCGGGAGCCGGCGAACAAGAAGAACGGACTGTCAGGTCGGAAAGCGAAGCGACGTCTGGAGGGTGAGAGCCTCTTGTGCGGGCAGGCGCCCCTCAGCACCTGAAGGCGCGGAGTGTAGCAGCGCGGGGCGCGGTGTGCACTGCCTACCTGCCTGGACGGGGATCGTCCTGGCCGCGGCAAGGCCGTGGGATCAGGAATGGGATTTTGACCCCAACTACCGCGCAATGTCTGAAGATGTGTCGTACAGACTGCAGGCGCTGGTAGCCACCGCAGTTGGTGTTGTGGACCAATACACCCATCTGTTCCACGAAGACCCAATATTTATTGAATATGACCACACAAGCCACCCCCACGGAGAGTCCGGAACTGTCCGCACTGGAACTGCAAACGCTGGCCGAACTGCTAGGCGAAGCGGCTGCCGAGTTTGCGGGCCACAGTGCCAACGACTATTCGCTGCCAGCCAACCCAGACAACCATGCGCTGCTGACCCGCGTGATCGCGCATGGCAGGCAAGACTACGGCGACAGCAGCTTGAGCGAAGTGGTTGAAGCCAGCGGGCGCTACCACGTACACGACCATTGGCTGATGCATTACCTGGCGCAGCGCTGCGCAGGCCCCGAGCCCCTGGACAAGGCAGAGCTGCTGGCGCTGGCCGATGTGCTGAAGACGCTGGCACGCGATGACTTTGAGATCTACGACAGCGCCAACATCCAGGGCATGTACCAGCTGGCGCAAACGGAAGACGCAGCCGCAAGCGACAGCCTGATCCAGGGCGCGATCGCCGCTGCGCAGGAAGCCGCAGTAGACAACACCTGGATAGACCCGCTATCCATCGTCAACCGCGAAGAGGAAGGCTATGTGGGGGTAGAGACGGTCTGGTTGATGAAATTTCTGGCCAAACGGTGTGAAGCGCTGGCGACTAGCCGGTCAGCCGCAGGCAGCACGTCCAGTGTGGCCGCAACGGCGCCGAAGACCCCGGCGACAGACAGGCCCGGGGTAAGCGAGAAATGGCGCAAGCAACTAAAGCGCAGTTTGACATTTCAAAAGAATTGGCAACCCGGGTTTGAAGCGGGCGAAAGAAGCGACCTTGAATACTATGTGCTCAACGGTATACAAAAGCCGATACCTGGGGTGCCAATCGACAGTAGCCCGCCCGCCCCCCCCTGGAAACCCTGGCACTCCCATATGCCGAGTACAGAAAGATATGCAGATGCAATGGCCGCACGCTGGCAGCTGGGCATGATCGTAGATGGCTTGCATAACTCTACGGCGGCGGCAACGGCAATGGAAGCCATGTATCTGAACCAGCTAAAAGCCCTTCACTTTCAGTTTCTTCGCGACAAGACGTCTCTGGTGCCTAGGCGCGTCGTCTACTCAAGGTATGTTTCTTTTGCCGCATTTGGTGTGGCTACCGGTCGAACCGCCCAGGCGTTGCGATCGGCCCGCGTTCAACTGCAAGCCGTGCGCATGGGGTTTCACAACCCAAGTTCTTTTGGATGTTTCACCTCGTTGACCCTGCGGCTGTTTGCTGACTCTTTGGGGGAACCCTCGGTCCATATCGAGGGTGATCCCGAGAGTTTGGACAAGAGCGAAGTCCGAGGCGACCCCATCGTCGATGGTCTGCTGGCTGTGTGGCGCGATCCTGACCCCAGCGTGCTGCTCCCGCATTGCCTTGCGGTATGCGACCTTCATACCCACCATGCGCATGAAGTGGGTGATTCATGGTGGCGTGAGTACAAGATACATTGGTCACGCACCCCCGTCGCCATCCTTCTGCTGCTGAAGCTGCGCGAACTGCTGGGTCTGCAAAACCCCCACATCGATCACCCGATGATGGACGACATGCGCCCCCTGCTGGCGTCCAGCCTGCCGCTCGCCGAACCCGATGACCTCATCAAGGCCGTGCGCGCCCAGATGGAAAAAGACGGCTTTGACGAACGGGCTGTGCTGGCCGATCTGGGCGTGGCATTGGACGAGTGAGCGCTCAGAAATTGGATCTGACCCGAATGGCACTTACTTTAGCCACCCGCCCTCCGGCGACAGGCGCAAGTTGTTGATCGTAAAGGAGGTTGGCTGACCTCGGGTCGATAGGATGGTTGGTTACGAAGCTCCCACCCCGTCTCACCGAAGGCCAGCCGCTATGGATCGTAAAGCCCGTCGCGATTCCCATCAATGCCGCTCTCATCCTTCGGTCAGG
>NZ_JAYRZR010000076.1:0-20120 GCF_041916345.1 Ramlibacter sp.
CGCAGCACCACGGCCAGGCTGGCCTGCAGGTCGACCGCGTCGGGTGCGATCGCGATGGCTTCGCGCAGCAGGGGCTCGGCCTGCGCCGGCCGGCCGGCCGCGACGAGTGCGGCCGCGTGGTTGGCAAGCACGCCGGTGTGGCGTGGTGCCAGGGCATGCGCCCGCGTGTACTCGGCCAGCGCTTCGTCGAGGCGGCCCAGGCGATCCAGCAGGCGGGCCAGGTTGTTGCGCACCGACGCGTGATCGGGCCAGGCCAGCGCCGCGCGGCGCAGCAGGGGCAGAGCCTCGTCGAGCCGCTGTGTATCGGCCAGGTGGCTGCCGTAGTTGTAGAGACAGGCGCCGTCGTCCGGATGCGCGGCGAGCGCGTCGCGCCAGCAGGTCTCGGCCTCGGTCGTGCGGCCCTGGGCCGCGATCAGGACGGCGAGGTTGTTCAGGGCGCCGGCATGCCCGGGGTCGCTGGCCAGGGCGCGCCGATAGGCGATCTCGGCGAGCATGGGCTTGCCGCTGGCCGCCAGGGCCAGCGCGCGTGTGACCTCGCGGTCGGCGGCGACGCGTGCCTCGGGCGTGGTCTGCGGGCGCACGGTGGCCAGGAAGCCGGGCAGTGCCTGCGCGATGCGGCCCACCACCTCGGCCCAGTCGTCCACGACGCGCTGCCGAAACAGGCGCATCACGCCGGGGTACCAGGGCGAGTCCTCGCGGTTCATGAGCCAGCGCCAGTCGGTGCCCAGCCGCGGCAGCAGCAGCCACACCGGCTTGCCCAGCGCACCCGCGAGGTGGGCGACGGACGTGTCCACGCAGATGACCAGGTCGAGCTGGCTCACCACCGCGGCGGCATCGGCGAAATCGCTGAAGTGCCGCCCGAGATCGATCACCGGTTGACCCGCGGGGGGCTGGGCCGCCTCGTCTTCGCCGGCGCCCTTCTGCAGGCTGACGAACTGCACGCCGGGCACCTTCCACAGCGGCGCCAGCGTCGCCAGCCCCGGCAGCGACCGATGGGCGTCATTGCGGTGGCCCGGTGAGCCGCGCCACACCAGGCCGACGCGACGGCCAGCCGGCAGGCGCGGCGACCACTGGCCCAGCCGCGCCGGATCGGGGCGCAGGTACGGCAGGTCGGCCGGGATGGTCTCGAGCGACGTGTCGAAGCGCTCGGGCAGGTCCATCAGCAGCACCCAGAAGTCGTGCGGCGGGACGGCCGAGACATTGACCTCCACTGCATCCACGCCTTCGAGCGTGCGCAGCAGCGGCGCGAGCGAGGGCTGGCACACGACGGTGAGCCTGGCCAGGCCGCGCTGCTTGAGCAGCCGGGCATAGCGCAGGAACTGGATCGCGTCACCCAGGCCCTGCTCGGGCCAGATCACCAGCGAGCGGCCCTGCAGCGGCTCGCCGCGCCACTGCGGCCACGGGAAGGTCGGCACGCGCGTGTTCACCTGGCGGCGCTGCGGCTGCAGGCGCGCGCCATGCAAGGGCCAGGCCTCGCGCAGTCGGCCCTGCGCCAGCAGCAGGAAGCACAGGTTCAGCTCGGCCAGCGAGTTGCCGGGCTCGATCTCCAGCGCGCGGCGGTAGGTCGACTCCGCCTCCTGCGGCCGCCCCAGCGCACGCAGCAGGAAAGCCAGGTTGATGAGCGCCTCCGTCATGCGCGGCTGCAACTCGAGTGCGCGGCGGATGTGGCGTTCGGCCTCCTCCAGCCGACCCTGGTGCATGAGCAGGCTGCCCAGGTTGCTGAGGGCGCCCGCGTGATCCGGGTCGAGGGCCAGCGCCCGCTGGTAGAGGGCCTCGGCTTCGTCGCGGCGACCCACGTCGTCCAGCAGGGTGCCCAGGTTGCTGAGCACGTCGACGCTGTCGGGTGCGATGGCCAGGGCCTCGCGCAGCAGCGGTTCGGCCTCATCGGGCCGCCGCTGCATCGCCAGCAGGCTGCCGAGGTTGGTGAGCGCGTGCAGGTGGCGCGGGTCCGCCTGCAGCGCCAGCCGGTACTGGGCCTCCGCCTCGTCCAGGCGGCGCTGCTGCCGCATGAGGTTGGCCAGGTTGTTGTGGGCGCTCGCGTGCGTGGGCTCGCGCGCCAGCGCCGCGCGGTACAGCACCTCGGCCTCGGCCAGCTGCCCCTGCCGCCAGAGCCGCGTGGCGGCGGCGTAGTCGTTGTCCGCGAGCCGGGCCTGTTCGGCCGCCTCCGGCCGGACCACGCGCCCCGACCGCACGGCAAGCTGCAGCGCGATCGGTCGCACGCCGCCCGGTGCCGCGCGCGCGCTGTCCGCGTAGGCCGCCAGGGCCGCGGCCACTTCGTCCACGATGGCCGCCCACGTACCGGGTTCGCGCTGACGGAACAGCCGCACCACGCCGGGATACCAGGGGGAATCGTCGCGGTCGACGAGCCAGCGCCAGTCGGTGCCCCAGGCCGGCAGCAGGATCCAGGCGGGCTTGCCGAGCGCCGCCGCCAGGTGCAGCACCGAGGTGTCGACGCCGATCACGAGATCGAGCGAGTCGATCACGGCGGCCGTGTCCGCGAAGTCGCGCAGCTCGCGCCCGAGCGCGGTGAGCGGCTGGCTCTCGGGCGGGCGGGCGGCCTCGTCCTCGCCGGCGCCCTTCTGCAGGCTGATGAAGGCGACGCCCGGCACGCGCCAGAGGGCCGCCAGAGTGGCCAGGCCCGGCAGCGAACGCTGGGTGTCGTTGGGATTGACCGGTGCTCCCTTCCAGACGAGGCCCACGCGCAGCGTGCCCGGCGGCAGGCGCGGCCGCCACGCGCGCACGCGCGCCGGGTCCGCGCGGAGGTAGGGCACGCGC
Organism: Ramlibacter sp.; assembly: GCF_041916345.1. Taxonomy (GTDB): domain Bacteria; phylum Pseudomonadota; class Gammaproteobacteria; order Burkholderiales; family Burkholderiaceae_C; genus Ramlibacter. Next base: position 2,776 of record NZ_JAYRZR010000076.1, read on the forward strand.
GCGGGCAGGTTCTCCAGCGTCGTGCCCAGCCGGTCCGGCAGGTCCATCAGGAAGGCCCAGGTGTCGTGCGGCGTCATGGGCTCCGTCGACGGGACGACGGCATCGACCTCCGCCAGCGAGCCCAGCACCGGCACCAGGGCGGCGGGCGCTGCCAGCGTGACACGGGCCGCGCCCAGGCCGTGCAGCAGGCTCGCGTAGCGCGCGAACTGGATCACGTCGCCCAGGCCCTGCTCGGGCCACAGCAGGATGGAGCGGCCCTGCAGCGGCTCCCCGGCCCAGCGGGGGAATGGCAGCTGCGGCACACGGGTGCCGAAGCGGTCGAACACCGGGTCGTGGCGCGCCCGCAGCCAGGGCCAGGCTTCGGCGAGGCGCCCCGTGGCCAGCAGCAGGTGGCCCAGGCCCACCTGCGCGACCGACCGCGAGGGGTCGATGCGCAGCGCCTCGCGCCAGGCCGCCTCGGACTCGTTGAAGCGGCCGCCGAACCGCGCCATGACCGCGAGGTTCATCCAGGCCTCGATGCAGGCGCGGTCGATGGCCACCGCGCGTCGGTAGCAGGCTTCGGCCTCGGCGAAGCGGCCGGTGTTCATGAGCAGCACGCCCAGGTCGCTGTGCAGGCCGGCTTGTCGATCATCGAGCGCCAGGCCGGCGCGGTAGTGCGCCTCCGCCTCCGGGTTGTCACCCCGGCGCGCGGTGATGTGGGCCAGCAGGTGATGGGCGCGGGCACTGGCGCGGCCATCGGCCACGATGCGGTGCAGCAGCGGCTCGGCGTCGTCCAGACGGCCCTCGCGCACCAGGCGATCGGCTTCCGGCACGCCGTCGACGCTCGCGATGGCCGGCGCCGGCGCGAAGGTGGCCAGGGCGCGGGCCACGCGTTGGACCACCTCGTCCCACTCGCCATGGCGCCGCTGCCGGAACAGCCGCATCACGCCGGGATACCAGGGGGAGTCCTCGCGGTCCTGCATCCAGCGCCAGTCGGTGCCCCAGGCCGGCAGCAGCACCCACACCGGCTTGCCCAGCGCGCCGGCCACGTGGGCCACGGCGGTGTCGACGGTGATGACCAGGTCGAGCTGGTCGACGATGGCGGCGAGATCGGCGAAATCCGCCATGCCGGGGCCGAGCGACAGCATCGGCTGCGCCACAGGCGGCGCCAGCGCGTCGGGGTCTTCCTGTCCGGGCAGCTTGCCCTTCTGCAGGCCGACGAAGCGCACCCCGGGCACTGACCAGAGCGGCGCCAGCGTTGACAGGCCAGGCAGCGACCGGTTGGCGTCATTGCGGTGCCCGGCGGAACCGCGCCACGCCAGGCCCACCTTCAGGCGGGCCGGCGGCCCCTCCTGCAGGGGGCCGCGCCAGCGGGCCACGCGGTCGGCCGGCGCGCGGATGTAGGGCAGCCGGGCGGGGATGTCCTCGAGGCCGATGTCCAGGCCCTGGGGCAGGCTCATGACGAACGCCCAGTAGTCATGCGCGGGCACGTCGGCGACGCCTGAGACGACGCGATCCACGCCTTCGACGGTCTGCAGCAGCGCGTGCAGGGGCGGTGTGCACACCAGCGTGATGTGGCTGGCGCCGCGCGCGCGCAAGGCGTCCACGAAGCGCACGAACTGGATGTAGTCGCCGTAGCCCTGTTCCGGCCACACCATGATCGACTTGCCGGCCAGGGGCTCGCCCTGCCAGTGCGGCATGGGCAGATCGGGCCAGTGCGTCTGGGATTTCGCGCGGGCGATGCCGGCGCGCGCGGCGTGCAGCGGCCAGGCTTCGCGCAGGCGGCCTTGGGCCAGCAGGGCGAAGCACAGGTTGATGCGGGCCTCGGCCATCGAAGGATCGAGGGTCAGCGCCTGGCGGAACCAGGCCTCGGCCTCGGCGGGGCGGCCGGCAGCGAAGAAGAGGGCGCCCAGGTTGAGCGGCGCGGCCGGGTTGCGCGGCTCCAGCGTCATCGCGTGGCGGTAGGCGGCCTCGGCGGCCTCGGCCTGGCACAGCGTGGTGAGCGCGGTGCCGAGGTTGTTCCAGGCGTGGAACAGGCCGGGCTCCAGTTGCGTCGCCTCTGCCAGCATCGCCACCGCGTCCTGGGCGGTGGCGCTGTGCTGCCCCAGGATGCAGCCGAGGTTCAGCAGCGCGCGCGCATAGTGTGGGCGGATGCGCAGCGCGTGGCGGAACAGGGCCTCGGCCTCGGACGTGCGGCCCTCGCCCAGCAGGTGGTGACCCAGGTTGTTGCAGGCCTGCGCCGAATGCGGGTCGATGGCCAGCGCACGCCGGAAGGCCGCCTCGGCGTCGGCGGCGCGGCCGGCGGCCTGCAGATGCGCGGCGGCCTTCAGGGCCGCCTGGGCGGCCTCGCGCGCGGGTCGGCGTGGGTCGGCGGGAGGGGGCTGCATCCGGTCCTTGGAGTCCGTGCGGGAGGCTATGCAGGGGCGGCGTTCGAGCCGGCGAGCGCGGGCGGCACGCCACCGTGGCGGCCCGTTCGCGCAGGAACCGGAGGCGCCGTCGGGTTGCTCATGCAGGCACGGCAGCCCGTCAAGCGTTGCGAGTATAAACAGCGGCATGTCTGCCGATGTCCGTAGCGCCCGCGGCGCGCGCCCGCGCCGCTTCGACCTGATTGCCTTCGACTGGGACGGCACCCTGTTCGACTCCACCGCCATCATCGTGCGCTGCATCCAGCGCGCGGTCGCCGACGTGGGCGGCGCCGTGCCCAGCGATGAACAGGCCGCCTACGTGATCGGCCTGGGGCTGATGCAGGCACTGGCCCATGCCGCGCCCGACGTGCCCCCCGAGCGCTATCCCGAGCTCGGTCAGCGCTATCGCCACCACTACCTGGCGCTGCAGGACGACATCAGCCTGTTCCAGGGCGTGCTGCCGCTGCTGGCCGACCTGCGTGCGCGCAACCACTGGCTCGCGGTCGCCACCGGCAAGTCGCGCCGCGGGCTCGACGAGGCCTTGCGCAGCAGCGCCCTGCACGGCGTGTTCGACGGCTCGCGCACGGCGGACGAGACGGCGGGCAAGCCGCATCCGCGCATGCTGCACGAACTGATGCGCGAGTTCGGCGTGGAGCCCGAGCGCACGCTGATGATCGGTGACACCACCCATGACCTGCAGATGGCTGCCAACGCCGGCTGTGCGGCCATCGGCGTGAGCTATGGCGCGCACGAGCCGGAAGCCTTCGACGCCCACGGCCCGCTGCACGTGGCGCATTCGGTGCGCGAGTTGCACGACTGGCTGCTGGTGCACGCATGATGTCAGTGGACGAACAGGCGTTCCCGCTGTGCCGATCGGCCGACCTGCAGGACGGCGGCCTGGCCGTGCCGTTCGACGTGGTCTACGGCGGGCAGACCTGCCGCGCCTTCGCCATCCGGTACCGGGGCCAGGTGCATGCGTGGCTGAACCGGTGCGCCCATGTGGCGATGGAGATGGATTGGCAGCCGAACCGCTTCTTCGACGACACCGGCCGCTGGCTGCTGTGCAGCACCCACGGCGCCGCCTACGAGCCGGACTCCGGTGCCTGCGCGGGCGGGCCCTGCCGCGGCGGGCTGGTGCGCATCGAGCTGTCGGAATCCGACGGCATCGTGCGCTGGCATACTGCCTTCAACGTGAAACCGATCGAGTTCTGACCATGATCCGCGCCCCACGGCCTTCCGTGTCACCCGCCCTCGCGAGGAAGGTGCCATGAACGATCCGCGCCTGTCCGACGCGCCCGACACCACCCCGGCGGAGCCGCCCGCGCCGCCTGCCCGGGCCGCCGCGCCGGAAGCGGGCAATGGCCTGCCGGCCGGCTGGGAGCGTGGCACGCTGGAGAAGCTGCTCTTTGCCACGCTGGAGGAGCAGCGCGCCGCGCGCCGCTGGCGCACCTTCGTGCGGCTGGCCTGGCTGGGCTTCTTCCTGCTGCTGATCTGGCTGCTGGCCTTCCGTGGCGCACCGGCGCCTGACAAGAGCACGGCCCACACGGCGGTGGTGGAGGTCAAGGGCGAGATCGCCGCCGACGCCGAGGCCAACGCCGATTTCATCGTCGCCGCGGCCCGCGCCGCCTTCGAGGACCAGGGCGCGCAGGGGGTGGTGCTGCTGATCAACTCGCCGGGCGGCAGCCCGGTGCAGGCGGGCATCATCAACGACGAACTGCGGCGCCTGAAGGCCCTGCACAAGAAGCCGCTGTACGCGGTGGTGCAGGAGTCGTGCGCGTCCGCCGCGTACTACATCGCGGCCTCGGCCGACAGCATCTACGTCGACAAGGCCAGCATGGTGGGCAGCATCGGCGTGCTGATGGACGGCTTCGGCTTCACCGGCCTGATGGACAAGCTGGGCGTGGAGCGCCGCCTGCTCACGGCGGGCGACAACAAGGGCTTCCTCGACCCGTTCAGCCCGCAGACCGAGCGGCATCGCCAGCATGCACAGGAAATGCTCGACCAGGTGCATCGCCAGTTCATCGACGTGGTGAAGACCGGCCGCGGCAAGCGCCTGAAGGCCGACATGCCCGAGCTGTTCAGCGGCCTGTTCTGGACCGGCCAGCAGGCGGTGGAGATCGGCCTGGCCGACCATCTGGGCAACCTCGACTACGTCGCCCGCGAGGTGATCAAGGCCGAGGAACTGGTGGACTACACGCGCCGCGAGAACGTGGCGGAGCGCCTCGTCAAGCGCTTCGGCGCTGCGATGGGCGAGGGCGCCGTGCGGGCCCTGCGCCAGATCCAGCCGCTGCGCTGAAGGCGGCCAGCCTGCCGCTCAGCGGCCGATGCCGAACACGGCGGGCATGCGCGCATCCACCGGGCTGGCGCGCTGGCGCCACTCGGTGCAGGTGTGGGTGAGGCAGGTGGCCTCCGGCAGAGTGAGGCCGCTGGCCACGGCGATGCGGGTGCCGGGCTGCAGCGTGGCGAGCAGGGCCTGCCACAGGGCGGGGTTGCGGTAGGGCGTCTCGATGAACTGCTGCGTCTGGCCAGTCTTCACGGCCCAGGCCTCCAGTTCGCGCAAGCGCCTGGCGCGTGCGGCGGCGTCTTGCGGCAGGTAGCCGACGAAGGCGAAGTGCTGACCGTTCAGGCCGCTTGCGGCCAGGGCCAGCAGCAGGGCCGCCGGCCCCACCAGCGGCACCACCGTGACCCCCAGCGCATGCGCGGCCCGCACCACCGAGCTGCCGGGGTCGGCCACGGCCGGCATGCCGGCTTCGCTCAGGAGGCCGACGTCATGACCCTGCAGCACGGGCGCCAGCAGGGGCCGGGCATCGAAGCCGCCGGCTTCGTGGTCCCCCTTCTTGTGCACTTCGCGTGGCAGCTCGGTGATCTGCAGGGCCTGCAGCGGTGCGGCCAGGGGGTGCTCGGCATGCACCCGCTTGAGGAAGGCGCGCGCGGAGCGCGCGTTCTCGCAGACCCAGTGCGTGATGCGACTGGCGGCCTGCAGGGTGCCGGCCGGCAGCACCTGCGAAAGGGGGGGCGCGACACCGGTGCCGAAGTCCAGCGGCGTGGGCACCAGCAGCAGCCGGCCGGGTGTCACAGCAGCGAGCACCCGGCCGCTCGCAGCATCCGCGCCGTGCGGATCAGGGGCAGGCCGACCAGCGCGGTGGGGTCGTCGCTGTCGATGGCGTCCAGCAGGGCAATGCCCAGGCCCTCGCTGCGGGCGCTGCCGGCGCAGTCGTAGGGCGTCTCGGCGCGCAGGTAGGCCTCGATCTCGGCTGGCGTCAGCGTGCGGAACCGCACCCGCACCGCCGCCAGGTCCTGCTGCTCGAAGCCGGTGGCGTGGCACACCACCGCCACCGCGGTCTGGAACACGACGGTGCGGCCGCTCATGCGGGTGAGCTGGGCCACGGCGCGCTCATGCGTGCCGGGCTTGCCGAGCGGCTCGCCATCCAGGTCGGCCACCTGGTCCGACCCGATCACCACGGCTTGCGGGTGGCGTTGCGCCACGTCTTGCGCCTTGGCCAGGGCCAGGCGGGTGGCGAGCGCCAAGGGGGTTTCGCCGGGCCGGGGTGTCTCGTCGACCGCGGGGGCGATGGCCTCGAAGGGCAGGCGCAGCCGCTGCAGCAGCTCATGCCGGTAGCGGGAGGTGGAGCCGAGGATGATCGGCCGCGAGTCGCCGGAGGTCTGCATGGGGTGATTCTCTTACACTGCCGCGATGGAAAAGCCGTCCGATCCGCGTCGACTCGACATCCGCCGCCTGGCCGAGCGCGAGGCGGTCATCGGCGGTGAGCTGCCCCTGCAGGATCTGCCCCGACTGCGCGAAGAGGCCCCCACCGCCGAGCCGGCCACGCCCGTTGTCTGGCAGGCGTGGATGGGCCTGGAGGCGCGGGCGGGTGGTGCGGCCCGCCCCACGTTGCGGCTCGAGGCGCGCACGACCTTGCCGCTCACCTGCCAGCGCTGCCTGCAGCCGGTGGCGGTGGCGCTGGCCGTCGACCGGGCGTTCCGATTCGAGGCCGACGAGGCGGCCGCGGCGGCCGAGGACGAGTTCTCGGACGAGGTGGACGTGCTGGTGGAAAGCCGCCGCTTCGACCTGCTGGAACTGCTGGAGGACGAGCTGGTGATGGCCCTGCCGGTCGTGCCCCGGCACGACACCTGCCCGGCGCCGGTGACCCTGTCGAGCGCGGACCCCGGTTTCGAGCAGGCGCTGCGTGAGCGCGAGAACCCCTTTGCCGCGCTCGCGAAGCTCAAGGCGGGTAGCGGCGGCACTGGGCTATAATCTCGGGCTTTGCGACGCGGCCTGGGAAGGCATCGCGAGCAGCACCGATCAACCTGCCGCCGGCATGGCGGCCCACACCGACCGAATCCAGGAGCCCCCAATGGCCGTCCAGCAGAACAAGAAGTCGCCCTCCAAGCGGGGCATGCATCGCTCGCACAACGCGCTGCCCGTGCCGGGCATGGCGGTGGAGCCCACCACGGGTGAGACGCACCTGCGCCACCACATCAGCCCGACCGGCTTCTATCGCGGCCGCAAGGTGATGAAGACCAAGAACGACGCCTGAAGCGCGTCCGCCCACGGAAGGCCCGGCTGCACGCGCTGCAGTTCGGGCCTTTGTGCTGTTGGGCCTGTTCATTTCACGGACCACCTCGTTTTGGCACTACAGTCGCTGCCATGACCACCGTTGCAGTCGATTGCATGGGGGGGGACCATGGCCCGCGGGTCACCCTCGCCGCCTGCCGCCAGTTCCTGCAGGCCCACCCCGATGCCCGCCTGCTGCTGGTCGGCCTTCCCGATGCCCTGAAGGATTTCCAGCATGACCGCGCCGAGGTCGTGCCCGCCTCCGAGGTCGTGGCCATGGACGATGCGGTCGAGGTCGCCCTGCGCCGCAAGAAGGACTCGTCCATGCGCGTGGCCATCCAGCAGGTGAAGGAGGGGCGCGCGCAGGTCGCGGTGTCGGCTGGCAACACGGGCGCCCTGATGGCGCTCGCCCGCTACCTCCTGAAGACGCTCGATGGCATCGACCGCCCGGCGATCGCATCGCCGCTGCCCAATGCCAGGGGGGGTGCCACGACCGTGCTGGATCTCGGCGCCAACGTCGACTGCACCGAGCACCACCTGCTGCAGTTCGCGGTGATGGGTTCCGCCCTGGTGGCTGCGCTGAGCGGCAACAACAGCCCCTCGGTGGGCCTGCTGAACATCGGCGAGGAGATCATCAAGGGCAATGAAGTGATCAAGAAGGCCGGTGAACTGCTGCGATCGGCCGGCAACGCCGGCGATCTCAACTTCCACGGCAATGTCGAGGGCAACGACATCTTCAAGGGGACGACCGACATCGTCGTGTGCGACGGCTTCGTCGGCAACGTCGCCCTGAAGACCAGCGAAGGCCTCGCCTCGATGATCGGCGGCTTCCTGCGGGAAGAGTATTCGCGCAACATCTTCACGAAAATCGCGGCGATCGTCGGTTTTCCTGTTCTATCTGCTTTCAAGCGTCGCGTGGACTACCGGCGCTACAACGGCGCGGCGCTGCTCGGCCTGCGCGGCCTGGTGTTCAAGAGCCACGGCTCGGCGGACGAGCTGGCGTTCGAGCAGGCGTTGAACCGGGCGTATGATGCGGCCCGGAACAATTTGCTCGACCGCGTGCAGGCTCGCATCGCCCACGCCCGGCCGCTGCTCGTCGGCCCCGTGCCGGATGTCCAGCCGCTGGAGGCGGTCGCCTCCTGAAGATGACCAGATACTCCCGCATCACCGGAACCGGCAGCCACCTGCCGCCCCGCCGGGTGACCAATGCGGACCTCACGGCCCAGTTGGCCGCCAGCGGGGTCGAGACATCGGACGAATGGATCGTCGAGCGCACGGGCATCCGTGCCCGGCACTTCGTCGACCCGGGCATGTTTGCCAGCGACCTCGGCGCCGCCGCCGCCCACCACGCCCTGGAGGCCGCCGGCCGCCAGCCGCAGGACATCGACCTGATCATCGTCGCCACGTCCACGCCGGACATGGTGTTCCCCTCCACCGCATGCATCCTGCAGAACAAGCTGGGCATCGCGGGCTGCCCCGCCTTCGACGTGCAGGCGGTGTGCAGCGGCTTCGTCTATGCCCTGACGGTGGCCGATTCGATGATCCGCACCGGCGCGGCCACCCGTGCCCTGGTGATCGGCGCCGAGATCTTCTCGCGCCTGCTCGATTTCAAGGACCGCACCACCTGCGTGCTGTTCGGTGACGGCGCCGGCGCCGTGGTGCTGGAGGCCTCCGACGAGCCTGGCATCCTGGCGACGGACCTGCACGCGGACGGCCGCCATGTCGGCATCCTGTGCGTGCCGGGCCATGTCTCCGGCGGCGCCGCGATGGGCGACCCTTTGCTCAAGATGGACGGCCAGGCCGTGTTCAAGCTGGCCGTGGGCGTGCTGGAAGAGGCCGCGCGGGCCGCGCTCGCCAAGGCCGGCCGCACCGAAGCCGACATCGACTGGCTGATTCCGCACCAGGCCAACATCCGCATCATGCAGGGCACCGCGAAGCGCCTGAAGCTGCCGCTGGACAAGGTGGTGGTCACGGTGGACCAGCATGGCAACACCTCGGCGGCCTCCATCCCGCTGGCGCTGGACAGCGCGGTGCGGTCGGGCCGGGTGCGCAAGGGTGACACGCTCATGCTCGAGGGCGTGGGTGGCGGCTTCACCTGGGGCGCGGTGCTGCTCGACCTGTGACGGCGCGTGCCGGACTGCGGCACGCCGGCCTTCGAATCCTGTCTCTTCATCGATCCGCCAGGGGCTCTTGATCATGAAACCGTTCGCATGTGTCTTTCCGGGCCAGGGCTCGCAGTCCGTGGGCATGCTCGATGCGTGGGGCGACCACCCTGCGGTGGTGGCGACGATCCGCGAGGCTTCCGACGCGCTCGGCGAGGATGTCGGCCGCCTGATCCGCGAAGGCCCGAAGGAGGCCCTGGCGCTGACGACGAACACCCAGCCGGTGATGCTGGTGGCTGGCGTGGCCGCCTACCGGGCGTGGGTGGCCGAAGGCGGCGCGACGCCTGCCGTGATGGCTGGCCATTCGCTGGGCGAGTACGCGGCGCTGGTCGCCGCCGGCTCGATCACGCTGGCCGATGCCGCGCCGCTGGTGCGCTTCCGTGCGCAGGCCATGCAGGAGGCGGTGCCGGTCGGTGCCGGCGCCATGGCCGCGATCCTCGGCCTGGAGGCGGATCAGGTGGTGGCCGGCTGCGCCGAGGCCCAGCGCCAGGCGGGCCCCGAGGCCGGCGTGGTGGAGGCCGTGAACTTCAATGACCCGGCGCAGACCGTGATCGCCGGCAGCAAGGCGGCGGTCGACAAGGCCTGCGAAGTGCTCAAGGCCATGGGCGCCAAGCGCGCGCTGCCGCTGCCGGTGTCGGCCCCGTTCCATTCGAGCCTGATGCGCCCGGCCGCCGAGCGCCTGAAGGAGAGACTGGCCGCGACGCCGCTTCAGGCGCCCGCGATCCCGGTCGTGAACAACATCGACGTCCGGGCCGAAAGCGAGCCCGACGCCATCCGCGACGCGCTGTACCGGCAGGCCTTCGGCCCTGTGCGCTGGGTCGAGTGCGTGCGCGCCATCCAGTCGCGCGGCGCCGCTGTCCTGCTGGAATGCGGGCCCGGCAAGGTGCTGGCCGGCCTGAGCCGGCGCATCGACCCGGCCCTCACGGGCGCGGGCGTGTTCGATCCGGCGACGCTCGCGGAAGCCCGCGCCCTGCTGGCGTGAGCGACCGGCAGCCAGGCACGGACATCCCCATGCAAGCCGTCCAACGGAGACTCGCGTCATGACGCAGCAGATCGACATACGAGGCCAGGTGGCGCTCGTCACCGGGGCCACGCGCGGCATCGGCGCGGCCATCGCACTCGAACTGGCCCGGCTGGGCCTGCGGGTCGTGGGCACCGCCACCACCGACGACGGCGCGGCCCGCATCGGCACCGCGCTGGCAGCGTTCCCGGGCTGCCGCGGCGTCCGCCTCGACGTGAACGACGCCGCGGCGGCCGAGGCGCTGGTCGACGGCCTGGTGAAGGAGCTGGGCGGCCTGCAGGTGCTGGTGAACAACGCCGGCATCACCCGTGACACGCTGGCCATGCGCATGAAGGACGACGACTGGGACGCGGTGCTCGACACCAACCTAAAGGCCGTCTTCCGCATGAGCCGGGCGGTGATGCGCACGATGATGAAGCAGCGCTATGGCCGCATCGTCAGCATCACCAGCGTGGTCGGCGCCTCGGGCAACCCGGGCCAGGCCAACTACGCCGCCGCCAAGGCGGGCGTGGCGGGCATGACGCGAGCCCTGGCGCGCGAGCTGGGCAGCCGCGGCATCACCGTGAACTGCGTGGCGCCCGGCTTCATCGAGACCGACATGACGGCGGCCTTGCCGGAGGCGCAGCAGAAGGCGCTGCTCGAGCAGATTCCGCTGGGGCACCTGGGCAAGCCGGCGGACATCGCGCATGCCGTCGCCTGGCTGGCATCGCCGCAGGCGGGCTACGTGACGGGCCAGGAAATCCATGTCAACGGCGGCATGTTCATGGCCTGAGAGGCCCCGGAACCCCCCCGCCAGCCGGACCATCCGCCCGGTCTAAAATCGCGGATTCAATCACAACCCTCTGAGGGAACCATGAGCGATATCGAAGCACGTGTCAAGAAAATCATCGCCGAGCAACTCGGCGTGGAGGAGTCCCAGGTCACGAACGAGAAGGCTTTCGTGGCGGACCTCGGCGCGGACTCGCTGGACACGGTCGAGCTGGTGATGGCCCTGGAGGACGAGTTCGGCATCGAGATTCCCGACGAGGACGCCGAGAAGATCACCACGGTCCAGAACGCCATCGACTACGCGCTGGCGCACCAGAAGGCCTGATCGCCCATGTCGCGCCGGCGCGTCGTCGTGACGGGCCTCGGCTGCGTGAGCCCCGTGGGCAACACGGTCGAGCAGTCCTGGGCCAATCTCCTTGCCGGGCAATCCGGTATTGATCTCGTCACGTCGTTCGACGCGGCCAACTTCGCCTGTCGCTTCGCAGGCGAGGTGAAGGGCTTCCAGGTCGGCGACTACATCCCCGAGAAGGAAGCGCGTCACATGGACCGCTTCATCCACCTGGGGCTGGCGGCGGCCTGCCAGGCGGTGGCAGATGCCGGCCTGCCCACCGGCGAGGCCCTGGGCGAGCCGCAGGCCGAGCGCATCGGCGTGAACATCGGCTCCGGCATCGGCGGCCTGCCGATGATCGAGGAAACCCACAGCGAGCTGGTCAACCGCGGCCCGCGCCGCGTGTCGCCGTTCTTCGTGCCGGCGTCGATCATCAACATGATCTCCGGCCACGTCTCCATCAAGTACGGCTTCAAGGGCCCCAACCTCGCGGTGGTCACGGCCTGCACCACCGGCCTGCATGCGATCGGCCTGGCGGCGCGACTGATCGAGTCGGATGACGCCGACGTCATGATCGCCGGCGGCGCCGAATCCTGCGTGTCGCCCCTGGGCATCGGCGGCTTCGCGGCCGCGCGCGCGCTGTCCACCCGCAACGACGACCCCAAGACCGCTTCCCGCCCCTGGGACAAGGACCGCGATGGCTTCGTGCTGGGCGAGGGCGGCGGCGTGATGGTGCTGGAGGAGTACGAGCACGCGAAGCGTCGCGGCGCGAAGATCTACGCCGAACTGGCGGGCTTCGGCATGAGCGGCGACGCGTTCCACATGACGGCGCCGAACGTCGACGGCCCGCGCCGCTCGATGCAGGCCGCGCTGCGCAACGCGGGCGTGAACGCCGACCAGGTGGACTACCTCAACGCCCATGGCACGTCGACGCCGCTGGGCGACATCAACGAGACGAACGCCATCAAGCTCACCCTGGGCGATCACGCCCGGCGGGTCGTCGTGAACTCCACCAAGTCCATGACCGGCCACCTGCTGGGCGGTGCCGGCGGCATCGAGTCGGTGTTCACCGTGCTGGCGGTGCACCACCAGAAGAGCCCGCCCACCATCAACATCTTCAACCAGGATCCCGAGTGCGACCTGGACTACTGCGCCAACACGGCGCGGGACATGAAGATCGAGGTGGCGCTGAAGAACAACTTCGGCTTCGGCGGCACCAACGGCACGCTGGTGTTCCGGCGCGCCTGACCGCGCAGGCGCGGCCGTCGCGGTCGCGCACCCGCCATGCATGCAGCACCCCCCGCGCGCTTCCCGGCCGCCGGCGGCCGGCGCGCGGCGGCGCTGCTGGGCATCGTCTGGCTGCTCGGCGGTGCGGCCACGGCGGCATGGACCGCCGCCACGCCCGATGGCCCCCGGCTGGTCCTGGCCTGGCTCACCTGGCTGGTCGCCGGCTGGCTGGCCTGGCGAGGCTGGCTGGCCTTGCCTCGTGGCGAACTCGCCTGGGACGGCGGCGCGTGGCGATGGAACACCGAGACGGTGGCCGCGATGACCGCGCCGACGGTCGTTCTCGACTTCCAGGCCAGCCTGCTGCTGCACTGGGCGGACGCGCCGGCCGGCCTGCGCTGGCTCTGGCTGGAGCGAGCCGATGCGCCGGGCGAGTGGGCCGGCCTGCGGCGTGCGGTATATTCGCCGCCGAGGTTCTCGGGGCCGGACGGGACAGCGCCTCCCGCGGCCGGACCATGACCAAGACGCCAGACGCCGCGCCCCCGCCATCCCCCGCCGACACCGACCTGATGCTCATCGAGCGCACGGTCGCTGGCGACCAGCGTGCCTACGGCCTGCTGGTGATGAAGTACCAGCGCCGCATCGAGCGCCTGATCGGCCGCATGGTGCGCGACGTCGACCTGGTCGAGGACATCGCCCAGGAGACCTTCCTGCGCGCCTACCGGGCGCTGCCGCAGTTCCGCGGCGAGGCGCAGTTCTACACCTGGCTCTACCGGATCGCCGTGAACACGGCCAAGAAGGCCCTGGTGGACCTGCGCCGCGACCCCATCGTGTCCGAGAGCGCCCTGAAGGCCAATGACGACGAGGAAGAAACTTCCAGCGTCGGGAACGAACTAACCAGCGCCGAGACCCCGGAAACGGTGCTGGCCGCCAAGGAAATCGCCGCCACCGTCAACGCGGCGATGGAAGCCCTGCCCGAGGAACTGCGCCAGGCCGTGACCCTGCGCGAGATCGAGGGCCTGAGCTACGAGGAGATCGCGGCGGTGATGAACTGCCCGATCGGAACGGTGCGCTCCCGGATCTTCCGGGCGCGCGAGGCCATTTCGGCGAAGGTGAAGCCCCTGCTGGAGAACCAGTCGGGCAAGCGCTGGTGACGCGGCGAGGAAGAAGGACATGGAACACAGGCACGACCCGGAACTGATCTCGGCGCTCACCGATGGCGAACTCCACGGCGAGTCGCTAGACGTCGCCGTGCGCATCGCCTCGGAAGAACCGGCGGGCCGCCAGGCCTGGTGTTCCTACCATCTCATCGGCGAGGTCATCCGCTCCGGCGCGGCGCCGTCGATGGATGCCTCGCCCGAGGCCTTCCTGGCGCGACTGCAGCAGCGGCTCGACCAGGAGCCGCTGCCCGTGCGTCCCGCCGCGGTCGAGCCGGCGGTGGTTGCCCACCCCGGGGCGGCCGCCGCGAACGACGGCTGGTGGCGGCTGATCGCTGGCGTGGCCTCGGTGGCCGCGCTGGGCGCGGTGGCCTGGAACTTCTGGTCGGCGCAGCCTGCCGCGACGCCGCAACTGGCGGCTGCGCCGGTCGCGCCGGCCCCGGTCGTGGTGCAGGCCGATCCGCGTGCCCAGGCGGCCATGATCCGCGACCCCCGACTCGACCAGCTGCTGGCCGCGCATCGCCAGCTCGGCGGCGCCGGCGCCCTGCAGACGTCGTCGGGCTTCCTGCGCAACGCCACGTACGAAGGGCCCGCGCGATAGTGACGATGTTGCTGCAAGCCATTCGGCCGCGCGCCCCGGCGGCCGCCCTGCGAGGCGCCTGCGCCGCGCTGTGGGCGGCGGCTGCCATGGGCACGGCGTTCGCGCAGGCCGTGATGGGCCCGTCGCGCGCACCCGAGCCCTCGAAGCCGGCGGAGGCCCGCTTCGGCCCGGAGTCACCCCGGCCGGAGCGAAGCATCAACGAGTGGCTGCTGCGCATGCACGAGGCATCGCGCCAGAACAACTACATCGGCACCTTCGTCGTGTCGTCGAACGCCGGCGCCATGTCGAGCGCCCGCATCTGGCACGCCTGCGACGGCCAGCAGCAGATCGACCGGGTCGACCTGCTCACCGGCCAGCCGCGCACCGTGTTCCGGCGCAACGACGAGGTGCTCACCTTCATTCCCGAGGGCCGCGTGGTCCGGTCCGAACGGCGCGAGGTGCTCGGCCTGTTCCCGGACCTCGCCAGGCCGAATGCCTCGGCGATCGCGGACTTCTACGGCGCGCGGCAGGTCGGCAGCGAGCGTGCGGCCGGCTTCGACGCCGACGTCGTCCAGATCCAGCCGCGCGACGCCCTGCGCTTCGGCTACCGGATCTGGTCCGAGAAGAAGTCGGGCCTGGTCATGAAGGTGCAGACGCTCGACGGCGAGGGCAACGTGCTGGAGCAGTCGGCCTTCTCCGAACTGCAGATCGGCGCCCCCGTGCGCATGGAGAAGCTGGCCCGCATGATGGCCGTGCCCGAGGGCTGGCGGCTGGAAAAGCCGGAGGCGGTGAAGACCACCGCCGCCGCCGAGGGCTGGGCCCTGCGTGCCCAGGTGCCCGGCTTCACCCAGGTGAGCTGCTACAAGCGCCCGGCCGAGGGCGTGCTGCAGTGGGTCTTCACCGATGGCCTGGCGTCCGTCTCGCTGTTCATCGAGGCCTACGACCGTCAGCGCCATGCCCAGGAAGGCGTGTTCGCCGCCGGCGCCACGCACACGCTGACGCGGCGCCTGCAGGACTGGTGGCTCACCGCCGTGGGCGAGGTGCCCGCCCAGACCCTGCGCGCGTTCGCCCAGCATCTTGAGCGGCGGCGCTGAGCCCCCATCTGCGCGCGGACCGCGCCGCGGCGGGCGGCTGAACCAATTGGCCCGCCGGCATTCTCATACTGCGTCGAATGTCCTTCACAGGAGTAGTCCCCATGTTTCGCCTTGACTGGAAGAGTTGGCGCGCCCGCGGCGTGATCGCCGTGCTGGCGCTGGCGGGTGCCGCCGCGCTCGTGCCCCACGGGCCGGCAACCGCCCAATCCGCGCCGCAGCCGCGCTCGCTGCCGGACTTCACCGAGCTGGTGGAGCAGGTGGGCCCCGCGGTCGTGAACATCCGCACCCTGGAGCGCGTTCGCAGCGGCGGCTCGGCGCAGGGCGGGCAGATGGACGAGGAGATGCAGGAATTCTTCCGCCGCTTCTTCGGCGTGCCCATGCCCAACATCCCGCGCCAGCAGCGGCCCGGCCCGCGCGGCGAGGAGGAAGTGCCGCGTGGCGTGGGCTCCGGCTTCATCCTGTCGCAGGACGGCTACGTCATGACCAATGCGCATGTCGTCGACGGTGCCGACGAGGTGCTGGTCACCCTGACCGACAAGCGCGAATTCAAGGCGCGCATCGTCGGCACCGACCGTCGCACCGACGTGGCGCTGGTGAAGATCGAGGCCACCGGCCTGCCGGTCGTGCGCACCGGCGACGTGAGCCGGCTCAAGGTGGGCGAGTGGGTGATGGCGATCGGCTCGCCGTTCGGCCTGGACAACACGGTGACGGCTGGCATCGTGAGTGCCAAGCAGCGCGAGACCGGCGACTACCTGCCCTTCATCCAGACTGACGTGGCCATCAACCCGGGCAACTCGGGCGGCCCGCTGATCAACATGCGCGGCGAGGTGGTCGGCATCAACAGCCAGATCTACTCGCGCTCGGGTGGCTTCATGGGCATCTCCTTCGCCATCCCCATCGACGAGGCTACGCGCGTGGCCGACCAGTTGCGTACCAGCGGCCGCGTCACCCGCGGGCGCATCGGGGTGCAGATCGGCCAGGTGACCAAGGACGTGGCCGAGTCCATCGGTCTCGGCAAGGCCCAAGGCGCGTTCGTGAGCGGCGTCGAGGCCGGCTCGCCGGCCGACAAGGCGGGCGTGGAGGCCGGTGACATCATCACCCGCTTCAACGGCCAGGCGATCGAGCGCCCGACCGACCTGCAGCGGCAGGTGGGCAACACCAAGCCCGGCAGCAAGGTGAACCTCACCGTGTACCGCCGTGGGGGTTCGCGCGAACTGGCGGTGACCGTGGCGGAGATCGAGCCCGAGAAGGCGCCCACGCGCCGTACCGGTGGCGCCGAGGAGAAGCCCAAGGCCTCGCCGGCGGCGCAGTCGCTCGGCCTGGGCGTGAGCGAGCTGAGCGACGCGCAGAAGAAGGAGCTGAAGGTGCGCGGCGGCGTGCGGGTGGAGTCCGCCGTCGAGGCGGCTCAGCGTGCCGGCATTCGCGAGGGTGACGTGATCGTCGCCATCGGCAACGCCGAAGTCGCGAGTGTGAAGGAGTTCGAGGCGGCCGTCGCCAAGCTGGATCGCACGAAGCCGGTGCCCGTGCTGTTGCGCCGTGGCGAACTGGCGACCTACCTGCTGATCCGCCCGGCTCGCTGACGCGCACGACCGATCCCGGTGAAGGCCCCAGCCCTGGAACGGGTTTGGGGCCTTCGCGCAAGGGGATGGTCAAAAAAAGACAGCCCGGCAAAAAAAACGCCGGGTCATCCGCCGATCCATCATGTGTGCATGCACTTACATCACCGACTGCGTAACAACGGATTTGGATAGAATCGCCCCACTGGGGTCGGGATTCGACGCATATCGGCGCCCCCGGCCTTCACGATGCGGGATGAAAAGTGCGGGGTTCCGGCAGATCCACAGATCGCCCACAACTTGTCCCCGCGAATCGCGCTCCGTTTTGTGGAAAAGCTGTTGATAGTTTGTCAGTTGCAGGTCTGCAACGGGTCGTTCCAGGCCTTGCCCCGTCTGTACGCCCCGGGCTTTTTGCCTACAATGAAGCTCCAACTATCGCAGTTGCCATAGATTGTTGGTTTAGGGCGCGTCACCTTGAGGGCGCGCCCTTTTTTCTTTGTGCGCGCCAGTTGAATC
>NZ_JAYRZR010000077.1:0-19571 GCF_041916345.1 Ramlibacter sp.
AGCTTCCGCGCCTGCGAGTTCCTGATGGACTACCTCAAGACCCAGGCGCCCTTCTGGAAGAAGGAAGCCACGCCCGAGGGCGAGCGCTGGGTCGACGCCCGCGTGGCCGACGACGAGGCGCTGCGCCGCTGGGGCATCGCCAGCGGCAACGGGCCCGCCGTGCCGCCGGCCTGAGCGCCAGCCGCCCCTACTTCGGCTGGAAGCCGCTGGTGCGGATGATCCGCTCCCAGGTCTGCGTGTAGCTCTTCACGCGCGCAGTGAAGGCCGCCTGCGGCTGGTGCGCCACAGTGAGGCCCATGGCCGTGAGCTTCTCCTTCACGTCCGGCTGCGCGAGCACGCCCGCCAGGGCCTGGTTGAAGCGGTCCAGCGTGGCCTGCGGCGTGCCCGCCGGCGCGAACACGCCGTAGTAGGGCAGTTCCTCCAGGCCGGCGAGGCCCAGTTCGGCGAAGGTGGGCACATCGGGCAGCACCGGCTGACGCTTGTCGCCGATGACAGCCACCACGCGCACGCGGCCGGCCTTGTGGTTCTCGATGAAGTCGGGGATGGAGGCGACGCCAGCCTTGATCTGGTTGCCCAGCATGTCGGCCATCATCGGCGCGCTGCCGCGGTAGGGCGCGGACTGCAGGTCGAGCTTGTAGCGCGCTCCCACCAGGCCGACCATGAACTCGGGGATGGAGCCGGGTGCGGGCACGCCCACGGTGTCCTTGCCGCCGCGCGCCTGCACGAAGGCCACGTACTCGGCGAGCGACTTCGCCGGCGTGCCGCCGGAGACGGCCAGCGCGTTCGCGAAGGTGGCGAAGCCGCCCACTGGCACGAAGTCCGTGGCGGGGTCGAAGCCGGGGTTCTTCGTGACCAGGGGCAGGATGGAGATGGAATGGTCGTGGCTCAGGAACAGCACCGAGCCATCAGGCGGCGAGGCCTTCAGCGCCTGGGCGGCGATCTGGCCGCCGGCGCCCGCCTTGTTGTCCACCAGCACTGGCACGCCGAGCGCATCCTTCAGCTTGTCGGCCAGCGTGCGGGCAATCGCATCCGTGCCGCCGCCGGGCGGGAAGCCCACCAGCAGGCGGACGGTGTTGGGGGCAGGGGCCTGGGCCTGGGCCAGGCCCGTGGCGAGGGCGATCAGGCCGGCCAGCAGCAGGCGGCGACCGGTGCGCGGAGTGAGGGTGGGGCGGGTCATCGACATGCGCCCCAGCTTAGCGGCGCCGGCCTTCAGGCACCTGACGACGCAGGGGCCGGCGGCCTCAGGCGCCCGGCGGCACGAAGGCGGCGCGGGCCTCGTCCTCCAGCTCGCCGGTGAGCAGTTGCAGCAGGTCGATCAGGGTGGCCCGCTGCGCCTCGTCCAGCGGGGCCATCAGCCGCTGATAGGCTCGCTCTGCCGGCCGCTGGGCCGCCCGCAGCAGGCTCACGCCCTCCGGCGTGAGGGACACGCTCACGTTGCGTCGGTTGTCCTGGGCCGGACCGCGTGCGACCAGGCCGCGCGCCTGCAGGCCGCGCAGCACGCGCAGCACCGTGACCTTGTCGAAGCCCAGGGCGCGGGCCAGGCTGGACTGGCCCAGGCCCGGATGCGACTGCAGCACGGTGAGTACGCCGAACTGCGCCGGCGTCAGGCCCAGGTCGCGGCAGGCGTCCTCGAACACGGCGGCGGAGATCTGGTGCGCGCGGCGCAGCAGGAAGCCGGGGCGCGCGTACAGGCGGGCGAGTCGGTCAGGCGTCTTCTTCGGTGCGGCCAAGGTGGATGCGGCGGGATGGGACTGGCAGGGATTGTGCACCGGCGCCGGCCCCGCCATACTGGTTAGCATGCAATCGAATGCCAATTTGTCGTCCGCGCGCCGCGTGTCCGGCCCGCTGCGCCGCCAGCTCCTGCAGTGGGGCGCCGCCAGCCTGGCGGCCGCCTGCCTGCCTGCCGCCGCACAGGCACCGGCCGCCGCCGCCCCGATGCGACTGATCGTCCCGTTCACGCCCGGCACGGGCATCGACCTGATCGCCCGCACGCTCGGCCCGCGCCTGTCGGAGCGCCTCGCCCGCCCGGTCGTGGTGGACAACCGGCCCGGGGCCTCCGGCAACATCGGCACCGAGGCGGTGGTTCGCGCGGCCCCGAACGGCCAGACGCTGCTGGTCAGCGTGAACACGCTGGTGATGAACCGCAGCCTGTACCCGCAGCTGCCGTTCGACCCGGTGAAGGATCTGGTGCCGGTCGCCCTCACCAGCTGGGGCCAGCTGCTGCTGGTGACGCACGCGCAGACCGGCTTCCGCAGCGCCGGTGACCTGCTGGCCGCCGCGCGGGCGCGGCCGGGCCGCCTGAACTACGCCAGCCCCGGCGTGGGCACCCCGCATCACCTGTCGATGGAGCTGCTGAAGCAGACGGCGGGCGTCTTCCTCACCCACATCCCCTATCGCGGCAGCGCGCAGGCGGTGACGGATCTCGTCGCCGGCCAGGTGGATGCGATGTTCCTGCCGATCCACGTGGCGCTGCCCCAGGTGCGGGGCGGCAAGCTGGTGGCCCTGGCCATCGGCAGCGCCCGTCGGCACCCGCTGCTGCCCGACCTGCCCACGCTGGCGGAGGCGAGGGCCGGCAGCGTGGACGTGGACATGTGGTACGGCATCTTCGCGCCGACCGGTACGCCGGCCGACCAGGTCACCCGGTTGAATCGCGAGATCAACGAGCTGCTGGGCACCGCCGAGGTGCGAGCCGCCTTCCAGACGCAGGGCATGGACCCTGCCACCGGCACGCCGGACGAGTTCCGCCGCCTGGTGGAGCGTGACGCCGATCGCTGGGCGCGGCTGATCCGCGCGCAGGGCATCAAGGCCGAATGATGCGCATCGCCATCGTGGGTGGGGGCATCGGTGGCCTGGCCCTGGCCCTGGGGCTGCACGCGCGCGGCGTGGCGTGCGAGGTGTTCGAGGCCGCACCCGACATCCGCGAGATCGGCGTCGGCATCACGCTGCTCCCGCACGGCATGCGCGAGCTCGCGGCACTGGGCCTGCAGGCCGAGATCGAGGCCATGGGCATCGAGAACCAGGAGAGCGTGTTCTACAACCGCTGGGGCCAGTTCGTGTACCGGGAGCCAAGGGGGCGTCACGCCGGCTACGCGCTGCCCGAGATCGGCATCCACCGCGGCAAGCTGCACACCGTGCTGTACCGGGCAGCCCGCGCGCGGCTGGGCGCCGCGAAGGTGCATCTGGACCACCGCTGCACCGGTGCCGAGCAGGACGAAGCGGGCGTGACGCTGCGCTTCCAGGACAGCCTGGGGCGCCGCCAGCCCGAGCAGCGGGTGGACATCGTGATCGCCTGCGACGGCGTGAACTCCGCCGTGCGGCGGCAGTTCTACCCGCAGGAGCAGCTGGCCTTCGCCGGCATCAACACCTGGCGCGGCGTCACGGTGCATCCGCCCATCCTCAGCGGCCGCAGCTACCTGCGCATCGGCTCCATCGACACCGGCAAGATGGTGATCTACCCCATCGTCGACAACGTGGATGGCGCCGGCAACCAGCTGGTGAACTGGGTGGCCGAGATCCGCCGCGACGGCGCTGCGATGAACGACTGGAACCGCCCCGGCCGGCCGGACGACGTGGCCGCGTTCTACGCCGACTGGCGCTTCGACTGGCTGGATGTGCCCGCGCTGATCCGCAACGCGGTGCAGGTGTTCGAGTACCCCATGGTCGATCGCGACCCGGTGGACCGCTGGACCTTCGGCCGCATCACGCTGCTGGGCGACGCGGCGCATCCGATGTACCCCCGGGGCTCCAATGGCAGCGCGCAGGCGCTGATCGATGCGGCCACGCTGGCGGGCGAGCTGGCGCAAGGCGGTGACCCGCGCGAGGCGCTGGCCCGCTACGAGTCCGCGCGTCTGGGGCCCACCGCCCGCATCGTGCAGACCAACCGCACCGTGCCGCCGGACTTCATCATCATGAAGGCCGACGAGCTGAGCGGTCACCAGCCCTTTGCCGGCAGCATCGACGACCTGGTCAGCCAGGAGGAGCTGCGCCGCATCTCGGAGGCCTACAAGGAGGTGGCGGGGTTCTCGCTGGCGCGGCTGTCGGGTTGAACGGGTGCCCGCCGGTCAGTTCAGATAGCGCGGCCGCGCCTCGCCGGCCTCCGGCGCGACCTCGGGCGCGACAGGCGCCGCAAACGGCTCACGCCAGCCGGACTTCGCCATGGCCTGGTCCAGCAGGTGCATCAGGCCCTGCGTGAGCTGCACCGACATCTCCATCTGGAAGCTGCGGGTACGCGTCTCACCACCGCCCGCGCGCTCATGGAAGTTCAGGCGCAGCGGCCCGCTGGCGAGGGGCGTCGCCTCCACGTCCATCACCAAGAGCGGCTCCTCGCCGAGCGGCAGGCGCACCTGCGACTCCTTGTAGGGCGTGTCGAAGTCCGCCTGCTGCAGGAACTCCTCCTTGCGGAAGTCGGTCAGCATCTGCTTCAGCTCGGGGTTGGCGCCGGCCAGCGAGGAGCCGGCGGCCTCCAGCTTGAGCAGGTGCTCGGTCAGCAGCCGCGTCAGCACGGGCCACAGCCCGGCCATCAGGCGGCGGGTGAGCCACAGGCGCATCTCCTCCCCCTCGACGGTGTTGATCCGCACCAGCACGCGGTCTTGCTCCGCCACGTAGCTGGCCGACATCTGGTGGATCTGCATGGGTTTGATTCTAGTCAGCCCGGCCGCCCCCGTGCGCCCTAGACTGGTGCTTGAAAACCCCCTGGTGAAGCCCATCTGAGCGGCAATCGGAGAAATTTCCATGCGACTCGACAAACTCACCACCAAGTTCCAGGAAGCCCTGGCCGACGCCCAGAGCCTGGCGCTGGCCAACGACCATGCCTACATCGAGCCGGCCCACCTGCTGGTGGCCATGCTGCGGCAGGAGGACGGCCCGCGCGCGCTGCTGCAGCGCGCCGGTGTCAACGTGCCCGGCCTGCTGGCGGCCGCCGAAGGCGCCATGCACAAGCTGCCGCAGGTGCAGGGGCAGGAGCAGATCGGCGTGGGCCGCGATCTCGGCGTGCTGCTGCAGCAGACCGAGAAGGAGGCGCTCAAGCGCAACGACCAGTTCTTCGCCAGCGAGCTGTTCCTGCTGGCGGTGGCCGACACCAAGCAGGACATCGGCCGCATCGCGCGTGAGAACGGTCTGGCCCGCAAGGCGCTGGAGGCCGCCATCGACGCCGTGCGCGGCGGCCAGAACGTCAACAGCGCCGAGGCCGAGGGCCAGCGCGAGGCCCTCAAGAAGTACTGCCTGGATCTCACCGAGCGCGCCCGCATGGGCAAGCTCGATCCGGTGATCGGCCGCGACGAGGAGATCCGCCGTGCCATCCAGGTGCTGCAGCGCCGCACCAAGAACAACCCGGTGCTGATCGGCGAGCCCGGCGTGGGCAAGACGGCCATCGTCGAAGGTCTGGCCCAGCGCATCGTGGCGGGTGAAGTGCCCGAGACGCTGAAGAACAAGCGCGTGCTGTCGCTCGACATGGCCGCGCTGCTGGCCGGCGCCAAGTTCCGCGGCGAGTTCGAGGAGCGGCTGAAGAACGTGCTGACCGAGCTGGCCAAGGACGAGGGCCAGACCATCGTCTTCATCGACGAGCTGCACACCATGGTGGGCGCCGGCAAGGCCGAGGGCGCCATGGACGCCGGCAACATGCTCAAGCCCGCGCTGGCGCGCGGCGAGCTGCATTGCGTGGGCGCCACCACGCTGGACGAATACCGCAAGTACATCGAGAAAGACGCCGCGCTGGAGCGCCGCTTCCAGAAGATCCTGGTGGGCGAGCCGACGGTGGAGGCGACCATCGCCATCCTGCGCGGCCTGCAGGAGAAGTACGAGGTGCACCACGGCGTGGAGATCACCGACCCGGCCATCGTGGCCGCCGCCGAGCTGAGCCACCGCTACATCACCGACCGCTTCCTGCCGGACAAGGCCATCGACCTCATCGACGAGGCCGCCAGCAAGATCAAGATCGAGATCGACTCCAAGCCCGAGGCCATCGACCGCCTGGATCGCCGCATGATCCAGCTGCAGATCGAGCGCGAAGCCGTGCGTCGCGAGAAGGACGAGGCCTCGCAGAAGCGCCTGGGCCTGATCGAGGAAGAGATCACCCGCCTGGCCAAGGAGATCGCCGACCTGGAGGACATCTGGAAGGCCGAGAAGGCCCAGGCCCAGGGCAGCGCCAGCGTGAAGGAAGAGATCGACAAGCTGCGCCACCAGATCGAGGAGTTCACCCGCAAGGGCGACTTCAACAAGGTGGCCGAGCTGCAGTACGGCAAGCTGCCGGCGCTGGAGAAGCAGCTGAAGGAAGCGCAGGAGAGCGAGTCCGCCAAGGGCAAGACCGGCAAGCCGCAGCTGCTGCGCACGCAGGTCGGCGCCGAGGAGATTGCCGAGGTGGTGGCACGCGCCACCGGCATCCCCGTGTCGAAGCTGATGCAGGGCGAGCGCGAGAAGCTGCTGCTGATGGAAGACCGCCTGCACGAGCGCGTGGTCGGCCAGGACGAGGCCATCAGCGCGGTGGCGAACGCGATCCGCCGCAGCCGCTCTGGCCTGTCGGACCCGAACCGCCCCACCGGCTCTTTCCTGTTCCTCGGCCCCACCGGCGTGGGCAAGACGGAGCTGTGCAAGGCGCTCGCGAACTTCCTGTTCGACAGCGAGGAGCACCTGATCCGCGTCGACATGAGCGAGTTCATGGAGAAGCACTCGGTGGCGCGGCTGATCGGCGCGCCCCCGGGCTACGTGGGTTACGACGAGGGCGGCTACCTGACGGAGGCCGTGCGCCGCAAGCCCTACAGCGTGATCCTGCTCGACGAGGTCGAGAAGGCCCACCCCGACGTCTTCAACGTGCTGCTGCAGGTGCTGGACGACGGCCGCCTGACCGACGGCCAGGGCCGCACCGTGGACTTCAAGAACACGGTCATCGTCATGACCAGCAACATCGGCTCACCGATGATCCAGGCCATGGTGGGGCAACCCTACGAGGACGTGAAGGACGCGGTGTGGGATGAGCTGAAGAACCACTTCCGGCCCGAGTTCCTGAACCGCATCGACGAGACGGTGGTGTTCCACGGCCTGGGCGCGGACCACATCGCGAAGATCGCGAAGATCCAGCTGCGCGTGCTGGAGCAGCGCCTCGCGAAGATGGACCTGCATCTGCAGGTGGCGCCGGCTGCGCTGGCGGAACTCGCCAAGGTGGGCTTCGACCCGGTGTTCGGCGCGCGGCCGCTCAAGCGGGCCATCCAGCAGCGCATCGAGAACCCGCTGTCCAAGCTGATCCTGGAAGGGCGCTTCCCGCCCAAGTCCACCATCCCGGTGGAGGTGGATCCGGTGCGGGAGCCGGGCGTGTTCCGCTTCGAGGCGGCGGCCGCGCCGCGCGAGGCCCAGGCCGCCTGAGTGCGCGGGTGACGGGCGGCGGGAACCCCCGCTGCTCATTCGGGCCTAACAGCCGGGGTGCATACTCCGGCTGTCCTGTTTCTGAAAGGGGCGTTCCCGCACATGGCCACTGTCCTTCGCTTCTTCCTGCGCGTGGTGCTGTTCGCCGCGGCCCTGGTGTTCGCCGTCAGCCTGGCGGTGGCTTTCGGGCTGCTGGTGCTCGTCTGGGCCGTGCGCCGGACCTGGGCGCGCCTCACCGGCCGGCCGGTGCAGCCCTTCGTGGCGCGCTTCGGTGTGCGGCAGGGGTTCTCGGATGTGATGGCCCGGGCGCGGCCCGGCGGCGCGCGCCGTCTGGCGCCGCAGGCCGATGTGACCGACGTCGTCGCGCGCGACCTGCCGCTGCGCTGAGCGGCGCTCAGGCGCCGTCTGGGGGGCGCACGTCGCCCGTGGGCAGACGCCCGGTCGGGCACAGCATGTTGCGCGGCAGCCGGCCCTGGATGTAGTCCGATTCCTCCGCCGCCGTGGCAGGCCTCACCGTGGCCAGCACGGCGGCATCGCCATACCAGTCGTTCAGCAGCGCGCGCATGTGCGCCTCGGCATCCGCCTGCTCGGGCAGCGCCTTGAGCCACCGGCGTGCGCGGCCCTCATGGTGGAAGTCGACCACCCACACGCGGCTGCTGCGGAAGAACGGGGCCACGGGTGGGGCGGGCAGGTGGCCTTCAGCCGCCCATGTGCTTGGCGTACAGCTTCTGCATGCCGCCCAGCCAGCGGTCGTAGTCCTGCCCCTTGCCGGCGAAGTACTGCGCCACCTCGGGGTGGGGCAGGGCGAGGAACTTCTCCTCGCGCATGGTCTGCACCACCACTTCAGCCACCTGTTCGGGCGTGAGCACGCCGTTCACGCCGGCGGAGCCAGTGCCGCCGGCCGTCATGTCGGTCAGCACGGACTGCGGGCACAGGCATGACACGCGCACGCCCTTGCGGCCGTAGGCGATGCGCAGCCATTCGGCGATCGCCACGGCGGCGTGCTTGGTCACGCCGTAGGGGGCGGTCTCCACGATGTTCAGCAGTCCGGCGGCGGATGCGGTGACGAGGAAGTAGCCCTCGCCGCGGGCCACCATCTCGGGCATGAGCGCACGCGCCGCCCACACGTGGGCCATGCCGTGGATCTTCCACATGCTGTCCCACAGGGCATCGTCGAGCTCGATGCCGCCCATGCGGCCGAGGATGCCGGCGTTCGAGAAATAGATGTCCACCTGGCCGAAGCGCTCACGCGTCGCAGCCACCAGTGCCTGGATGTCGGCTTCGCGGCTCACGTCGCATCGCACGGCCATGGCCTGCGGCCCGATGCTATCGGCCACGCCCTGCGCGCGCTCGAGGTTCACGTCCGCCACCACGACGCCGCGTGCGCCTTCCTGCGCGAAGCGCTTCGCCATGCCCGCGCCGATGCCGCTGGCGCCGCCGGTGACAACCGCCACCTTGCCCTGGATCTCCATGTGCCATCTCCTTTGACGCGGGGAGTATGCGCCGCGACCCTGCCGCTTGCCAGCCGCGGAGGCGACAGGGGGCTCAGGCGGGCGCGAGCCCGGCCGCGCGCTGCACTTCCACCCGGATCTCCTCCGTCAGTCGCGCCTTCAGGTCCATGAACGCGGGCGTGGTCTTCATCGCGTAGTGCCGCGGATGCGGCAGCGGCACCGGCAGATCGCACTTAATGCGGCCGGGCCGCGTGCTCATCACCACCACGCGGCTGGCCATGAAGATGGCCTCGTCGATGTCGTGGGTGACGAAGAGCACGGTCTTGCGCTCGTCTTCCCAGATCGACAGCAGCAGCTCCTGCATCAGCTCGCGCGTCTGGTGGTCGAGCGCGCCGAAGGGCTCGTCCATCAGCAGGATGCGCGGGTTGTTGGCGAGCGCGCGGGCCAGCGCGGTGCGCTGCTGCATGCCGCCGGACAGCTGCTTCGGATAGTGGTGCTCGAAGCCGCTGAGGCCCACCTTGGCGATGAAGCGCCGGGCGATGGCCTCCTGCTCGGCCACCGGCAGGCCCTTCTCGCGCAGGCCGAAGCACACGTTGCGCAGCACCGTGAGCCAGGGGAACAGGGTGTAGCTCTGGAACACCATGCCGCGGTCGGGGCCGGGTCCGCTGACGGGCTGACCGTCGAGCGTGATCAGGCCGGCGCTGGGCGTATCGAGACCCGCCACCATGCGCAGCAGCGTGCTCTTGCCGCAGCCCGAGGGGCCGAGGATGGTGATGAAGTCGTTCTCCTGCACCAGCAGATCGGTGGCCTGCAGGGCCACCGTGCCGCCGCCCGCGCCCGGGAAGGTCTTGGCGACACCGGTCGCCTGCAGCACCGCCTTCAGATCCGGGCCCATGGAAACACCTTGCGATTGAGCGCCTTGAAGGCGAAGTCGGTCACCAGCCCGATGAGGCCGATGACGATGATGCCGAAGATGATCTGGTCGGTGGCCAGCAGCGCCTGGCTGTCGGTGATCATGTGGCCGATGCCGCTGGAAGCGCCGATCAGCTCCGCCACGATCACATACGTCCAGGCCCAGCCCAGCACCATGCGCAGCGTCTCGGCGATCTCCGGTGCGCTGGAGGGCAGCAGCACCCGCAGCACGACGCCGCGGTCGCCGGAGCCCAGCGTGTAGGCCGCCTCCACCAGGTCCCGCCGGGTGTTGCCCACGGTGACCGCGATCATCAGCACGAGCTGGAAGAACGAGCCGATGAAGATCACCGCCAGCTTCTGCGCCTCGCCGATGCCGGCCCAGAGGATCAGCAGCGGGATGAAGGCCGAGGCGGGCAGGTAGCGCGCGAAGCTGACGAAGGGCTCGAAGAACGCCTCCACCGGCTTGTAGGCGCCCATCAGCACGCCCAGCGGCAGCGCGATGACGGCGGCGATCAGGAAGCCGCCCACCACGCGCCACACGGTCATGCCGATGTCCTTGAGGAAGCCCTGCTTGGCCAGGAGATCCCAGCCTGAGGCGACCATGGTGAGCGGATCCGCCAGGAAGGTCTTGGGCACGAAGCCGCCCAGCGTGGCCACCGCCCAGACGGCGAAGAACACCACGAAGAACGAGATGCCCAGCGCGATGCGCGTGGCGGGAGCGACGGGGTGAAGCGGCTTCATGCGCGGCAACGACGGCGTGATGGTTACTTCAGGAACCGCGTGTCCGCGAGCTTCGACAGATCGGGGATCTGCTTGATGATGCCTTCGGCCAGCAGCAGGTTGGCGGCCTCCTTGCTGAAGGCGGCGTGCTCGCCGGCGAAGAACTTCTGGTTCGCCTCGCGGTCCTGCCAGCGCAGGTACTTCTGGCTCGCCTCGAACTGCTCGCCCGTCTGCTTGACGTCGGCACCCATGATCTCGAAGCTCTTCTTCGGGTCCTTGCGGATCATCTCCACCGCCTCGAAGTAGCTGTCGGCGAGTGCCTTGGCGGCCTTGGCGTTGTCGGCCAGGAACTTCGGCGTGCAGCCAAAGGTGTCCATCACCATCGGGTAGTCCAGCGTAGTGGCGATGATCTTGCCGGCCTCGGGCTTGGCGCGCACCGCGCCCAGGTAGGGCTCGTAGGTCATCGCGGCGTCCAGCCCGCCGGTGCCGGCGATCATGGCGTTGGCGGCGGCCTGCGGCTCCAGGTTGACGATCTTCACGTCCTTGGTGCTGAGGCCGTTCTTGCTCAGCATCCAGGCCAGGGTGAAGTAGGGCGCGGTGCCGGGCGCGCTGGCGGCCACGGTCTTGCCCTTCAGGTCGCTGATCTTGGCGATGTTGGGCTTGACCACCATGCCGTCCGCGCCGTAGCTCTTGTCCAGCTGGAAGATCTGCGTCGTGGCCACGCCATTGGCGTTCCACACGATCCACGTCTCCACCGTGGTGGCGGCGCACTGGATGTCACCGGAGGCGATGGCCAGGTGGCGGTCCTTCTGCGGGATCTTCTTGATCGACACGTCCAGGCCGTTCTTCTTGAAGATGCCGGCTTC
Organism: Ramlibacter sp.; assembly: GCF_041916345.1. Taxonomy (GTDB): domain Bacteria; phylum Pseudomonadota; class Gammaproteobacteria; order Burkholderiales; family Burkholderiaceae_C; genus Ramlibacter. The sequence continues at coordinate 11,303 of NZ_JAYRZR010000077.1, forward strand.
CTTGGCCAGCGTCAGCGGCGCGAAGCCGGTCCAGCCGGAGATGCCGATGGCGACCTTGGTTTCCTGGGCCTGCGCCGTGGCGGCCGCGAGGGCGAAGAGGGACAGCGCGAACAGCTTCTTCATGGGGGGTTTCTCCGTCAGGGTTGGAAAGCGGGAACTCTATGCACGGCTCATGCCAGGCGCAAGGCCAGCAGCTCGGGGATGCGCGTCTCGATGGCGTGGCCCACGGCGCCTTCGGCCACCAGGTCACGCACGGCTTCGATGTCGGGCGCCAGGCTGCGGTCGGCCATCATGGCCGGGGACACGCCGCGCAGCAGGCGCAGCACGTCTTCCACTGCTGGCGAGCTGGCGAGCGGCCGCAGGAATTCGATGCCCTGCGCGGCGGCCAGCAGCTCGATGGCCACGATGCGCGAGGTGTTGGCCAGCATCGCACCCAGGCGCCGCGCCGCGAAGGTGGCCATGCTCACGTGGTCCTCCTGGTTGGCGGAGGTGGGCAGGCTGTCCACGCTGGCAGGATGGGCGAGCGACTTGTTCTCGGAGGCGAGCGCGGCCGCCGTGACGTGCACGATCATGAAGCCGGAGTTGAGCCCGGCGTCGGGCGTGAGGAAGGGTGGCAGGCGCGAGACGACGGTATCGACCAGCATGGCCACGCGCCGCTCGGCGATGGCGCCGATCTCGGCGATGGCCACGGCCAGCGCGTCGGCGGCCAGCGCCACCGGCTCGGCGTGGAAGTTGCCGCCGGAGATCATGGTGTCGTCGAACACCAGCGGGTTGTCGGTGACCGCATTCGCCTCGCGGATCAGTACGCCGGCGGCGTAGCGCATCTGGTCGAGGCAGGCCCCCATGACCTGCGGCTGGCAGCGCAGGCAGTACGGATCCTGCACGCGATCGTCGTTCTCCAGGTGCGAGCGGCGGATGGCGCTGCCGGCGGTGAGCGCGCGATAGGCCGTGGCGCACTCGATCTGGCCGGGCTGGCCGCGTACCGCATGGATGCGCGGATCGAAGGGGCCGTCGCTGCCGCGTGCGGCGTCGAGCGTCAGTGCGCCGGCGATCACCGCCGCCTCGAACAGGTGATCCGCGGTGAGCAGGGCGTCGAGCGCCAGCGCGGTGGAGACCTGCGTGCCGTTGATGAGGGCCAGGCCCTCCTTGGCGGAGAGTTGCAGGGGCCGCAAGCCGGCGAGGCGCAGGGCCTCGGCGGCGGGCAGGCGATGGCCGTCGAAGAAGGCCTCCCCCTCGCCGATGAGGGGCAGGGACAGGTGCGCCAGCGGCGCCAGGTCGCCCGATGCGCCGACCGAGCCCTGGCAGGGCACGACCGGCGTCACGCCGCGGTTGTAGAGGGCGAGCAGGCCGTCCACCACCTCCTCGCGCACGCCGGAGAAGCCGCGCGCGAGGCTGGTGGCCTTCAGCAGCAGGATGAGCCGCACGACGGGTGCGGACAGCGGCTCGCCCACGCCCACCGCGTGCGAGCGCAGCAGCTTGAGCTGCAGCAGCGCGAGGTCTTCGCGCGCGATGCGCTTGCTGGCCAGCTTGCCGAAGCCGGTGTTCACGCCGTAGACCGGCGCGTCGCCCTCGGTGGCGGCGCGCACGCGCGCCGCGCTGGCGCGGATGCCGGGGCGGCAGGCGGGGTCGAGCGTCACCTGGGCGCCAGGACGAGAGGCCAGTTCTCGCAACTGCGCCAGCGTGACCGCGCCTGGTGTGAGCGTCAGGGGTGCCGTCATGCCGCGATCAACCCATCATCGGCAGGTTCAGGCCGTTCGCCCGCGCGCAATCGCGAGCGATCTCATAGCCTGCGTCCGCATGGCGCATCACGCCCGTGGCCGGGTCATTGAACAGCACGCGGCGGATCTTCTCGTCGGCGGCGGCCGTGCCGTCGCACACCATCACCACGCCCGAGTGCTGCGAATAGCCCATGCCCACGCCGCCGCCATGGTGCAGGCTGACCCAGGTGGCACCGCTGGCGGTGTTCAGCAGGGCGTTCAGCAGCGGCCAGTCGCTCACGGCATCGCTGCCGTCGCGCATGGCCTCCGTCTCGCGGTTGGGCGAGGCGACCGAGCCGCTGTCCAGGTGATCGCGGCCGATCACGATGGGGGCCTTGAGCTCGCCCTTGCGCACCATCTCGTTGAACGCAAGCCCCGCGAGATGCCGCTCGCCCAGGCCGATCCAGCAGATGCGCGCCGGCAGGCCCTGGAAGGCGATGCGCTCCTCGGCCATGTCGATCCAGCGATGCAGGTGCCGGTTGTTCGGGAATAGCTCCTTCATCTTCGCGTCGGTCTTGCGGATGTCTTCCGGGTCGCCGGACAGCGCCACCCAGCGGAACGGCCCCACGCCCTGGCAGAACAGCGGGCGGATGTAGGCCGGCACGAAGCCGGGGTAGGCGAAGGCATCGGCCACGCCGAAATCCTGCGCGACCTGGCGCAGGTTGTTGCCGTAGTCCACGGTGGGCACGCCCATCGCGTGGAAGGCCAGCATGGCCTGCACGTGCTTCGCGCACGATTCACCCGCGGCCTGCTTCAGCGCGGCGTGCTGCGCGGGATCCTTCTGCGCGGCCTGCCATTGCTCCACCGTCCAGCCCGAGGGCAGGTAGCCGTTGATCATGTCGTGCGCCGAGGTCTGGTCGGTCACGATGTCCGGCCGCAGGCCGCCGGCCTGCGCGCGCCGAGCCAGTTCCGGCACGATGTCCGCCGCGTTGCCGCACAGGCCGATGGAGACCGCCTCCTTGCGGGCGGTGTGGTGGGCGATCATCGCCAGGGCCTCATCCAGATCCTTCGCCTGCTTGTCGAGGTAGCGCGTGCGCAGGCGGAAGTCGATGCGGCTCTGCTGGCACTCGATGTTGAGCGAGCAGGCGCCGGCGAAGGTGGCGGCCAGCGGCTGCGCGCCGCCCATGCCGCCCAGGCCGGCGGTCAGCACCCAGCGGCCAGCCAGGTCGCCGCCGTAGTGCTGGCGGCCCGCCTCGGCGAAGGTCTCGTAGGTGCCCTGCACGATGCCCTGGGTGCCGATGTAGATCCAGGAGCCGGCCGTCATCTGGCCGTACATCATCAGGCCCTTGCGATCCAGCTCGTTGAAATGCTCCCAGGTGGCCCACTTGGGCACCAGGTTGGAATTGGCAATCAGCACGCGCGGTGCGCCGGCGTGGGTGCGGAACACGCCGACCGGCTTACCCGACTGGACCAGCAGCGTCTCATCAGGCTGCAGGCGGCGCAGGCAGTCCAGGATGGTCTCGAAGGCGGGCCAGTTGCGGGCGGCCTTGCCGATGCCGCCGTAGACGACCAGGGCGTCGGGGTTCTCGGCGACGGCCGGATCCAGGTTGTTCTGGATCATGCGGAAGGCGGCTTCGATCTCCCAGTTGGCGCAGGTGAGCTGCGTGCCGTGGGGGGCCTTCACCGGGCGCGGGCCAGCGGCGAGGTGCGGGGTCTGGGACAGGTCGGACATGGTGGGGCTCCAGGTTCAGGTGGCCGGCGGGATCGGGGGGCGGGGGTGGCCGGCAACTTGTCTATACAACTCGATGGCGCGGAGCATAGTTGTCTATACAACTCGTGTCAACTGGGGATTTTTGGGATATGCTCGCGCCCCATGTCGGAAACCCCATCCGCCGCCGAGGCGGCCCCGCTGCCGGCGTACGAGCAGGTCAAGGCCTGGATCCGCCAGCACATCGTGGCCGGCGCCTGGAAGCCGGGCGACGCCGTGCCCAGCGAGGCGGCGCTGATGGCGCAGTTCGGCATCAGCCGCATGACGGCGCACCGCGCGCTGCGCGAGCTGGCGGCCGACGGCCTGGTGACGCGCGTGCAGGGCTCGGGCACCAAGGTGGCCCAGCTGCACCGCATCTCGTCGCAGCTGGTCATCCGCGACATCCACGAGGAGGCGGCCGAACGCGGGCACCTGCACGCCACCCGGGTGCTGACGGTGGAGGAGGCCCGGGCCACCGCCGAACTGGCGCAGGTCTTCGGCCTGCGCAAGGGCGCGCGCCTGTTCCACACCGTGCTGGTGCACGAGGAGAACGCCGTGCCCATCCAGTACGAGGACCGCTGGGTGAACCCCGCCGCGGCGCCGGACTACCTGCGCACGGACTTCACCCGCGAGTCGCCCACCTCGCACCTGCTGCGCGTGGCGCCACTCACCGAGGCCAGCTACACCATCGAGGCCGCCTTGCCCAGCGCCGAAGAGGCGAAGCAGCTCGGCATCCGCCGCGGCGAGCCTTGCCTGGTGGTGGTGCGCCGCACCGTGAGCGGCCCGAACGTGGCCAGCCTGGGCCGGCTGGTGCATCCGGGGTCGCGCTATACCGTGCAGGGGGAGTTTCAGGCGTGAGCCCGTTCGCGATGTCCGCTACGGACTGGCAGCTCGTGCCGCTCGACCGCGTGCCGCCCATGCCCTGGCGCAACGGCGGCGGCGTCACCCGCGAGCTGCTGGCCTGGCCGCGCGCCGACGATTGGCAGGTGCGCCTGTCGGTCGCCGAGGTTGCCGCCGACGGGCCGTTCTCCGCCTTCGCCGGCATCGAACGCTGGTTCGCGGTGCTGCAAGGCGCGGGCGTCGCGCTCACGATCGATGGCACGGCGCACCCCCTCGATGCCACCTCGGCCCCCCTGCGCTTCGACGGCGGCGCGGTGGCAACGTGCCGCCTGCTGGACGGCCCCACGCTGGACTTCAACCTGATGGCGCCACCGGGCCGTGCACGGATGCAGCGCATTCGTGAAGGACTGCACGTGGCGGTGGGGGCGGGCACCCTGGTGGCCGCGTATGCTCACGCCGACCCGGTCACGCTGCCCGGACTGAGCGGCGACTTGCCGGCGCGCACACTCGCGTGGCGGGTGACGCAGGGCCCCTGGTCGGGCCAGGTGCAAGCAAGGGAGATGCTCTGGATGGAGGTGGTGGCGTGAGCCTCGCGCTGTGGACGAACTGCCAGGCGGCGACGATGGATGCGCCCGCCGCCCGCCCCTATGGCCTGATCGAGGAAGCGGCCCTCGTGGTCGAGGGCGACCGCCTCGCCTGGGTCGGCCCGCGCGACGACCTGCCGGATGACCTGCTGGAGCGCTGCGAGATCACCCACGACGGCGGCGGCGCACTCGTCACCCCGGGCCTGATCGACTGCCACACCCACCTGGTGTGGGGCGGCAACCGCGCGCAGGAGTTCGAGCAGCGGCTGCTGGGTGCCAGCTACGAAGACATCGCGCGGGCCGGCGGCGGCATCGCCTCCACCGTGCGCGCCACCCGCGCCGCTTCGGACGACGAGCTGTTCGAGTCCGCCGCTCGCCGCCTGCAGGCGCTGCGCGAAGACGGTGTGACCACCGTCGAGATCAAGTCCGGCTACGGCCTGTCGCTGGCGCATGAGGCCCGCTGCCTGCGCGTGGCGCGCCGCCTGGGCGCGGGCGAGGGCGTCTCGGTGCGCACCACCTTCCTGGGCGCACACGCGGTGCCGCCGGAGTTCACCGGCCGGCCCGATGCCTACATCGACGAGGTGGTGGCCATGCTGCCGGCGCTGCAGGCCGAGGGCCTGGTGGACGCGGTGGATGCCTTCTGCGAGCGCATCGGCTTCAGCCGCGAGCAGACCGAGCGGGTCTTCGTGGCTGCGCGGGCGGCCGGCCTGCCAGTGAAGCTGCACGCTGAGCAGCTCAGCGACATGGACGGCGCCGCGCTGGCGGCCGGGCATCAGGCGCTGTCGTGCGACCATCTCGAGTGGCTGTCGGAGGCGGGCGCGCAGGCCATGGCCCGCGCCGGCACGGTGGCGGTGCTGCTGCCGGGCGCCTACTATTTCCTGCGGGAGACGAAGCTCCCGCCCATCGACCTGCTGCGCCGCCTGGGCGTGCCGATGGCCGTGTCCACCGACTGCAACCCCGGCACCTCGCCCTGCACCTCGCTGCTGCTGATGCTCAACATGGCCTGCACGCTGTTCCGCCTGACGCCGGAAGAGGCCCTGGCCGGCGCCACGCGCGAAGCCGCCCGCGCCCTGGGCCTGGCCGATCGCGGCCGGCTGGCCGCCGGCCTGCGCGCCGACTTCGTGCTGTGGGACGTGGCGCATCCCGCCGAGCTCTGCTATGCCATCGGCGCGCGCCCGTGCCGGGCCACCGTTTTCGAAGGAGTCCTCCGATGAGTGTCCACCTGATCCCGGGCCGCGCCCCGCTCGTCGTGAGCATGCCGCACATCGGCACCCGCATGCCGCCCGCGCTGACCACCGCGCTGGTGCCGCGCGCTCGCGATGTGGAAGACACCGACTGGCACCTCGAGCGCCTGTACAACTTCCTCGACGAGATGGGCGCCACCGTGGTGCGCGCCACCGTCTCGCGCTACATCATCGACCTGAACCGCCCGCCGGATGACACGCCAATGTATCCCGGCGCGGCCAACACCGAGCTGTGCCCCACGCGCTTCTTCACTGGGGAGCCGCTGTATCGCGACGGCCAGTCGCTCACGCCCGAGCAGCGCGAGGAGCGGCGCGCGCGTTACTGGCAGCCGTATCACAACGCCCTGGCTCGTGAGCTGGAGCGCCTGCGCAAGCAGCACGGCTTCGTGGTGCTGTGGGACGCGCACAGCATCCGCAGCGAGCTGCCTTGGCTGTTCGAGGGCACGCTGCCGGATCTGAACATCGGCACCGCCGGCGGCACGAGCTGCGATCCGCGCGTGCAGCAGGCGGTGGCCAACGCCTGTGGCCGGCACTTCCAGTACACGCACGCGGTGAACGGGCGCTTCAAGGGCGGCTACATCACGCGCCACTATGGCAAGCCGACCGAAGGCATCCACGCCATCCAGCTGGAGATGGCGCAGAAGCTGTACATGCGCGAGACGCTGCCCTTCGACTACCAGGAGGTGAAGGCGCGCGACATCCAGCCGGTGCTGCGCGACCTGGTCACGTCGGCGCTGAACGCGGCCAAGGCGATCCATGGCAAGTGAGGCGGCGCGCTTCCTGGCGCCGCGGGCCTGGGTAGGCGGCGGCTGGGCCAGCGAGGTGCTGCTGACCGTGGGCGAAGATGGCCATTGGGCAGGCGTGCGCACCGATTGCCCCGCCGCGGAAGCGCAGGGTGCGCTGCGGTTGCCCGGCCCCGTGCTGCCCGGTCTGGTGAACGGCCACAGCCACGCCTTCCAGCGCGCCATCGCGGGCCTGACCGAGCGCAGCCCGAGCGGGCAGGATGACTTCTGGAGCTGGCGCGACCGCATGTACGCGGCGGCGCTGCGCGTCTCGCCCGAGCAGGTGGAGGCCATCGCCGCCCACCTGTACGCCGAGTTACTGCGCGCGGGCTACACGCAGGTGTGCGAGTTCCACTACCTGCATCACGACACCGATGGCCGCCCCTATGCCGAGCCGGCAGAACTGGCCCTGGCACTGGTACGCGCCGCGCGGCGGGTAGGCATCGGCCTGACGCTGCTGCCCACGCTGTACATGCGCGCCGGCTTCGGCGCCGAGGGCCTGCGCGAAGACCAGCGCCGATTCGCCTCCACGCCCGGCTTCATCGCCGAGGTGGCGCAGCGTGTGGCTCGCGAAGGCGGGCTCGTGCGCGCTGGCGTGGCGATCCACTCGCTGCGTGCGGTAGGCGAAGCAGCCCTGCGTGAACTGGTGGCCGCGGCTCCGGAGGGGCCGGTGCACATCCACATCGCCGAGCAGGTGCGTGAAGTCGAGGACTGCCGCACCTTCCTGGGCCAGCGCCCCATCGAATGGCTGCTGGATCACGTGCCGGTCGATGCACGATGGAACCTCGTGCACGCCACGCACACCACGCCGCATGAGCTGGCCGGCCTGCGCGCACGCGGCGCCGCCATCGTGATCTGCCCCAGCACCGAGGCCAACCTGGGCGACGGCGTGTTCGATCTGCCCGGCTGGCTGGGCCAGAGCGGCCGCTGGTCCATCGGCTCCGACAGCCATGTCACGCGCTCGTGGACGGAAGAACTTCGCCTGCTGGAGTACTCGCAGCGCTTCGCCCTGCGGGAGCGCAATGTCACCGCGCGAGCGGCCCTGTGCGAGAGCACGGCCAGCGCGCTCTTCGATGGCGCGCTGGAGGGCGGCAGCGCCGCGGCCGGCGTGCCGCTGGCGGGTCTGGCGGTGGGGCAGCGGGCGGACTTCCAGGTGGTCGATGACGCGGCGGATGGCTTGCTCGGGATTCCTGAGGATCACTTGCTGGACGGACTGGTGTTCTCCAGTCCCTCTGCTGAACCGCGTGAGGTGTATGTGGCGGGGCGGCGCGTGCCCGCGGTGGAGACCGCGCCTGGCTTTGTGGCGGCGATGCGGAGTCTCTGGCAGGGCTGATGCCCCCCCCGTCATGCCCGCGCAGGCGGGCCTCCCGGCTGG
>NZ_JAYRZR010000078.1:0-19404 GCF_041916345.1 Ramlibacter sp.
ACGGCAAGGTGGGCAACTCGGGCGTGTCCATCGCCACCCTCGACGACATGAAGGTGCTGTACGCGGGCTTCGACCTGTGCGACCCGGCGACCTCGGTCTCGATGACGATCAACGGGCCGGCGCCCAGCATCCTGGCCATGTTCATGAACACGGCCATCGACCAGAACCTGGAGAAGTTCCGCGCCGACAACGGCCGCGAGCCCACCGACACCGAGGCCGCGAAGATCCGTGAATGGGTGCTGGCCAACGTGCGCGGCACCGTGCAGGCCGACATCCTGAAGGAGGACCAGGGCCAGAACACCTGCATCTTCAGCACCGAGTTCAGCCTCAAGGTGATGGGCGACATCGCGGAGTACTTCGTGCACCACGACGTGCGCAACTTCTACTCCGTCTCCATCTCCGGCTACCACATCGCCGAGGCCGGCGCGAACCCGATCAGCCAGCTCGCCTTCACGCTCTCCAACGGCTTCACGCTGGTGGAGGCGTACCTGGCGCGGGGCATGCACATCGACGACTTCGCGCCCAACCTGAGCTTCTTCTTCAGCAACGGCATGGACCCGGAGTACACGGTGCTCGGCCGCGTGGCGCGCCGCATCTGGGCGGTGGCCCTGCGCGACCGCTACGGCGCCAACGAGCGCAGCCAGAAGCTGAAGTACCACATTCAGACCTCCGGCCGCAGCCTGCACGCGCAGGAGATCCAGTTCAACGACATCCGCACCACGCTGCAGGCGCTGATCGCGATCTACGACAACTGCAACTCGCTGCACACCAACGCGTTCGACGAGGCCATCACCACGCCGACGGAGGACTCAGTGCGCCGCGCCATGGCGATCCAGCTCATCATCAACCGCGAGTGGGGACTGGCGAAGAACGAGAACCCGAACCAGGGCGCCTTCGTCATCGACGAGCTGACCGAGCTGGTCGAGGAGGCGGTGCTGGCCGAGTTCGAGCGCATCGCCGAGCGCGGCGGCGTGCTCGGCGCCATGGAGACGGGCTACCAGCGCGGCCGCATCCAGGACGAGAGCATGCACTACGAGATGCAGAAGCACACCGGCGAGCTGCCCATCATCGGCGTCAACACCTTCCGCAATCCGCACGGCGATGCCATTCCCGAGAAGCTGGAACTCGCCCGCTCCACCGAGGAAGAGAAGCAGAGCCAGCTCGAGCGGCTGCGCGACTTCCATGCGCGCCACGCGGATGCGGCACCGGCCATGCTGAGACGCCTGCAGCAGACCGTCATCGACAACGGCAACGTGTTCGCGGTGCTGATGGATGCGGTGCGTGTGTGCTCGCTCGGGCAGATCACCAACGCCTTGTTCGAGGTCGGCGGGCAGTACCGGCGCAACATGTGACGGGCGCGGGCCGGCGCGCGCAGTCAGGCATCTGACAGGCAAGGCGCGCCACCTCAACGCGCCGAGAGCTCTGTTTTTGATAGCACGAGAGCCTTTTCCGAAAGGGCTTTCGACCGGTCTCTTGCACATGACCCGGCGCGACGCAGCTGGCTCACGCAAAACTACGTAAGGACGAACCCCCTTCTTGCGGTGCAGCACGCGCGACGACCATCGCGGCTCCCGGGACATGCCGTCCCGCGTGTGCCCCGACGGAGGAGACCTTGCCCGCTGACATCATCCTGGAGACCCGTGGACTGACGAAGGAGTTCAAGGGTTTCGTCGCCGTGAACAACGTGGACCTGCAGGTCCGCCGCGGCGACATCCATGCGCTGATCGGTCCCAATGGTGCCGGCAAGACCACGTTCTTCAACCTGCTCACCAAGTTCCTGCCGCCCACGCGCGGCACGATCACCTACCTGGGCACCGACATCACGCACGAGAAGCCGGCACAGACGGCGCGCCGCGGCATCGTGCGCTCGTTCCAGATCTCGGCCGTGTTCCCCCACATGACGGTGCTGGAGAACGTGCGCGCCGCGCTGCAGCGCAACCTGGGCACCAGCTTCCACTTCTGGAAGCCCGAGCGCTCGCTGCACCCGCTGCATGCCCGCGCGCATGAGCTGCTGGCCGCGGTGGACCTGCAGGACTTCGCCACCGAGCTGACGGTCAACCTGCCCTACGGCCGCAAGCGCGCGCTGGAGCTGGCCACCACGATGGCGCTGGAGCCTGACCTGATGCTGCTCGACGAGCCCACGCAGGGCATGGGCCACGAGGACGTGCACCGCGTCACCGAGCTGATCAAGAAGGTGTCCGCCGGCCGCACCATCCTGATGGTGGAGCACAACATGAACGTGGTGTCGTCCATCGCCGACCGCATCACGGTGCTGCAGCGCGGCGCCGTCATCGCCGACGGCACTTACGCCGAGGTCTCCGCCAATCCCCAGGTGATCGAGGCGTACATGGGCACGGCCAGCACCGAACTGCAGGGAGCCCACTGATGGCCCAGACCGAATTCCTCCGCATCGACAACCTGCACGCCTGGTACGGCGAGTCGCATGTGCTGCATGGCGTGAACCTCAGCGTGAACGAAGGCGAGGTGGTCTCGCTGCTGGGCCGCAATGGCGCCGGCCGCACCACCACCATGCGCGCCATCGTGGGCCTCACGGGGCGCCGCACCGGCTCCATCCGCATCCGCGGCCAGGAAGCCGTGGCCATGCCGCCGCACAAGGTGGCCCGCCTGGGCATCGGCTACTGCCCCGAGGAGCGCGGCATCTTCGCCAGCCTCTCCGCGGAAGAGAACCTGATGCTGCCGCCCACCATCGCCGAAGGCGGCATGAGCGTGGCGGAGATCTACGAGATGTTCCCCAACCTGAAGGAGCGCGCCGCGAGCCCGGGCACGCGCCTGTCGGGCGGCGAGCAGCAGATGCTGGCCGTGGCGCGCATCCTGCGCACCGGCGCGCGCCTGCTGCTGCTGGACGAGATCTCCGAGGGCCTGGCCCCGGTGATCGTGCAGAAGCTCGCCGAGACCATCCGCACGCTCAAGGCCAAGGGCTACACCATCGTGCTGGTGGAGCAGAACTTCCGCTTCGCCGCGCCGCTGGCCGACCGCTTCTACGTCATGGAGCACGGCAAGATCGTGCGCGAGTTCGCGCAGGACCAGCTCAACGACAACATGGCCATGCTCCAGGAATACCTGGGCGTCTAGGCCAGCCGCTTTCCCACGCCGCCAACCCTTTCTTCATCCAAGGAGCATTCCGCATGAAACTCAAGACCCTCGCAGCCGTCATCGCCCTGGGCCTCGGCACCGGCGCCGTCCTCGCCCAGGCCAACCAGCCTGTGAAGATCGGTTTCATCACCGACATGTCCAGCCTGTACGCCGACATCGACGGCCCCGCGGGTGGCGAGATGATCCGCTGGGCCGTGCAGGACTTCGGCGGCAAGGTGCTGGGCCGCAACATCGAGGTGCTGACCGCCGACCACCAGAACAAGGCCGACGTGGCCAGCTCCAAGGCGCGCGAGTGGATCGACAAGGACGGCCTGTCGCTGCTGATCGGCGGCACCAACTCCGGCACCGCCCTGGCGATGTCCAAGGTCGCCTCCGAGAAGAAGAAGCCCTTCATGGTGATCGGCGCCGGCTCCGCCCGCCTGACCAACGAGGACTGCAACCCCTACACCGTGCACTACGCCTACGACACGGTGGCGCTGGCCAAGGTGGCCGGCTCCGCCCTGGTGAAGGCCGGCAACAAGGACTGGTACTTCCTGACGGCCGACTATGCCTTCGGCCACTCGCTGGAGAACGACGCCGCCACCGTGGTGAAGGCCAACGGCGGCAAGGTGGTGGGCACGGTGCGCCACCCGCTGAACGCTTCCGACTTCTCGTCCTTCCTGCTGCAGGCCCAGGGTTCCAAGGCCCAGATCCTCGGCCTGGCCAACGCCGGCGGTGACTTCACCAACGCGGTGAAGGCCGCCAAGGAATTCGGCATCAACAAGACCATGAAGGTCGCCGGCCTGCTGGTGTTCATCAACGACGTGCACTCCCTGGGTCTCGCCAACACCGAAGGCCTGCAGCTGGCCGACAGCTGGTACTGGAACCAGGACGACGCCTCGCGCGCGTTCGCCAAGCGCTTCTTCGAGAAGTACAAGCGCATGCCCTCCAGCCTGCAGGCCGCCGACTACTCGGCCACCCTCACCTACCTGAACGCCGTCAAGGCCGCCGGCACGACCGACACCGACAAGGTGATGGAGATGATCAAGAAGAACGGCGCCAATGACTTCTACAGCAAGGGCAAGGTGCGCGCCGACGGCCGCATGATCCACGACATGTACCTGTTCCAGGTCAAGGGCCAGAAGGAGTCCACCACGCCGTGGGACTACTACAAGCAGGTGGCCAAGGTCCCGGGCGACCAGGCCTTCACCACGCTGGCCGAGTCCAAGTGCTCGCTGGTCAAGAAGTGATGTGCTGAACGGGTGGCGCCCGCGCGGCGCCACCCAGCCCCCTGATCCCTAGCCCCTGGCACCCCATGGAAATCTTCGGCATTCCCCATCAGGCGTTCCTGGGCCAGCTCATGCTGGGCCTGGTCAACGGCGCCTTCTACGCCATGCTCAGCCTCGGCCTGGCCGTCATCTTCGGGCTGCTGGACATCGTCAACTTCGCCCACGGCGCGCTCTACATGCTGGGGGCTTTCGCGGCCTGGATCATGCTCGACAAGTGGGGCGTGAACTACTGGTTCGCCCTGATCCTGGCCCCCTTGATCGTGGGTGCCCTGGGGGTCGTGATCGAACGGCTCTTCCTTAAGCGGCTGTACGGGCTGGACCCGTTGTACGGCCTGCTGCTCACCTTCGGCCTGTCGCTCATCCTGGAAGGCATCTTCCGCGAGCAGTACGGCGTGTCCGGTCAGTCCTACCCCGTGCCCGAGCTGCTGAGCGGCGCCACCAACCTCGGCTTCATGATCCTTCCCAACTACCGGGCCTGGGTCGTCGTCGCCTCCATCGTGGTCTGCCTGGGCACCTGGTTCCTGATCGAGCGCACCCGGCTGGGCGCCTACCTGCGCGCCGGCACCGAGAACTCGAAGCTGGTGCAGGCCTTCGGCGTCAACGTGCCGCTGATGGTGATGCTCACCTATGGCGCCGGCGCCGCCCTGGCCGCGCTGGCCGGCGTGCTGGCCGCGCCCATCATCCAGGTCACGCCCCTCATGGGCTCCAACCTGATCATCGTCGTCTTCGCCGTCGTCGTGATCGGCGGCATGGGCTCCATCCTCGGCTCCGTCATCACCGGCCTCGGGCTGGGCGTGGTCGAGGGGTTCACCCGCGTGTTCTACCCCGAAGCATCCAACGTCGTCGTGTTCGTCATCATGGCCATCGTGCTCATGCTGCGTCCGGCGGGCCTGTTCGGCAAGGAGGCCTGACCCATGACCGCCAGCACCGCCAATCCCCCCGTCGTCGCCGCCAGCGCGCCCGGCGCCGGAGAGCCTGCCCACGGCATGAGCAGGACCTTGCGCAACACCTACCTGGGCCTGCTTGCCCTTGCGGTCGTCGCGCCGCTGGTGGGCCTGTACCCGGTGTTCGTGATGAAGCTCCTGTGCTTCGCGCTGTTCGCCTGCGCCTTCAACCTGCTGCTCGGCTTCACCGGCCTGCTGTCCTTCGGCCACGCGGCCTTCTTCGGCGGCGCCGCCTACGTGACCGGCTGGTTCGTCAAGGCCCAGTCCTGGACGCCCGAGCTGGGCATCCTGGCCGGCGTGGTGGTCGCGGCGCTGCTCGGCCTGGTGGTCGGCCTGGTCGCCATCCGCCGCCAGGGCATCTACTTCGCGATGATCACGCTCGCGCTGGCGCAGATGGTGTTCTTCGTCTGCCTGCAGGCGCCCTTCACCGGCGGCGAGGATGGCCTTCAGGGCGTGCCGCGCGGCCATCTGCTGGGCCTTCTGCCGCTGGCCAACGACACGGTGATGTACTACGTGGTGCTGGCCATCTTCGTGGCCTGCTTCCTGGCCATCCTGCGCGTCGTCACCTCGCCCTTCGGCCAGGTGCTGAAGATGATCCGCGAGAACGAGCCGCGAGCCATCTCGCTCGGCTACGAGGTGGACAAGTACAAGCTGCTGGCCTTTGTGCTGTCGGCCGGCCTGGCTGGCCTGGCCGGCTCGCTCAAGACCATCGTGATGGGCTTCGCCACGCTGTCGGACGTGCACTGGTCGATGTCCGGCGAGGTGATCCTGATGAGCCTGCTGGGCGGCGTGGGCACCTTCTTCGGCCCCGTGCTGGGCGCCGGCATCGTGATCGCGCTGCAGAACCTGCTGGCCGACAAGGTGGGCGCCTGGGTCACCGTCATCATCGGCGGCATCTTCGTGGTCTGCGTGCTGGCCTTCCGCAAGGGCATCGTCGGCGAACTGCTGGCCTGGCGCGAGCGTCGCGGCCTGCGCAGCTGACCGGGCGTCACGGCCCGGCGGCCGCGACGCTGTCGTGCGCGCGATAGGCAAGGCCACCCGCGGGCGCTACGCTTTCCCGATTCGAAAGGAAAGCGCATGGACGATCTCTTCTCCCTCGCCGGCCGGGTGGCGCTGGTCACCGGCGGCTCGCGCGGCATCGGCCGCATGATCGCCGCCGGCTTCCTGCGTCAGGGCGCGCGGGTCTACATCACGGCGCGCAAGGCCGCCGCCTGCGACGCAACTGCCGCTGAACTGTCGGCGCTGGGCCCCTGCACCTCGCTGCCGATCGACGTGTCCACGGTGGAGGGCGCGCGCCGTCTGGCCAGCGAACTGCAGGCGCGTGAGCCGGTGCTCGACATCCTCGTCAACAACGCCGGCGCAGCCTGGGGCGAACCGTTCGACACCTTCCCGGAGACCGGCTGGGACAAGGTGGTGGACCTCAACATGAAGACGCCGTTCTTCCTCACCCAGGCCCTGCATGGCGCGCTGAAGGCCGCCGCGGCGAACCGCGTGGCCAAGGTGATCAACATCGCCTCCATCGACGGTATCTCGGTCAACCCCTGGGAGACCTATTCCTATGCCGCCAGCAAGGCCGGTCTCATTCACCTCACCAAGCGCATGGCGCTGCGGCTCGCGCAGGACAACATCGTGGTGAGCGGCATCGCGCCCGGTCCCTTCGCCTCCGACATGAACAAGGAGGCGCGAGACCACGGGGATGCCGTCGCCGAGCGCGTGCCCGTCGGCCGCATCGGCCGCGACGAGGACATGGCGGGCGCTGCGATCTATCTCGCTTCGCGCGCTGGCGACTACGTGGTGGGCGAGACCATCGTGGTGGACGGCGGCGTGTCGATCGCGCGCGGCTGAGACCGGCCGCTCAGGCCAGGCCGTCGAGCGTGTAGTTCTGCGGCCCGCGGCTCGCGATCTTGATCGCGCCCACGCGGTTGCCCAGCTCGGCGCAGCGCACCAGGTCCCAGCCCTGCTCCAGGCCGTGCAGCAGCGCGCCGCGCCAGGCGTCGCCGCAGCCCGTGGGATCCACCACCGCCGCGGCCTGCACCGGCGGCACGTGGGTGCACTGGCCGTCGACCCACACCTCGCACCCCTGGGCACCCAGGGTCACGATCAGGCCCTGCGTCCGGCGCGAGATCTCGGCACTGTCCCAGCCAGTGCGCTCGCTGAGCATCTTGCCCTCGTAGTCGTTCACGGTGACCCAGGTGGCCTGCTCGATGAAGGCTGCCAGCTCCTGGCCATCGAACATGGGCAGGCCCTGGCCCGGATCGAACACGAACGGGATGCCCGCGGCATGGAACTGCGCCGCGTGCTGCAGCATCGCGTCGCGCCCGTCGGGGGAGATCATGCCCAGCCGGATGTCCGGGCGCGCGCTGATGCGCGTCTCGTGCGCGTGCATCATCGCGCCCGGGTGGAAGGCGGTGATCTGGTTGTTGTCGCGGTCGGTCATGATCATGGCCTGCGCGGTGTAGGTGGTGTCCACGCGGCGGATGAACTCGGTGCTGATGCCCAGCGCCTGCAGCCGCTGCAGGTAGTCGGCGCCGTCGCTGCCCAGTGCCGCCATCGGCAGCGGCGTACCGCCCAGCAGCTTCAGGCTGTACGCGATGTTGCCGGCGCAACCGCCGAAGTCGCGCCGCAGCGCCGGCACCAGGAACGAGACGTTCAGGATGTGCAACTGGTGCGGCAGGATCTGGTCGGCGAAGCGGCCTTCGAAATCCATGATGGTGTCGAAGGCGAGGGATCCGCAGATGACAGCGGCCATGTTGGGGGGTGCTCCAGGGTTCAGGGATAGAAGGCCAGCAGGCGGTAGCCGGCGATGCGCGTGCCATTGGCCTGCACCGTCAGCCCGACGGCACCGGCCCATTCGGACGCAGCGGGGATCACGGGCTGGGCGGCGCCCAGCTCGTCGGCGGTCAGCACACGCCGCAGCACGGGCTGGTCCTGCATGTCGGTGAGGGTCAGCTCGATGGCCGGCACCGCGATGTCCACGGCCGCGGTGTTGCGCAGGCTGAAGCTCAGGCGATAGGTGTCGCTGCGCAGGCGGTTGAAGCCGGAGCTCTCGATGACGATGGCCTCGATCTGCCGGGGCGGCGCCAGGCGGCAGGCGAGCAACTCGCACATCTGCTGCAGCGCGGGCTTGAGCGCCGGCTGCATGAGCGCCAGGCGATCCCGGTCCTGGTAGGCCGCCTGCAGCGCGAGCACCGCCGCGAGCACCAGCACCAGCAGCGACAGCAGCACCCGCATGACCGGGCTGCGCCAGAACGCCCGGCGGCGGGCCTGGCGCACGAAGGACACTTCGCTGATGTTCGCGTCGGGCTCGACGTCGTCGCCCTGCAGCATCACCGGCCGCGAGGGCGTGCCGGCGGCAGCTGCCAAGCGCGCCTCAGCCGCTTCGGCAATGGCGGGGGTCACCAACTGCAGACCAGCATTTGTGACAACGGGCGACGCCGAGGGCGCATCGTCCGCCACCACAGCAGGCCCCTCAGGTGGGGCGGTCTCGGTCGGCACCGGCACCGGCCCCGCTGCGCGAGCGGGCCAGGGCGGCCGCGTCAGAGGGCGCTGTACCCGCGGTTCCGGCGAGGCCGCCGTGGCAGCGGGGACGGGCACCGCCGTCGTGGCAGGCGCGGACGCCGGCGCGGGGGCGGGTGGCCCGTGGACCGCCGCCGCGAAATCGGGCGCGTCTTCCAGCCGACGCGGAGATGGCGCGGGGGAGAAGTCCCAGAAAGCGGGGTCGGCCGGCGCGCCGTCGGCGGGCGACGGCGGAGTGACCAGCGGACCGGAAGGAGCGACAGGCGCCGGCGGCTCCAGCCCGGCCGGCTCGGTGATGGGGTCATCGGCGGGCAGGCCGCCAGGCAGGCGATCCGCCAGGTGGGCCGTGGCATCGAAGACTTCGGCGCAGTGGCCGCACCGCACCCAGCCTTCGGAGATCTTCAGCTGGTCCGGGACGACCCGGAACATGGTCCCGCAGGCGGGGCAGCTGGTGATCAGGCTCATGAGCCGATGATTGTAGGCGCGCGCGTTCGCGCCCTACGCGGGCTTCTGGCCCGTCATCAGGATCCAGCCATCCTCCTCGTCGGCCACGTCCAGGCGCAGCCAGGGCGCGTAGGCCTCGCGCAGCTCATCGGCCTGGCGCGACAGGATGCCCGCCAGCACCAGATGGCCGCCGGGCGCGACATGGCCGCACAGCAGCGGCGCCAGCACCTTCAGCGGCGTGGCCAGGATGTTGGCCAGCACCAGCGGGTAGATGCCGCTGGCGCGATCAGGCAGGCCGGCATCGAGCGTGACACCGTTCGCCTCGGCGTTCTGCCGCGTCGCCTGCACGGCCGCCTCGTCGATGTCCACCGCGTCGATGGCCGCGGCGCCGAACTTCGCGGCGCCGATGGCGAGGATGCCCGAGCCGCAGCCGTAGTCCAGCACGCGCGTGCCGGCAGGCGGATGCCGCGCGATCCAGCGCAGGCACATGCGCGTGGTCGGGTGCGTGCCGGTGCCGAAGGCCAGGCCAGGATCGAGGCGGATCACCTCGCGAGCGGCGGCGGGCGGCTCGTGCCAGGTGGGCACGATCCAGAAGGTGGGCGTGATCTCCACCGGCTCGAACTGCGACTGGGTGAGCCGCACCCAGTCTTCGTCGGGCACGGCCTGCACGCCCAGCACCTTGCAGCCGGCGAAGAAGTCCTGCGCGTCCAGCAGGCGCGCGGCCTCGGCCGCTTCGTCCTCGGTCGGGAACAGGGCCGTCACCAGGGAGCGCTGCCAGCCCTCCTTCGGCGGCGGCATGCCCGGCTCGCCGAACAGGGCCTGCTCGGCCGGCGTGCGCGCGTCCGCGTCCTCCACCGACACGCTCAGCACGTCGAGCGCATCGAGGGCGTCCGACACCGCCTCCACGCGATCCTCAGGGCAGAGCAGGCGCAGTTCGAACATGCCGGCTCAGCGCTTGTGATGCGACAGCCACTCTTCCAGGTAGTGGATGTTGGTGCCGCCGTCCATGAACTTGGCATCGACCATCAGCTCGCGGTGCAGCGGGATGTTGGTGTTGATGCCTTCCACCACCGTCTCGGCCAGGGCGGTGCGCATGCGCGCCAGCGCCTGGTCGCGCGTGTCGCCGTGCACGATGATCTTGCCGATCATCGAGTCGTAGTTGGGCGGCACGAAGTAGTTGTTGTAGACGTGGGAGTCCACCCGCACGCCCGGGCCGCCCGGCGCATGCCACAGCGTGATGCGCCCCGGCGAGGGCACGAAGTTGTACGGGTCTTCCGCGTTCACCCGGCACTCGATGGCATGGCCGCGGATCTGCACGTCGCGCTGGCCGAAGGGCAGCTTCTCGCCGGCGGCCACCATGATCTGCGTCTTCACGATGTCCACGCCCGTGATCAGCTCGGTCACCGGATGCTCCACCTGCACGCGGGTGTTCATCTCGATGAAATAGAACTCGCCGTTCTCGTACAGGAACTCGAAGGTGCCGGCGCCGCGGTAGCCGATCTTCTTGCAGGCGGCCGCGCAGCGGTCGCCGATGCGCTCGATCAGCTTGCGCGGAATGCCGGGCGCCGGCGCCTCCTCGATCACCTTCTGGTGGCGTCGCTGCATGGAGCAGTCGCGCTCGCCCAGGTAGACCGCGTTACGGTACTTGTCGGCCAGCACCTGGATCTCGACGTGGCGCGGGTTCTGGAGGAACTTCTCCATGTACACCGCCGGGTTGCCGAACGCCGCCTGGGCCTCGGCCTTGGTCATCTGCACGGCGTTGATCAGCGCCGCTTCCGTGTGGACCACGCGCATCCCGCGCCCGCCGCCGCCGCCCGCGGCCTTGATGATCACCGGGTAGCCGACCGACTTGGCAATGCGCCGGACCTCCGCCGGGTTGTCCGGCAGCTCGCCCTCGGAGCCGGGCACGCAGGGCACGCCGGCCTTGATCATCGCCTGCTTGGCCGACACCTTGTCGCCCATGATGCGGATGGATTCCGGCGTGGGGCCGATGAACTGGAAGCCGCTCTTCTCCACCCGCTCGGCGAAATCGGCGTTCTCGGACAGGAAGCCGTAGCCGGGGTGGATGGCCTCGGCGTCGGTCACTTCCGCCGCCGAGATGATGGCCGGCATGTTCAGGTAGCTCTGCGCCGAGGCCGCCGGGCCGATGCACACGGCCTCCTCGGCCAGCTTCACGTACTTGGCTTCGCGGTCGGCCTCTGAATAGACCATCACCGCCTTCACGCCCAGCTCGCGGCAGGCCCGCTGGATGCGCAGCGCGATCTCGCCGCGGTTGGCGACCAGGATCTTCTTAAACATGGCGCCCTCCGGGAGCGACCGTCGCGCTCGGGGCCTGGATCAGCATGCTCATGCTCATTCGATGACGAACAGCGGCTGGCCGTACTCGACCGCCTGGCCGTTCTCGCACAGGATCTGCGTGATGGTGCCGCCCTTGTCGGCCTCGATCTCGTTCAGGATCTTCATGGCCTCGATGATGCAGACCGTCTCGCCTTCCTTGACCTGCTGGCCGACCTCGACGAACGACTTGGCGCCGGGCGCCGAGGCGCGGTAGAAGGTGCCCACCATGGGCGACTTGACGATGTGGCCGGCCGGGGCCTGGGGGGCCGCTGCAGCAGCGGCCGGGGCCGGGGCCTGCCCGGCGGGTGCGGCCGCCACCGTGGCGGCGGGCAGCACCACCGGGGCCACCGGCAGCGCTTGCGCCACGGCGACCGGCCCCTTGACGATGCGCACCTTGCCTTCTGCTTCCGTGATCTCGAGTTCCGACACGTTGGACTCGGACACGAGGTCGATCAGGGTCTTGAGTTTCCGCAGGTCCATGCCCCTCTCCGTTGTTGTTTGTTGAGGACCGCGAATTTACAGCAAAACGCCGCCAACTTTCACGATCTGCCGCGAAAATCCATTCAACATTCTGACGGGCGGCTGTAGGGGGCGGGCCGGCGAAGCCCCCTGGCGGGGTCTGCGGCACCGGACGACAGCGCCTAGGCGGGCGCCGACCAAGCCTTCAAGTCGGCCTCCGTGACGCGGCCCATTCTACGCTGCCGGATGCCGCCCTTGGCGTCGAACACGACGGTGTACGGCAGGCCGCCCGTCCGATTGCCGAGCTCGCGCGTGAGGTCCGCGCCCTCCAGCCCGGCCAGCCCGATCGGGAAGGTGACCGGCAGGCGTTGCAGGAAGGTCCGCACGGCACTCGGCTGATCAATGGCCAAACCCAGCACTTGCCAGCCTTTTGACGACTGTTCGCGGTAGAAGGCGTCCAGCAAAGGCATCTCCTCCACGCATGGCGGGCACCAGGTGGCCCAGAAGTTCAGCAGCAGCGGGCGGCCGCTGAAACGGGTCATGGGGAGTTCCGGGCCTTGCGGCGTGGCGAACTTCAGGCGCCACAGGCGCTCGGCGGCGCCATCCGCGGCCGGTTGCGGCCGCAAGCGCCACCACGCGAATCCGGCGCCGGCGGCCAGGGCCACGGTGCCGACCGCACCGGCGGCCAGCCACATGCGGCGGTTGCCCGGCGACGCCTCGGACGGCGCGGCTTCGGCGATGGAGGGGGTTTCGACAGGGGTCATGGCAGTCCGTCAGGCCACCGGGGCCGCCACGGCGAGCAGCGCCCGCACGGCTTGGGTGTCACCGCGCGGCGTGCGTCCCTTGGCATCGGGCTTGAGGGCACCCCGCAGGTCGTCGTGGTCCAGGATGATCAGGTGCACGCCGATCTCCTCGGCCAGCTCCGGGCAGAGGCTGTGGATGCTGAGCGCCTCCACGGGGTCGCCATGCAGGCCGGTCACCGTGCGCGGTTCGTAGTCGACGCCGCGGTCGATCAGCAGGATCTCGGCCGACTTCGGGTCGTCGCAGAAGAGCTGGAGATAGATGTCCGACAGCCGCGTGGCCGTTCCATGCCAGACCGCTCCGGCCAGATGGGGGCGGAACTCGGCCAGCCGCTCCATCCAGGTGAGCGCCAGCCGCCGCAGCGCAGCCAGCTCGGCCGGCTGCGTGTCGGCGCAGAAGAGCTCGATGTACTCGCGCACCGCGTCTTCCACCACACCGTTGTCCGGCAGCGCGGTGCGCGCCGGCAGCCCGAGCTGGCGCACCGCCCGGCGCTTGGCGGGGCCGTACTCCAGGCCCTCCTCCACCACCAGGCGCGCGGCGGCATGGGCGATCTCGTGCGATGTGCTGTCCATCGGGTGCATTCTGCATGGACGCGGGTGCCCCCGCCTCCTACAGTGGCACCCGAGAAGGAGACCTCGCGATGAAGAGCACGATGATGCAGGCGGGCCTGTCACTCAACCACCTGCTGGAACGGGCCGGGCGGCTCTTCGGCCGCAACGAGATCGTCTCGCGCCTGCCGGACAAGACGCTTCGGCGCCACACCTATGCCGAGTACCACCGCCGCACCCGCGCGCTGGCGGCCGCCCTGCAGCAGCTGGGCCTGCGGCGCTGCGAGCGAGTGGCCACGCTGTGCTGGAACCACCACGCCCACCTGGAGTGCTACTTCGGCATCCCGGCGGCGGGCGGCGTGATGCACACGCTGAACCTGCGCCTCGCGCCGGAGGAGATCGGCTGGATCGCGGGCGACGCGAAGGACCGGTTCCTGATCGTGGACGACGTGCTGCTGCCGCTGTACCGGCAGTTCGCGCACCTGCACGCCTTCGAGCGCGTCATCGTCTTCCCCTTCTCCGGCGCTGCGGTGCCGGCGGATTGCACCGACTACGAGGCGCTGCTGGCAGGCGCCGACGCCGAGGCCTTCCAGTACGCGCCGCACGACGAGAACGACCCGGTGGCCATGTGCTACACCTCGGGCACGACCGGCCGGCCGAAGGGCGTCGCGTACTCGCACCGATCCACGGTACTGCACACGCTGGTGGCCAGCCTGGGCGACTTCTGGGGCCTGCGCGGCACCGACGTGGTGATGCCGGTCACGCCGATGTTCCACGCCAACAGCTGGGGCATGCCTTACGGCGCAGTGATGATGGGCGTGAAGCTGGTCTTCCCCGGCCCGCACCTGCACCCCGAGGACCTGCTGGACCTGATGCAGCTGGAGCCGCCCACGCTGTCGCTGGGCGTCCCCACCATCTGGATGAGCCTGATCCAAACCTTCGACGCCGCGCAGAAGCCGGATTCGCCCCACCACGGCCGCTGGAAGCTGCCGCATGGCATGCGCTCGCTGGTCGGCGGCGCCGCCGTGCCCGAGGCGCTGATCCGCGCCTTCGACCGCCACGGCATCTGGATCGAGCAGGGCTGGGGCATGACCGAGACCTCGCCGGTCTGCACCATCTCCTACCCCCGCGCGGAACTGCGTGACGCGAGCGACGACGAGAAGTACCGCCGCGCCGCCATGGCCGGCGTGCCGGTGCCGCTGGTGGACCTGCGCGTGATGGGCGACGAGGGCGAGCAGCCCTGGGACGGTCGCAGCGTGGGCGAGATCCAGGTACGCGGCCCCTTCATCACCGGCGGCTACCACGAGGTGCCCACCGATCCGGCCAAGTTCACCGAAGACGGCTGGCTGCGCACGGGCGACGTCGCCAGCGTCGATGACCTCGGCTTCGTGCGCATTACCGACCGCACCAAGGACCTCATCAAGTCCGGCGGCGAGTGGATCAGCTCGGTCGACCTGGAGAACGCGCTGATGGCCCACCCCGCGGTGGCCGAAGCCGCCGTGATCGCCATCCCCGACGAGAAGTGGAGCGAGCGGCCGCTGGCCTGCGTGGTGGTCAAGCCGGGCGCTGCGGCCGAGCCGGCGGCGCTGAACGCGCACCTGCTGGCGCAGCACTTCGCCAAGTGGCAGCTGCCGGAACGCTACGAGTTCATCGAGGCAGTGCCGCGCACCTCCACCGGCAAGTTCTGGAAGCTCAAGCTGCGCGAGCGCTTCCCGCGCTGAGGCGGTGCCCTGCCCGGCGGGCGGGATAATCCGCCGCCATGCATCTCCACATCCTCGGCATCTGCGGCACCTTCATGGGCGGCCTCGCCGCCCTGGCCCGCGAGGCTGGCCACCGGGTGACCGGCTGCGACGCCGGCGTCTACCCGCCCATGAGCGACCAGCTCCGCGCGCTGGGCATCGACCTGATCGAGGGCTACTCGGCCGACCAGATGGCGCTGCGGCCCGACGTGTGGGTCATCGGCAATGTGGTCTCGCGCGCGCGCCTGGCCGATGGCACGCCCCGCTACCCGCTGATGGAAGCCATCCTCGAATCCGGCGACCGCTACACCAGCGGACCGCAGTGGCTGGCCGAGCACGTGCTGCACGGCCGCCACGTGCTCGCGGTCGCGGGCACACATGGCAAGACCACCACCACCTCCATGCTGGCCTGGGTGCTGGAGCAGGCCGGCCTGCAGCCCGGCTTCCTGGTGGGGGGCGTGCCACTCGACTTCGGTGTCTCCGCGCGGCTGGGGGCCGCACCAGGGCCGCGCGCACCGTTCGTGATCGAGGCCGACGAATACGATACGGCCTTCTTCGACAAGCGCAGCAAGTTCCTGCACTACCGGCCCCGCACCGCAGTGCTGAACAACCTGGAGTTCGACCACGCGGACATCTTCGACGACCTCGCGGCCATCGAGCGGCAGTTCCATCACCTCGTGCGCACCGTGCCGGCCTCGGGCCGGCTCGTGGTCAACGGGCTGGAGGAAAGCCTGGCGCGCGTGCTGCACCAGGGCTGCTGGAGCGAGGTGCGCAGCTTCGGCGCCGCAGTCAGCGACTTCCAGGCGGAAGGCGAGCCGCATGACTTCGAGGTGCGCGTCGGCGGGCAGGCGGCCGGCCGCGTGCGCTGGGCGCTGGCCGGGCTGCACAACCAGCTGAACGCACTGGCCGCCATGGCCGCGGCCGAGCACGTGGGCGTGCCGCCGGCGCAGGCGGCCGAGGCCCTGTGCAGCTTCCGCAACGTGCGGCGCCGGCTGGAGGTGGTGGGCCGCGCCGGCGGCGTGACCGTGTACGACGACTTCGCCCACCATCCCACCGCCATCCGCACCACGGTCGACGGCCTGCGCCGCCGCATCGGCGACGCGCGCATCCTGGCCGTGTTCGAGCCGCGCAGCAACACCATGAAGCTGGGCACCATGGCGGCCCAGCTGCCCTGGTCACTGGAGCAGGCGGACCTGGCGTTCTGCCACGCCGGCGGCCTGGGCTGGGATCCGGCCCAGGCACTCGCGCCGATGGCGGGCCGGGCGCAGGTGGCGCGCGATATCGATCAGCTCCTGGCCCAGGTGGTGGCGGCCGCACGGCCGGGTGACCACGTGCTGTGCATGAGCAACGGCGGCTTCGGTGGCATCCACCACCGGCTGCTGCGATCACTGGGGCCGGGCGAGCCGGCGCCGCCCCAGGCCTGACGCCCCGGCGGCCCTCGCGTCCCTGTGCCCCGAGCGGTGGCACCCGCCCGCGTCAGCCCGCCCGCCGCGGCCCCGCCGACACCACGCCCGGCAGGTCCAGGCTCGCCGGCACCGTGCGCTCGAGGTCGCTCACGTGGTGCGGCTGGATCGAGGCCATCCCCAGCGTGTCCGCCGGCTGCGACGGCAGCGAGGCACCCGTGCTCCGTGGCGCGGCCTTGGCCGCCGTGGTGGTGATGGCGCCGCTGTAGTACAGGCAGCTCAGCTCCAGCGCGAGCGCCGCAGGCGCGAGGCCCGTGCGCTGGGCCAGCGCATCGAAGGCCGCGGGCTCGGCATGCAGTTCGCGCAGCAGCATCATCTGCGTCTCCCGCAGCCAGCCGGGCGGCACCCGCGGCACGTGACGAAAGTGGATCACGTCGTGCCGGTATCGCGGGGGCAGCAGGTCGCGGTCGGTCCGGCGCACGTAGGTCCACACGAGCTGGGCCGGCGTGTAGGGAATGAAGTTGCGCGGCAGGTCGTGCGCGCTGGGCGGGCGCCGGTCCCACTCCGCAGACCACAGGTCCCCCGGCGTGGCCGTGGGCAGGATGCCGACGTGGCCGGCCACGTAGTCGAGCACGGCGACCAGGCGGCCATGGTGGTTGAGATGGTGCACCGTCTGCCGCAGCGCCGCCCCCCGACGCATCACCAGCGCGCCCGCCACATAAAGACAGTGCAACGGCTGCAGCCAGGTCCCGAACAGGTGCAGCGCCGAATGCATGCCGGCCTCGTCGCCCAGGCGGAACACGCAGCGCGGCTCGAAGTCCCGGGCGGCGAGCGGCGTCGAGAAGGCGATGGGGCGGTCCACCGCGGTGAGCCGCAGGCTCGCACCCGGCTCGCGCTCATGGCCAGGGTCCACCTGCAGGTGGCCATCTTCGAGCACGCGGGTGCGGCTGCCGTTCACCCACCACGCGTCGCCCTCGGCAAACGGCGCCACGTGCCAGGGTGTCCACCCGGCTGGCAGCCGTTGCAGCGCATCGGCGATGACGGCACGCTCGGACAGGTCGAAGCCGATCACGCCGAGCTGCAGCACCGGCTGTTCGGTCATGGCGGGCAGCGCTGCGCTCATGCGGAAGCACCCTCCTGGCGGGGCGACCGGACCATCCGGCCGACGGCCCTGATTATTGGCGGGATGGCCTCGCCCCGACCATCCGCCAGACGACGCATGCCCGCGTGCGCCGGGCTACTCCCACCGCAGCGGGGCGGGCGCCGTGAAATCGGCCAACGGGCGGGCGGGCGGGGGCTCCGACGCCGGGGCGGATTCCAGCTCGGAGGGCAGCACGCTGGTGAGCGGGCGCGAGTCGGCGCTGTCGAAGCGACGCCCCAAGCCAGGCGCGGCACGGCGCGGATTCGCAGTGATGGCGCCCACGTAGTACAGCGCCGCCAGGTGCCGTGCCAGCACCGTCGGCGAGAAGGGTGCGGACGCTGCCAGCTGGTCGAAGCGCAGGCCTGGCCGCGCTGCAAGCTCGCGCAGGAGCAGCAGGTGCGCGTCGGCCAGCAAGCGCTGGGGCAGCTTGGGGGGCCGGCGGAAGTACAGGGGCCGTTCGCGGTAGTGCGGCGGCAGCAGGTCGCTCTCGGTGCGCAGGGCAAACTGCCACATGAGCTGCGACAGGCTGGCCCGCACGAACGGCGCAGGCACACGCACCGTGCCCCAGTCGCGCACACACCAGATCGCCTCAGCGAAGTCGGCCGGGGTGGCATCGGGTGCCACGGCCGTGCCGTTCTGCTGGTCGACCACGGCGACCAGCCGTCCGCCATGCAGCACTTCCCAGGGCCCGGCACCCAGCGCCGGTTGCTCGCGCACCAGGCTGGCCGCGAGGCAGAACTGGGCCACCAGGGGCTGCATCCAGGCCTCGAACCGGTGCAGCGCGGCGGCCACCGAAGCGCCGTCGCCGAGATCGAAGACACAGGCCGGCGTGAAGCCGCGCGGCGCGAGCGGCAGTGAGAAGGCCACGGGGCGGTCCACTTCCGCCAGGGTGAGCTGGATCGCGCGCTCGCTGGGCAGGCCGGGCGGCACCCGGACCATGGCATCGCCGGTCAGGCTGACCCGCGCGCCGCACAGCCACCAGGCATCGGCCTCGTGGAACGGCGCGACCTCCCAGCGCAGGCCACCGGGCCGCGGCACCTGCAGTCGCTGCCGGATGACCCTGCCGCGGGCTTCGTCGAAGCCCGCCAGACCCAGGCGCAGCGGAGGAATCGGGGTGGTCATGCGGCTCGGGCGGCGGGATCGCTCCGCCCGGGCTCGACTATAAGTCCACCGTTACTGGATGTAAACGCGTGTGACAGAAACCTCCGACTAGCGGCGACGGCGGGCGCGCACGCCCTCAGCCAGGGTCTCCAGCACCTGCAGCGAGTCGCCCCAGCCGATGCAGGCGTCGGTGATGCTCTTGCCGTAGTCCAGCTGCGAGACCTGGTCCTTGCCAGGCGTGAACTTCTGCGCCCCGGCCTGCAGGTGGCTCTCGATCATCACGCCGAACACCGAGCGGGAACCGGCCGCGAGCTGCTGCGCGATGTCGCGGGCCACCTCGATCTGCTTGTCGTGCTGCTTGCTGCTGTTGGCATGGCTGCAGTCCACCATCAGGGTGGGCGGCAGCTTGGCGGCCTCCAGTTCCTTGCAGGCGGCGGCCACGCTCGCGGCATCGTAGTTGGGCGTCTTGCCGCCGCGCAGGATGACGTGGCAGTCCTTGTTGCCGTTGGTCTGCACGATGGCGACCTGGCCGTTCTTGTGCACCGACAGGAAGTGATGCCCGCGCGCGGCGGCCTGGATCGCGTCGGTG
>NZ_JAYRZR010000079.1:0-19192 GCF_041916345.1 Ramlibacter sp.
AGGCGGATGACCTGAACTCGTCTTTCGTGCCGCGCCTCGCGCGGCAGCGATCTCATGTCGGCTGTTTCCATCACTGGTGGATCATGGCGGGGCGCAAAAGTTCAAGTTATTTGTTGCCGGATCAATAGCGGGCCGCCCGTTCGTCGCCCTTGATGCCGAGCAAGGCATGCAGCGCGATGGCGCCGAAGGTGGCGGTGCCGATGCCGCCGAGCGCGAAATCGCCGAAGCGCAGCGTGAAGTCGCCGGTGCCCAGCACCAGTGTCACGGCGGCCACGATGAGGTTGCGGTTCTGCGAGAAGTCGACCCGGTTGTCGACCCAGATCTTGGCGCCGGCGATCGCGATCAGGCCGAACACCACGATGGAGACGCCGCCCATCACCGGTAGCGGGATGGCCTGGATCACCGCGCCGAACTTGGGCGAGAAGCCCAGCACGACGGCGATGAGCGCGGCGACGAGGAAGATGGCGGTGGAGTAGATCTTGGTGGCGGCCATCACGCCGATGTTCTCGGCGTACGTCGTCACGCCCGTGCCGCCGGCGGCGCCGCTCACCATCGTCGCCACGCCATCGCCGATGAACGCACGGCCCATGTAGGCGTCGAGATCGCGCCCGGTCATGGCCGTCACGGCCTTGATGTGGCCCAGGTTCTCGGCCACCAGGATCACCGCCACCGGCGCGATCAGCAGCATGGCCGGACCGCTGAAGACCGGCGCCGTGAAGGCGGGCATGCCCACCCACGCGGCGTTCGCGATGCCCGACAGATCCATCGGCTTGCCGAGACCCAGGCCGTTGGCGAGCACCGCGTAGAGGATGCTGGCGACGATCAGGCCGACCAGGATCAGCAGGCGCTGCACCATGCCGCGCGTGAGCACGGCCACCAGGCCCACGCAGGTGAAGGTGATGGCCTGCATCCAGCTGTCGAAGCCGCTGGCGGCCATGTTCTTCACCGGGATGTGGGCCAGGTTCAGGCCGATCACGGCCACCACCGAGCCCGTCACCACCGGCGGCATGAAACGCTCGATCCAGCGCGTGCCCACCGCATGCACCACGGCGCCGATGGCCGTGTACAGGGCGCCGCAGGCGATGATGCCGCCAAGGGCGACCCCGATGTTGGTGTTCGGCCCCTTGCCGGCGTAGGCGGAGGCCGCGATCACCACGCCGATGAAGGCGAAGCTGGAGCCCAGGTAGCTGGGCACCTTGCCACCGGTGATGGCGAAGAAGATGAGCGTGCCGACACCGCTCATCAGGATGGCGATGTTGGCGTCGAAGCCCATCAGGATGGGCGCCAGCACCGTGGCGCCGAACATCGCGATCACGTGCTGCACGCCCATCGCCGCCGTCTGCGGCCAGGGCAGGCGCTCGTCGGGCGCGATCACGCCGCCCTGCTGCAGCACCGAAGCCGGCTTCTCGGTCCAGTCGAACATCGCCATGGGATCCTCCTCGTCGTGGTTGGATCGGCGATGCTAGACCAACGGCCGGCTGCATGCACGGGAGAACCGCAGGGGCGCCCCCACCCCAGCCCTCTCCGGCCGGTGGAGGGCGCCGATGGGCGGGCTACGACGCCTGCGTGGCGAACAGCGTGGCCCGCCCCAGCACGGCCGCATCGCGCAGGATGCGGCGATGGCCCAGGCCTTCGGTCGCCAGCAGCTCCGCGCCGCGGATCGCGCGGGTGAAGGCCTGACCATCGGCGAAGCGGTTGATGCTGTCGGCCTGGTCGTGCACCACCAGCGTGGGCACGCGGATGCGCGGACCGACCGCTTCGGGTTCGAACTGCGGCATGAGGATGCCCTCGCGGGCCTCGATGCGGCGCTGCATGGCGGCCCGCGTGGCCTCGCTCAGGCCGAACACGTGCGCGAAGTGGCGGGTGTACTCGCGCGGTGAGGCAGGCGGCGCCACCAGCAGCAGGCGATCCACCGGCAGGCCGCGCGCCGCGGCATGGGCGGCCGCGTTGGCGCCGAGTGAATGCGCCGCCAGCACGCGGACCTGGTGGCCGTCCTGCCGCAGGCGGGCCACGGCGTACTCGATGGCGCGCGAGAACTGCGGCAGGTTGCTCACGCTACCGGCGCTGCGGCCATGCGCGGGCATCTCCAGCAGCACCGGCCGCAGGCCATGGCCGGCCAGGGCGTCGGCCAGCGGCAGCATCTGCCGCGCGTGGCCGCCCCAGCCGTGGACCAGCAGGGCGACGGGCCCGTGCGGGGCCACGGGGCGGCTGTAGACCGTGACGCTGGCGTCCTCGAACGGCCAGGCCTCGGTCTGCCAGCCCGGCTCCCAGGGCGTGCGGCGCTGCAGCCACTTGGGCGGCAGCGGCGTGCCGAACAGCCGTGCGGCGGCGCGCACGGCCAGTGCCGGCCACAGCCGCTGCGAGGTGCCGAGGGCGAAGCGGAACAGGCGGACGCCGGGGTTGGCGTGGTAGTAGGACGAGGCGGCCTCGACGGCGGTGCGGGTGGTCATGAGCGGGCTCCCGGGTTCAGAAGAAGACCATGTCGCTGTTGCGACGGGGCAGGCTGCGCAAGGTGCGGCGCAGGCCGATGGCCAGGCGGATGACGCCGATGGCGGCGAGGGGGACGAGGACGAAGGCCATGGAAGGCTCCTTTCTTCGCACGACCGTGCGAAATGAGGTCGAACAAGCGGGCAGGGCGGTTTGTCTCCAGGGGACTCTAGGGCAGGTAGCTGCGCACCAGGCGGTCCCAGGTGGCCTGGGCTCGGTCGGGCGCGCGCGAATCGCGCAGGAAGCGGATGTCGTGCAGCAGGCCCATGGCCAGGCTGTAGATCTCGCCGGCGAGCTGCTCGGGGTCGGTGTCGGCGCTCAGGTGGCCGGCCTCCACCGCCTGCAGCACCGTGCGGCGCAGCGCGGTGCGCCAGCGCGTCACCTCGCCCAGCAGGAAGTCGCGCAGCGGGCCCTCGCGGTCGTCCAGCTCGAAGGCGCCGGCGGTGAAGATGCAGCCTTGCTTCGCCTCCACGTCGCGCGTGCGGGCGATCCAGCGGCGCACGATCTCGTTCAGCCGTGGCAGGCCCTTGGGCTGCTGCATGGCGGGCACGAACACGTCGGCCAGGAAGCGGCGGCCGAACTCCTCGATCACTGCGGTCTGCAGCGCCTCGCGGGAGCCGACGCGGGAGAACACGCCGCTCTTGGAGAGGCCGATGCGATCGGCCACTGCCTGCAGCGTGATGGACTCCAGGCCCTCGGCGGCGGCGAGATCCAGCGCCGCGCCGACGATGGCGGCGCGGGTGAGCTCGGCTTTCTGGGTCTTGGCGTCCATGATGGGGCGAAATATAGCACGACTGTGCGAAATGGCAAGTCGGTGCCTGTTGATGGCTCGGGGGCGGGTCGCGGCGGATGCGAGCGGGCGGCGCGCCCGCTAAGCTGGCGGGCCCCGTTGGCGTCCCATCCGTCCTGGACGGACGACCGATGCCAACACGACGAATCCGCAGGACCCGAACCGATGCAACCACCCTACGTGCCCCAGATCCGCCGCTACCAGGACTGGCTGCAGGCCCATCGCGGCCTGCGCTTCGACAGCTACCAGGCGCTGTGGGAGTGGTCGGTGCGCGACGTCGCCGCCTATTGGGAGAGCCTCGCGGCCTTCTATGACCTGCAGTCGCCCACCCCGTGCAAGGCGGTATTGGCGGACGACCGCATGCCCGGCGCGCGCTGGTTCGAGGGGGCCAGCGCGAGCTATGCGCGGCAGGTGCTGCGGCACGTGGCGCCCGCGCACGCGGCGGGTGTGCCCGCGCTCATCAGCCGCAACGAGCGTGGCGAGCACCGGGAGCTATCGTGGCCCGAACTGCAGCGCCAGGTGGCCTCGCTGGCGCTGCACCTGCGTGCGCAGGGCCTGCAGCCGGGCGACCGGGTGGCCGCCTACCTGCCCAACGTGCCGGAGGCGATGATCGCCTTCCTGGCGGTGGTCAGCCTGGGGGGCATCTGGAGCATCTGCGCGCCCGACATGGGCACGAACGCGGTGCTGGACCGCTTCCGCCAGATCACCCCGCGCATGCTGATCGCCTGTGACGGCGTGCGCTACGCCGGCCGCGACCATGACCGCCGCGGTGTCGTGGGCGAGCTGATGGCGGCCCTGCCCAGCGTGACGCACCTGCTGGTGCACGACAACCTGGGCCTCGGTGTCGATGGCCTGCCCGCCCACACCGCGCTGGCCACGGCCCTGTCGCGCGACGATGCCGAGGTGGCCGCCTTCGAGCCGCAGTGGCTGCCTTTCGACCATCCGCTGTGGATCGTCTACTCCTCCGGCACCACCGGCCTGCCCAAGCCCATCGTGCACGGCCACGGCGGCACGGTGCTGGTGGGCATGGCGATGATGAACCTGCACGACGACATCGGCTGCAGCTACGACCCCAACAGCCTGGGCGAGCGCTTCCACTGGTACAGCTCCACCGGCTGGGTGATGTGGAACGCGCAGATGCACGGCCTGCTCACCGGCACCACCTGCTGCCTGTACGACGGCAATCCCGGCGGCAGCAAGGACGCGCCCGACTGGTCCACCCTGTGGCGCTTCGCCGACGAGGTGGGCGTCACCTGGTTCGGGGCCGGCGCCGCCTTCTACGGCAACTGCATGAAGGCCGGCGTGGATCTCACGCGCTGGCCCGGCCTGCGCCGCGTACGCGCGCTGGGCAGCACGGGATCACCCCTGCCCGAGGACGTGCAGCGCTGGGGCACGGCGCAGTTCGACGCACTGGGCGTGCGCGACATCTGGTGGTGCAACATGTCGGGTGGCACCGACTTCGCCGGCGCCTTCATCGGCGCCCACCGGGAGCTGCCGCAGATCCCCGGGCAGATGCAGTGCCGCCTGCTCGGCTGCTCGGTGGAGGCCTGGAACGAGCAGGGGCAGCCAGTCATCGACGAGGTCGGCGAGCTGGTGTGCACGCGGCCGATCCCCTCGATGCCCCTGTCCTTCTGGAACGACCCCAACAACGCACGCTACCTCTCCAGCTACTTCGACATGTACCCCGGTGTCTGGCGCCATGGCGACTGGCTGAAGATCACGCCCGAGGGCGGCTGCATCATCTACGGGCGCAGCGACGCGACGATCAACCGCCACGGCCTGCGCATGGGCACCAGCGAGCTGTACAGCGCCGTGGAGGCGCTGCCCGAGGTGATGGACTCTCTGGTGGTGGATCTGGAATACCTGGGCCGCCCGAGCTGGATGCCCTTGTTCGTGGTGCTGCGTCCCGGCCTCACGCTCGACGACGCGCTCAAGGCCCGCATCGCCGGCGCGGTGCGCACCGCGCTCAGTCCGCGCTTCGTGCCCGACGACATCGTGCAGATGGCCGAGGTGCCGCGCACCCTGTCTGGCAAGAAGCAGGAACTGCCGATCAAGAAGCTGCTGCTGGGCCAGCCGCTGGAGAAGGTGGTGAACCCCGACGCGATGGTCAACCCGGGCTGCCTGCCGGCCTATGTGGCGTATGCGCAGGGGCGTCGGCCCGCACAGGCGGCCGACGCCTGACGCGCGCTCGCCTGCGAGCGAAACGCTGGGGTTGCGCTGGCGCTCCACCCCAGCCTACACGGAGACCAGTTAGGCCGGAACCTGCGTCAGGCCGGGCGCGCCTTGCGGTTCACCAGCACGATGCCGGTGGCGACGCCGGCGAGCGCCACGACCAGCTGCGCGGTGAGCGGCTCCTTCAGCAGCACCACGCCGAAGACCAGCGCGAACAGGGGCGCGAGGAAGGTGAAGGAGGACATCTGCGTCGCCGGGTAGTGCCGCAGCATCCACATCCACGCCAGGTAGCTCGCAAAGGCGCCGATCGCGGACTGCAGGCCGATGGAAACCCAGGCGTAGGTGGAATAGGCCAGCGACCACTGCTCGCCCAGCGCCAGCGAGAGCATCGGCGCCACCAGCGTGGTGACGGCCACCTGGTAGAAGAGCGTCTTCTCCGCGCTCGCCGTGGCCAGCTTCGAGCCGCGGATCACCAGCGTGGTGAGGCCCCAGAACACACCGGCGGCCAGCGCCAGGGCGTCGCCGCGCAACTGGCGGGCGGTGCTGCCTGCCAGGAAGCCCTCGCCGAAGGCCAGCGCCACGCCAGCGAAGGCGATTACCAGGCCCACCCACTGCAGCGGCCGCAGCCGCTCGGCCGGCACGATGCGCGGCAGCAGCAGGGCCACCACGAAGGGCGCGGTGTAGAGGAACACCGTGAGGCGCGACGCGGTCGTGTCCCGCAGGCCGAGGTAGATGCAGGTGAACTCGCCCGTGAACAGCAGGCCCGCCAGCAGCCCGGCGCGCAGCGTGCCGTCGCGCGCGAACAGGGCCACCCCGCGCCAGCGGCACCACAGCCACAGCAGCACCGTGGCGCCACCGAAGCGCAGCGAGGCCTGCCACAGGGGCGGCACCTCGGGCACGGTGGTCTTGATCAGGATCTGCTGGAAGCCCCAGAAGAGGCAACTCGCCAGCAGCAGCGTCACCGCCAGGGAATCGAGGTGGTCCTTGCGCTCGGTCATCGGCCGATGGTAGCGGCGCGCCTCAGCGGCCAGCCAGCCGGGCCAGCAGCGCCTTCAGCGCGGCCTGCTCGGGCGCGGCCAGCGCGCTCAGCGCCTGGGCCTCATGGTGCCGGGCCTGCTGCAACAGCGGGCGCACGAGGCGGCGGCCGGCAGCCGTGATCGCCACGAGCGTGCGGCGCTGGTCAGCTGCGTCCGCCTGCACCGCCACCCAGCCCTGCTCGGCCATGCGCTGCACGAGCTTGGTGACCGTGGGCTGCTTGGACAGCACGTCCAGCGCGAGCTGGCTCACGGTCAGCGGCTCGCTGTCCTGCAGCGTGGCCAGCACGCGCCATTCGATGGAGCTGAGCCCGGCGGCGCGCACGCGCGCATCGAAATCCTTGTACAGCGCATGGTTCGCCTGGCCGAGCAGGTAGCCCAGGTAGCCGTCGACAAAGCGGGCCGGCGCCGCTGCCGAACCGCGTGCCCGCCGGCCGGACCCGGCCGTGGCTGTCACAGCGGGTGCTCCGTGTAGTAGCGCCCGCCATGGAACAGCAGTGGCGAGGCGCCGGCCCGGGTGGCGCAATGCTCGACCTCGCCGACGAAGATGACGTGGTCGCCCTCCTCGTAGCGGCTGCGGTTGAAGCACTCGAAGGTGGCCGCCGCGCCATGCAGCAGGGGTGCGCCGCCCGCGCCGATGTCGAAGCCGACGCCGTTGAAGCGGTCCGCGCCCTTGGACGCGAAGCGCTCGGCCAGATCCCGCTGGTCCGCCGCCAGCACGTTGATGGCGTAGTGCGAGCCGGCGCTGAACACTGCCATCGAGCCGGCGGCGCGCGCCAGGCTCCACAGCACCAGGGGCGGCGCGAGCGAGACCGAATTGAACGAGTTGGCCGTCAGGCCCACCAGCGCGCCCTGCGCGGTGCGGGCGGTGACGATGGTCACGCCGGTGGCGAAGGTGCCCAGTGCGGCGCGGAACTCGCTGCTCGAGAAGCTGGGGGGCTGGGCCGAGAGCGACGGGTTCATGGACCGGGTTGCATGAAATTTCATGTATTATGGCCGCGACTTCGCGAGGGCGCGCAACATGCTGCAGGAATCCATTGAGCCGGCGTGGCTGGCAGCCTTCGAGGCCGTGCTGGCGCGCTGCGCGCTGAAGCCGGGCGACACCGTCGCCGTGCTGGCCGAAAGCCAGAGCCGCCCCGTCCTTCCCGAGCTGGCCCGCCTCGCCGCGGCGCGTCTGGGCGCCCAGGTGTTCAGCGTGCTGCTGCCCACCGTCTTCCCCGCCAGCGGCCCGGCCATCCGCTCCACCGGCGCCTCGCCCGTGCTGCGCGGCATTGGCCCGGTGGTCGGCGCGCTGGCGGGCAGCACCCTGGTGGTGGACTGCACGGTCGAAGGCCTGATGCACGCGCCCGAACTCCCCGCCATCCTTAAAGGCGGCGCGCGCGTCATCTACATCAGCAACGAACACCCGGAGGCGCTGGTCCGCCTGCTGCCGGATGACGCCACCGAGGCCCGCGTGAAGGATCACGTCAAGCGCCTGCGCGGCGCGCGCGAGATGCGGGTCACCTCCGCCGCCGGCACCGACCTGCGCATCTCGCTGGCCGGCGCGGTCTGCGGCGGCAACTGGGGCAGCACCACCAGACCGGGCACCATGACCCACTGGCCGGGCGGCATCGCGCTGGCCTTCCCCGCCGCTGGCAGCGTGAACGGCACCCTGGTGCTGGCCGAAGGGGATGTCAACCTCACCTTCAAGCGCTACCTGGAGCGGCCGGTCACGCTGCGCATCGAGAACGACTACGTGACCGCCATCGAGGGCCAGGGTGTCGATGCCGAGCTGATGCGCAGCTACATCGCCGCCTGGAACGACCGCGAGGCCTATGCCGTCAGCCATGTGGGCTACGGCCTCAACCCGGCCGCGCGCTGGGACAGCCTGGCCCTGTACGACAAGCGCGACTTCAATGGCACCGAGCTGCGCGCCTTCGCTGGCAACTTCCTCTACAGCACCGGCGCCAACGAGGTGGCGGGCCGCCACACGCTGGGCCACTTCGATCTGCCCCTGCGCCACTGCACGGTGCAGCTCGATGGCGCCGCCGTGGTCGAGGCCGGGCGGCTGGTCGAATGAACGCGCTCCCCGCCTTCACCACGCTGGGCCAGGGTCCCACGGTGCTGATGCTGCACGGCATCGGCGGCGGGCACCTCGCCTTCGCGCCGCAGGTCGAGACGCTCGCCGGCAACGGCTACCGGGCGGTGGCCTGGGACATGCCGGGTTACGGCCGCAGCGCGCCCATCGAACCCTACACCTTCAAGGGCCTGGCCCAGGCCTGCGTGGACCTGATCGACAGCCTGCAGGCCGCGCCCGTCATCCTGGTGGGCCACAGCATGGGCGGCATGGTGGCGCAGGAGGTCGTGGCGCGACGGCCTGAGCTGGTGAGCCGCCTGGTGCTGTGCGGCACATCGCCCGCCTTCGGCAAGCCCGATGGCGACTGGCAGCGTGCCTTCATCGCCGAACGCACCGCGCCGCTGGATGCCGGGCAGAGCATGGCGGACCTGGCGCAGGTTCTGGTGCCCCGCATGGTGGGACCCGGCTCGCTGCCCGAGGGCGTGAACCTCGCCACCCACTGCATGGGCCTGGTGCCGGCCGCCACCTACCGCCGCGCGCTGGAATGCCTGGTCACCTTCGACCGCCGCGACAACCTGTCGCGCATCCACGTGCCCACCCTGCTGATCGCCGGCGAGCAGGACCGCAACGCGCCGCCCGCCGTGATGCAGAAGATGGCGCAGGCCATCGCCGGCAGCACCTACATCGAGATGAAGGGCATCGGCCACCTGCAGAACCTGGAGGCGCCGGACGAGTTCGACAGCCTGCTGCTGAACTTCCTGGAGCTGCCCGGTCTGCTGCTGCACTGAGCCGGGCACAGGCCACGCCCCGGCCGCCCTACGAGAAGGAGACTCCCATGCAAGCCCCCGCGCCCCTGAGTTTCGTCCCCGCCGTGGGCGAACACGCCTTCACCGCGAAGCAGCGTGAGCTGCTCACGCTCGCGCACGAGCTCGGGCGGGATCGCTTCGCCGCCCGCGCCGCCCGCTGGGACGCGGAGGCGAGCTTCCCGTTCGAGAACTACGCCGACCTGCGCGAGGCCGGCCTCCTGCGCCTGTGCGTGCCCGAGGCGCACGGCGGCCTGGGCGCCGACTACGCAACCTACATGATGGTGGCCGCCGAGATCGGCCGCTTCTGCGGCACCACCGCGCTCACCTACAACATGCACATCTGCTCCACCATGTGGACGGGCGTGCTGGCCGACGGCATTGCCATGACGGAGACGCAGCGGGCCGAGCACGCGCACCGCCGCGAGCTGCACTTCCGGCGCGTGGTGGACCAGGGCGCCGTCTACGCACAGCCGTTCTCCGAAGGCAGCGCGGCGGCTGCCGGTCGCGCGCCCTTCGGCACCACGGCCCGCAAGGTGGAGGGCGGCTGGCGCATCAACGGCCGCAAGATCTTCGCCTCGCTCGCCGGCGCCGCCGACTACTACGGCGTGCTGTGCACCGAGGACAAGGGCGACGACAAGCCCGACGCCCGCGACACGCTGTACCTGGCGGTGCCCGCCACGGCCGAGGGCTTCGCGGTCAGCGGCGAGTGGGACCCGCTGGGCATGCGCGGCACGGTGAGCCGCAACCTCACGTTCAACGACGTGTTCGTGAGCGACGACGAGCAGCTCATGCCGCGCGGGGTCTACTACAAGGGCGCGCAGACCTGGCCGGCCATGTTCTTCACGCTCTCGCCCACCTACCTGGGCGTGGCCAACGCCATCTACGACTTCACCGTGCGCTACCTGCGCGGCGAGTGGCCGGGCGAGCCGCCGGTGAAGCGCCGCATGTATCCCACCAAGCAGATCGCGGTGGCGCAGATGCGCATCCAGCTGGAGCAGATGCGCAGCCTGTTCCTGCGTGCGGTTCTGGAGGCACGCCCGAACCCCAGCAAGGACGAGCGCATGCGCCTCTATGCGGCACACTACACGGTGATGGAAGGCGTCAATGATCTTGCCCGGCTGGCCATTCGCACCTGCGGCGGCCAGAGCATGATGAAGCACCTGCCGCTGGAGCGCCTGTACCGCGACAGCCGCTGCGGCGCGCTCATGCTGCCGTGGACAGCCGAGCTCGTGCTCGACCGCATGGGCCGCGAGACGCTCTACGAGGCCGGGGAAAAGGACGAGTGAGCCGCCGGGCCGCCCGCGCCGTCGCCTTCGTGGCCCTGCTGCTGGCGGGGACGGCCCTCCGCGCGGCGCCGGTGCCGG
The DNA here is from genome assembly GCF_041916345.1 of Ramlibacter sp. Lineage (GTDB taxonomy): Bacteria > Pseudomonadota > Gammaproteobacteria > Burkholderiales > Burkholderiaceae_C > Ramlibacter. The sequence continues at coordinate 10,710 of NZ_JAYRZR010000079.1, forward strand.
CCAATCCCTGCGATCGCTTCGTCAACCGGCTGCCCAATGCCTCGCGCGCCTTGTGCGAGGCGGCCGAGCTGCGTGACGCCGGCGCCCGCTCGGTCCGCGGCGTGCCGCTGTACACCCGCGACGTGGTCTCGCCCGGGGCCCGCCTGCGCGTGCTCGTGACGGGCGCCATTCACGGCGATGAGCTGTCGTCGGCCTCGGTCGCGCTGCACTGGATCCGCCTTGCCACCAACGAGCCGATGCAGATGCCGCAACCGGTGCACTGGCGCTTCGTGCCCGTGCTCAACCCCGACGGCGTGCTGGCGCAGCCGCCCAAGCGCGTGAACGCCAGCGGCGTGGACCTGAACCGCAACTTTCCCACGCCGAACTGGGAGCGCGAGGCCGCGCACTACTGGCAGGTACGCACCCGCAAGGACCCGCGCCGCTGGCCGGGGCCGAAGCCGCTGTCCGAGCCGGAGTCGCGCTTCCTGCACGAGCAGATGCGCGACTTCAAGCCGAACCTGATCGTGGCCATCCACGCGCCCTATGGCGTGCTGGACTTCGACGGCCCTTCGGTGCCGCCCTCGCGCCTGGGCCGCCTTTACCTGGACCAGGTGGGCATCTTCCCCGGTTCGCTGGGCAACTACGGCGGCGTGCACAAGGGCGTGCCGGTGGTCACCATCGAGCTGCCGAACGCCATGCGCACCCCGCTGGACGCCGAGATGCGCCAGATGTGGCTGGACCTGCTGCGCTGGATGACCGCGCGGCTGGGCGGCGAGGCCGGCGCCGCGCGCTGAGCCGCGCTGCGCGCCGGCGCGAAATCGGCGAGACTTCGCGGCATGAGCACCGACACGCAAGACATCGCCGGCCGCTTCGGCAGCGGCCGTTCCGTGGCCCGCATCGAGGACGAGGGCCTGCTCAAGGGCCTGGGCCAGTACACCGACGACCTGGCGCCCGAAGGCGGCCTGCGGCTCGTCTTCGTCCGCTCCCCGTACCCGAATGCCCGCATCCTGTCGGTGGACGCCACCGCTGCCCGCGCCATGCCGGGCGTGGTGCTGGTCGCCACCGGGGCCGAGCTGGCCGCGGCCGGCGTGAAGCCGCTGCCGGGCAGCCCGAACTTCAAGCGCGCCGATGGCTCGCCGGCCGCGAGCCCGCTGCGCCGCGTGCTCGCCCATGAACAGGCCTGTTTCGCCGGCGAGGCGGTGGCCCTGGTGGTGGCCGAGACGCTGGAGCAGGCACGTGACGCGGCCGAGGCGGTGCAGGTGGACTACGACGCGCTGCCCCATGTGACCGGGCTGGAGGCCGCCACTACCGCCGGCGCACCGGCGGTTTGCGAAGCCGCGCCGGACAACATCGCTGCCGAGATGCGCCACGGCAACGCGGCCGCCACGCAGGCGGCCTTCGACACCGCGGCGCACGTGGTGAAGCTCACGGTGGTCAACCAGCGCGTGGCCGCCCTCACCATCGAGCCGCGCGCGGTGCTGGCCTGGGTGGCGGCGGACGGCCGGCTGACGGTGCGCATGAGCACGCAGATGCCCAGCGGCGTGCGCAATTCCATCTGCGACGCCATCGGCCTGCCCAAGGAGAAGGCACGGGTCACGGTGGGCGACGTGGGCGGCGGCTTCGGCATGAAGACCGGGGCCTACCCGGAGGACATCGCCGTGGCCTGGGCCGCGCACCGGCTCGGCCGGCCGGTGAAGTGGATCGCGGACCGCAGCGAAGACTTCCTCACCTCCACCCATGGCCGCGACCAGCAGGCGCAGGCCGAGCTGGCCCTGGCGGCCGACGGCGTCATCCTGGGCTTGCGGCTGCGCACGCTGGCCAATGTGGGCGCGTATGCGCTGGGCACCGGCCTGGCGATCCCGCTGCTGATCGGCCCCTGGGTGCAGACCAGCGTGTACCACGTGCCGGTGATCGACTTCCACTTCAAGGGCGTGCTCACCAACACCGCGCCCACCAGCGCGTACCGCGGCGCGGGCCGGCCGGAAGCCATCTACATCATGGAGCGGCTGATGGACGAGGCCGCGCGCCAGACCGGCATCGACCGCGTCGCGCTGCGCCGCCGCAACTTCATCCGGCCGGAGCAGATGCCCTACAAGAACCCCATGGGCCAGACCTACGACGTGGGCGAGTTCGAGCGCATCATGGACGGCGGCCTGGCCCTGGCGGACTGGGCCGGCTTCGAGGCGCGCGCCGCCGAGAGCCGCGCGCGCGGCCGCCTGCGCGGCCTGGGCATCGCCACCTTCCTGGAATGGACCGGCGGCAACGTGTTCGAGGAGCGCGTGACGGTGGACGTGCGCGCCGACGGCGTGATCGAGGTCTTCAGTGCCGTCAACCAGATGGGGCAGGGCATCGCCACCACGCTGGCGCAGCTGGTCGTGGACGTGTTCGGCGTCCCCATCGACCAGGTGCGGGTGGTGCTGGGCGACACGGACCGCGGCGACGGCTTCGGCAGCGCCGGATCGCGGTCGCTCTTCACCGGCGGCTCGGCCCTGCGCATCGGCGCCGAGCGCACGCTGGACCAGGCGCGGCAGCTCGCTGGCGAGGCGCTGGAGGCCGCGCCCGCGGACCTGGACTACGCGGCCGGCCGCTTCCGCGTGCGGGGCACCGATGTCGGCATCGGCCTGTTCGAGCTGGCGTCGCAGCAGGCCGGACAGCACATCTTCATCGACAGCACCTCCGCCGTGTCGGGCCCGAGCTGGCCCAATGGCTGCCACGTGAGCGAAGTGGAGATCGACCCCGCCACCGGCAGCGTGCAGGTGGTGCGCTACGCCAGCCTGAACGACGTGGGGCGGGTGGTGAACCCGATGATCGTGCGCGGCCAGCTCGATGGCGGCGCCGTGCAGGGCATCGGCCAGGCGCTGTGCGAGCACATGGTCTACGACGCCGAGAGCGGCCAGCCGCTGACTGGCAGCCTGATGGACTACGCGGCGCCGCGCGCCGACGTGATGGCGGCCGACTTCGTGACCGAGATGGACCAGAGCGTGCCCTGCCGCAACAACCCGCTGGGCGTGAAGGGCGTGGGCGAGCTGGGCACCATCGGCGCCACGCCCAGCGTGGTGAACGCGGTGGCTGATGCCCTGGCACGCGCCGGACGGCCCGAGCGTTCGCCGCAGCTGCAGATGCCGCTGACGCCGATGAAGGTGTGGGCGGCGCTGCAGGCCGGCTGAGCGCGCTCACGCGGCCGTTGCGGCGGCCTCGTCCCGTTCGCGACTCGGGCGGCCCGCCGCGCGTGCGCGATCCACATCCGGGCTGCGGTACATCGCCTCGGGAATGGTCGCCAGGCGTGAGTCGTGCAGTTGCTGCGGGCCCAGGCCGTAGAACTTCTGGAAGCTCATGATGAGCGGGCGCCACTGGTCTGGATCCACATGGTCCGGCCGGTCCGGCATCACGATGCCGGGCGCGAGGTGCACGCGCGTGATGCGCAGCTCGAAGGCGATGGCCCGGCCGTGCAGCAGCGGGTCACCCTCGGCCATGCCGTGCCGGTCTTCCAGCACCGCCTCCAGCTGAACCGGGCATTCGCGGACGCGCGGCGCGCCTACGGTCTGCGCCGCATCCGGCGTGAGGCCCGCATGCGCGAACTTGTTCTTCACCGTGCGGTAGCCGCGCTGCGCCTTGGCGCCGGGCACGGGGTCACTGCCGGTGGTGAGGGCCAGCCGGTCCACCGCGGCCACCTGGTCCTGCGAGGGCAGGTTGAGCACGCACTCGCCGGTGCGCAGCAGGTTGGCCGCCGTGTGCGAGGCACCCCCCAGCCCGATCATGCAGCGCCAGCCGAGCCAGAAGATGGAGGACATGGGCGCCAGGTTGGCGCTGCCGTCGGGGTTGAGCGTGGCGATCAGCACGACGGGCGTGCCGAAGTAGAGGATCGCGGGTTCGCGGGTGAGGTGCATGCGGGGCTCCGGGGGTGGGTGGGAGCCCGTACTGTCGACGCGCGCGGCCGCGGACGCTGGCCGTTGGCGGACATGTGATCGCTGGGGTTTCGCTGTCGCTCCACCGCCAGCCTACCCGCGTCAGTTTGGTTGTCTCTCGTAGGCTGGGGTGCAACCCCAGCGATTGGATCAGGCGACGCCGTACACCAACCCCGCCGCCACCCCACCGAACAGGTCCCCCTCCACCATCGCCACACCCGGGAAGGCGGCTTGCAGCACCTGCTGATACGGCCGCAGCGCGGACGAGCCGCCGGTGAGGTAGATGGCATCCAGGTCGCGGGCCGTCAGGCCGGCGGCCTGCACGCAGTCCTGTGCGCAAGCCACCACCCGCTGCAGCAGATCGTGCAGATGCCGCGTCATCGTGGCGGCATCGAAGCCGCAGGCCAGGCCCGCCTCCACATACGCGAGATCGAGTTGCGCCGCGCCGCCGTGCTGGCTGGTGGCGATCTTGGCCTGCTCCACGTCGCTGGCCAGGTGGTGGCCCAGGCGCTGCTCCAGCACCGTCATCAGGCGCCGGTGCAGGTTCGTGTCGGTGTAGTTCACCCGCAGGGCCTGCGCTTCGCGCAGCGCGCGCGGGCCGTAGCGCCAGTGGATCATGTGCCAGGTGGCGAGGTCGAAGAACACCGCGCTGGGCACCTCGCGGCCATCCGGGCCCCGATGCCGGTAGCCCAGCAGCGGCATCGCGTGTTCCAGGCTCAGCTTCTGGTCGAAGTCGGTGCCGCCGATGTGCACGCCGCGCGTGGCCAGCACGTCGCCTGAACGGTCCACGTCGGGCGCGCTGCCGCCGGGGCGCAGCCGCACGACGGTGAAGTCCGAGGTGCCGCCGCCGATGTCGGTGATCAGCACCAGGCTCTCGCGCGGGATGCGCTGCTCGTAGTCGAAGGCGGCGGCGATGGGCTCCATGCGGAAGCTCACCTCGCGCAGGCCGGCAGCGGTGGCGGCATCGTGCAGCATCTGCTGCGCCAGCGCGTCGCGCGCCGGGTCGTCGTCGACGAAGTGCACCGGCCGGCCCAGCACCACGCGGCTCGGCTCGGCGCCGCACTCGGCGCGGGCGCGCGCGGCGATCTCGCGCAGGAAGCGGCCGATGATGTCCTGGAAGCTCATCGCGCGGCCATTCACCTCGGTCTGCTCCAGCAGCAGCGGGCTGCCCAGCAGGCTCTTGAGCGAGCGCATCAGGCGGCCTTCGGCGCCGCTCAGGTACTGCGCCAGCGCCTCGCGCCCGAAATAGACGTGGCCGTCCTCGGCGTTGAAGAACAGGGCGGTCGGCAGCGCGAAGTGCTCGCCCTCCAGCCGCAGCGCGCGGGCGGGCTCCGCGCCGCGGCGCCAGGCGGCGGCGGAGTTGGAGGTGCCGAAGTCGATGCCGAGGGTGGTGTGCATGGCGGGCCGCCGGAGGCAGGCGGGGGGCGAAGTGTAGGGCCTGGCGCGGCGTCCCTGATCGCCATGCGACGAAAAGCGGGTCGCTTCCCGTGCCCGCTCAGCGCAGCGCTGGCGCGGCCAGCAAACGCTCCACGTCCTCGGCGGTGTTGTAGCCCTGGATGGAGACGCGCACGAAGACGTGCCCTTCGTGCGTGGTCACGGGCACCTCGATGCGGCTGTCTTCCCACAGCCGTCGCTGCAGTTCCGTTGCGTCCTGCGCGGGCACCGGGATGGCCACCATCTGCGCCCAGTCCCCATCGCCCGCCACCGGTTGCAGGCCGTGCCGCCGCACCAGCGCGTCGTGCGCCTCGCGAGCCAGCGCGTGGCAACGCTCACGCACCGAAGGCCAGTCGTGCCGAGCCTGGAAGTCAATGGCGCTCGGCACCGCGAGCCAGGCGGACAGGTCGCGCGTGCCCTGCCACTGCAGGCGCCGCTCGAAGGGGCCGCGGCCCAGGTAGCTGTCGTCGCCCGGCCGCGCCTCGGTGTAGCCCCAGCTCACCACGGTGGCGTCCAGCCGCGCGTGGTGCTCGGGTTGCGCGTGCAGGAAGCCCGAGCCCTTGGGCGCGCACAGCCACTTGTGGGCGTTGCCCACGTAGAAGTCGGCGCCGATGGCGTTCAGGGCCAGGTCGATCTGGCCCGGCGCGTGCGCGCCGTCGACCAGCGTCGCGATGCCGCGCTCGCGCGCCGCCGCGCAGATCGCCTGCAACGGCAGCGTGAGCGCGGTGGCGGAGGTGATGTGGCTGATGAAGACCAGGCGCGTGCGCGGTGTGATCGCCGCCAGCAGCCGCTGCAGGGCCTGGCCGGCGTCATAGGGCAGGGGGATGTTCGCGCGGCGGTACACGGCGCCCTGCCGGTCGCAGGCGCGTTGCCACGCGGCTTCGCAGGCGCCGTACTCCAGATCCGTGCCCAGCACCTCGTCGCCCGGTGCAAGCGGGAACGACCGCGCAACGATGTTCACGCCGGTGGTGGCGTTGGGCACGTAGACCAGGTCCGCGCCTGAGGCGCCGAGCGTGCGGGCCAGCGCCTCGCGCGACTGCGCCAGCAGGGCGGCGGAGTGCCTGCCGAGAAAGTCCACCGGGTTGCGCTCCATCGCCAGCGCCCACTGCTGCTGCGCCTCGAACACCTCGCGCGGGCAGGCGCCGAAGGAGCCGTGGTTCAGGAAGGTGATGCCGGGGTCGAGCAGGGACAGGTCACGCATCGGCGGCAGTGTAGGGCGGGGCGATGCGCCCCGCGCCCCCGGGGCCGAAGCCTCAGGCCGCCTGCGCCTCGCCGCGCAGCGTGTCGCGCGGGGCCTCGTAGCCGAGGAAGCCGAACGCCATGCGCGGCGTGCGGTCGCTGATCAGCTCCGCCATCGCCTTGCCGGAGCCGGCGCCGTGCGTCCAGCCCAGCGTGCCGTGGCCGGCGTTCACCCACAGGCCGCGCACGCGGGTGCGGCCGATGTAGGGGATGTTGGTCGGCGTGGCCGGGCGCAGGCCGGTCCAGAAGCGCGGGTTGCCGCCTTCGGCCTCGGTGCGGGTGTCGCAGACGCCGGGCAGCACGCGTTCGATGCGTTCGGCCAGCATGCGGCAGCGCGCCTGCGCCAGCGGCGTGTCCAGCGTGGCATTCCAGCCCGAGACCTCGATGGTGCCGGCCACGCGCAGCTCGTCGCCCAGGCGGCTCATGGCGACCTTGACCTCGTCGTCGATGGTGCTGACGAAGGGGGCGAGTTCCGGCTTCTTCAGCTTGAAGGTGGCGCTGTAGCCCTTGCCGGGGTAGATGGGCAGGTCCACGCCCACCTGGCGCAGCAGCGGCGCGCTGTAGGAGCCGCAGGCCACCACCACGTCGTCGGCCACCAGGCGCTGCGCCACGCGGGTGGCGGTGTCGCGCACGTGCACGGCAGCGATGCCGCCGCCGGCCGTCTCCAGCCGGGTCACGTCATGCCCGTAGAGGAACTGCGCGCCGCGCGCCGCGCACAGGGCGGCCAGCTGCTGGGTGAAGACGCGGGCGTCGCCGCTCTCGTCGCTGGCGGTGTAGGTGCCGCCCACGATGCGGTCGTAGTGGCGGAAGGCAGGCTCGATGGCCAGCAGCTCCTCGCGGCTCACCACCTTGCGGTTGACGCCGAAGCGCTGCATCAGCTCGGCGGCCTTGCCGGCTTCGTCGAAGGCGGCCGGGTCGGTGTAGAAGTGGGCGATGCCGCGCTCCAGCCGCTGGTATTCGATGCCGGTGGCGCGCACCACGTCCTTCAGCGCCGCGTGGCTGTACGAGCCCAGGGCCACGAGCTGGCGCACGTTGCGCTCGAAGGCGGCGTCATGGCACTGGCTCAGGAATTGCAAGCCCCAGCGCCACTGCTGCCAGTCCAGCTGCGGGCGGAACAGCAGCGGGGCGTCGTTGCGGAACATCCACTTCAGCAGCTTGGCCGGTGCCTGGCGATTCGCCCACGGCTCGCAGTAGCTCACCGAGATCTGCGCCGCGTTGGCGAAGCTGGTTTCCAGGGCGGCATCGGGCTGGCGGTCCACCACGATGACTTCGTGGCCGCGCTCCAGCAGATGCCAGGCGGTGCTGATGCCGATGATGCCGGCGCCGAGAACGAGCGTTTTCATGGGCCGCAGTGTGGGGCGACTTGCCGCCGATTAAAAGCAAAATTAAACTCTCAGAGAAAACATCAAGAACCCTAATGAGTACCTTCGACCCAGCCGCCCTGGAATGCCTGGCCGCCATCGTGGAGGAGGGCGGCTTCGAGCGGGCCGCCCAGCGCCTGTCCATCACACAGTCGGCCGTGTCGCAGCGGCTGCGCGCACTGGAGGCGCAGGTGGGCACCGTGCTCATCGTGCGCAGCCGCCCGCTCAAGCCCACGGGGGCCGGCCATCTGCTGCTCAAGCACACCAAGCAGCTGCGCCTGCTGCGCGCCGACCTGGAGCGTGACCTGCGCGAGTTGGCGCCCAGCTCCGCCGGCGGCGCGCGCGAGGAAGAGCGCATCTCCATCGCCGTCAACGCCGACAGCATCGCCACCTGGGCGCTGCCGGCGCTGAACGACCTGGCGCGCCAGGGCCTGCCCCTGGAGATGATCACCGACGACCAGGACTTCACCCATGAGTGGCTGCGCCAGGGCCAGGTGCTGGGCTGCGTGACCACGCTCAAGCAGGCGCTGCGCGGCTGCAAGGTGCTGCCGCTGGGCGCCATGCG
>NZ_JAYRZR010000080.1:0-18855 GCF_041916345.1 Ramlibacter sp.
CCATGCGCTCCCGCGACGCCGCCATCAGGGGCGCGGAACTCCTGGGTTGACGTTATCAGAGCGGATTGGAACGGACAAGGGACTTTGTCACGTGGCTGCTACGATTTGTTGCAGACACGCGGCACACGCCCCCGCACTCAGTCGCTGGCGGCTTGCGGCTTGCGAGCCGCGAGGCCCTTGCCGATCGCGAGCACGAGCAGCGCGCCGACCGCGGCGGCGGTGTACTCGTACACCTTGTCGGCCGGCACCCACTGCTTGAGGCCGGGGTCGGTGTAGATCATCTGGCCGGCGATCCAGCCGAGCAGCATGCCGCCGGCGGTGATGATGACCGGGAAGCGGTCCATCAGCTTGAGCACGATCTGGCTGCCCGCCACGATGATGGGGATGCTCACCAGCAGGCCGAAGATCACCAGCGCCAGCTGGTGCTGGCCGGCGCCCTGGGCCGCGCCGGCGATGGCCAGCACGTTGTCCACGCTCATCACCAGGTCGGCGATGATCACCGTCTTGATCGCGCCCCAGAGCTTGTCGCTGGACTGGATGTTGCCGTGCTCGTCGCCGTCGTCCTGCGGCAGCAGCAGCTTGACGCCGATCCACACCAGCAGGATGCCGCCCACCAGCTTCAGGTAGGGAATGGCCAGCAGCGCCAGCGCGAAGGCGATCAGGATCACCCGCAGCAGGATGGCGCCGGCGGTGCCGTAGATGATGCCCAGCTTGCGCTGCTTGGGGGGCAGGCCGCGGCAGGCCAGGGCGATCACGACCGCGTTGTCACCGCCCAGCAGGATGTCGATGAGGATGATCTGCCCGACGGCGATCCAGAAGGCGGGGGCGAGTAACCCTTCCATGAGCGGCCTCTTGTGGTTCTGTGCTGCAAAGCAAAGGGCCGATTGTCAGGGAGGACAACCGGCCCGTCTGTTGTGGGTTCCCGCAATACCGCCGGCCGCGCGGGCCGGCAGGCGGAGCCCCCGGGGTCAGATCAGCGACTTGAGCAAGCGACCCATTTCCGAGGGGTTGCGCGTGACCTTGAAGCCGCACTCTTCCATGATGGCCAGCTTGGCGTCCGCCGTGTCGGCGCCGCCGCTGATCAGCGCGCCGGCATGGCCCATGCGCTTGCCGGGGGGCGCGGTGACGCCGGCGATGAAGCCCACGATCGGCTTCTTCATGTGGTCCTTGCACCAGCGCGCGGCTTCCGCCTCGTCCGGGCCGCCGATCTCGCCGATCATGATCACGGCGTCGGTGTCGGGGTCGTCGTTGAAGGCCTTCATCACGTCGATGTGCTTCAGGCCGTTGATCGGGTCGCCGCCGATGCCCACGGCGCTGGACTGGCCCAGGCCGATCTCGGTGAGCTGCGCCACGGCCTCATAGGTCAGCGTACCGGAGCGCGAGACCACGCCGATGCGGCCCTTGCGGTGGATGTGGCCGGGCATGATGCCGATCTTGATCTCGTCCGGCGTGATCAGGCCGGGGCAGTTGGGGCCCAGCAGCAGCGTCTTCTTGCCGCCGGCGGCCTCCTTGGCCTTCATCTTGTTGCGCACTTCCAGCATGTCCCGGATCGGGATGCCCTCGGTGATGCAGATGGCGAGGTCCAGGTCGGCCTCCACGGCCTCCCAGATGGCCGCGGCGGCGCCTGCCGGCGGCACGTAGATCACCGACACGGTGGCGCCGGTTTCCTTCGCGGCTTCCTTCACCGAGGCGTAGATCGGGATGTCAAAGATCTTCTCGCCAGCCTTCTTGGGGTTCACGCCGGCCACGAAGCAGTTCTTGCCGTTGGCGTATTCCTGGCACTTCTCGGTGTGGAACTGGCCCGTCTTGCCGGTGATGCCCTGGGTGATGACCCGGGTGTCCTTGTTGATGTAGATCGACATGTCTGTGTTCCTTCGGGCTCAGGCCTGCACGGCGGCGGCGACCTTCTGCGCGGCTTCCGCCATGGTGTCCGCGCTGATGATGGGAAGTCCGGACTCGGCGAGCATCTTCTTGCCCAGCTCCTCGTTGGTGCCCTTCATGCGCACCACCAGCGGCACCGACAGGTTCACCGCGCGGCAGGCGGTGATGACGCCGGTGGCGATGGTGTCGCACTTCATGATGCCGCCGAAGATGTTGACCAGGATCGCCTTGACCTTGTCGTTCTTCAGCATGATCTTGAAGGCCTCGGTCACCTTCTCGGGGGTGGCGCCGCCGCCCACGTCGAGGAAGTTGGCCGGCTCGGCGCCGAACAGCTTGATGGTGTCCATGGTGGCCATGGCCAGGCCGGCGCCGTTGACCAGGCAGCCGATGTTGCCGTCCAGGCTGATGTAGGCGAGGTCGAACTTGGAGGCCTCGATCTCGGCCGGGTCTTCCTCGTCGAGGTCACGCAGGGCCACGATCTCGGGGTGGCGGAACAGCGCGTTGGCGTCGAAGTTGAACTTGGCGTCCAGCGCGATGATGTTGCCCTTGCTGTCGCGGTTGAGCGGGTTGATCTCCACCAGCGAGGCGTCGGTCTCCATGTAGCACTTGTAGAGCTTCTGGAACACGTCCACCGCCTGCGAGGTGGAGCCGGCGGGGATGCCGATGCCGTCGGCGAGTTCCTTCGCCTGACCGTCGGTGAAGCCGGTCAGCGGATCGACGAAGACCTTGATGATCTTCTCGGGCGTGCTGTGCGCCACTTCCTCGATGTCCATGCCGCCTTCGCTTGAGGCGATGAAGGCCACCTTCTGGGTCGCGCGGTCGGTGACCACCGACACGTAGTATTCCTTCTGGATGTCCGCGCCGTCCTCGATGTACAGGCGGCGCACCTTCTGGCCTTCGGGGCCGGTCTGGTGCGTCTTGAGCTGCATGCCGAGGATCTGGCTGGCCAGTTCCTTCACCTGCTCGATGCTCTTGGCGACCTTGACGCCGCCGCCCTTGCCGCGGCCGCCCGCGTGGATCTGGGCCTTCACGACCCACACCGGGCCGCCGAGCTTCTGTGCGGCCTCGACCGCCTCCTGGACCGTGAAGGCCGGAATGCCGCGCGGCACCGGCACGCCGAAGTTGCGCAAGATGTCCTTGCCTTGGTACTCGTGAATCTTCATGAGGTGTCTCTCGAGGAACGGATCGGTGGGAAGCGGCGGTGCGCGCGGTCGAGAAAGGCCGGGCAGCTCAGTGCAGCCTTCAAATGTATCATGGTGCAATGCACCATAGAACCGGCTGCCGGCCAGTTGCGTGTAAGCTGGATTGAGTAGGAGAACACCCATGCCCAAGGTCTTCATCGACGGCGAAGCCGGCACCACCGGCCTGCAGATCCGCGAGCGGCTGCAGACCATGCCCCAGGTGGAAGTGGTCCGCATCGACCCCGCTCGCCGCAAGGACCCCGAGGCCAAGCGCGAGCTGATGGCCGGTGTCGACCTCGTCATCTTCTGCCTGCACGACGACGCCGCGCGCGAGTCGGCGGCGATGATCGACGAGATCGGCCGCGCGCAGGGCCGCAAGCCGCGCATCATCGATGCCTCCACCGCGCACCGCACCGCCGAAGGCTGGGTCTATGGCTTCCCCGAGCTGGCGCCCGGCCAGCGCGAGGCCGTGGCCGCCGCCGAGCGGGTGAGCAACCCGGGCTGCTACGCCACCGGCGCCATCGCGCTGCTGCGCCCGCTGGTGGATGCCGGGCTGCTGCCGGCCGACCACCCGGTCGTGCTGCCGGCCGTCAGCGGCTACAGCGGCGGCGGCCGCACCATGATCGAGGCCTACGAGGCCGGCACCGCGCCCGCGTTCGAGCTGTACGCGCTGGGCCTGAAGCACAAGCACCTGCCCGAGATCCTGAAGTACACCGGTCTCAAGCGCCGGCCGATCTTCGTGCCCTCGGTGGGCAACTTCCGCCAGGGCATGCTGGTGCAGGTGCCGCTGCACCTGGAGGCCCTGCCCGGCCGCCCGACCGCGGCCGACCTGCAGGGCGCGCTCGCCCGGCATTACGCCGGCAGCGAATGGGTGACGGTCGAGCCGGCCACGGAAGACGGCAAGCTCGACGCGCTCGCGCTGAACGACACCAACCGGATGGAACTGCGCGTGTTCGGCAACGCCGAGCATGGCCATGCCGTGCTGGTGGCCAGGCTGGACAACCTGGGCAAGGGCGCCAGCGGCGCGGCGGTGCAGAACCTGAAGCTGATGCTGGGGATCTAGTGCCCCCGGGGCGCCGCCTGGCCGCCGCGCGACAGGCGCCTGGCAGCCGCCTGCGGCGCAACGGGCACAATCCGCCTTGCCCATGAAGATCGGCCAGCGTCAGCTCAGCGAATACACCGAGGCAGCGTTCCAGCCGCAGCACTATCGGGCGCTGTACAACATGTGGCGGCGCTACCCGCGCTTCTGGGAGAACGCCTGGCGCTACTTCAGCGGCCGGGGCAGCTACCCGTACGACATCCAGGTGAAGACGCCGACCGGCCCCGTCACGATCCGCCTGCATTCGTACCACGACATCCTGACCGTCAACGAGATCTTCTGCCGCGAGGACTACCCCGCCGGCGAGGACCTCGCGGCGGTGCTCGACCTCGGCTCGAACATCGGCGTCAGCGCCCTGTTCTTCCTGACGCGCAACCGCCACTCGCGCTGCATCCTGTACGAGCCGGACCCGCGCAACATCGCCAGGCTCCGCGCCAACCTGGCGGGCTACGAGGACCGCTACACGCTGGTGGCCTGCGCAGTCTCCGACGAGGCCGGCCAGCTGGCTTTCGGCATCGAGCCCTCGGGCCGCTATGGCGGCATCGGGGTGCAGACGGGCGAGGTCATCACCGTCCCCTGCGTGCACATCAACGAGGCGCTGCGCGCGGCCGTCGAGCAGCTGGGGACCATCGACATCCTGAAGATCGACACCGAGGGCGTGGAGGTGCGCACGGTGAAGGCCATCGCGGCCGATCTGCTGCCCCGGGTTCGCCGGATCTTCCTGGAGGCCAACCCCCCGGAGGAGCTGCACCCCACGGTGTTCCACAACCGGCAGTACGGGTCGGTGCGGCAGTTGACCCAGCAGGCCGCACGGGCCTGAGCGCGCCGGGCCCGCCGGCGGCCGGGGGGCTTCAGTCGTCTGCGTGGCCCTCGTCGCCACCGGCGATGGCGCGGCGCACGGCCTCCGCGCCGAAGCCCCGCGCCATCAGGAAGCGGGTCTGCCGCGCGCGCTCGGCGGCGTCCTGCGGCGGCTGGCCGAACTTGCGGCGCCACACCTCGCGTGCGCGGTCCACCTCGGTGGCGCGCAGCTGGTCCACCGCCTCGGCCACCTTGTCGGCGGCCAGGCCCTTGGCCTGCAGCTCCTGGCGGATGCGGCCGGCGCCCAGCTTGCCGGCGCGGCGGTGGACCAGGGAGTCGACCACCCGCTGTTCGTCCAGGAAGCCCCTGGCCTGCAGGTCGTCGAGCGCCCGCGCGATCTCGCCGGGCTCGGCCTCATGCGGCGCCAGCTTGCGCGCCAGCTCCGCGCGTGAATGCTCGCGGGCCGCCAGCAGCTTCAGCGCCCGGCCCTTGAGGGACAGCGAGCCGAAGGCCATGCGGCCTCACGCAGCCTCGTCGGCCTCATCGGGCAGCAGGGAGATGCCCAGGCGGTCGCGGATCTTGTTCTCGATCTCGCGCGCGAGCGCCGGGTTCTCGCGCAGGAACTCGCGCGCATTGTCGCGGCCCTGGCCGATCTTCTCGCCGCTGTAGGCGTACCAGGCGCCGGACTTCTCCAGCACGCCGTGGGCGACGCCCATGTCGACCACCTCGCCCTCGCGGCTGATGCCCTCGCCGAAGAGGATGTCGAACTCCGCCGTCTTGAAGGGCGGCGAGACCTTGTTCTTCACCACCTTCACCTTGGTCTCGCTGCCGATGGCCTCTTCGCCCTTCTTGATGGTGCCGGTGCGGCGGATGTCCAGCCGCACCGAGGCGTAGAACTTCAGCGCGTTGCCGCCGGTGGTGGTCTCGGGGCTGCCGAACATCACGCCGATCTTCATGCGGATCTGGTTGATGAAGATGACCATGCAGTTGGTCTTCTTGATGGTGGCGGTCAGCTTGCGCAGCGCCTGGCTCATCAGGCGGGCCTGCAGGCCGGGCAGCGAATCGCCCATCTCGCCCTCGATCTCGGCCTTGGGCACCAGGGCGGCCACGGAGTCGATCACGATCAGGTCGACCGCGCCGGAACGCACCAGGCTGTCGCAGATCTCCAGGGCCTGCTCGCCGGTGTCGGGCTGGCTGATCAGCAGGTCGGCCACGTTCACGCCCAGCTTCTGCGCGTACTGCACGTCCAGCGCGTGCTCGGCATCGATGAAGGCGCACTGGCCGGCCAGGCGCTGCATCTCGGCGATGACCTGCAGCGTGAGCGTGGTCTTGCCCGACGATTCCGGACCGTAGATCTCGATCACCCGCCCGCGGGGCAGGCCGCCCACGCCGAGGGCGATGTCCAGGCCCAGCGAGCCGGTGGAGACGACCTGGATGTCCTCGATCTTCTCGCCCTCGCCCAGCCGCATGATGGTGCCCTTGCCGAACTGCTTGTCGATCTGGGCCAGCGCGGCGGCCAGCGCCTTGGCCTTCTCGCTGTCGGCGGGGGCGATCTTCGATCCCTTGACCTGGACGTCCATGGTTCTCTCCTTGATGGGTTTCATTGGGATTGCATCCAGTGGTTGTCGGGTTGAGCTGGATGCATGGCCAGTAATGTAGATCCGTCCATTAGTCGATGTAAACGGCTTTTATCGTCAGTTTGCCTTACCATTTGCCGATGGCTCTCCCCAGCACGCAGGACGACGCATGGCGGCTCACCCACCTCGGGCGCCTGCTCGGCCACGCCTCGCGCCGCTTCGACGAGCGTGTGCTGCATCTCATGGCGCACGACGACGAGGTCCCGCTCGCGCTGGCCAACCTGGCTGCGCGGGCCCAGGTGACCGCCGCCCACATCCACATCACCCGCCACCTGGAACTCGGCGGCAGCCGCCTGACCGATCTCGCCGCGCGCGCCGGCATGACCAAGCAGGCGATGGGTGACCTCGTCACGCAATGCGAGGCCTGGGGTCTGGTGGTGCGCGAGAGCGACCCGCGCGACGCCCGCGCGCGCCGCGTGCGCTTCACGGCGACGGGGCTCGCGTGGCTGGAGGCGTTCCGCCGCGCGGTGGCCCAGGCCGAACGCGAGTTCAGGGCCGAGGTCGGCGCCGACGTGGCGACCGTGGTGCACATCGGCCTGGAGGCCTACGCCGGCGCGTGGGTGGCCGGCACTGGACGCGCCTGATCTGCATCAGCCGCGAAGACGGCTTGGCGCCTAGAATTTGCCGCACAAGCGTCCGGCCTTCGCCAGGTGACGCCAGGAGACAAGACCATGCGCATCCTCATCGCCGAAGACGACCAGGTGCTCGCCGACGGGCTGCTGCGCAGCCTGCGGGCCTCGGGCGCCGCGGTGGATCACGTGGCCAGCGGCACCGAGGCCGACGCCGCCCTGCTCACCAACAACGAGTTCGACCTGCTGATCCTCGATCTCGGCCTGCCCAAGATGCACGGCCTGGAGGTGCTGCGCAAGCTGCGCGGCCGCGGCTCCAGCATGCCGGTGCTGATCCTCACCGCGGCGGACGCGGTGGAAGAGCGCGTGAAGGGCCTGGATCTCGGCGCCGACGACTACATGGCCAAGCCGTTCGCGCTGTCCGAACTCGAGGCGCGGGTGCGCGCGCTCACCCGCCGCGGCATGGGCGGCACCAGCAGCACCATCAAGCACGGCCCGCTGGTGTACGACCAGGCCGGCCGCGTGGCCACCATCGACGGCAAGATGGTCGAGCTGTCCGCGCGCGAGCTGGGCCTGCTGGAGGTGCTGCTGCAACGCGCCGGCCGCCTGGTCAGCAAGGACCAGCTGGTGGAGCGCCTGTGCGAGTGGGGCGAGGAGGTGAGCAACAACGCCATCGAGGTCTACATCCACCGCCTGCGCAAGAAGATCGAGAAGGGGCCGATCCGCATCGCCACCGTGCGCGGGCTGGGCTACTGCCTGGAGAAGATCCCTTGACGCGGATCCCATGAAGATCTTCCAGCGCGAGCAGCGCTCGCTCTTCGGCGAGATCCTCGACTGGATGCTCACCCCGCTGCTGCTGCTGTGGCCGGTGAGCCTCGCGCTCACTTGGCTGGTGGCGCAGAGCATCGCCGGCAAGCCCTTCGACCGCGCGCTGGAATACAACGTGCGCGCCCTGGCGCAGCTGGTCACGGTGCAGGGCCAGAAGGCGGTGTTCTACCTGCCGCAGCCGGCGCGCGAGATCCTGCGCGCCGACGACTCCGACCACGTCTACTACCAGGTGCTGGGCGCGCGCGGCGAGCTGCTCTCCGGCGAACGTGACTTCCCTTTGCCGGCCGAGGACGAGCGCCCCGTGGCCGGCGAGGCGCGTCTGCGCGACGACGAGATGCGCGGCCTGGACGTGCGGGTGTCCTACACCTGGGTGCGCCTCGATCTGCCGGGCGACCCGGTGGCGCTGGTGCAGGTGGCCGAGACGCGCGAGAAGCGCTCCGTGCTCGCCACCGAGATCATCAAGGGCGTGATGCTGCCGCAGCTGGTGATCCTGCCGCTGGCGGTGCTGCTGGTGTGGCTGGCGCTGGTGCGCGGCATCAAGCCGCTGTCGGAACTGGAGGAGCGCATCCGCGCGCGCAAGCCCGATGACCTGAGCCCGCTGGACGACAAGGTGGTGCCGCTGGAGGTGGCGCCGCTGGTCTCATCGGTGAACGACTTGCTGACGCGGCTGAAGGACTCCATCGCCACGCAGAAGCGCTTTCTCGCCGACGCCGCGCACCAGCTGAAGACGCCGCTCGCCGGCCTGCGCATGCAGGCCGACCTCGCGCAGCGCGAAGGCTCCAACGCCGAGGAGCTGAAGCAGTCCCTCAAGCAGATCGGCCGCTCCAGCATGCGCGCCACGCACACCGTGAACCAGCTGCTGGCCCTGGCCCGCGCCGAAAGCAGCAGCAAGGCCCTGGTGCGCCAGCCCTGCGACCTGGTCGCCCTCACGCGCGAGGCGGTGCAGGATTTCGTGCCGCGCGCGATGGACCGGCGCGTCGACCTCGGCTATGACGGCGCGGCGCCCGGCGCGCCTGGCGTGCGCCTGGAGGGCAATGCGACCCTGCTGAAGGAGCTGATCCGCAACCTGATCGACAACGCCATCAACTACACGCCGTCCACGCCCGAGCACCCGGGCGTGGTCACGGCGCGCGTGCTGGCGGATCCCTTCGGCGGCGTGCTGCTGCTGCAGGTGGAGGACACCGGTCCCGGCATCCCGGTGGCCGAGCGCGAGCTGGTGTTCCAGCCCTTCTATCGCGCGCTCGGCACCAACGTCGACGGTTCGGGGCTGGGCCTGCCCATCGTGCTGGAGATCGCGCGCCAGCACCATGCCCGCATCGAGGTGGACGACGCCCACCCGGGGCAGGTGCCGCCCGGCACGCGGGTGACGGTGCGCTTCCAGTCGATTGCCGACGCGCAGGCGCCGGCGACCACGAGCGCTCAGGCCGCCTTGTAGACGTTCAGCTGCAGGCGCTCGCGTTCGACCGCGCGGGCCGGGCCGGGCTCTGCCGCGACCTTCTGCACATGCGCCCACAGCGTCTCGAACCCGGTGGGGTCGATGCCGGCGTAGCCGCCCCAGCGCAGCAGGGTCAGCGCATAGATGTCCAGCGGGCCGAGGCGCTCGCCGGCCAGGAAGCCGCGTCCCTCGGCCTGCGCCTTGCGCGCCAGCGCGTCGATCTCGCCCAGCAGGCCGCGGTACACCTCCGCGTTGTAGCGCTTGATCGCCGCCTGCGCCTCGGGCGAGTCGGTGAACTTCTGCGGCATGAACACGTGGGTGAAGGTCGGGTGCACCGTGTTGTTCATCCAGGCGAGCAGTTCCACCACCCGGGTGCGCGCCCGCTGCTCGCGCGGCAGGAACTCCTGGCCGGGAAACAGGGCGTCGATGTGCAGCACGATGGCCACGATCTGGGTGATGACCTGCTCGCCATCCACCAGCACCGGCACCTGGCCACGCGGGTTGACGGCGCGGAACGCGGCCTCGTTCTGCTCGCCGCGGTGCAGCTTGACCTGCAGCGGCTCGAAGGCGGCGCCAGCCGTCTCCAGCAGGGCGTGCGGCACGAAGGAACAGGCTCCGGGGGCGTAGTACAGCTTCAGGCTCATCTCGGCTTCTCCTTGGGCGGGTTCATCGGCAGGCGCGCAGCGCGCGGCCGGCCAGCGGGGTTCGCAGTTCGTCCAGTCGGGGGCGCAGGGTGTCGTCCACCACGGGCAGCATCAGGCGCTGGCCGCGCTGCTCGGTGCGCTCCTGCACCACGCGCGCGGTGCGCACGCCCCGGTTGGCCAGGACCTCCAGCTGCTGCTGGGCCGCCGCCTGGCTGGCGAAGCCGCCCAGGGACAGGCCGGGCTCCAGGTCCGCGGCGGGCGACTCGAACGACACGCCGATCTGCCGCAGCTCGGCGCGCTTGCGCGCCACCTGCTCGGCGTTGGCGTAGCGGCCCATGTAGATGATCCAGCGCGCGGGCTCCACGCCCTCTTCCAGCGTCCACGAGCCGGCGGGCCAGGCCTCCAGCAGCGGCCGCAGCGCGTTCACGCGGGGCTCGTCGAGCACGCCGGTCTGCAGGCAGTCGGGCCCGCGCGGTGACGACGCCACGGCGCTCTCGATGCGCTTCAGGTCCTCCGGCCGCAGCACGCGCGCCGCCTCGGGGCGCAGCTGCTGGGCCAGGCGCTGCGGCTCGGCCTGCTGCGCCGGGCCGTAACCCCAGGGCAGCAGATGCCCCTGGGCCCACGCGAAGTAGGCGCCATTGGCCAGCAGCAGCAGAAGGACGAGCAGGCGCAGCATCAGGGCGGGAATCAGCGGCCGGCAGGCGCGGGCCGCACGCTCACCTCGGAGCTGGCCACCACCTGCATGCCCGCCGGAGTATGCACGAGCAACGCGCCCGTGGCGGTGACCCCATGCGCGGTGCCGGCCGTGCCATCGCTCAGCACGACGGCCGCGTCACGCAGCGCATCACGCGCCGCGAAGCGGGCCTGGAAGGGCGCGAAGCCGAGCGCAGCGAAACCCTGCAGCGCCTGCACCAGTGGCGGGGCCACGGCCAGCAGCACCTCGCCCGCCTGCGCCGCGGGTTGTAGCTCGCGCAGCCAGGCCGGCGGGGTGGACAGGCCCTCGGCCGCGCGCGGCGCGAGGTTCAGGCCCACGCCCACCACCGCGTAACGGCCGGCCGGCCCCTGCGCGCCACTGAAGCTGGCCGTTTCCACCAGGATGCCGCCCAGCTTGCGACCCTGCAGCCACAGGTCATTGGGCCACTTCAGCTGCACGGCGGGATGCAGGCTTTCGGCCACCGCCACGCCCACCGCGAGCGACAGGCCGGACCAGTCCGCCGGCGCCAGGGTGAGCCCGAGCGAGAAGGTGAGCGAATCGCCCGGCGCGCTGGCCCACTGCCGCCCCAACCGCCCGCGCCCGGCGGACTGCCGCTCGGCCACCAGCAGCACCGGATCGGTCTGGCCGGCGCGCGCGCGGCGCATCAGTTCGGTGTTGGTGGAGTCGATCTCGGGCAGCACATCCACGGTGAAGCCGGGCAGCAAGGGCGCCACCGCCTCCCAGATCGCCTCGGCCGGCCAGGTGCCCACGCGGCCGCCCTCAGCGCCGGCGCTTGGGCGCTAGCAGCGTGCCGCGGCACGACTTGCTGCCGCACCAGCAGGGATATTCGGCCTTCAGCTTCTTGGTGTACGGCTCGTCGATGATGAGGCCGTAGTCGTAGTTCAGCTCCTCGCCCGCGCGGATCTTGCGCAGCGACTTGATGAAGACCCGCCCGTCGTCCTCGTCGGCCTCGCAGTTCGGCTCGCACGAGTGGTTGATCCAGCGCGAGGCATTGCCGCCGTGCGCGGCGTCGATCACCCGGTCTTCGTCCACATGGAAGTAGAAGGTGTGATTCGGATCCTCGGGGTTCCAGGGGTGGCGACGCTGCGCCTCCTTCCAGGTGATCACCTCGCCCACGTACTCGATCAGCTTCTCGCCCTTCGGGATGTCCACCAGGGCGAACACCCCCTTGCCGTGGACGCCCGACTTGCGGACCTGGATGCGGCGGCGGGTCTTGGGCGAGGTGGTTTCGGACATGCCAGAAATTTCTGCTAAGTTGGTTTGCGTACACATGCGCGCGTACGCGTACGCGCGTGCGAAGCGCCGATTGTAGGAACATTGAAACCGTGACCAAGACTCTGGTGATCGCCGAGAAGCCGTCCGTGGCCCAGGACATCGTGCGGGCGCTCACGCCCGTGGCTGGCAAGTTCGACAAGCATGAGGACCATTTCGAGAACGAGCGCTACGTCGTGACCAGCGCCGTCGGCCACCTGGTGGAGATCCAGGCACCCGAGCAGTTCGACGTGAAGCGCGGCAAGTGGAGCTTCGCGCACCTGCCCGTCATCCCGCCGTTCTTCGAGCTGAAGCCGGTGGACAAGACCAAGTCGCGCCTGAACGCGGTGGTGAAGCAGGCACGCCGCAAGGACGTGACGGAGCTGGTGAATGCCTGCGACGCGGGCCGCGAGGGCGAACTCATCTTCCGCCTGATCGAGCAGTACGCCTTTGGCGGCGACGAAGGCGGGGCGCCGGGCAAGAAGGCCCTGGCGCGCAAGCCGGTGCACCGCCTCTGGCTGCAGTCGATGACGCCGCAGGCCATCCGCGACGGCTTCGACAAGCTGCGCACGGATCGCCAGATGCAGGGCCTGGCCCAGGCGGCCCGCTCGCGGTCCGAGGCGGACTGGCTGGTGGGCATCAACGGCACGCGGGCCATGACGGCGTTCAACTCGCGCGACGGCGGCTTCTTCCTCACCACTGTGGGCCGCGTGCAGACGCCGACGCTGGCCATCGTGGTCGAGCGCGAGGAGCAGATCCGCAAGTTCGTGAGCCGCGACTACTGGGAGGTGCACGGCACCTTCCTGGCCCAGGCCGGCGAGTACCCGGGCAAGTGGTTCGACCCGAAGTGGAAGAAGGACGAGGACGACGCCGAGAAGAAGGCCGATCGCCTGTGGTCGCAGAAGGAGGCGCAGGCCATCGCCGAGGCGGTGCGCGGCAAGGCCGCCACCGTGACGGAGGAGTCCAAGCCCACCACGCAGGCGGCGCCGATGCTGTTCGACCTGACCTCGCTGCAGCGCGAGGCCAACGGCCGCTTCGGCTACTCCGCCAAGACCACGCTGGCGCTGGCGCAATCCCTCTACGAGCGCCACAAGGCGCTGACCTATCCGCGAACCGACTCCCGCCACCTGCCGCAGGACTACCTGAAGGTGGTGCACCAGACCATGGGCATGCTGGCCGACAGCGGCATGCGGCACCTGGCACCCTTCGCGCGCGAGGCGGTGGACAACGGCTACGTGAAGCCGACCAAGCGCGTCTTCGACGACAGCAAGGTCAGCGACCACTTCGCGATCATCCCCACGCTGCAGGCGCCCAGCGGCCTGTCCGAGGCCGAGCAGAAGATCTACGACCTGGTGGTGCGCCGCTTCCTGGCGATCTTCTTCCCCAGCGCCGAATACCTGGTCACCACCCGCGTGAGCCAGGTGGTGGGCCACCACTTCAAGACCGAGGGCAAGGTGCTGGTCAAGCCGGGCTGGCTCGCGATCTACGGCAAGGAAGCCGCGGAGATGGACCCCGATGCCAAGGCCGGTGACAAGGGCCAGCCGCTGGTGGCGGTGAAGCCGGGCGAGATGGTGCGCACCGAGCACGCCGAGGCGCGCGGCCTGAAGACCCGCCCGCCCGCGCGCTACAGCGAAGCCACGCTGCTGGGCGCGATGGAAGGCGCCGGCAAGTTCATCGAGGACGACGAGCTGCGCGAGGCCATGCAGGAGAAAGGCCTGGGCACGCCGGCCACCCGCGCGGCCATCATCGAAGGCCTGATCAACGAGAAGTACATGCTGCGCGAGGGCCGCGAGTTGATTCCCACGGCCAAGGCCTTCCAGCTCATGACGCTGCTGCGCGGCCTGGGCGTGGAGGAGCTCTCCAAGCCCGAGCTCACCGGCGAGTGGGAGTACAAGCTGGCGCAGATGGAGCACGGCAAGCTCTCTCGCGAGGCCTTCATGCGCGAGATCGCCGAGATGACCGAGCGCATCGTGAAGAAGGCGAAGGAATACGACCGCGACACGGTGCCCGGCGACTATGCAACGCTGTCCACGCCCTGCCCCAACTGTGGCGGCGTGGTGATGGAGACCTACCGCCGCTACAACTGCGTGGGCCGCCAGGGCGCGCAGCCCTGCGGCTTCTCGTTCACCAAGATCCCGGCCGGCCGGCCCTTCGAGCTGGACGAGGTGGAGCACTTCCTGCGCGACAAGCGCATCGGCCCGCTGCAGGGCTTCCGCTCCAAGGCGGGCTGGCCCTTCACCGCCGAACTGGCGCTCGTGCGCGACGAGGCCGAGGGCAACTGGAAGCTGGAGTTCGACTTCGGTGACGAGAAGGACCCGGCCGAGACCGGCGAGATCGTGGACTTCGGCGACCAGCCCGTGCTGGGCCCCTGCCCCAAGTGCGGCCACGGCGTGCGCGAGTTCGGCAGCAACTACGTGTGCGAGCGCTCGGTCCCGACGCAGGCCCATCTGAAGCCCACCTGCGACTTCAAGACCGGCAAGATCATCCTGCAGCAACCGGTGGAGCATGACCAGATGCGCAAGCTGCTGGCCACCGGCAAGACCGACCTGCTGGACAAGTTCGTCTCCATGCGCACGCGGCGCAGCTTCAAGGCCTTCCTGGCCTGGGACGCGGAAGCCGGCAAGGTGAACTTCGAGTTCGAACCGCGCGCCTCCAAGTTCCCGCCGCGCAAGGGCGCGGCCGGCAAGACGGCGCGCGAGCCCGCAGCGCCCTACGGGGCGGCGAAGAAGGCGGCGCCCGCCAAGGCCGCCGCGAAGAAAGCCGCGACCAAGGCCCCGGCCGCCAAGAAGGCGCCCGCGAAGAAGGCTGCCCGCAAGACCGCGGCCGGCCTGGTGCCCAGCGCGGCGCTGGCCGCGGTGATCGGCAGCGAGCCGGTGGCCCGCACCGAGGTGATCAAGAAGCTGTGGGACTACATCAAGGCCCAGAAGCTGCAGGACGCCAAGGACAAGCGCGTGATCCACGCGGATGCCAAGCTCAAGCCCGTGTTCGGCAAGGCCCAGGTCGGCATGTTCGAGCTCGCCGGCATCGTGGGGCAGCATCTGCAGGCAGCCGATTCGTGAGCGCCCCGGCGCGCGACCGGCCAGCCACGTCGGCGGCGCCCACCGCTGCCACGCTGGACGCGCTCTATGCCGCCCTGCGGCGCTTCGAGCAGCCGGCGGCGGACCCGCTGCCCGCGCTGGTGGGCCTGGTCGACGCCCTGCGGCCGCGCCCGGCGGATGACGTGCCGCTGGCGCGCGCCCACCTGGATGCGCTGCTCGCCGCGCTGGGCCAGCACCCGGTGTGGCGCGACGGCCTGCGGGAGGCCCTGCTGGCGCTGCTGGCCTCACGCCACCACGTGCGCTTCTTCGCCGAGGCCGGCATCCTGCCCAACTCGGGCTTCTTCTCCGAGCTGGCGCGCCGGGTGCAGCACCGCCTCCTACCCGAAGTGCCCGACCCGCTGGCCATGCGTGATGCGGTGCAGATGCTCTTCCACCACCCCAGCGACCATGAGTGGCTGGACGCGCTGGATGCCGGCCGCGCCCATGCGCTGTGGCAGGCGCTGGGCCTGGATGGTGCTCCGGGAGAGGTCGCCCATGGCCACGTGCGCGACGACCTGCTGGAAGGCATGGAGCTGCTGTCGCACCGCATCGCGGCGATGGGCCTGGAGACCGAGCTGCTGCGCGTGCTGCCCGAGCTGCGCCAGCGCGACTCCCCCTTCCTCGCGCAGGGCCGCACCGTGCAGACGCTGCTGGACGCGTGGCGGCGAGATCCCGCCTGCGACGCCACGGCGCTCACGGCGCCGCTGCAGGCCCAGCTGCGCGCCTGCGTGGACGTGGTGCGACAGGCGCGCCGCACGGCGGCGGCGCAGGGCACCAGCCTGCACCTCACCTACCTGCTGTCGCGGCTCTACCAGAGCCTGTTCCGCCTGCAGGCACTGATGCGTCTCGTGGCGCCAGCGACCGAGTCAGGCCGCGACCCGGCGGTGGACTGGACGGCCTTCGTGCTCACCGCCGTGCGCGGCGAGTGCGAGCGCAACTCCATCCGGCTGCACGCCGCGCGCATGATGAGCCTGCTCGCCCTGCGCGTGACCGAGAACGCGGGCCGCACCGGCGAGCACTACATCACCAGCGACCGCGCCGGCTGGCTGCAGATGTGGCGCGCGGCCGGCGGTGCCGGCCTGATCATCGCCGCGATGGCGCTGCTGAAGATCCTGGCCTCCAAGATCGACATGGCGCCCCTGATCGGCGCGCTGGTCATCAGCCTCAACTACGCCCTCGGCTTCGTGATCGTGCACATCCTGCACCTGGTGATCGCGACCAAGCAGCCGGCCATGACGGCATCGACCATCGCCGCCACGGTGGGCGAATCGGGCCCGAGGTCCGACCTGGGCCGCCTGGCCGACCTGGTGGTGGACGTGTTGCGCACGCAGCTGGCCGCCATCCTGGGTAACGTGTGCGTGGCCTTTCCGACCGCCATGGCCATCGGCTGGTGGCTCTCCTCGGCGGATGGCCACACGCTGGTGGACCCCGCCAAGGCGCAGCACCTGCTGCACGACCTGCATCCGCTGGCCAGCCTGGCGATTCCGCACGCGGCCGTGGCCGGCGTGTGCCTGTTCCTGGCCGGCCTCATCAGCGGCTACTTCGACAACCACGCCACCTATTCGCGCATCCCCGAGCGGGTGGCCCGGCTGCCCTGGCTGGGCCGCCTGATCGGCCCCGCGCGCGCGCAACGCTTCGGCGCCTGGCTGGGCGACAACCTCGGCGGGCTCGCCGGCAACTTCCTGTTCGGCATGATGCTGGGCATGGTCGGCTTTTTCGGCATGCTGGTGGGCCTGCCGCTCGACATCCGCCACATCGCCTTCGCCTCCGCGAACCTGGGCTACGCCATCGTCACACTGCAGGCGACCATCCCGTGGACGGCCTACCTGTGGGGCGCGCTGGGCGTCGCGCTGGTCGGCCTGACCAACCTGGCGGTCAGCTTCAGCCTCGCGCTGTGGGTGGCCATGCGCTCGCGCGACGTGCGCTTCACCCGCAGTGGCGAGCTGATCGCGCTGCTCGCGCAGCGGTTCCGGCGCGAGCCGAGGAGCTTCTTCCTGCCGCCGCGCGGCAGCACGTGATCGCGGCATCCCGGCGGGCGGGCCCCAAAACCGCTGGGGTTGCACCCCAGCCTTCTATGACTTCTCAGAGGTTGTCAAGCGTGTTCTTGCTGGCTGTTCTTACCGGCGTTGGTCAGCGCGTCGGTGCGTGTGTCGGTTTCGCTCTTGGTCGCCTGGACGTGGACTGAACGTCTCACCACCTTCTATCCGCTGGCAGCTCCTGCCAACCGAATCCTGCATGCGCGTTGCGCTCAGGGGACCTTGATTGGAGCAGCCCCATCTACTAAGGGCGGTCACCGTCTGTGGGCGACCAGGCTGGGGAGCGGGCATGCTCTGCTGTGACACATTCACCGGTTGCTGCTTGCGGGCCGCGCGAGTCCTTTCCTGGTGACGGCTGTTGGGGTCTGTGGCTTTCGGGGGTCGATGCCTTGGTCAGGCGGCCTTGAGTGCGGCGCCCTGGGGCAGCAGGCCGTCCTTGAGGTAGCGCCAAAGGGCGATGACCAGTCGCCTGGCCACGGCCACGATGGCGATGCGCTTGCCACGCTTGTTGGCCGCCTGCGCGGCCGTGCGCTGGGCGAACCATCGGGCAATGGCGCTGTCGGGCTGGTAGCGCAGCCACATCCAGGCCATCTCGATGAGCAGCGCGCGTACCCGTCGGTTGCCCTGCTTGCTGATGCCCTGGTCAACCCTGCTGGCGCCGCTGTCGTAGGGTTGTGCCACCAGCCCCACGCAGCTGCCGACCTGGCGGCGGTTGTGGAAGTCGCGCCAGAACAGCTCCAGCACCAGCCGTGTGGCGCCCACCCAGCCCACGCCCTTGAGCTGGGCCAGCTGGGCGATGCACCGCTGCAGCGCCTCGGGCAGCTGCTGCAGCAAGGTCCTCTCCAGTTCCTTGAACTGCTGCTGCACGAACTGCAAGCGCTGCACCTCGCGCAGCAGCCGCTGCTGCAGCGGCGGCGACAGGCGCTCGCCCTGCGCGTTGCGCAGCTCGTCCAGCCGCGCGGCCAGATCATCGCCTTCGAGCGCATCCCAGCACCCCTCCGTGCGCAGCAGGCTCCTGATGCGGTTGCGGTGCTGGCCAATCTCCTTTTGCAGCTCCCCGCGGTCGCGACTGAGCTGGCGCCGGGCCTCGCTGTCCTCGCTCGGGACTTGCACCACGTGCAACCGGCTGGTCTCCCCGCGCAGCCAGCCCAGCAGGCTGTCGAGCAGCAGCTTCGCATCGAGCCGGTCGGTCTTGGCGCGCCGCGCATGCCGCGCCACCGGAATGCTGGCCGGATCGGCCACCACCACATGCCAGCCCCGTGCGCTCAGAGCCCGGGCAATCCAGAAGCCGTCCTGTCCCGCCTCGTAGAGCACCCACACTTCGCAGTCCGGGGGAAGCTCCCACTTGGCCTGCAGCCGCTCGACGCACTGCACCACCTCCTGCAGCCGCCCGCCTGGCGTCACCGCGCGGAACGTGTGCTCCGAGGGCTGCTTGCGTCGCAGATCCGTCAGCGCACTCTTCCAGCTGGCCGCGCTGAGCTCCAGCGACAGCGCCAAAACAGCCTTACCATTGATCTCGTGAGTCGATTGCATGGGTAGCTCCTCTCATGGTTGGGTCGAATCTCCATGATAAGAACTCCCACGCAACTCGGCTCACAACCAGTCATAGGATCTACGGGAACAGCCATAGCCCGGAGTTCGTAGGCTGGGGTGAAGCGCAGCGCAACCCCAGCGTTTCGTCGCGCAAGCGTTCACCTCCCGACT
>NZ_JAYRZR010000081.1:0-18549 GCF_041916345.1 Ramlibacter sp.
CTCTCGACCGGAGAGCCGTATGCGGGAGAACTGCACGTACGGTTCGGAGGGAGGGGAGGGCCTTGGCCCTTTCCTACCCCTATCAGCGTTTCCCACCGACTACCCCGGAGCCCTCCATGTCCCTCCGCCCCACGCTCGACTTCCTCCTCTACGACTGGCTCCAGGCCGACCGCCTGAACGCGCGGCCGCGCTTCGCCGACCACTCGCGCGAGACCTTCGACGCGGTGCTGGACACCTGCGAGCGCATCGCGCGCGAGAAGTACGCGCCGTTCAACCGCCTGGTGGATGTCGAGGAGCCGAAGGCGGTGGACGACGGGCAGGGCGGCCTGCGCGTCGTGCTGCCGCAGGCCACGCAGGAAGCGTGGAACGCCTACGCCGAATCCGGCATGTTGAGCGCCGCGCAGGATTACGCCATCGGCGGCATGCAGCTGCCCTACACGCTGGAGGCCGCGGCCGGCACCTTCTTCGCCACCGCGTCGGTCAGCATCGGCGGCGGGCTGCTCACCGTGGGCAACGCGAACCTGCTGATGGCCCACGGCACCGATCTGCAGAAGCAGGTCTTCGCGCTCAACGAATTCAACGGCCGCTTCTCCGGCACCATGTGCCTGTCGGAGCCGCAGGCCGGATCATCCCTGTCGGACGTGGCCACGCGCGCCACACCCGACGGCGCGGACTTCGAGAGTGATCCGCTCGGCCCCCGCTACCGCCTCAAGGGCAACAAGATGTGGATCTCCGCCGGCGAGCACGAGCTGTCGGAGAACATCATCCACCTGGTGCTGGCCAAGATCCCGGGGCCGGATGGCAAGCTGGTGCCCGGCGTGAAGGGCATCTCGCTCTTCATCGTGCCGAAGAAGCTGGTGGACACCGAAGGCGCCCTGACCGGTGAACGCAACGATGTGGCGCTGGCCGGCCTGAACCACAAGCTGGGCTGGCGCGGCACCACCAACACGCTGCTGAACTTCGGCGAAGGCAAGTACCCGGTGCGCGGCGCGAGCGGCGCCATCGGCTACCTCGTGGGCAGGCCGGGCGAGGGCCTGCGCTGCATGTTCCACATGATGAACGAGGCACGCATCGGCATCGGCCTCGCCGCCACGGCATTGGGCCTCGCGGGCTACTACGCCTCGCTCGACTATGCGAAGAACCGGCCCCAGGGCCGGCCGGTGGGGCCCGCGGGCAAGGATGCCGCCCAGCCGCAGGTGCGCATCATCGAGCACGCCGACATCAAGCGCATGCTGCTGGCGCAGAAGTCGTACGGCGAGGGCGCGCTGGCGCTGCTGCTGTACTGCGCGCGGCTGGTGGACGAGCAGCACACCGGCACGCCCGAGGCGGCCGACGACGCGCGGCTGCTGCTGGAGGTGCTGACGCCCGTGGCCAAGAGCTGGCCGAGCGAGTTCTGCCTGGAGGCGAATTCGCTGGCCATCCAGATCCACGGCGGCTACGGCTACACGCGTGACTTCCCGGTGGAGCAGTACTGGCGCGACAACCGCCTGAACATGATCCACGAGGGCACGCACGGCATCCAGGCCGCGGACCTGCTGGGCCGCAAGGTGGTGATGGAGGGTGGCAAGGGCCTCACGCTGCTGGCCGGGCGCATCAACGCGACGATCGAACGCGCGATCCAGCAGCCCGCGCTGGCCGAGCACGCCAATGCGCTGGGCCAGGCCCTGCAGCGCGTGGGCGCCGCCACCCGCGCCGCCTGGTCGGCGGGCGACCCCGCGCAGGCGCTGGCCAATGCGGTACCCTACATGCAGGCCTTCGGGCACCTGGTCATCGCGTGGATCTGGCTGGACGTGCTCGCCACCACGCATGACGCAGCCGCGTCGCCGGCGCTCGAAGGCCGCCAGCGCGCCGCGCGCTACTTTTTCCACTATGAGCTGCCGAAGATCAGCGCGTGGCTGAAGGTGGTGGAAACCCGAGACCTCACTTGCGCCGGCATGCCGGAAGACGCATTCTGATCCCTGACCAACGCCCGTAGGAGACCTTGCGCATGACCCGCACCGTCCAGCAACTGTTCAACCTCGAAGGCCGCACCGCGCTCGTCACCGGCGGCTCGCGCGGCCTGGGCCTGCAGATCGCGCAGGCACTGGGCGAGGCCGGCGCCCGCATCATGCTCAGCTCCCGCAAGGCGGGCGACCTGGAGGAGGCCGCAGCCGAGCTGCAGGCGGCCGGCATCGACACGCGCTGGATCGCCGCCGATTGCTCACGCGAGGAAGACATCCGCCGCCTGGCCGACGAAACCCTGCACCGCATGGGCGACGTGGACATCCTGGTCAACAACGCGGGCGCGGCCTGGGGGGCTCCGGCCGAAGACCACCCGGTGGAAGCCTGGGACAAGGTGATGAACCTCAACATCCGCGGCTACTTCATCCTGAGCCAGCACCTGGCCAAGAAGTGCATGATCCCGCGCCGCCAGGGCCGCATCATCAACATCGCCTCCATCGCCGGGCTGGGCGGCAACCCGCCGGAGATGCAGACCGTGGCCTACAACACCTCCAAGGGCGCGGTCATCACCTTCACCCAGGCCCTGGCCTGCGAGTGGGGACGCCACGCGATCAACGTCAACGCCATCTGCCCCGGCTTCTTCCCGAGCAAGATGACCAAGGGCTTGCTGGAGCAGGTGGGCGAGGAGAAGATGGCCTCGCACGCGCCGCTGCGCCGACTGGGCGACGACGAGGATCTGAAAGGCACCGCGCTGCTGTTCGCCTCGGACGCCGGCAAGCACATCACCGGCCAGTGGCTGGCGGTGGATGGCGGCGTGAGCGTGCTCGCCGGCGGCTGATCACCCCCTCTCGACGGCCTGCATGGACACCCCGTTCTTCTTCGGCAAGGACATCCCCTTCGTCCACCATCTCGGCTTCGAGATGGTGGCGTACGGCGGGGGCGAATCGCACCTGGCCTACAGCCCCAAGCCCGAGCACCTGAACCACCTGGGCATGGTGCACGGCGGCGCGATCATGACGCTGCTCGACGTGACGCTGGCCACTGCCTCGCGCAGCATCGGCCCCGATCTGGCCGTGATCACGATCGAAATGAAGACCACCTTCATGCAGGCCTGCCGCGGCCGGCTGGAGGGCAAGGGCCGCCTGATGCACCGCACCGGCAGCATGGCCTTTGCCGAAGGCACGATCTACGACGCCGAGGGCCGGGCGTGCGCCCATGCCGCCGGCACCTTCAAGTACGTCAAGCGCCCGGGCGCCGCCCAGGTTGATGCCACGCCCGCATGAAGCGGGCACCCAGACTCCCAGGAGAGATTTCCATGCCCCAGAACCAGCAGATCCTGCTCGACAACCGCCCGCAGGGCGAGGCCGTTGCCAGCAACTTCAAGCTCGTGGTGAGCGAGACGCCCGCCCTGAACGAGGGCGAGGTGCTGGTGCGCCACCACTACCTGAGCCTGGACCCGTACATGCGCGGCCGCATGAATGACGCCAAGAGCTACGCGCAGCCGCAGCCACTGGGCCAGGTGATGCAGGGCGGCACGGTGGGCGAGGTGGTGGAAAGCCGCAGCCCGAAGTTCGCCGTGGGCGACAAGGTGGTCGGCATGGGCGGCTGGCAGGAATACAGCGTGGTCCCGGCGGACCAGGCCGGCATGCTGCGCAAGGTGGACACCACCCACGTGCCGCTGTCGCACTACCTGGGCGCCGTGGGCATGCCGGGCGTCACGGCCTGGTACGGCCTGGTGAAGATCATCGACCCGAAGCCGGGCCAGACCGTGGTGGTGAGTGCCGCCAGCGGCGCGGTGGGCAGCGCACTGGGCGCGCTGGCCAAGGCGCGCGGCTGCCGCGCGGTGGGCCTGGCCGGCGGCCCGGACAAGTGCCGCTACGTGACCGAGGAGCTGGGCTTCGACGCCTGCGTCGACTACAAGCAGCACCAGGATGCGTACAGCCTGTCGAAGGCGCTGCGCGAGGCCGCGCCGAACGGCGTGGACGGCCTGTTCGAGAACGTGGGCGGCATGTGCCTGGATGCCGTCATGCTGCGCATGAACGCCTTCGCCCGCATCGCCATGTGCGGCATGATCGCCGGCTACGATGGCCAGCCGATCCCGATGGCCTATCCGCAGCTCATCCTGGTCAACCGCATGAAGGTGGAAGGCTTCATCGTCAGCGAGCACATGGAAGTGTGGCCCGAGGCGCTGAAGGAACTGGGCATGCTGGTGGGCAGCGGCAAGCTGCGCCCGCGCGAGTCCGTGGCCGAGGGCCTGGCCAGCGCGCCGGAGGCCTTCCTGGGCATGCTCAAGGGCCGCAACTTCGGCAAGCAGCTGGTCAAGCTGATCTGATTTCAGCGGCCTTCGTGCCGCACGGGAAGGAGACCCACCATGCCGGAACTGCTGACGCACGAGGTGTTCAACCAGCCCGAACCGCTGGTGGACTACAACCTGTTCACCACGAACCGGGCCCTGCAGGACGCGCTGCGCCTCAACGCCCCCGCGCTGGACACCGGCAGCCTGCAATCACTCGGCGGGCTGCTCGGCTCGGAGGCCATGCAGACGCATGCGCGGCTGGCCAACACCTTCACGCCGGTGCTGCACAGCCACGACCGCTTCGGTCGCCGGCAGGACGAGGTGGAGTTCCACCCCAGCTATCACGCGCTGATGGCGGCGGCGGCGCAGGCCGGCCTGCACGGCACGCCCTGGGCGGGTGAGGGTCCGTCGCCGCATGTGTTGCGCGCGGCGGGCTTCATGCTCTTCACCGAGCTGGAGCCCTCCATCCTGTGCCCCATCTCCATGACCTACGCGGTCACGCCAGCCCTGCGTGCCAATGCCGCCATCCACGCGGACTGGGCGCCCCGGCTCACCAGCCGGGCCTATGACCCCGCGCTCAAGCCCTTCGCCCAGAAGGCGGGCGTGACCATGGGCATGGGCATGACCGAGAAGCAGGGCGGCTCGGACGTGCGGGCCAACACCACGCAGGCGGTGGCCGATGGCACCGATGCCTGGGGCGCGCGCTTCCGCGTCACCGGCCACAAGTGGTTCTTCTCGGCGCCGATGTGCGATGCGTTCCTGATCCTGGCGCAGACGCCATCCGGCCTGTCTTGCCTGTTCCTGCCGCGCGTGCTGCCCGACGGCAGCCGCAATGCGCTGCGCGTGCAGCGGCTGAAGGACAAGCTGGGCAACAAGGCCAATGCGAGTTCGGAGGTGGAGTTCCACGAGGCCTCCGCCTGGCTGGTCGGCGAAGAGGGCCGGGGCGTGCCGCAGATCCTGGAGATGGGCACCATGACCCGGCTGGACTGCGCGCTGGGCACCAGCGGCCTGATGCGCCAGGCGCTGGCCCTGGCGCTGAACCACACCGCGCAGCGCAGCGCGTTCGGCAAGCGCCTGATCGAGCAGCCGCTGATGCGCAACGTCCTGGCCGATCTGGCCCTGGAGAGCGAGGCCGCCACGGCCCTGTCGATGCGGCTGGCCCGCGCCTTCGACCGACGTGATGACCCGCATGAGGCCGTGATGGCCCGCGTGCTCACGCCCATCGCCAAGTTCTGGATCTGCAAGCGCGGCAGCGTCTTCGCCCAGGAGGCGATGGAGTGCATGGGCGGCAACGGCTACGTGGAAGAGGGTGGCCAGGGCATCATGGCGCGCGTGTACCGCGAGATGCCGCTCAACAGCATCTGGGAGGGCGCGGGCAACATCATGGCGCTGGATCTGTTGCGGGCGCTGCGCAAGGCGGATGCCGCCGCGGCCCTGGCCCACGAGCTCGCCCCCGCACGCGGCCAGCATCCCGCCCTGGATCGCCTGGCGGCCAGCCTGCCGACCCGCGTGGAGGAGATGGCTACCGAGATGGAAGCGCGGCGCCTGGCGCAGGATGTGGCGCTGGCCGTGCAGGCGGCGCTGCTCGCGCAGTCCGCGCCGCCAGGGGTGTTCGCGGCCTTCTGCGAATCGCGCCTCGCGGGCCAATGGGGGCACACCTTCGGCACGCTCGGGGCCGGCTGCGACTTCGACGCCATCATCGCGCGCGCGATGCCGAACTGAGGAGCCGACCATGAATCCGCCGCTGGACGACCTGATCCTGCATCACTACCCCAGCTCGCCGTTCTCCGAGAAGGTGCGGCTGGTGCTCGGGCACAAGAAGCTGCCCTGGAAGTCGGTGCGCATCCCGCCGGTGATGCCCAAGCCCGACGTGGTGGCGCTCACCGGCGGCTACCGCCGCACGCCCTTCCTGCAGATCGGCGCCGACATCTACTGCGATACTGCGCTCATCTGCGACGTGCTGGAGCACATGCGGCCCGAGCCGGCCCTGTATCCCGCGCACTTGAAAGGCGTGTCGCGCGTGTTCGCCCAGTGGGCCGACAGCACGCTGTTCTGGGCCGCCATGGCCTACAACCTGCAGCCGAAGATGGCCGTGCAGCTCTTCGGCGGGCCCGAGCAGGCCAAGGCCTTCGGCGACGACCGCAAGGCCATGAGCGGCGGCATGCTGCGCCTGCGCCCGGGTGATGCCACCTCGGCCTATCGGTCCTACCTGCGGCGGCTGGCCCACATGACCGACGAGCACGACTACCTGTTCGGCGCCGAGCCCTGCGTGGCCGATTTCGCGGCCTACCACCCGATCTGGTTCACGCGCACCCAGGTGCCGCCCATGGCCGGCATCCTGCAGGCCACGCCCTCGGTCACCGAATGGGCCGACCGCATGGCGGCCATTGGCCACGGCGCGTTCAGCAAGCTGGGCTCGGACGACGCGATCGCCATCGCCCGCGCGGCGGATCCGCGCCCCGCCGGCAGCAACTGGCTGGTCGACAGTGCCTTCCAGGACGACCACGGCATCCCGCTGGGCAGCCGCGTGACCATCGCGGCCGAGTCCTTCGGCCCCGAGGCCACCGAGGGCGAGCTGATCGCGGCCACGCGCACCCACTACAGCCTGCGCCGCACCGACGAGCGCGCGGGCACGGTGCACGTGCACTTCCCGCGCATTGGCTACGTGCTGCGCGCGGCCGACGCGGCCTGAAACGGCGGTTGACATGGGCGGGGCAGAGGGCTTCTGCCTCTTCGAGACGCCAGTGGGCGACTGTGCCCTGGCGTGGTCAGGCGATGCATTGCAGGCGGTGCAGCTGCCCAGCCCGACATCCGCCGCTCTTCGTGCGCGCATGCAGCGGCACTTCCCCGGCACGCCGGAGGCCACCCCGCCGCCTTGGGTGGCATCGATCATCGACCGCATCCGCGCCGTGATGGCCGGCGCGCCGGATGACCTGCGTGACGTGCCGCTGGCGCTGCAGCGCGTGCCGGACTTCCATCGCCGCGTGTACGAGCTGGCGCGGGCCATCCCGCCCGGGCAGACACGAACCTATGGCGAGCTGGCGCGCGCGCTGGGCGACCCGGCGGCCGCCCGGGCCGTGGGCCAGGCGCTGGGGCAGAACCCTTTCGCGCCCGTGGTGCCCTGCCATCGCATCCTGGCCGCCGGCGGCGCATCGGGCGGCTTCTCGGCCCCTGGTGGCACGCGGACCAAGCTGCGTCTGCTGGAGCTGGAGCGCGCGCGGTTCGGTCCGCAGCCAGGCTTGTTCGACGAGGGCTGAGGCGGCCGCCGGACCGGGCGGCTGATGGCCCCGCGCCCTGTGGCAAACTCGCGCGCTTTCGCGATCCGATCATCAGGGAAGCATGCAGAAAATCATCCGGCAGATCGCTGCCGAACTGAAGGTCAACGAGGCGCAGGTGCGCGCCGCGGTGGACTTGCTGGACGGGGGCGCGAGCGTGCCGTTCGTGGCCCGCTACCGCAAGGAGGCCACGGGCGGCCTGGACGACACGCACCTGCGTGAACTGGAGGCCCGGCTGGCCTACCTGCGGGAGCTGGAGGAGCGCCGCGCGGCGGTGCTCAAGAGCATCGAGGAGCAGGGCAAGCTCACGCCCGAACTGCGCGCCGCCATCGAGGCCGCGCCGACCAAGCAGGAGGTGGAAGACCTGTACCTGCCCTTCAAGCAGAAGCGCCGCACCAAGGGCCAGATCGCGCGCGAGGCCGGCATCGAGCCGCTGGCCGACCGCTTGTTCGCCAATCCTTCGTTGGACCCGCAGGTGGAGGCCCAGGCCTTCGTGAAGCCCGCCAAGGGCGAGGGCGGTGAGGACTTCACCACCGTGCCGGCCGTGCTGGATGGCGTGCGCGACATCCTGTCCGAGCGCTGGGCGGAAGACCCCGCCCTGGTGCAGTCCATGCGCGAGTGGCTGTGGAACGAAGGCCTGCTCAAGTCCAAGCTGGCCACCGGCAAGGACGAGAACCACCCCGATGTGGCCAAGTTCCGCGACTACTTCGACTACGACGAGCCGATCGGCCGCGTGCCGTCCCACCGCGCGCTGGCCGTGTTCCGCGGCCGCGCCCAGGAGGTGCTGGATGCGAAGCTGGTGCTGCCGGTGGAGCCCGAGCCGGGCCAGCCCTCGGTGGCCGAGGGCCGCATCGCGCTGCACCTCGGCTGGAGTCATGCGAAGCGGCCGGCCGACGACCTGATACGCAAGTGCGTGGCGTGGACGTGGCGAGTCAAGCTGTCACTGTCGACCGAACGCGACCTGTTCACGCGCCTGCGCGAAGAGGCCGAGAAGGTGGCCATCAAGGTCTTTGCCGAGAACCTGCGCGATCTGCTGCTGGCCGCGCCGGCCGGCCCGCGCGTGGTGATGGGCCTGGACCCCGGCATCCGCACCGGCGTGAAGGTCGCGGTGGTGGATGTCACCGGCAAGCTGGTGGAGACGGCCACCGTCTACCCGCACGAGCCGCGGCGCGACTGGGAGGGCTCGCTGCACACCCTGGGCCTGCTGGCACGCAAGCATGGCGTGAACCTGATCGCCATCGGCAACGGCACCGCCAGCCGCGAGACGGACAAGCTGGCGGGCGACCTGGTAAAGCGGCTCGGCGCCATCGGCATGGAAGGCGTGCAGCGCGTGGTGGTGAGCGAGGCCGGTGCGTCGGTCTACTCCGCCAGCGAATTCGCGGCGCAGGAGATGCCGGACGTGGACGTGAGCCTGCGCGGTGCCGCCAGCATCGCGCGGCGCCTGCAGGACCCGCTGGCCGAGCTGGTGAAGATCGACCCCAAGTCCATCGGCGTCGGCCAGTACCAGCACGACGTGAACCAGAGCGAGCTCGCCCGCACGCTGGATGCGGTCGTGGAGGACTGCGTGAACGCGGTGGGCGTGGACCTGAACACCGCCAGCGCGCCGCTGCTGGCGCGCGTGTCGGGCCTGTCGCCCTCCGTGGCCCGTGCCGTGGTGCGCTGGCGCGAGAGCAACGGCGCCTTCCGCAACCGCCAGCAGCTGCTGCAGGTGAGCGGATTGGGTCCCAAGACCTTTGAGCAGAGCGCGGGCTTCCTGCGCATCCGCGGCGGTGACAATCCGCTGGACATGACCGGGGTGCACCCGGAGACTTATCCGGTGGTGGAGAAGATCCTGGCCCATGCCGGCCAGCCGGTGCAGGCGCTCATGGGCCGCGCCGACATGCTGAAGAAGCTGCGGCCCGAGCTGTTCGCCAACGAGCAGTTCGGCGTGATCACGGTGAAGGACATCCTGGGCGAGCTGGAGAAGCCCGGACGCGACCCGCGGCCCGACTTCAAGGTTGCGCGCTTCAACGACGGCGTGGAAGACATCCAGGATCTGCAACCCGGCATGGAGCTGGAAGGCACCGTGAGCAACGTGGCCGCCTTCGGCGCCTTCGTCGACCTGGGCGTGCACCAGGACGGCCTGGTCCACGTGAGCCAGCTCTCGCACAAGTTCGTGAACGACGCGCGCGAGGTGGTGAAGACCGGCGACATCGTGAAAGTGCGGGTGCTGGAGGTGGACGCGGCGCGCAAGCGCATCTCGCTCACCATGAAGCTCGGCGCGCCGGTCGCGCGGCCCGGCGGGCCGCGGGAGAACCGCTTCGAGGGCGCGGGACGCGGCCAGCAGCAGGGGCTGCGGGATCGTTCGACGGCTACGCAGCAGACGGCGATGGCGGGCGCGTTCGCGAAGCTGCAGGGCTTGCGGAAGTAGCGGATCGCTGGGGTTGCGCTGGCGCTCCACCCCAGCCTACCAGGACCGCCAATGGGCTTTCGTGGCTTTTGTAGGCTGGGGTGCAACCCCAGCGGCTCCCCCGCTGCCTAGAATGCACCCGCCATGCCCGCCCTTCGCATCCACGCCGGCCCGCTCGCACGCGCGCACATCGCGCAGCACGGGCTGCGCCCGCAGGACGTCGGTGTCATCCCGGCTGCGGCAGGCGGCCCCAAGGGCCTGATCCTCGGGCCGCTGGACCGGTTCGTCTTCGGCGCCTGGCTGCCGCAAGCGTCGCAGCCGGTGGATCTGATCGGGGCTTCCATTGGCGCCTGGCGCATGGCCACGGCCTGCCTGGAGGATTCGATCACGGCCTTCCGTCGGCTGGAGCGCGACTACATCGCGCAGGACTACGAGGTCCCGCCGGGTCGCAAGGGGCCGACGGCCGAGCATGTCTCCGAGCGCTTCGGGCAGAACCTGCAGGCCTTCTACGGCGGCCGCATCGGCGAGGTGCTGGGGCATCCGCGCTACCGCCTGCACATCGTCACCTCGCGCGGGCGGCATGTGCTGGGGCGCGAGCATCGCGTGGCCACGCCATTGGGCTACCTGGGGGCCTTCCTCGCCAACACGGTGCATCGCAAGGCGATGGGCGCGTGGCTGGAACGCGTGGTGTTCTCTGCCCCGCTCGCGGATCGCGCGGCGCCCTTGCCCTTCGCCACGCGCGACTACCGCACCCGCCAGGTGCGGCTGGAGGAGGGCAACTTCATGCCCGCGTTGCAGGCGAGCTGCTCGATCCCCTTCGTGCTGAAGGCCATCCACGACATTCCCGGCGCACCGCCCGGGGCCTACTGGGATGGCGGCATCACTGACTACCACCTGCACCTGGACTACGCGCCGCGCGCGGCCTCGCCCATCGTGCTGTACCCGCACTTCCAGCGCGCGGTGGTACCAGGCTGGCTGGACAAGGGACTCAAGTGGCGGCACCGCGCGTCGTCGTTCCTCGACAGCATGGTGGTGCTCGCGCCCGATGCGGACTGGGTGCGCCAGCTGCCGAACGGCAAGTTGCCGGACCGCAAGGACTTTCCGCACTACGGCCCGAACCTGCAGGCGCGGATGCAGGCGTGGACCACCGCCGTGCGCGCCAGCGAGCAGCTGGCCGACGAGTTCGCGGCCTTCGTGGCGCTGCCGCCCGAGGCCCAGGCGCGCCAGGTGGAAGCACTCTGAGCCCCGTCGTGCGGACCCGCCGGCAACTCGTCACCTTCGTGCTGCTGGGCGCGTCCAACACGCTGCTCACGCTGCTGCTGTACTGGGCGCTGCTGCGATGGATGCCGCATACGCTGGCCTACGCGATCTCGTATGCGGCGGGCATCGCCTATGGCGCGGTGACGAACGCGCGGTTCACCTTCCGCACACGGCTCACGGGGAAGGGCTTCGCGCGCTTCGCAGGGTGGACGCTCGGGCTCTATGCGTTCAATGCGGTGTTGCTGGAGGCGCTCGTGCGAGGGGCGGGCCTGGACGCCCGGTTCGCGGTGCTGGTGGTGGTGGCCGTGGCGGTGCCGCTGGGATTTGTGGGGGCGCGCTGGGCGATTGCTGGGGTTGCACCCCAGCCTACGGGAAACCCTGAGGCACTGTCGAAAGGCGCTGGCGAGAAAGCTGCCGAGGGCGACCGCGAGGCGTGATCGCCCGTGGCGCGGCCTACATCGAAGCCGCCAGCATGGCCTCGTAGTCCTGCGCGCTCGCCTCGCGCGGATTGGTCTTGTGGCAATGGTCGGCCAGGGCGCCGGTGATGATCTTCGCGAACCAGTCGGCCTGGACACCCATCTCGGCCAGGCCGCCGGGCAGGCCCAGGCGGGCATTCATGTCGCGGATGGCCTCGGGGATGTCGCCGGCGGAGGCGAGCCCCATGGCGTGGGCCATGCGTTGCAGGCGGTGCTCGGCCTGCACCGAGGGCGCCTCGGCGTTGAAGCGCACCACCGCCGGCAGGAACATGGCGTTCAGCGTGCCGTGATGCAGGCGCGGGTCGACGCCACCCAGGCTGTGCGAGAGCGAATGCACGCAGCCCAGGCCCTTCTGGAAGGCCATGGCGCCCTGCATCGAAGCGCTCATCAGCTGGCGGCGCGCCTCGCGGTCGCCGCCGTCGCGGGTGGCGCGCTCGATGTGCGCCCAGCCGCGTTCCAGGCCATCCAGCGCGATGCCGTCAGCCGGCGGATTGAAGGCCGCGGCCATGAACGTCTCCATGCAGTGCGCGATGGCGTCCATGCCGGTGGCGGCGGTCAGCTTCGGCGGCAGGCCCAGGGTGAGCTCCGGGTCGCAGATCGCCGTCTTGGGTACGAGGTGCCAGGAGTGGAAGCCCAGCTTGCGGTGGTCGTCCACGATCAGGATGGCGCCGCGCGCCACCTCGCTGCCCGTGCCGCTGGTGGTGGGCACGGCGATCAGCGGCGCGGCGCGCTCGGTGATGCGCGGCGAGCCGCCCTCGATGGTGGCGTAGTGGGTGAGCGGGCCCTCGTGCGTGGCGGCGATGGCCACGCCCTTGGCGCAGTCGATGGCGGAGCCGCCACCGACGGCGATCAGGCCGTCGCAGCCTTCGGCCTTGTAGATCGCCGTGGCGGCCCGCACCGCGGCTTCCGTCGGGTTGGAAGGGGTCTGGTCGAAGACGGCGTGGGGCAGGGGGGCCAGGGCGTCCAGCGCCTTCTGCAGCACGCCCGCGGCCTTGACGCCGGGGTCCGTCACGATCAGCGGCTTGGTGATGCCGATGCGCTGGCACTCGGCTTTCAGCAGGCTGACGGCGCCGAAGTCGAACTGGATCTGGGTGACGTAGTAAATGAATGCCATGGTGTTAAGCGCTGTACGATGATCCTCCCACAATGTATAGCGAGGAGACATCCATGAAAGCAATCCAGCTGTCTTGCGCAGTCGCTTTGGCGATAGCCGCCAGCGCAGCGCCGGCCGCCTGCCTGACGGACCAGCAGGCCTCGGCCCTGGTCGATGCCGTGATGGCCCGCACGCCGGCCGCCAACCCCGAAGGCCTGAGCGAGGCCGACGGCGCCTGCAGCCGGGCCAAGGTGACGGCCCTGCTGGAGCTGCGCCTGGGCCCTGTCGTGGGCTACAAGGCCGGGCTCACCAACCCCGCCGTGCAGAAGCGTTTCGGCTACGACAAGCCGGTCTGGGGCAAGCTGTTCGAAGGCATGGTGCTGGAAAACGGCGCCGAGGTGCCGGCCGCCTTCGGCGCCCGCCCGCTGTACGAGGCCGACCTGCTGGTGCGCGTCAAGTCCGACAGCATCAACCAGGCCCGCACGCCCGAGGAGGTGCTCGACGCCATCGACCTGGTCATCCCTTTCATCGAACTGCCCGATCTCGTGGTGCAGGCCCCGCCGCGCCTGAATGGCCCGGCCATCAGCGCCATCAACGTCGGCGCCCGCCTGGGCGTCGCCGGCCAGGCCATCACCGTGCCGGCGTATCGCGCAGAGCGCTTCGCGCTGCTCAACGGCCTGCGCGACATGACGGTTGTGCTGCAGGACGGTGCCGGCGCCGAGCTGGGCCGGGGCAAGGGCAGCGACATCCTGGAGCATCCGCTCAATGCCGTCGTCTGGCTGGCCCAGGCGCTCGCCAAGGAAGGCCTGGCCATGCAGCCGGGCGAGCTGATCTCGCTCGGCTCGTTCTCGCCGCTGCTGCCGCCCAAGCCCGGCCTGAAGGCGACCGTGCGCTACGACGGCCTGCCTGGCGCGCAGCCGGTGAGCGTGCAGTTCAAGTAAGCCGCGGCGCCGCCGCCTCCACCAGGGCCGTCCCCTGACCGCGCATCCGAGCCGATTCCTGCCGCAGTTTCCGGAACTGACGCCGGCCATGCGCGGCGTGCTGGAGCGGATGGCGCGCTCGCGGCGCCCGCACCTGCACCACCTGACGCCTGCTCAGGCGCGTGCGGCCTACGACGCAGGTGCTGGCGTGCTCGAGGTGCCGGCGGCCGCGTTGCCACGGGTGGAGGATCTGCAACTGCCTGCGCGCGACGGCGCGCAGCTGGCAGCGCGCCTGTATGCGCCGGCACCGGCCGACGCGGCCTCCCCGTTGCCTGTGCTGATGTACCTCCACGGGGGCGGCTTCACGAT
Source organism: Ramlibacter sp. (assembly GCF_041916345.1). Taxonomy (GTDB): domain Bacteria; phylum Pseudomonadota; class Gammaproteobacteria; order Burkholderiales; family Burkholderiaceae_C; genus Ramlibacter. The sequence continues at coordinate 14,020 of NZ_JAYRZR010000081.1, forward strand.
CGGCAGCATCGCCTCGCACGACACGCTGTGCCGCGAACTGGCGCTTCAGGCCGGCTGCGCCGTCTTGTCGCTGGCCTACCGGCTGGCGCCCGAGTACCGCTTTCCGACCGCGGTGCACGACGCCTGGGATGCCATGCAGTGGCTGGCGGGCCATGCTGCGGCACTCGGCCTGCGTGCGGATCGGCTCGCCGTGGGCGGTGACAGCGCGGGCGGCACGCTGGCAACCGTCTGCGCCACGCTCGCGCGCGATGCGGGCCTGCCGCTGCGTCTGCAGCTGCTGTTCTACCCGGGCTGCGCCGGCCATCCGCGGGCCCGGTCGCATCAGCGCTACGGGCAGGGCCTGGTGCTGGAGCAGGCGCACATCGAGTACTTCTTCAGCCACTACATCGACGAGGCGGACCGGGAGGACTGGCGCTTCGCGCCGCTGAACACGCCCGATCTGGACGGCGTGGCACCGGCCTGGATCGGCCTGGCCGAGTGCGACCCGCTGGTCGATGACGGCATCGCCTACGCGGATACACTGCGGGCCGCGGGCGTGCCGGTGGCGCTGGAGATCTATCGGGGCGTCACGCACGAGTTCATCAAGATGGGACGGGCCATCGCCGAGGCGAGGCAGGCGCATGCCGATGCCGCCGCCGCCCTGCGCCAGGCCCTGCACGCATGAAACGAAACGAGTTCCGGTACTTCCACCGCCTGCGCGTGCGCTGGGCGGAAGTGGACATGCAGAAGATCGTCTTCAATGCCCACTACCTCATGTATCTCGACACCGCCATGTCGCTGTACTGGCGCGCGCTGGCGCTGCCGTACGAGGAAGCGATGCACCAGCTCGGCGGCGACATCTACGTCAAGAAGGCGGCGGTGGAGTTCCAGGCCTCGGCCCGCATGGACGACAGCCTGGACGTGGCGCTGCGCTGCGACCGCGTGGGCAACAGCTCCATGACCTTCGTCGGCGCCATCTTCCGCGGCGAGGAACTGCTGATCACCGGCGAGCTGATCTACGTGTTCGCCGATCCGGCCACGCAGACATCGCGTCCGGTGCCGGCGCCCCTGCGCGAGGTGCTGCAGGGCTTCGAGCGCGGGGAATCGATGGTGGAGGTGCGCACAGGCAACTGGGAGACGCTGGGCGCCGATGCCGGCCGCATCCGCACGCAGGTGTTCGTGGAGGAACAGCGTATCCCGGCGGACCTGGAATGGGACGAGGCGGACGCGACTGCGGTGCATGCGGTGGCGTACAACCGGCTCGGCCAGCCCATTGCCACCGGCCGGCTGCTCGCGGCCGAAGGCACCGCCAAGGTCGGCCGCATGGCCGTGCATCGCGTGATGCGGGGTGCCGGCGTGGGGGAACAGGTCCTGCGCAGCCTCGCCGCGGTGGCGGTTGCGCGCGGCGACCACCTGCTGACCCTGCATGCGCAGCGCACGGCCGAACCCTTCTATGCGCGCCTGGGCTTCCGGCCCGCCGGTGCGCCCTTCGAGGAAGCCGGCATTCCCCACATCACCATGACCAGCGGCCTGCCGCTGGCCGACTGAGGCCATGGCCCGCAAGCGCAGGGCGGCCGCGGCAGCCGCCGGGGCCACCCCTGCGGCCGAGACCGCGGCGGCTGCGCGCGCGGCGTCGCCGGCGACAGCGCCGGCGAGCGGCCTGCCGGGTGAGGTCACGCGGGACGACTGGACCGTACCGATCTTCGCGCTGATGATGGCCCTGGCCCCGGCCGTCGGCGTCCCGCACGAGGAGATGCTGCAGGACACGCTGAAGTCCATCATCGTGGGCACGTCGGCGCTGGGCGCGGCGATGCTGTTCCTGCTGCAGGTGCGCGGCCGCGCCGAACCGCTGCGCTGGCACGGCATCCTGTGGCTGCCCATCGCCCTGATGGCCTACGCGCTGGGCAGCATGGTCTGGTCGCACACCTACCTGGGCGGCGTGGAGGCGGTGCGCTGGTTCGTCTTCGCGCTCATCGCCTGGCTGGGCCTGAACACGATGAACCGCGAGCGGCTGCCGATGCTCGCCTGGGGCATCCACATCGGCGCCACCGTGGCCTCGCTTTGGGCCATGCTGCAGTTCCTGCTGCCGTCGTTCGGCCTGTTCCCGCAGGGGCCCAACCCGGCCTCGACCTTCGTCAACCGCAACTTCTTCGCCGAGTTCGTGGTGTGCACGCTGCCTTTTGGCTGGTTGCTGCTGACGCGCGCCCGGATGGGCGCGATGGTGGCGATCCTCGCGGCCAGCAGCGGCCTGGTGGTGGTGTCGATCCTCATGACCGGCACCCGCGCCGCGCTGATGGCGATGTGGCTGCAGGTGCTGGTGGTGCTGCCGCTCATGGCCTGGCGCTGCCGCGCCCGCCTGGGCTGGGGCGGCTGGAGCGGCGGCATGCGCAGCCTGGCGGCGGCCGCCTTCCTGGTCACGGTCGGCGTGCTGGGCGCCATCCCGAGTCAGAACGCCAAGATCCTGGAAGAGGAACGCGGCCGCACCGGCATCGAGCGTGGTCTGCTGCGCACGGCCTCCATCCGGCCGGACGACGAGTCGCTGGGCACGCGCATGATCATGTGGCAGGCCACGATGCGCGTCATCGCCGACCGGCCCGTCACCGGTGTCGGCGCCGGCGCCTGGGAGGCCCGCATCCCGCTGTACCAGACGGCCGGCAGCCAGCTGGAGACCGACTACTACGTGCACAACGAGTACCTGCAGCTGATGGCCGAGTACGGCCTGGTCGGCTGGGTGTTCCTGCTGCTGCTGTTCGCCTACCTCGTCGCCGCCGGCCGCCGCGTGTGGCGCTCCGCGGATCCACCCGAGCAGGACGAACAGGTGCTGCGAGCGGTTTTCCTGTGCAGCCTGCTGGCCCTGCTGGTGGTGAGCAACGTGGGCTTTCCCTGGCGCATGGCCAGCACGGGCGCGCTGTTCGCGTTGTGCCTGGCCGGCCTGGCGGCTTCCGACGCGCGACTGGGCTACAGCCTGCGCGTGCTGGCGGTGCCGCTGCGCTGGTCCCCGCGCATCGCCCTGGGCGCGCTGGCCGTGAACGCCGTGGCCATCGGCCTGGCGCTGGCCATCACCTGGCAGGCCGCCGAGTGCGAGCGCAAGCTGGTGCGTGCCGCCAAGATCGCGCTCACCCTCACCGCGTCGGGCCGGCCGCTGGACCCGAGCTACGCGAAGTCACGCGACGAGATGCTGCAGCTCGCGCGCGAGGGCATCGCCATCAACCCGCACTACCGCAAGATCACGCCCATCATCGCCGACGAGCTGGGCCGCTGGGGCGACTGGGCCAACGCCATCTGGATCTGGGACAGCGTGCTCAGCTCCCGGCCCTACGTGGTGGCGATCATCAGCAACGTGGCGCGCGGCTACTCGTCGATCGGCGAGCATGCCAAGGCCTGGGCCTACCTGGAGCGCGCACGGCGCCTGCAGCCGGATGCGCCGGCCGTGCGCTCGCTGGAGGTGGTGCTGCTCAGCCGGCGCGGCGACGAGCCACTGGCGATGGCCCTGGCGCGGCGCACGCTGGCCGAGGGCCGGCAGGACCAGGACCTGGTGAATGCGTTGGCCATCCTGGCGTGGCGCGCGAAGGATTTCGACACCGCCGTCAAGGCGCTGGCGCTGCGCGCGGCCGAATGGCCGGAGTCGCGGCCACGCGCCTACCTGCAGCTCGGCGTGCTGTACGCGCAGGAACTGAAAGATCCGGCCCGCGCGCTGGACTACTTCCGGCGCTCGCTGGCCGCCGCCGCACCGCAGGACCGGCCTGCCGTGCTGCAGCAGGTCCCGGCCGAGTACCGCTCGCAACTGGCCGCACCGGCGGCCGGCGCGGCGTCGGCCGCTCAGACGTCTTCCAGCAAGCGGTAGGGCAGGGGCAGCAGCGTGAGGGCCGGGCCGTCGGCGGCCCCGGCATGCAGCCCCCCCGCCTCGACCGCCGCGAGCTGCAGGCTGGCGATGGCGTCCCAGCCGCCGGCGGGCGCCGGTGCGGCCTGCGCGATGAGCCCGGCGGGCTGTTCAGGATCGGCGGCCTGGAAAACCTCCTGCCCCACGGCCAGCGGCGCGTCGGCATGGACCACGAATGCGCGACGCTTCAGGGTGCCGCGGAACTGGCTGCGCGCCACCACTTCCTGGCCGGGGTAGCAGCCTTTCTTGAAGTTCACGCCGCCCACCGACTCGTAGTTGAGCATTTGCGGCACGAAGGCCTCGCTCACCGGCGCGGCCAGCGTGGCGACGCCGCTGCGTACCTCGCCCCAGCGCCACAGGGCTTCGTCGAGCGTCGGCCCGGTGGGCACCGGGGTGTCGGCCGGGGCCGCCCACAGCACGCGCGGGACGCCGTCCGCGGCGGGCAGCCGAACCAGCGCGGCCGGGCCGTCCGTGCGCAGCTGCCAGGGCTCGGCGGCCTCGGGCCAGGCGGCAGTGGCCGCGTCCCCGGCGAGGCCGGCCAGTCGCCACGCCGCGCTGGCATCGGTGATCTTGACCTTGGACCGCAGGACGAACATCGACAGTCGCTTCAGCGTGGCGGCCAGCAAGTCGGCGCTGCAGACCAGCAGGATCTCGCCCGGCGCGCGTGGAAT
>NZ_JAYRZR010000082.1:0-18024 GCF_041916345.1 Ramlibacter sp.
CTGCTACCCGGCGCACCGACGCCTACCGGGACGGGACTTTCACCCGTTGGAGTGGCGCAGCAAGCCAAGGTCGGTCCTCCCCCCGCGGGGATCAGTCCTTCCTCAACGTCACGACGCACCATGCCCCGGATTATTGATGACAAAGGCCCGCCGGAACGGGCCTGCTGCTATTGCAGGGCCTGCACGCCGGCCACCAGCCAGCCGGTGGAGCCGTCGCGGGGCTTGGTCATGTTCCACACCTCGCGGAACGGGCTGGGCCCGGCGGAGGGTTCCTCGCGGATCATGCCGGAGAACTCGACGCTGGCCATGTAGGCGGCGCCCAGGTCCTCGATGCCGAGCAGCCGGGCCTCGAGCATGACGACCTCGGTGCGGTTCGGCTCCGCCGCATGGCGATCACGTTCGGCGAGCTGCACCTGGATCTCGGCCAGCATGGCATCCGTCATCATGCTGCGCAGCAAGGGGATGTCCGAGCGGTCCCAGGCGTCCTGCAGGGTGATGAAGTGACGCCGGGCCGCCGACAGGAAGGACTCGGTGTCGAAGCCCTCGGGCACGCCCCAGCCGGGCGCCAGCTCGGAACCGGAGGCCGCGCGCCAGCCGCCCGGGGGGGCGTACTGGCCGGCGTCGAAGGCCATGCTGGACCGCTCCCAGGGCCGGGCCGAGGCATCGTTGCCCACTTTGTCGGGGCTGTACTGACGCGGCTCCAGCGGCGCCTCGGCGCCTGCGCCCTGCAGCGCGTACCCGGCTGCCGGACGCCCCGCGCCGCGCCGCGCCCGCAGCACCAGGCCGACCACGACCATGATCACGAGGGCCAGCAGCCCGAACAGCAGGAACTGGGCGAACGCCTCACCGAAGCCCAGCGAGTGGGCCAGCCACGCCAGGCCCAGCCCGGCGGCCGCGCCCGCCAGCAGGCCGCCCATGCGGCTGCGCGGCGCGGCCTGCGCGGTGGCCGCATTCACGGCCGGAGACGGCTGCGCAGCCGTCGCATTGGCGGGCTGCCCTTGCGGTGCCGCGGGCTGCGGCGACGCGGGCTGACGGGCCACGTTCGACGACTGCTGGCCCACCGAGCCGCCGCCGCCCAGGCGGCGCGCGGCGTCGGCATCCGCCGCACCCAACACCAGCGTCAGGGCCAGCAGCAGCGTCCCCAGCTTCGTCATCGACTTGCCCTCCTCCGCGCGCCGGCGCGGCTCAGCACTTGATTCCAACATGCAATGCTGCCACGCCCGCCGTGAGGTTGTGATAGTCCACATGACCGAAACCACCTTCTTGCATCAGGGCCTTGAGGGCCTGCTGGTCCGGATGCATGCGGATGGACTCGGCAAGGTAGCGGTAGCTGGCCTCGTCGCCGGCCACCAGCCGGCCCAGGCGGGGCAGCACGTTGAAGGAGTACCAGTCGTAGGCCTTCTGCAGCGGCTGCGCGACGCGCGAGAACTCCAGCACCAGCAGCTTGCCGCCCGGGCGCAGCACGCGGTGCATCTCGGCCAGCGCCCTGTCCTTGTGGGTCATGTTGCGCAGGCCGAAGCCCACGCTCACGCGGTCGAAGGACGCGTCCGCGAAGGGCAGCCGCTCGGCATCGCACACCAGCGTGGGCAGCACCTGGCCGGCGTCGAGCAGGCGATCGCGGCCCACGCCCAGCATGGCCGGGTTGATGTCGGTGTGAACCACCAGGCCGCTGGGGCCGGCGTGCCGCGCGAATGCGCTCGCCAGGTCACCGGTGCCGCCGGCGATGTCCAGCACGCGGTGGCCAGGCCGCACATCGGCCACCATCACGGTGTAGGCCTTCCAGGCGCGGTGCAGCCCGAGCGACATGAGGTCGTTCATCAGGTCGTAGCGCGGCGCGACGGACTCGAACACGCCCCGCACGCGGCGTGCCTTGTCGCGTTCGTCCACCGTCTCGAAGCCGAAATGGGTCTGGCTCATCGTCCTGGCCTTCCCTGTCACGTTCAGTGACCGCAGGCGCCACCGGCGCGCTCGGTCATGGGCGCATCGCGGTCGACGCCGGCCGCGGCGAGGCGCTCCTCATAGGCGCGCCACAGCGCGTCCTGGTTGGCGCCCAGGTGATGCAGGTAGGACCAGGTGAACAGGCCGCTGTCATGGCCGTCGGAGAACACCGGCTTGATGGCGTAGTTGCCGACCGGCTCGACGTCGACGATCTCGACCTCGCGCTTGCCGGTCTGCAGCACTTCCTGGCCGGGGCCGTGGCCCTGCACCTCGGCCGAGGGCGAGTACACGCGCATCAGCTCGAACGGAATGCGGAAACGGGCGCCGTCGGCGAAGGCGATTTCCAGCACGCGCGAGCGCGCGTGCAGCGTCAGGGCCTCGGGGGTAGGAGTCTCTTGCAGCGTGGCAGCCATGCCGCAAGTGTATGCGGCCGGCCGTGGCACCGCCCGCTAGAACCGCACGGACAGGTTGAGATAGAGGCGATCGTCACCCTTCTGCGGGGCCGACATGTTCACGGTCAGCGGCACCTTGCTGCCCAGCACGATGCGGCCGTAGTCGGCCTGCAGCGCGAACACGCCGGTGGTGTAGCGCAGGCCCAGGCCCACGCTGGCCACGCGGTCGCTGCCGGGCTTGGCGAGCGAGGTGGGGTTGTTGTTGCCGATCCAGCCGGCGTCGACGAAGCCCAGCACACGCAGGCCGGTGGCGAGCTCGGGCGTGGTCAGCTCCAGCGAACCGGACAGGCCGCGATCGCCGGAGAGCGGGCGCTCGACCTCGGTCCCGCGCACGGAGCCCTGCCCGCCCAGGCCGAACTGCTCACCCGAGACGAGGACATCCGGGCTGTACTGCCAGGCGCCACGTGCCGCCCACAGCCACTTCTCGAACGCGGGGGCGGTGTAGTAGATGCCGCCACGCAGCGCCTTCCAGCGGGCGGTGTCGATGCGGGGATCCTCGCTCTGGTAGGCGGCCAGGGTGTTGCCGCTGCCCGAGCCGGTGTTGAACGCGAGATCGGCGTTGTAGCCCCAGACCGACGTGTCGGATTCGGTGCGGGCCGTGTAGCCCAGCGACAGCGGCCGGCTGCGGCGGCTGAGCGCCCCGGGCACGATGATGTCGTTGATGCGCGCGGCGTCGAAGACCTTGTCGTCCAGCGCGATGGTCACGTACGAGCGGCGCCCGCCCTCGGGCGGCAGGTAGGCCGTGTAGCTGATGCCCGCCGTATGGCCCGCGCCGGTGCTGGTGAAGGTGCCGAAGTTGCCCACCACGTCGGAGTGCGTGTAGCTCAGGCCGAGCACGCCACCCAGCTTGTAGAGCGGCACGCGGTACTGCAGGCCGATCTGCCGCACGTCGCCCGGCTTCTCGAACGAGGTGGTGTAGGCACCCTGGAACTGGTGATCCAGGTTGAACAGGTTGGTGTGGCCCCCGGTGAGAGTGAAGCGGTCGCGCCCGGAGGACTTGGAGCCCGCGTTGGACAGCGAGGCGCCCAGGGTCCAGGGTTTCTGCTCGCGCACCGAGATCGTGGCGTCGATCCGGTCGGGCTGCTCGGACTCGCGCAGGCCCACCTGGACCTGCTTGTTCGGGTTTTCGTTGGCGATGGCCGTCTGCACCGCGAGCACCCTGAAGTTGGGGCTGGCACCCTCCTTCAGCTCGGGCACGGTGAGGCGGACATTGGCCTCGTCGTAGATCTTGGCGCCGGCGATGTCGATCTTGCCGATGGCGAAGGTGACGATGGTGAGCTTGACGGTGTCGCCGACTTCCTGCGGCGGCAGGGCCACGCGGTGCAGGCCGAAGCCCTTGTTGCGCAGGGCCGTTTCCAGTGCCGCGGTGGCCTGCTGGAGGGTTTCGATGGTGGCGTTGGCGCGCAGGAAGGGCGCGAGCACCTGCGATGTCTCGCCGTCGCCGAGCGGGTTGTCGCCCTCGACCTGGAAACCGCGGATGGCAAAGACGGTGGGCGCCGCCGGCGTGGCCATGGGCGGGTTCGGCGGCAGGGCCGGCGCCGCCGGGGCGGGCGCTTCAGCCGGCGCCGCCGGGGCAGGCGCGGGGCTCTGGGCCAGGACCGGGCCGGCGGCCACTGTCAGGAGGGCCAGCCATGCGCGCCGCGCGCGGCGCGGCACATCGTTGCGTCGGTTCATTTTCTGGGCCGCTTCACGTTCTTGTTGCGGTGCGATTCTCGCATCCGGGTGCGCGGCTTGTCACCCGCTGACGGCCTACTGGCAACGCACCTGGTTGTTCTTGATGCCCTGCTCGCCGAGGATCGCGCTCAGCAGCGGATTGTTGGAAGTGGGCAGCGGGATGTTGTCGAAGTCCATGAACTTCGGGATCAGGTTCGGGCGACCCACATTGCCGCTGGGGCCGGAGAAGCCGGCCTCGCCGCGGCCGAGATCCAGCACCTGGCCGGCGGACACGATCTGGATGTGGCCGTCCCGCACGAAGACGAACAGGCCCTCGGAACCGTCACCCACGTTGTTGTCGTTCGAAAACAACGTCGGGGGCGGTTGCACGTTGTTGGGCTGCGGCCCTTCCATCTGCGGCTGCTGGAAGATGGGCTGCACCGGGCCGGACGGCGGAATGAACAGGCCCTGCCCGGCATTGAGCACCTGCAGGGCAGTCTGGCCGCCGCCGACCTCGATGGAGCCCAGCCACGTCCACAGCGTGAGGCCTTCGCCCGAGGGGGCGCTCTGGCCGGCTTCGTCACCGCTGCCGCCAGCCTCGGTCGGGCTGGCGCCCGCGCTGCCGGCCTCGGCCTGCGCTGCCAGTGCTGCGTGCAGTTCCCACAGGTCCATCGAGCTGGTCGTGGTGCCGCGGGCAGGCGCGCCACCGCCGCCCGTGCCTTCGGAGGCACAGGGGCCGGTGCACTTGAGGTCGAAGCCCGTGCCGCGGATGCCGATGGTGGCGGTGGCGGTGGCAAAGCCCACGTTCTTGTTGTTGGCCTTGGCGATCAGGCCGGTCAGGGCACGCACGGAGCCGCGCAGCACGGAGGCCAGGAAGCGGCCTTCGCCGGCGTTCTTGGCGTCGAACACGAAGTTGTCGACGCGGAAGCGCGTCTGCGAGCCGAGCGTGATGCGCGTGTCGTCGCGGAAGGCGAGCACGGCCTGCGAGCCGGCGCCGGTCTCGATGAGGTCGCCTGGGTAGATGGCACCGCCGTCGACCACCCGGCGGCGGTCGCCCTTGGCGTCGGTGGCGAAGATCTCGCCCTGCGAGTTGATGATGCGGGCGCTGGCCAGCGGCGCGTTCGGCCGGGCGGCGTCGGTCACCTTGGCCGACTCGCCGGCGCAATCCCCCTTGCACAGGCGGGCGTCGAAGTCGGTGCCGCGGATGCCGATGGTGGCGGTGCTGGTCTGCACCCGCGCCGCGTTGGGGGAGTTCTTGGCGATGACGCCCGTCACGGCCCGGAAGCCGCCACGCACCAGCTGCATCAGCATGCTGTTGTCGGGCGCGTTCTCCTTGAACTGGTACTGCTGCAGCACCAGCTCGGAGTTGGGCCGCACCGTCATGCGGGTGCCGTCCTGCAGCTTGATGATGGCCGAGGCGCCGTCGGAGGTGGTGAGACGGTCGCCCTCCTTGACGGTCATCCCCTTGCCGAGGGTGCGCGGCGTCTGGCCGGGCGTCTGCGCGAAGCCGACCCCGCGTGAGAACTCCACTTCACCCGCCGACTGGGCCTGGGCGACCTGCGCCAGCAGCATGACGGGTACCGCGATCAGGGCCGCGAATCGGAACCCGTGTTGTTTTGCGCTATGCATGACGAACCTCCGGTAGCCGGCGCCCAGGCCGGAATCCACTTGACCATTTGCGGTTATACACGGTCGCGCGCCCACCACCCAGCCGCTTCGACCCGCCGGGGGGTGCAGCGTTGCGGATTTCACGCCGCCGTGCGATTTTCGAGCCCGGCCAGGGCCACGCCCAGCTCGGCCTCCAGCGCGGGCAGCCGGGCTTCCACCGCCGACAGCGCGGCCGCGGCCGGCTCCCGCACGGCCGGCGCCCACAGCGGCGCCGGGAATCGGCTGTCCCAGTCGAAGCGCGCGACCACATGCCAGTGCAGGTGCGGCACCATGTTGCCGAGGGCGGCGAGGTTGACCTTGGCCGGGGCCAGGTGACGCAGCAGGGCGCGCTCGACCTCGGCCACGGCGTCCATGCAGGCGCTGCGGTCCGACGCGTCGAGCTGCGAGTACTCAGCGACGTGATCCGTCCACACCACGCGGTAGAAGCCCGGGAAGCCGGGCTCCTGCGCGTGAATGACGCGCCAGCGCGCACCCTGGTGAACCAGGCGGCCGCCCGGCCCCTCGCACAGCGGGCAGCCAGCCACCCGTTGCCCGGCAGGGGCAGGCGCGGCGGTCACACCAGCACGCGCTCGATGCCGCCGGCGTTGGCGGCCCGCACGTAATCGGCCATCCAGTCGGGGCCGAGGATGTGCCGGGCCATCTCGACGACGATGTAGTCGGCCTCCAGCAGGCCGTTCGTGAGGTCGTTGCCGTAGCGGGTGAGGCCCTGCAGGCAGCTCGGGCAGCTGGTCAGGATCTTCACCGGGCCCTGGGCCGGCACCGCGCCCGTGGCGCGCAGGGCGGCCTCGTCGCGACGCAGCTCCTCCTCCTTGCGGAAGCGGACCTGGGTCGAGATGTCGGGCCGCGTCACGCCCAGCGTGCCCGATTCGCCGCAGCAGCGCTCGGACTTGCGCACCTGGTCGCCCACCAGCGCCTTGACCGTCTTCATCGGGTCCTGCAGCTTCATCGGCGAGTGGCAGGGGTCGTGGAAGAGGTAGCCGCCCGAGCCTTCGAGGCGGATGCCCTTCTCGAGCAGGTACTCGTGGATGTCGATGATGCGGCAGCCCGGGAAGATCTTGTCGAACTGGTAGCTCTGCAGCTGGTCGTAGCAGGTGCCGCAGGAGACCACCACGGTCTTGATGTCCAGGTAGTTCAGCGTGTTGGCCACGCGGTGGAACAGCACTCGGTTGTCGGTGATCATCTTCTCGGCCTTGTCGAACTGGCCGGAGCCGCGCTGGGGGTAGCCGCAGCACAGGTAGCCCGGCGGCAGCACGGTCTGCACGCCCGCATGCCAGAGCATGGCCTGGGTGGCCAGGCCCACCTGCGAGAAGAGGCGTTCCGAGCCGCAGCCGGGGAAGTAGAACACCGCTTCCGACTCCGACGACGTGGCCTTCGGATCCCGGATGATGGGCACGTAGTCCTTGTCCTCGATGTCCAGCAGCGCCCGCGCGGTGCGGTTGGGCAGGCCGCCCGGCAGCTTCTTGTTGACGAAGTGGATCACCTGCTCCTTCACCGGCGCGGGGCCGCCGGTGGTGGCGGGCGGCTGGCTGGTCTGGCGCCGCGCCAGGCCGCCCAGCAGGTCGGCGGCCAGCCGCTGCGCCTTGAAGCCCAGGCCCACCATGCCGGCGCGGATGAGCTTGATCGTCTGCGGGTTGGTGGCGTTGAGCATCAGCATCGCGGCCGCGTTGCCCGGCCGGAAGCTCTTCTGCCCCATCTTGCGCAGCAGGTTGCGCATGTTCATCGTCACGTCGCCGAAGTCGATCTTCACCGGGCAGGGGTTGAAGCACTTGTGGCAGACGGTGCAATGGTCGGCGACGTCCTCGAACTCCTCCCAGTGCTTGATGGAGACGCCGCGGCGCGTCTGCTCCTCGTAGAGGAAGGCCTCCACCAGCAGCGAGGTGGCCAGGATCTTGTTGCGCGGGCTGTAGAGCAGGTTGGCGCGGGGCACGTGCGTGGCGCACACGGGCTTGCACTTGCCGCAGCGCAGGCAGTCCTTCACGCTGTCGGCAATGGCGCCGATGTCGCTCTGCTGCATGATCAGCGACTCGTGGCCCATCAGGCCGAAGCTGGGCGTGTAGGCGTCCGTCAGGTCGGCATGCGAGGGCGCGCCGTCGCCGCGCTCGCCGACGGCGGCATCGCGCAGCAGCTTGCCGCGGTTGAAGCGGCCCTCGGGGTCGACGCGGCGCTTGTAGTCGGCGAAGGGCTGCAGTTCCTCGTCGGTCAGGAACTCCAGCTTGGTGATGCCGATGCCGTGCTCGCCGGAGATCACGCCGTCGAGCGAGCGCGCCAGGGCCATGATGCGCTTGACCGCCGCGTGGGCCGTCTGCAGCATGTCGTAGTCGTCGCTGTTGACCGGGATGTTGGTGTGCACGTTGCCGTCGCCGGCATGCATGTGCAGCGCCACCCAGACCCGGCCCTTGAGCACGCGCTTGTGGATGGCGCCCAGCTCGTCCAGGATGGGCGCGAAGGCGGTGCCGGCGAAGACCTGCGCCAGCGGCGCGCGCAGCTGGGTCTTCCAGCTCGCGCGCAGGCTGTGGTCCTGCAGCTGCGGGAACAGCCGCTCCACGTCAGCCAGCCAGCCCTGCCACTGCGTGCGCACCTCGCGCACCACGGCCAGCGCCTGCGCCACGCGGTCTTCCAGCAGCTCGGCCGAGGGGATCTCGCCGGCGTCGTCCTGCCGGCCCAGGGGCAGGCGGCCGCGCAGGAAGAAGGCTTCCAGTTCGTCGGTCAGGCGGATCTTGTTGGCCAGCGACAGCTCGATGTTGATGCGCTCGATGCCGTCGGTGTACTCCGCCATGCGCGGCAGCGGGATGACCACGTCCTCGTTGATCTTGAAGGCGTTGGTGTGGCGGCTGATGGCCGCCGTGCGCTTGCGGTCCAGCCAGAACTTCTTGCGTGCCTCCGGGCTGATGGCGACGAAGCCCTCGCCGCTGCGCGAGTTGGCCAGGCGCACCACCTCGGAGGTGGCCCGCGCCACCGCGTCGGCGTCGTCCCCGGCGATGTCGCCGATCAGCACCATCTTGGGCAGCACGGCGCGCTTGCTCTTGGTGGCGTAGCCCACCGCGCGCAGGTAGCGGTCGTCCAGGTGTTCCAGGCCGGCCAGCACGGTGCCGGTGCGGCCCTGCTCGGCGAACATGAAGTCCTTGATCTCCACGATGCTGGGCACGGCGTCGCGCGCGTTGCCGAAGAACTCCAGGCAGACGGTGCGGGTGTGCTTCGGCATGCGGTGCACGACCCAGCGCGCGCTGGTGATCAGACCGTCACAGCCCTCCTTCTGGATGCCCGGCAGGCCGGCGAGGAACTTGTCCGTCACGTCCTTGCCCAGGCCCTCCTTGCGGAAGCGGGCGCCAGGGATCTCCAGCCGCTCCACGCGCGCGGGCTTCGTCCAGTCGATGCGCGGGGCGGCCGCGAAGTAGCGCAGCTCGAAGGTGGCCACGGGCGCGTCGTGGATCTTGCCCAGGTTGTGGTCCAGGCGGACCACCTCCAGCCACTCGGCGTCGGGCGTCACCATCCGCCAGGACACCAGGTTGTCCAGGGCGGTGCCCCACAGCACGGCCTTCTTGCCGCCGGCGTTCATGGCGATGTTGCCGCCGATGCAGGAGGCCTCGGCCGAAGTCGGATCGACCGCGAACACGTAGCCGGCGCGCTCCGCGGCATCGGCCACGCGCTGGGTCACGACGCCGGCCTCCGTCCAGACGGTGGGGACCGGCTGCGAGTGCCCGGGGACGGCGACCAGCTCGACCTCGGTCATCGCCTCCAGCTTCTCGGTGTTGATGACCGCGCTCTTCCAGGTCAGCGGCACGGCGCCGCCGGTGTAGCCGGTCCCGCCGCCGCGCGGGATGATGGTCAGGCCCAGTTCGATGCAGGCCTTCACCAGCGCGGCCATCTCGGCCTCGGTGTCGGGCGTCAGCACCACGAACGGGTATTCGACGCGCCAGTCCGTGGCGTCGGTCACGTGCGAGACACGCGACAGGCCGTCGAAGCGGATGTTGTCGCGCGCCGTGCAGCGCCGCAGCACGCGCTGGGCGCGTGCTCGCAGCGCGGCCGTCTCGCCGAAGGCGGCATCGAAGCGGCCCACGGCCTCGCGGGCGGCGGCCAGCAGCTCGCCCACCAGCGCGTCGCGCGTGGCGTCGGCCTGCGGCGTGCGGCGCTTCTCGATCTCGGCCAGGCGGTGGTGCAGGGCCTCGACCAGCAGCCGGCGACGGCGGGGATTGTCGAGCAGATCGTCCTGCAGGTAGGGGTTGCGCTGCACGACCCAGATGTCGCCCAGCACCTCGTACAGCATGCGGGCCGAGCGGCCGGTGCGGCGCTCCTCGCGCAGGCGGTTGAGGACGTCCCAGGCGCGGGCGCCCAGCAGCCGGATGACGATCTCGCGGTCCGAGAACGAGGTGTAGTTGTACGGGATCTCGCGCAGACGAGGGGCTTCCTCATCCGCGTTGGCCAGGAGGTGTTCGAGCGTTGCGGGAGCGTTCATCAGAGGGCTCTTGTCAGCCAAACGTCTCACTCGGCTGAGGGGGGATGTTACCGCAGTGCACCATGCGGCCGGGGTCAGGCCCCTGCCATGCCCCTATGGCAAACCCGCTTGTCCGGCCCGGAGGGCGCCGGTCTAATGCGCCGGGCCGATCAATTGTCACAAAGGGGCCTTAGAGTCCTGACCTTTCCCGCATCCAAGGAGTGCTTCATGAAACTTAAGTTATCCGTCCTCGCGACCGCCGCGCTCGTCAGCCTGTCCGCGCAAGCCCAGACCGAAGTCCAGTGGTGGCACTCCATGGGCGGTGCCCTGGGCGAATGGGTCAACGACCTCGCGAAGGAATTCAACGCCAGCCAGAAGGACTACAAGATCGTCCCCACGTTCAAGGGCAGCTACGACGAGTCCATGACGGCCGCCATCGCGGCCTACCGCGCCGGCAACGCCCCGCACATCCTGCAGGTGTTCGAGGTCGGCACCGCCACCATGATGGCCTCCAAGGGTGCGATCGTCCCGGTGGCCGAGGTGATGACCAAGGCCGGGCTGAAGTTCGATCCCTCGGTGTATGTGCCCGCCGTGTCCGGCTACTACACCGCGCCCAACGGGCAGATGCTGAGCTTCCCGTTCAACAGCTCCACGCCGGTCTTCCACTACAACAAGGACGCCTTCAAGGCCGCCGGCCTGGACCCCGAGAAGCCGCCGACCACCTGGCCCGAGGTGGCCCTGGCAGCCGCCAAGCTGAAGGCCTCCGGCCACAAGTGCCCGTTCACCACGAGCTGGATCAGCTGGACCCAGCTGGAAAGCTTCTCGGCCTGGCACAACGTGCTGTTCGCCACCAAGAACAACGGTTTCGGCGGCAATGACGCGCGGCTGGCCTTCAACAGCCCGCTGCACGTGCGCCACATCGAGAACCTGGCGAACATGGCCAAGACCGGCCTGTTCGTGTACAAGGGCCGCAACAACGCGGCGGATGCCACCTTCGTCTCGGGCGAGTGCGCCATGGCCACGGGTTCGTCCGCCCTGGCCGGCAGCGTGAAGCGCAACAGCAAGTTCGCCTACGGCATCGGCACCCTGCCCTACTACCCCGACGTGCCGGGCGCCCCGCAGAACACCGTGATCGGCGGCGCCAGCCTGTGGGTGATGTCGGGCAAGAAGGCCGAGGAATACAAGGGCGTAGCCCAGTTCTTCAACTACCTGTCGCAGGCCGACGTGGCCGCCAAGAGCCACCAGCGCACCGGCTACCTGCCGGTCACCAAGGCCTCGTTCGAGCTGACCGACAAGTCCGGCTTCTACAAGCAGAACCCCGGCTACGACGTCTCGGTGAACCAGATGATCCGCAAGACGACCGACAAGTCGCGCGGCGTGCGCCTGGGCAACTTCGTGCAGATCCGCACCGTGATCGACGAGGAACTCGAAGGCGTGTGGCGCGGTGCCAAGCAGCCGAAGGAGGCGCTGGACACCGCCGTGAAGCGCGGCAACGAGCTGCTGGAGCGCTTCCAGAAAGCCAACAAGTCCTGACGGACTTGTTGGCTTTGCCGCCGGACTGACGGCACCCCCTCCCCGGCCCTCCCCCGCCGGGCGGGGGAGGGTGACGACCCCATCCCTCGTAGGCTGGGGTGGAGCGGCAGCGCAACCCCAGCGGTCCCCGCACCCCACCGTCTGATGTCCCGCCTTCGCGGGACCGACGTTATCCGACAGAATGTCACGCCATGGAGAAGAGGGTCCTTTTCAAGTCCGCATGGCTGCCGTGGGTGCTGATCGCCCCGCAGATGGCCATCATCCTGGTGTTCTTCTTCTGGCCGGCCGGCCAGGCGCTGTACCAGTCGGTGCTGCAGCAGGACGCCTTCGGCTCCACCAGCGAGTTCGTCGGCCTCGACAACTTCAAGCGCCTGTTCAACGACCCGAGCTACCTGGCCTCGTTCAAGACCACGGCCATCTTCTCGGTGCTGGTGGCCGTGGGCGGGCTGGCCATCTCCCTGCTGCTGGCGGTCATGGCCAACCGGGTGGTGCGCGGCGCCGGCATCTACAAGACGCTGCTGATCTGGCCCTACGCGGTGGCGCCGGTGGTGGCCGGCGTGCTGTGGCTGATGATGTTCGCCTCGCCCTATGGCGTGATCCGCTACGCGCTGATCGAGATGGGCTACGACTGGAACCACCTGCTCAACGCCAACCACGCCATGGCGCTGATCGTGATGGCGGCGATCTGGAAGCACATCTCCTACAACTTCCTGTTCTTCCTCGCCGGGCTGCAATCGATCCCGCAATCGCTGATCGAGGCCGCCACCATCGACGGCGCGTCGCCCTGGCGGCGCTTCTGGACCATCGTGTTCCCGCTGCTGTCGCCCACCACGTTCTTCCTGCTGGTGATCAACATCATCTACGCCTTCTTCGACACCTTCGCCATCGTCGACGCGGCCACGCACGGCGGCCCGGGCAAGGAGACGGCGATCCTGGTCTACAAGGTCTACTACGACGGCTTCAAGGCGCTGGACATCAACGGCTCGGCCGCGCAATCGGTGGTGCTGATGGCCATCGTCGTCGCCCTCACCGTGGTGCAGTTCCGCTTCGTCGAGAAGAAGGTCCACTACTAGAAGAATGGATCACCGATGATCGAGCGCCGCCCCATCCTGGACTTCTTCAGCCACCTCATCCTGGTCATCGGGGTGATCGCGGTGTTCTTCCCGATCTACGTCACCTTCATCGGCTCGACGCAGACCGCGCAGCAGATCTCCACAAGCAACCCCATCTCGCTGTTGCCGGGCAGCAACATGCTCGAGAGCTACCGTTTCGCGCTGCTGGGCGGCAAGACGGAAGCCGGCGCCACCGTGGCCCCGGCACTGCCGATGATGGGCATCAGCCTCGCCAGCGCGCTGATCATCGCCATCGGCAAGATCGCCATCTCGCTGCTGTCGGCGTTTGCCATCGTCTACTTCCGCTTCCCGGCCAAGAACATCATCTTCTGGATGGTCTTCGTCACGCTGATGCTGCCGGTCGAGGTGCGCATCGGACCCACGTACGAGGTCATCTCCGACCTGAAGATGCTCAACACGATGTCGGGCCTGACCATCCCGCTCATCGCCTCGGCCACTGCCACCTTCCTGTTCCGCCAGTTCTTCCTGACCGTGCCGGACGAACTGGTGGAGGCCGCGCGCATCGACGGCGCCGGGCCCATGCGCTTCTTCTGGGACGTGCTGATCCCGCTGTCCAAGACGTCAATGGCGGCGCTGTTCGTGATCCAGTTCATCTACGGCTGGAACCAGTACCTGTGGCCGCTGCTGGTGACCACCGACGAGAAGATGTACCCCATCGTCATGGGCATCAAGCGGCTGATCTTCGGTGAGGTCTACATCGAGTGGAACGTGGTGATGGCCACCGCGATCCTGGCCATGCTGCCGCCGGCGGTGGTGGTCATCGTGATGCAGAAGTGGTTCGTCAAGGGCCTGGTAGATACTGAGAAATAAAGTGGCTTCGATCTCTCTTCGCAACGTCATCAAGAAGTACGGCAAGGGCAAGCAGGAATTGCAGGTGATCCACGGCGTGAACGCCGAGATCGCCGACCGCGAGTTCGTCGTCATCGTCGGGCCCTCGGGCTGCGGCAAGTCCACCCTGCTGCGCATGGTCGCCGGCCTGGAGGAGATCTCCGGTGGCGAGATCGACATCGGCGGGCGCGTGGTGAACCAGCTGGAGCCGGCCGAGCGCGACATCGCCATGGTGTTCCAGAACTACGCGCTCTATCCGCACATGAGCGTGTTCGAGAACATGGCCTACGGCCTGAAGATCCGCAAGGTGCCGGCCGACGAGATCAAGGCCCGCGTGGACAAGGCAGCCGGCATCCTGGAACTGTCGCACCTGCTGGACCGCAAGCCGCGCCAGCTCTCCGGCGGCCAGCGCCAGCGCGTGGCCATGGGCCGCGCCATCGTGCGCCAGCCGCAGGTGTTCCTGTTCGACGAGCCGCTGTCCAACCTCGACGCCAAGCTGCGAGCGCAGACCCGGCTGGAGATCCAGAAGCTGCACCGCGAGCTGGGCATCACCTCGCTCTTCGTCACGCACGACCAGGTGGAAGCGATGACGCTGGCGCAGCGCATGCTGGTCATGAATGCCGGCAACATGGAGCAGTTCGGCACGCCGGAGGAGGTGTACCACCGGCCGGCCTCCACCTTCGTCGCCAGCTTCATCGGATCGCCGCCCATGAACCTGCTGAAGAACGCACCCGGTGGCCGCGCCGGGACGATCACCGGCATCCGGCCCGAGCACCTGGACGTGTCGGACACCGGCTGGGCCGTGCGCGTCGAGACGGTGGAGCTGCTGGGCGCCGAGCGCCTGATCTACGGGCGGCTGGGTGACGAGCAGCTGATCGTGCGGGTCGACGAGCACCACCCCGTGCCCGCAGCGGAATCGGTCTTCCATGTGCGCCCGCGCGAAGACCGCCTGCATGCCTTCGACGTGACCACGGGCAAGCGGATCGCCGCGTGATGCCCGCCTGGCCCTACCCGCGCTGGATCGCGCACCGGGGCGCGGGCAAGCTCGCCCCCGAGAACACCCTCGCCGCCTTCCGCCTCGGCGCCGAACACGGCTACCGCATGTTCGAGTGCGACGTGAAGCTCTCCGCCGACGAGGTGCCCTTCCTGCTGCACGACGCCACGCTGGAACGTACGACCAACGGCCGCGGCACCGCGGGCGACCTGTCGTGGTCCGATCTCGCGCGGCTCGACGCAGGCGGATGGCACTCGCGTGCCCATGCGGGCGAGCCCCTGCCCAGCTTCGAGAACATCGCCCGCTACTGCCTCGCCAACGGGCATGCGCTCAACATCGAGATCAAGCCCACGCCGGGCCTGGAGGCCCGCACCGGCGAAGTGGTCGCCCACCATGCGGCGCGGCTCTGGGCCGGGCAGGCGGTGCCGCCGCTGCTCACCTCCTTCCGGCCCGAGGCCCTGCAAGCGGCCCAGGCGGCCCAGCCGCAGCTGCCGCGCGGGCTGCTGCTCGATACCTTGTGGGACGGCTGGTTCGCCGTGGCGCAATCCCTGCAGTGCGTGGCGATCGTCTGCAACCATGCGCTGTGGGATGCGGCGCTCGTGGCGCAGGTGCACGGGGCCGGCCTGCGTTGCCTGAGCTACACGCCCAATGATCCCTGGGCGGCGCAACGCCTGCTGGCACTGGGGACCGACGGCCTCATCACGGACCGGGTGGACCTGTTCGCACCAGCGGACTGAGCCGGCCTTCGAAGTCCTCCTCCGCCAGGCTGCCGTCCACGCGCACCCGGCTCGCCCGCTGATCGAAGGTACGCACCTGCGCGCCAGCGAAACGCATCGCGTAGGCCAGGAAGCGCTCGGAATGCAGCGGCAGGCCGGTCTGGATGCAGTAGTGCGGCGCCAGCAGCAGCCGCGACCCGTAGGCCCGGTACACGCCGCTGCCCGCCAGCGCGAAACGGTCATTGAGCCCGCCCCAGGCCTCCCAGGCCGGCAGGCCCAGGTGCATGGCGCCCGAAGCCGCATGGTCGATCACGGCCGGCGCCAGCGGCTCGTGATACTGCAGATCGGGCCGCGCGAACAGCACCACATCCGGTGCCTCCGCCGCGGCCAGCGCGGTGGCGAGATGCAGCGAGCGCAACTGCAGCAGCAGGTTGACCAACGACACATGGCCGTCACCCCAGGCATCGCCATACGGCTTGAGGCTGGCCAGCAGACCCGGCTCATCCAGCGGACGCGCCTCGATCTGCGTGCGGAAGGCTTCGAACGGCCGGTAGTTGGCCTCGGGCAGCGGGGCGTCTTCCCCGCTGCGCGGGTTGACCACGCGGTCCTGCCGGTAGAGGTGGGCGACGACCGTCACGGACGCGGCCGTGGCAAGCGGCGCCAGCAGGTGGCGCTCGATCGATGGCCAGCAGACCGCCGAGCAGCGCGGCAGGCCGAAGAAGGCGACCACCGCGCGCATGGCCGCGGCGGGCCGTCAGCGCAGGTCGCCCGCGAGCGAAGCCAGCGTCTCGGGCGCGATGGCCACGTGCGCCGGGTAGTTCGTGTGGTCGCAGCCCAGCTTCACCGCGGCCCCCGCCTTCACCGCCTGGCACATGGCGGGCGTGAACTCGAAGCGCAGGAAGTGCACCGAGGAGGTCTTCTCGTCGTTCTCGCGCTCCAGGTCCTCGTCGGCGAGGGCATAGACGCGGGCGTGACCCTCGACCTCCACGAACATGCGGTCCTCCACGCCGATCAGGCGGGCCAGTTCACGCTTGCGCTCGTTGATGTCCGGGTACTCGATCAGCATCGTGGCCTTCCAGTTGGTGCCGTCGGGCACCAGCGGGGCGTAGGCGTCGATCTCCGACTGGATGCCCTCTTCCTCGAAGATCTTCTCGATGCGCAGCATCTCCTGGATCTGGTAGCGCATGGTGAGCTCGCTCTCGAACTGCACCGTGATGTGGTCGCCCAGCGCCACGCTGCGCAGCTTGCGATGGGCGATGACCTCGGCGTGGTGCGTCTTGCGCCACTTCGAGTAGGCCTCGAGCGTCATCAGGTTGTCCGGTGCGATCTTGCCGGTGGTCTGCATGATGGTGTTTCCTTGCACTCGGTCGCTACTTCAGGCCGTAGGCCATGCGCACCAGCGTCAGCGGGTGCTCCAGCTTCGGCGCGCCCAGGCCATTGACCTCGAAACCCTGGGCGATGTGGTGGCCACCCAGCGGGCAGTCGGAACTGATGTAGTCCGGCAGCCCGCCCTGCGGGTGCTCGGCCATCTTCTTGAACAGCGGCTTGCCGATCTTCATGGCCATCTGGTGATAGGCCTTCTTCACGCCGAAGGTGCCGGCGTGGCCGGAGCAGCGCTCGTTGGTCTGCACGGACGTGCCGGGCACCATCTTCAGCATCTCCTCGGTCTTCTTGCCGATGTTCTGCACCCGGCTGTGGCAAGGCACCTGGTAGCTCACCTTGCCCAGGGACTGCGGGAACTCGGTCTTGAGCAGGCCGTCCTTGCGGCGCGCCGACAGGTACTCGAACGGGTCCCACATGGCGGCCTTGACGGCCTGCACGTCGGCCTCGTCCGGGTACATGAGCGGGATTTCCTGCTTGAACATCAGCGTGCAGCTGGGCACCGCCGAGAGGATGGCGAAGCCGTCCTTGGCGTACTTCGCAAGCACGGGGATGTTGGCCCGCTTGCTGGCATCCACCGACTCCAGGTCGCCCAGCTCCAGCTTGGGCATGCCGCAGCACTGCTCCTTCTCGACCAGCACGTACGGGATGTCGTTGTGCTGCAGGATCTTCAGCAGATCCATGCCGATGCCGGGCTCGTTGTAGTTGACATAGCAGGTCGAGAAGATCGCGACCTTGCCGGGTGTGCGCTCGCCATCCTTCACCGGGACATCGGCGGACTTCGGCGCCTGGCTGCGGAACTTGCGGGTCGCCAGCGATGGCAACCAGGCGTTGCGGTCGACGCCCAGCGTGCTTTCCATCAACGCGCGGGCGGGCTTGGTGGAGGTGACCGCGTTGGCCACCTGCACCACGATCGGGATGCCCGCGAAGGAGCCGTGCACATCGGTGGAGGCCAGGAACTTCTCGCCGCCGCTCACTTCGCCCTTGCGGAACTTGATGGCCTTGGCGCGCAGCATGGTGTGCGGGAAGTCCAGGTTCCACTCGTGCGGCGGCACGTAGGGGCACTTGGTCATGTAGCACAGGTCGCACAGGTAGCACTGGTCGACCACCTTCCAGTAGTCCTTCTTGTCCACGCCGTCCATCTCGCCCGTCTTGCCGTTGTCGACCAGGTCGAACAGCGTGGGGAACGAGCCGCACAGGCTGACGCAGCGGCGGCAGCCGTGACAGATGTCGAAGATGCGCTCCATCTCCTTGAAGGTCGCGGCCTCGTCGTAGAACTCGGGCGTCTTCCAGGCGA
>NZ_JAYRZR010000083.1:0-18021 GCF_041916345.1 Ramlibacter sp.
TGCTACGTGCTGGACGAGCCCACCATCGGCCTGCATGCGCGCGACAACCAGATCCTGCTGGACGCGCTGCACAAGCTGGGCGACAAGGGCAACACGCTGGTGGTGGTGGAGCATGACGAAGACACCATCCGCCGCGCCGACCACATCATCGACATCGGTCCCAGCGCCGGCAAGCGCGGCGGCCAGCTCATCGCGCAGGGCACGGTGGCGGAGGTGACGGGTGCGGAAGGGTCGCTCACCGGCCGCTACCTGCTGCACGCGATGAAGCATCCGCTGCAGGCACGGCGCGGCGCAGGGGACGGCGCGCTGCAGCTGCGCGGCGCCCATCTGCACAACCTGGCGAAGGTGGATGTCGAGGTGCCGCTCAAGCGCCTGGTGGTGGTGACCGGTGTGTCCGGTTCGGGCAAGAGCACGCTCGCGCGCGACGTGCTGCTGGCCAACGTGCAGGCGGCCGTGCAGCAGCGCAGCACCAAGGCCGGCCGCGACGCCGATGATCGCGGCAAGCGCCCGGCGTGGGTGGGTTGCACCGGGCTGGATGGCTACCAGGCCATCGACCGCGTGCTGGAGGTGGACCAGACGCCCATCGGCAAGACGCCCCGCTCCTGCCCGGCCACCTACATCGGCTTCTGGGACACCATCCGCAAGCTGTTCGCCGACACGCTGGAGGCGCGCGCGCGCGGCTACGGGCCGGGGCGCTTCTCCTTCAACACCGGCGAGGGCCGCTGCCCGCTGTGCGAGGGCCAGGGCGTGCGCACCATCGCCATGAGCTTCCTGCCTGACGTCAAGGTGCCGTGCGAGGCCTGCCATGGCGCGCGCTTCAACCCCGAGACGCTGGCCGTCACCTGGCGTGGCCGCAACATCGGCGAGGTGCTGCGCATGGAGGTGGACGAGGCGGTGGAATTCTTCGCCGCCATGCCCAACATCAGCCATCCGCTGCAGCTGCTGCGCGACGTGGGTCTGGGCTACCTCACGCTCGGCCAGCCCTCGCCCACGCTCTCCGGCGGCGAGGCGCAGCGCATCAAGCTGGTGACGGAGCTGAGCAAGGTGCGTGATGACGTGACGCGCCGCGGTCAGAAAGCACCGCACACCCTGTACGTCCTCGACGAACCCACGGTCGGCCTGCACATGGCTGACGTGGAGAAGCTGATCCGCGTGCTGCATCGCCTGGTGGATGGCGGTCACAGCGTCGTGGTGATCGAGCACGACCTCGACGTGATCGCGGAAGCCGACTGGATCATCGACCTGGGCCCCGAAGGCGGCACAGCCGGCGGCCGTGTGGTCGCTGCGGCGCCGCCGGAGGCGGTGGTGGCGCTGGGCACGCACACCGGGCGCGTGCTGGCGCCGGTGCTGGCGCGCTCGTAGGCTGTGGTGCCACCTCAGCGACCCCCAAGCGCTGGGGTTCCGCTTCGCTCCACCGCGAGCCTACGGCGCTGCTGCCGCAGAGAACAACCCCTCGCGTCCGGCTCGCCACTTGCGGGTCAGCCTTGATGAAAGTCAACGCCCGCCACGAGTGCAGGGCTAGAGTCTGACTGCACGGACACACAAGAGGAGCAGTCGATGAAGCATACGTTCCGCCTCGCGCTGGCATTGGCATGGGGTGTTGCCGGCGGGGCATCCAGCATGGCGCAGCAGCCGGCTGCCGCGAGCCCTCCGCTGTT
The DNA here is from genome assembly GCF_041916345.1 of Ramlibacter sp. GTDB lineage: Bacteria > Pseudomonadota > Gammaproteobacteria > Burkholderiales > Burkholderiaceae_C > Ramlibacter. Next base: position 1,659 of record NZ_JAYRZR010000083.1, read on the forward strand.
CACATCCAGGCCGATCATCTCGGCCCCGATCACGGGGGACGATCGCAAGCAGATGATCCTGATGTCCGTCGCCATTCAGCCCGCGGGCGCGGTGCCCATGCATACCCATCCCGGCGACTGCGTCGGCACCGTGGTCGAAGGCGCCGTGGAGCTGCTGGTGGAGGGGCAGGTGCCGCGCCGCGTGACCGCGGGCGAGGCCTACAGCAATCTCCGCGGCACGGTGCACGGGTTCCGGAACGTGGGCGACACGCCGGCGCGGCTGGTCAACAGCCTGGTCGTCGACAAGGGCGCGCCCCCTGTCGTGCCGGTGGCGACCCCCGGCAAGTAGGCTCGGGCCTGTCCTGCGGGTCGCCGTCGGGACTGGCGGGAGCGTAAGCTCCGCCGCATGCTGACCTTCCTCAACGACCGGCACGCCCTGCACCACGGCCGGCAGGAGATGTTCCGCGGCGAGCTGGTGCCGTGCTTCGAGGTGCCGGATCGCGTGGACTTCGTGCATCGTGAGCTGGTGGCGCGCGGGATCGGGCCGGTGGTGACGCCGGCGGTCTGCGACGACGCCTGGATCACCGCCATCCACCAGCCGCGCTATGTGGCCTTCCTCGCCGGCGCCTGGGCCGAATGGATCGCGCTCGACCCCGCCAACGCCGCGCGCGACGCGCTGCCGTCCTACTGGCCCATCCGCGGGTTCCGTTCGGACGTGGAGCCGCAGCCCTTCATCGCCCGCCTGGGCCTGTACTCGTTCGACGCCGGCTCACCGCTGACGGCGGGCACCTGGACAGCGGCACGCCACGGCGCAGACTGCGCGGTGGCCGGCGCCAACGCGCTGCTGGCGGGCGAGCGATCGGCCTTCGCACTGACGCGTCCACCCGGGCATCACGCGGGGCCCGACTTCTTCGGCGGCTACTGCTTCCTCAACAACGCCGCCATCGCGGCGCAGCGCCTGCGCGCCGGTGGCGCCGCGCGGGTGGCGGTGCTCGACGTGGACTACCACCACGGCAACGGCACGCAGGCGATCTTCTACGACCGCGCCGATGTGTTCTTCGCCAGCCTCCACGGCGATCCGCGCACGGAGTACCCGTACTACCTGGGCCATGCCGACGAGCGCGGTGCCGGTGCCGGCCTGGGATTCAACCTCAACCTGCCGCTGCCACGCGGCACGCCCTTCGCGCGCTGGCGCGAGGCGCTTGGCGAAGCCCTGCGCGCCATCGCGGCCTTCGGCGCGGACGCGCTGGTCGTGTCCCTTGGCGTGGACACCTTCGAGGGCGATCCGATCTCCGGCTTCCTGCTGCAGGGCGATGACTTCCTGCGCGTGGGCGCCGACATCGCCGACAGCGGCCTGCCCACGCTGTTCGTCTTCGAGGGCGGCTATGCCGTGGCGGAGGTGGGCCGCAATGCGGTGAATGTGCTGGAGGGGTTCAGTCAGCGGGCGGCATGACGCGTCGCGCCGCCAGCACGGCGCGCGCCACCTCCGCAAACCCCGCGCCGCGCTCCCCCTGCGTCACATAACGCGGCTTGTGCGCGAGCTGCGCCTCGAAGCGGCGGATGTTGGCCACGCCCACGCTGTGGGCGAAGTGCTCGAACATGCGCACGTCGTTGGTGGAGTCGCCCACGTAGGCCCAGCGGTGCAGTTCGGCCTCCAGGTCACGCTGCAGCAGCTCCCGCACGATCCAGCGCGCGCCGGCCAGCTTGTCGTGCTGGCCGAACCAGCCGTTGATGTGGATGGAGCTGACGGTGGCCGTCATGCCCTCTTCGCGCATCAGCGCCACCACGCGGTCGATGCGGTCCTGCGGCAGGTGGGTGAACTCGCTGTGGTCGATGGCGATGTCGGTCTCGCGGCCGGGGCTGTCCTGCGCCAGGCTGGCGCCCGGCACCTCGCGCACGATGCGCGCGGCCACCTGCTGCATGCGCTGGTAGTTCCGCTCACGCGTGGCGGTGTCCTGCGTGTAGAGCTTGTGCAGGCCGCGCGGCGGCTCGTGCACCAGGGCCACCGCGCCGTTCTCGGCCACGATGGCATCCACCGGCCAGTCGCGCGCGAAGGGCTCGCTCCAGCCCACCGGCCGGCCGGTGATCGGGATCACGTGCAGGCCGGCGGCAGCCAGGTCGGCCAGGGCCTGCAGCGCGTCGGGCGTGATCGCGCCTTCGGTGGTGAGCGTGTCGTCGATGTCGGTGAACACGCCGATCAGCCCGGCACGGTCGGCCACGGGCCACGCGGCCAGCGGCTGCATGGCGGCGCTCATGGCGTGCGCAGCACGCGGCCGGCCCACGCCGGCAGGCGCGGCGTGACGGCCTGCGCCGTGGGCGCGGCACTGCGCAGCAGGGCCGTGGTGCCCGCCGGACAGGCGCCGCTGTCCATGTGCGAGAGGGCCGCGTTCAGCAGCGGGTCCGTCGCGCTGCCGGCCAGGATGGCCGGGCTGTCCGCCACGCGGCAGGTGGGCTGCATGCCGGCGGTGTAGTCCCCGAAGCCCTTGGCGTTGTAGCCCTGGAACTCGATCGGGAAGTAGGCGTAGCCGCAGTTGTCCTGGCGATGGAAGCCGAACGGCTTGCCGCAGGTCGTCTCGCCGATCAGGATCACTTCCACATCGATGCCGCGCAGGCTGTTGATGATGGATTCGCTGGAAGAGCAGGTGCCGCCGCTGGTGAGCACGTACAGGCGCTTCAGGTTGAGCTGCGGCAGCTGCGTGCCGCGCGCGTAGCGTGACTCGGCGTACTGCAGCCGGCCCGAGAAGCGGAACACCGCGTCGGCGCTCTCGGCCTCGCGCTTGTCGTTGTAGCGCAGCGACTCGAACACCAGGTTGTCGCTGACGGGGCCAGTCACCATGGAGGCCGCGGCCAGCGCGATGTAGAGGAAGCCGCCGCCGTTGTAGCGCAGGTCCAGCACCAGATCCTGCACGCTCGCGTCACGCACCTGGCGGAAGGCGTCGATCAGGTCGTCCTGCGAGCCCTGCGAGTGGTCGTTGAACTGGATGTAGCCGCTGCGACGCCCGGCCGGGCTGGTGACCACCTTGACCTGTGGCACGGCGCTGGATTGCGCCTGCAGCAGGCTGGTGGCGGACTGTGCCTGGGCGATCGGCACCGCGGAGCTGTGGCGGTCCCTGGGCAGGCCGTTGGCGTCCGGCGTGGTGACCAGCAGCGCATGGAAGTAGTCGGCCACGCCGCCGTACAGGGCGGGGTCGACCTGCGGCACCTCGCGGTACCAGAGGTACACCTCGTTCAGGTAGCTGCGGACGAAGCGCTTCTGGTCGGCCAGGCTGCACTGGCCGGCGTAGGTGGAAGAGGGCAGCAGGCTGCTCGTGTCGTCCGGCGGCGGCGGGACCGTGCCGGTGCTGCCGGTGCCGCCCCCACCGCCGCCGCCACAGGCAGCGAGCAGCAGGGCAGCCAGCGCACCCGCCGCCAGGGAACGGGCGCCGCGAAGGGGACGGGGCAGGCGGAGCATGGTCGGGCGGCGGCAGGCGCGTGGTGACGGTGCCCGCATTATTGCCCCGTCGAATGACGGGGCGTCAGCCCGCGCGTTCCAGCGCCAGGCCGGCGTGCTCGCGCAGCAGGTGGAAGTGGATCTTGGGAAAGCGCTCCTGCGCCAGCCGCACGTCGTAGGGGGAGGTGCACAGGAAGGCCAGCGCGTCGGCCGCGTCCAGCGCCAGCCGCTGCGGATACGCGTCGGTGAAGGCCTTCAGCTCCGCCGGCGTGTCGGCGGTGATCCAGCGCGCGCCGGTGTAGGGGCAGCTTTCCAGCCGCACCTCGCAGTCGTACTCGGCCTTCAGGCGGTGCTGCACCACCTCGAACTGCAGCTGCCCCACCGCGCCCAGCAGCACCGGGCCGCCCACGTGGGGCCGGAACACCTGGATGGCGCCTTCCTCGCCGAGCTGGGCCAGGCCCTGCTGCAGCTGCTTGGTGCGCAGCGGGTTCTTCAGCACCACCACCTGGAACAGCTCGGGCGCGAAGAAGGGCAGGCCGGTGTACTGCAGGTTGACCGAGCCGTCGGTGATGGTGTCGCCCAGCTGCACGCCGCCGTGCGTGGTGAAGCCGATGATGTCACCGGCATAGGCCTCGTCCACCGCCTCGCGCCGCTGCGACAGGAAGGTCACCACCGAGGTGGGGCGAAGCTCTTTCGCAGTCCGCTGCACCTTGAGCTTCATGCCCGGCGTGTACTTGCCCGAGGCCATGCGCACGAAGGCGATGCGGTCGCGGTGCGAGGGGTCCATGTTGGCCTGCACCTTGAACACCACGCCGGAGAAGGCCTCGTCCTCCGGCTGCACGATCTTCTCCACCGGCTGCCGGTTCACGACCACGGACGACTTGCGCGGCTGCGGCGAGGGCGCCAGGTCCACCAGCGCATCCAGCACTTCCATCACGCCGAAGTTGTTGACGGCGGAGCCGAAGAACACCGGCGTCTGCTTCGCCGCGAGGAACGCGGCGTGGTCCCAGGTGGGGGAGGCGCCGGCGGCGAGCTCCATGCTGTCGGCGGCGGCCTCGTACTCGGCGCCGAAGCGTGCGCGCAGCGCCTCGGCATCGGCCAGCGGCAGGGTGTCGAAGTCCTGCGGGCGGCGCTCGCTGCCGGACTCGAACACCGTCATCGCCTGCGTGCGCAGGTTCATGATGCCGCCGAAGTGCTTGCCCTGGCCCACCGGCCAGGTCATGGGCACGCAGGGCATGCCCAGCTCGCGCTCCACCTCGTCCAGGATGTCCAGCGGCTCGCGCACCTCGCGGTCCATCTTGTTCACGAAGGTCAGGATGGGCGTGTCGCGCTGACGGCAGACCTCGATCAGCCGGCGCGTCTGCGCCTCCACGCCGTTGGCCGCGTCGATCACCATCAGCGCCGCGTCCACCGCGGTGAGCACGCGGTAGGTGTCTTCGGAGAAGTCCTTGTGGCCCGGCGTGTCCAGCAGGTTGATCACGTGGTCGCGGTAGAGCATCTGCATCACCGAGCTGGCCACCGAGATGCCGCGCTGCTTTTCGATCTCCATCCAGTCGCTGGTGGCGTGGCGGCTCGCCTTGCGGCCCTTCACCGCGCCGGCGATCTGGATCGCGCCGGAGAACAGCAGCAGCTTTTCCGTCAGCGTGGTCTTGCCCGCGTCGGGGTGGGAGATGATGGCGAAGGTGCGGCGGCGCCGGGTCTCGGCGGCCAGGGGCGATGCGGACAAGGGAAGCTCCGGGAACGGGTCGCGCGGGCCCGGGCGGCAGGGCCGCCGGGCGGCGAACCCGCTATTGTGCCTGCCCCCGGTCGGCCGTGGCGGACCTCAGGGCAGCTTCGACTTGTACGGCTCGGGGATGCGCGCCAGCAGCGCGGCCCGCTCGGCGTCGTTGGCGGCAGCCATGGCCTGGCGGTAGGCCTGCAGGGCGTCCTCGGCCACGGTGCCGGCCGGCGCGCGCTGCGCCAGCGTCTGACCGATCAGGTACAGGCTGCCGGCCTTGTATTCCGGGAAGCGCTCGGCCCGCACGCGCAGGATGGCGATGGCGGCGTCCGGGTTCGGCACGCGGGCCGCGGCACGGTAGCTCATGTCGACGATGTAGCGCTGCTCCGGCTCGGTCAGGGCGGTCAGGTCCTTGATCATCTCCTGGCCCACCGCCAGCGCATCGCCGAACGCGCCACGCTTGTACTCGTACACGAACCGCGTCAGCGGCAGGCAGGGCGAGCGCGGCCGGTCCTTGCGCAGCTTGTCGATCAGCGCGCCGGATTCGGCGAACTGCGACAGGTCGGCGTGGGCGCGCGCCAGGTTGCACTGCACCTCGGCCACGTAGGGGCGGGTCTCCAGCATCACATTGCTGATCCACAGCATGTTGCGCGCGTCGCTCAGCGCGCCGTAGGCGTTGGCCACCTGCATCAGGTGCACGCCATGGTCGGCAAAGATGTCCAGGCCGCGGCGCAGCTGCTCGGTGGCCTCGGCGTGGTAGCGCTGGGCTTCCTGCGGCGACAGGCCCGGGCTCTTGGGAATGCCCAGCAGGATGCCGGTGGCGCGGTGCACCAGGTAGCTGGAGCGCAGGCCCTGCACCGACAGCACGACGGCCACCACGACCAGGGCGATCGCGGCCCAGCGGCCCGCGGTCCAGACGCCGCCGCGCAGCGCCTGCGGCGCCACCGTGCGGTGCGCGCCCAGCGCCAGCATGGCGCCGAGGGCCATGGCCAGCAGCAGCACGGGCGGCGCCTGGTGCAGGGGCAGCCCGGTGCTGCCCACCAGCCCGAAGCCCACCACGACCAGCACCGCCGTCACCCGCATCCACGCCTGGTCGGCACGGCCTTCCCGCAGGTCCCGCAGGGCGCCGCGCAGGGCCTGCACCAGCAGCGCCAGCAAGGCGGCCAGCGCGACCCAGGCGAGCAGGCCCAGCTCCGCCACCAGCTGCAGCGGCTCGTTGTGGGCCATCCAGATGTATTCGGTGTCCAGGTCGTCCGGCAGGTACAGCGGGGCGACCGTGTTCCAGGCGCCGCCGCCCACGCCCAGGATGGGGTGCGCCGCCAGCATGCCGCGGCCGGCCGACCAGACGGAGACGCGGCGGCCGAACGAGGTGGTGCCGGTGTAGTGCCCCGGCGCCGCCAGCAGGATCAGGCGCGAGCCGGCGCGCGCCAGCGCATTCAGGCCGCGGGCGCTCTCGCGGTGTTCCTTGATGATGGCGGCGTTGCTCGTGGGCACCCAGCCCAGCGTGCCCACCACGAGCAGGGGCGCGGCGACGGCGGCCGCGAGTGCGCCGCGCGTCCAGCCGGCCAGGCCGCCACGGCGGCGCACGATGGCGACGACGACCAGGGCCGCGAGCAGCTCGATGATCACCGTGGCCATGGCCGCGCGGGTGCCGGTGCAGAACACGGACAGCACGATCAGGCCCACGCCCGCGCCGCGCAGCAGCACCGAGCGCAGATCGCCGCGGCTGGTCAGCAGCCACAGCGAGAACGGCAGCGCCACCGCCACGTATTCCGCGAACAGGTTGCGGTTGCCGAAGTTCGAGCCCGGCGCCGCGGTGGAGGGGAACCAGGAGACGCCGAACCAGAATTCCACCAGCGCCAGCACCGCGGTCACCATCGTGCCCCAGTGGATGGCCCGCGCGGCCCAGCCGAAGGTGCCGGGCCCCAGCACGTTGAGCGAGACCCAGACGACGATGGCCACCAGCAGCCAGCGCAGGCCTTCCATCACGGCGGTGCTGGCCGGGGCCCAGAAGGTGCTCACCATGGAGAGGGCTGCCAGGGCCAGCGGCACCAGCACGAACAGGTGCAGCCGCAGGGGCACGTCGCCCTCGCGCCGGCGCCACAGCAGCAGCGCCAGGCACACCGTGGCGAACAGGGCGGCAGTGGCCGACTTCAGCACGTCGGGCAGCACGAACTGGCCTGGTGCGCCGATGGCGGCCGTGACGAAGGCGCCTGCCGCGAGCCACCGGGCCACCGCCTCGTCGCGCGGGGCTTCGGGCTCGGGCGACAGGGCAGCGGCGGGGGAGGGGGACGAGGCGGCGATGGTCATGAGGGCCGGTCAGTCGAGGGCAACCCCGCATCTTAGTGGATGCCTCGCGGCCTGCCCGGCCGTGGGCCTTCCGCAAGGCCGACGAGCGGCGGCCCACTTCTTGGGGCGGGGTTGACGGGGGTCAAGCCGACCCGGCCGGCGGGGGCATACGCTAGCCCCCAGACTGAAGCAACTCAAGGAATGGACATGAGCAGCATCGCAGAGCGTCCCCACGCCCACGGCACCTTCGTCGTCGAGTGGCGCGACGGCTTCAAGATTGGCCTGGCCCAGGTCGACGCCGAGCACCGCCACCTGTTCACCCTGGTGAAGTCGCTGCACCACGACAACGTGGACGCCACGCTGGGTGAGCTGCTGGACTACGTGGTGACCCACTTCACCAACGAGCAGGCGCTGATGGAGGAGAGCGGCTTCCCCGATTTCCACCAGCACCTGGCCCTGCACGAGGCCTTCAGCTCCCAGGTGGCGGATTTCCTGTCGGCCAGCGACGAATGGACCGAGGACCGCGTGCAGGAGCTGCGCCGGTTCCTGAACAAGTGGCTGGTCGGCCACATCCTGACGCATGACCTGCGCTTCGGCCGCTGGTATGCCGAGCACAAGAAGCAGCCGCCCGCCCCGGTGTCCGCCCCGAGGCCCAAGGTGGGCTGGTTCGACCGGCTGCTCGGGCGCGGGTGATCGCTGGGATTTCGCTTCGCTCCATCGCCAGCCTACAAGGAGCACCGGTGTTCTCGGGGGCTGGGCGTTCGCGCCGCGTGATCGCTGGGATTGCGCTTCGCTCCATCGCCAGCCTACGGTGAGGCTGGCGGGTTCGGTGTTCTCGTAGGCTGGGGTGCAACCCCAGCGATCGCGCCAGCGCCTGCCTCACGCGCCCCGCGCAGCCTGCTGTTCCAGCCACGTGATCGCGGCCAGGCCGCACACCACGGCGAACCACAGCCCGGCCAGGCGAATCGCCACCGCAGCCACCAGGCCGGTGGCGACGGCCACGCCTTCCAGCGCCAGCAGCGCCACGATCGCGGCTTCGGTCGTGCCGATGCCGCCCGGCAGCATGGAGGCGGCACCGGCCAGCATGGCCGTGGGCAGCACGGCCCACGCCGTGGCGGCCGGCAACACCACCGACAGCTGGCCCAGCAGCCACACGAAGGCGCCGATGGCCACGCCCCAGGCCGCGAGGCCGAACGCCAGGCCCACCAGCAGGTCCAGTGGGCGCACCCATTGCAGGCAGGCCTGCAGCCCTCTTTGCAGCGTGCGCAGCAGCCGCGCCGGCAGGCGCTGACGCCGCAGCCGCAGCCAGGCCGCAGGCCGCCCGAGGTGCCGCGGCCGCCGACCCAGCCAGACGATGGCCGCCAGCCCGCAGGCCACGAAGGCCGCGAGAAAGCCGAACAGCCGCGCGTCGCGGACACCGGCCGCCGCCAGCATCAGCAGCACCAGCAGATCGAGCGCGCGCTCGAACACGAACACGCCCAGCACGGTGGCCGGTGGCACGCCCATCGGCCCGAAGTAGCGGATGCGCACCAGCTCGCCCAGCTTGCCCGGCGTGGCGGTGAAGGCGAAGCCGGCGAGATAGGCCAGGAACCCGCGGCCGCGCGGCGTAGCGTGACCAGCACGACCCAACAGCCAATGCCAGCGCGCGTGCCGGAGCGACCAGGACAGCACGGAACTCGCCGCCAGCAGCGGCAGCAGCGCGGCCACCTGCGGCAGCCGGCCGAAGACGTCATTGCGGGCATCGGCCCACACCAGCAGGCCGATGTACAGCGCCACGCCGGCCGCCGCGATGCCCAGCGTCCGGCGCGTCTTCATCGGAAGCTGAAGTGCTTGTGGCCCAGGTAGCTGGTGAACACCGGTACCACCACGCCCACCGCGTGCGCGATCTCCTCCACGAAGCGCGTCACGCCCAGGGCGGGCAGTGCCCAGTAGGCCAGCGCCATGCTGATGACCCAGGTCTGCGCCACCGCCAGCACGTTGACCGCCACGAACCACAAGGCCGACTGGTGCACGGCCTGCTTCGACTCGGTGAACACGAAGGCGCGGGCCAGCAGGAACGCAGTGGCCATGCCGATCAGGTAGGCCACCACCACCGAGGTGCCGAAGCCCAGCCAGGGTGTCAGCAGGATGCGCGAGCCGAAGTTCACGGCCGCGGCGATGCCGCCCGTCACCAGGAAGGCGATGAACTGGCGCGAACGGAAGGCAGCGATCACGCGGCGGCGGCCTTGCGGGCCATCATGCGGCCGAAGCCGATGCTTTCGGAGATGCCGCGGTCCTCGGGGTAGTAGTACGAGGTGTCCGCGACCCACAGGCCGCCCACGGACTGCTCCCAGGGCGGCAGCATGTCCAGGAAGCCCGGCGGGCACACCGGCTGCGCGTGGCGGTAGCGGCTGGCGCGGATGGCGATGAAGTCGTCGTCGGTCAGCGCCGGGTTGATGGTCTTCAGGTAGCGCCGCACCTTGCCGGTGAACACCTCGTCGCCATCGGCGAACTTGGGGTGCTCGCCCGGCATGTAGAAGGGTACGTAGACGATGTGATGGTCCAGCGGACGCAGGTTCGTGTATTCCACCAGGCCGGGGATGTCCATCTCCGGATCGTTCACGTTCAGCCAGAAGTTGGGCGTGACCGAGCGGCGCAGCTTGGCGATGACGCACACCACCGCGATGTTCTTCAGCGCGCGGTACTTCGCCAGCAGGGGCTCGGGCAGGTCCGGCAGCAGGCGCGGCACGTAGGGCAGCGGCACCGTGCTGATCACCTTGTCGAAGGCCTCGAAGCCCGCGGCCGTCTCGATGCCGGTCACGCGACCGCCCGCCAGCACCACGCGCGTGGCCGGCGTCTTCAGGCGGAACTCGCCGCCGTGCTGCTCCACGTCGGCCTTCAGCGCCTGCAGCAGCGTGCGCGAGCCGCCCTCCAGGAAGCCGAGCTTCTCCTTCATCAGGCTGTAGCGCGAGCGGCCGATGCGGCGGATGCGGCTCCAGATCCAGGCGGCCGAGAGCTGGTTCGCCTGGTCGTAGAACTTGTAGTCGAAGAGGCGCCGCCACAGCACCTCCCACGCTTCGTCGCCCACCCAGCGGCGAATCCACGAAGTGGCCTCCACGGCGTCCAGCGGCTTCCAGTTGTCGCGCTTGGTGCACAGGAAGGCATGCAGCGCGTAGCGGAACTTGGCCACCCAGCCCAGGCCCTGGAAGGTGAGCAGCGCCACCGGGTTGCCCCAGGCCTGCAGCCGGCCCTGGTACCAGTAGCCCATCTTCGTGGCCGTCCAGTGCATCTTCGCGCCCAGGCCCAGTTCGTCCAGCACCTGGAGGAAGGCGTGGTCGGAGATGCAGTGGAAGTGGTAGTAGCGCTCGATCTCCAGGCCTTCGAAGTCGAAGGTGGCCGTCATGCCGCCCACGCGGTCATCGGCCTCGAACACCACCGGCCGGTGGCCGTCGCGAGCGAGCTGGTAGGCGACCGCCAGGCCCATGGGACCGGCGCCGAGCACGGCGATGCGTTGAGGCGTGGTCATCAGAACTCCAGCACCACCGAGCTGTACTCGGGGTCGTTGAAGGTCTCGTGGATGGCCTGCGCGAAGGGCGTCGCCTGCACGCCGAAGATGCCCGGCCAGTCGATGACCTCGAACTCGTCGTGCGCCACCAGCGCCTTCAGCTGGTCGGCGGTGAAGGGCGGGTTGCGGTCGAACAGGGCCCAGGTCTTCAGCAGAACGTAGAACAGGCCGTAGGGGATCTTCACGATCAGCGCACCGGCACGCGTGGCGCGCTTGATCTCGCGGATGATGTCGATGTAGTCGATCTTCTCCAGGCCCGAGATGTTGAACACCTCGCCGGTGCGGCGCTGCTCGATGCAGCTCACGATGATGCGCGAGAAATCCGAGGCATAGAGCGGCTGGCGCATGTAGCGGCCATCGCCCGGGATCGGGAACACCGGCACCTTCTTCATGAAGCGCGACAGCCAGCCCAGGTGCTTGCGGTCGAACCAGCCGAACATGAGCGTGGGCCGCAGTACGACGCAGGGAATGCCCGACGCAAGCACGATTGCCTCCTGCTGCTTCTTGGTGTTGGTGTAGTGGTCGTTCGCCACCGACTTCACCACCGAGGAGCTGATGTGCACCAGGTAGGGCATGCGCGGGGCGCGGCGCATGGCGGCCAGCACGTGCTCGGTGGAGGTGATGTTGTTGCGCACGAAGGGCTCGGGGTTGGGGTCGCCGATCTGTGCCTGCAGCATCACCACCGCGTCGGCGGCCTCGATGTGCTGTTGCCAGGGGCCGGGCTCGGCCAGGTCCGCCTCTTCCACCACGATGTCCGGGTGCAGGCGGCGCAGCACGGCGAGGTTGGCGCGGTGCTTGTCCAGCACCACCAGGTTGGCGTAGCCATGGCGCTTGAGGTGCGCCACGAGGTTCTGGCCCACCAGCCCGGCGCCGCCAGGCAGCACGATCTTCACGTTCTTCATGTTCAGGGTCCGTCCTTCACGGCGATGGCCGACCATTCGCCCCAGCCCGCGCCGCCGTCGGTGAGGGTGAGGGTGAATTCGGCGGGCAGGTCCGGGTGGTCGAAGACGAGGGCCACCCAGTCCTGCGCCACCGGCAGCAGGCCGGCGAAGCCGGGGGCCTCTTCAACGCGATAGCGCTGGTGGGCGGTGACCGGGCCGGTGCGCAGATGCAGCGCGTCCCCCCGCTTCAGGCGAAGGCGCAGCGTGCCCATGTCGGCATCGCCCGTCACGACGCTGCCGATCACGCGGAAGCCCGCCACCTGGGTGCGCTGGAAGTCGGCGCCGGTGAAGCCGTCGTTGGCGAGCACGGCCGCGGGCGCCACCACCGGGGACCGGCTGGCGGCCGCCTGCACGCTGAAGGGCGGGCGCGGCAGCGGCTTCGGTTGCCCGGTGCAAGGTGTCTCGCCGGCGGCCGCGAGCCGCAGCGCCGTATAGGCCTGGCTGGCCAGCACGTAGCCCTTGAAGGGCCGGCTGTCAGGGCCCTGGCCCACGTCGGGGCCGGGGCGCTTGCGCAGATCGCCCGCCAGCGCCTGGCCCGCCACCGTGCCGTCTGGCGCGACGAAGCGCACGCGGTCGATCGCGTTCTCGCCAGCGGCCACGCCGATCCAGCCGCTAACGCGCAACCAGCGTGGATCGAGCGGCACGGGGGCAGCTTCCACGAGGACCGCGCGGCAGGCCGCGGCCGGCAGCGGGCCGGCGGGCTGCCCGATGGCGGCGCCAGCATCCCGGAAGCGCTCGCGGCCGAACACCGACCAGTTCTCGCGCACCGCACGGTCGGTGGCGGCCAGCGCCCAGTCGATGTTGAAGTGCACGAAGCGGATCTGCTGGTCGTCCCGCACCCGCAGTTCCAGCCCGAGGGCGGCCACGTCGCGCTCGAACAAGGTGTCGCGCTGCGACTTGCGGGCCTTCCACTGGTGGGTGGTCAGCGCCAGCGCGAGGATGATGAGTGGCCACACCACGACATGCCGCCACTGCGCCAGCGCGCGAAGCAGCGGCGGCAGGTAGAGCGCGATCACGCCCATCCAGGCCATGAGCGCCGGGGTGGTGTACCGGCTGGCCGTGGCCTGCTGCAGGCCGAAGATCAGCCGCCCGCCGCCGGTGCCCAGGGCCGTGCCGCCCAGGTACAGCAGGTAGGTGAGCACGGCGAGTTCCAGCGCGTGCTCACGCGGGGCGCGCAGGGCCACCCACGCGCGCGCCGCCGCCAGCCCCACCAGCACCGCGCCGGCGGCCTGGCCGACCGCCAGCGAGGTGCCGCCCGCCAGGTGCAGGAAGGGCGCGCCCAGGTAGAGCAGCACGTACTGCAGCAGCGCCACCGGCTGCTGCAGCAGGGCCTGGCGCACGCTGCCGTGGCCGGGCGTGGACTGGTAGCCATGGAAGTACAGCGCCAGGCAGGCGGCGGCCAGCAAGGCGAGCACGCCCACGCGCCGCCAGCCCATGCGCAGCACGACGGCCAGCGCCACCATCACCGGCAGCGCGATCACGCCACTGGCCATGGTGCCGATGCACAGCACGCCGGTGACGCAGGCCAGCGCGAAGTCGCGCTTCGCCTGCGGCCGTGGCAGCGTGGCGCGATACAGCAGCCACAGCGCCAGCAGCGGCAGCCACTGCGCCAGGAAGAACTGGCTCTGGAAGCCCCAGCTGAAGTTCTCCCACTGCATCCAGGAGAACAGCGCCATCAGCACCAGCAGCGTGATCAGCCGCAGCGGCAGGGCCGGCGCATCGGGGCCGGCGCGTTCGCGCAGGATGGCGCGCCAGGTGAGGAAGGCGCCGAAGGCCAGCAGGTAGTTGGTGGCCAGCAGCAGCACCTGGTTGCCGTTGAAGACGGCCAGGTCCACCCAGAACAGCAGCCGCGCCAGCACGATGCGGTGCTCGTTGTGCAGCGCCCACCATTCCTTCCAGTGCCCCTCGCTCACGAGCTGATAGAAGTGCAGGTAGCCATGCCACATGTCCCAGAACGGCACCGGCGAGTAGCTGCGCACGGCGCCCACGGCCGCCAGCAGCAGCACGAGGGGCGCGCACAGGTACAGGGTGGCCTTGGCCACCGTCTCGCGGTCCAGGCGCATGGGCTTCAGATGTCCATGCGGTTGAACACGAACCGGGGCAGGTGGCGGATCACCAGCATGATCAAGGCCCACTTGCCGGGTGCGTAGACGACGGGCTGGCCCCGTTCGGCGCCGCGCACGATGGCGGCGGCCACCTCGTCGGCGTCGGCCAGCTTCGCGCCCTGCGCCTTCAGGTGCGCCGTCATCGCCGTGTCGGTCGGGCCGGGCTTGACCAGCACCACCTTCACCGCGCTGCCGGCCAGCGCCAGGCGGTGCTGCAGGCCCTGTGCGTAGCGGGTCACCAGGCCCTTGGCGGCGCCGTAGATGTAGTTGGACTTGCGGCCGCGGTCGCCGGCCACCGAGCCCAGGATCACCAGCGTGCCGGCACCGGCCTGCTGCATCGGGCCGACGAAGGCTTCGGCGAACAGGATCGGCGACAGGCCGTTGAGGTCCATCGCGGCTTCGGCCTGCGCCAGGTCCGCCTGGCACGCCGCCTGGTCCGGCAGCGAGCCGTGGGCGATGAGCACCGTGTCGGGCACGCCTAGCGCCAGCACCTGGTTGACCAGGGCCTGCACGTTCGCGGCGCCGGTGAACTCGCCGGTGAGCACGTCGATGCGGGTGCGCGGCTGCCGCACGCGCAAGTCGGCGGCCACAGCCTCCAGCCGGGCGGCGTCGCGCCCCACCAGCAGCAGCCGTTCCACCGGCTGCGCGAGCCAGGCCCGTGCGCAGTGCTGGGCAATGCCCGAGGTGGCGCCGACGATGACGAGGTGTCGCGGGGCAGGCACGTTCAGTTCTCCAGCACGCGGCTCGCGAAGGCCGAGCGGATGCCCGGATCGCGCAGCCGCGAGAAAGCCTCCAGCCGCGGATAGCCGCGCCGGAACAGGGTGGGGGGCATGCGCGCGTCCTTGGCGGGGTAGATGCGGCCGCCCGCCTCGGCCACCACCGCGTCCAGCCGGTCCAGCAGGGCCGTGGTGCGCGCGCCGTGATTGGGGAAGTCCAGCGCCAGCGTCACGCCGGGCTGCGCGAAGCTCAGCAGGCCCGGCGCCTGCCGCTCGCCGAAGGTCTTGAGCACGGCGAGGAACGAGCCTTGCCCGTCCGCCGCGATCTCGCGCAGCAGCGCACCGATGGCGCGCGGCCCATCGGCGCGCGGCACCACGCACTGGTACTGGTAGAAGCCGCGCGGGCCGTAGATGCGGTTCCAGTGCAGCACGTGGTCGAGCGGGTAGAAGAACGGCTCGTAGTGCACCGCCTGCCGCCCGCGCTGCCGGCTGTGCCACTGGAAGTACGCGGTGTTGAAGGCGACCAGGCTGGCGCGGTTGATCAGCGAGATCGGTGGGACCAGCGGCACGGCCTTGCGCCGATCGGGCGGCAGGCGCCCGGGTGTGCGGCCGTGGTTGGCGCGCATGAACAGGCCGCGCGGCGAGCGGCCGTCGCCGGTGCAGTCGATCCACGACACGGTGTATTCCCAGTCGGCCTCGCTCGCATCCGACAGCGCGAAGAACTCGTCCAGCGACCGGTAGGGCAGCGTCTCGGCCTCCAGCCAGGGGCCGTCCACGCGCCGCAGCTGCAGCGTGGCCTCGGTGATGACGCCGGTCAGCCCCAGCCCGCCCACGGTGGCGGTGAACCAGTCGGCGCGGTCATCAGGCCCGCATTCGATGACCTCGCCGTCGGTGCGCAGCAGCCGCAGCCGGGTGACGTGGTCGCCGAACGAGCCCAGGCGATGGTGGTTCTTGCCGTGCACGTCGTTGGCGATGGCGCCGCCGACGGTGACGAACTGCGTGCCCGGCGTCACCGGCAGCATCCAGCCGCGGTGGCAGAACAGGCGCTGGATGTCGCGCAGCAGCACGCCCGCTTCGCAGGTGAGCAGGCCGGTCTCGGCGTCGAAGGCGATGAACTTGTCCAGGCCGCGCGCCAGCCACAGCGTGCCGCCGGGGGTGAGGCACACGTCGCCATAGCTGCGGCCCATGCCGTACGCGAGGCCGGGTGCTGCTTCGCCGGGCAGGCGGCGCAGGGCGCGATCCGCCAGCGGCTGCACGCGATGCGGCCAGGCCGCGAGCCGGCCCCAGGAGCCGATCTCTACCATGGCAGGCCGACGCTGCCCAGCAGCAGGAAGACACCGAAAACGACGCCGGCCACGAGGCTGGCGGGGTCCTTGAAGGCGAAGACCAGCGGGTCGTCGTGCATCTGGCCGCGGGCGGCGCGCAGCCACATCCAGCTGACCCAGAACACCATCACCGGCACCGTGCCCCAGGCCAGGTGCGGCGTGCGGTACAGCAACTGCACCGACTCGTGGTTCAGGTAGAGCGCGAGCACCACGCATGCGGTGTAGCCGGACACCACGCCCAGCGTCTGCACCAGCGGCAGATCGGAGGTGAGGTAGGCGCGGCCATGCGCGCGTGTCTGCCCCGAGCTGTGCTGCAT
>NZ_JAYRZR010000084.1:0-17661 GCF_041916345.1 Ramlibacter sp.
GGGCGTGGCTTCCTTCTTCCAGAACGGCGCCTGGGTCTTGAGGTAGTCCATCAGGAACTCGCAGGCGCGGAAGCTCTCGCCGCGATGCGCGGAGGTGACCGCCACCAGCACGATCTGGTCCTGCGGCTGCAGCAGGCCCACGCGATGGATCACGCGGGCGCCGCGGATGTCGAAGCGCGCCAGCGCCTCGTCGATCATGGCCTCGATGGCCTTCTCGGTCATGCCCGGGTAGTGCTCCAGCTCCATCGATCGCACCGCGCTGCCGTCATTGCGATCGCGCACGGTACCGACGAAGCTGCAGACCGCGCCCACGCCGGCGTCGCCCGCGCGCAGCGCCGCCACCTCGGCGGCGAGATCGAAATCCTGCGTCTGGATGGTCACCCGGGCCATGACGTTCAGCCGCCGGTGACCGGCGGGAAGAAGGCCACCTCGCAGCCCTCTCGCAAGACCGCGGCCTCATCGCTCATGACCTGGTCCAGCGCCATGCGCACGGCCCGACCGCGGGCCAGCACCTCCGCATGGGCGCCACCACGCGCGACGAGCTCATCCCGCAGGCCGCCCAGCGTGGTGGCTTGCGTCTCCCACGGTTCGGTGCCGGTGCCCAGGGCCTCGCGCACCGAGGCAAAGTAGCGCAGGCGCAGCTTCATGCGAGCAGCTCCGCCAGGGGCAGGAAGCGCACCCGGTCGCCGCGCGCGATGGCCTGGCCCCCGGGGTTGTCGATCAGCCCGTCGGCCCAGGCCACGGACGTGAGCACGCCGGAGCTCTGGTTGGGGAACAGCACCAGGCCGCCCTCGGCATCGCGGCGGGCGCGCAGGAACTCGCGCCGGCGATCCGGCCGCGGCCAGTCGAAGTGGGCCGGCAGCTGCCAGGCGGCGGGCGCCGTCTCGCTCGCGCCCATCAGCGCGAGCAGGAAGGGCCGCACCAGCAGCACGAAGGTGACGAAGCTGGAGACCGGGTTGCCAGGGAGGCCGATGAAGTGCGCCTCGCCCACGCGCCCGTAGGCGAACGGCTTGCCGGGCTTCATGGCGATCTGCCACAGGTCGAGCCGGCCGAGCTGCTGCACCGCCGGCTTGATGTGGTCTTCCTCGCCCACCGACACGCCGCCGCTGGTGAGAATGAGGTCGTTGTCGCGCGCGGCCGTGGCCAGGGCCTGCAAGGTGGCCTCGCGCTGGTCGGGCACGATGCCGAGGTCGCGCACCTCGCAGCCCAGGCGCAGCAGCAGGCTGCGCAGGAAGAAGCGGTTGGAGTTGTAGATCGCGCCCGGCCGCATGGCCTCGGGTGGCACCTCGCCCGGCATGACCAGCTCGTCCCCGGTGGAGAAGAGGGCCACGCGCGGCCGGCGCGCCACCGGCAGCACGGCCAGGCCGATGGCAGCGGCCAGCCCGGTGGCCGCCGGGCCGAGGCGCTCGCCGGCACGCAGCACGACCGCGCCTCGCGTGATGTCTTCGCCACTGCGGCGGATCCACTGGCCGGCCGAGGGCACGCGCAGGATGCGCGCGCGGCCATCCTCCAGCGCCTGCACGTCTTCCTGCATCACGATGGCGTCGGCACCGGCGGGCACCGGGGCGCCGGTGAAGATGCGCGCCACGCTGCCCGGCGCGAGCGGGTGCGCCTCGCTGCCGGCGGGAATGCGCTGGCTCACCGGCAGCGCCACGCCCTCGTCGGCGATCTCGGCGCAGCGCACGGCATAGCCGTCCATCGAGCTGTTGTCCTGCGGCGGGACCTGCAGGGCGGAGACGAGATCGTGCGCGAGCACACGGCCGTCGGCCTCGAAGGTGGGGACGTGCTCCACGCCGGCCAGCGGCCGCGCCTGCGACAGCAGGTCCGCCAGGGCATCGTCCAGAGGCCGCAGGCCCGGCCGGGGGGCATTCACAGGTACTTCTCCGCGACGTAGTCGAACCGGTCGCCATTGTCGACCAGCCACTGCGCCACTGCATCGGGATCGTTCAGATCCAGCACCGGGCGCAGGGTGGCCTGCGGCAGGCGATCGGGCGCGTCGGTGGCGATGGCAACGACGAAATCGTCGTCGGGGTAGCGGGCCGGGTGGCCGGCATCCGGGCGCCAGACCTCGATCTTGTGCAGGTCGCTGCCCTTGAAGCCTTCGACCAGCGCCCAGTCGACGCCGCTCCACAGTTCGGCCAGCAGGTGGTGCACGGTGAGCCGCGCGGGCTGCTCGAACTCGCGCATCAGCGCGAGGCGCTTCTCGGAGGCGACCACCACCTCGAACGCACCGGCCTGCCGGTGGCGCCAGCTGTCCTTGCCGGCGTGGTCGATGTCGAATGCGTGATGGGCATGCTTGGCGACAGAGACGCGCAGGCCGCGCAGGCGCAGCGCGGCCACCACGCCCTCGACGAGCTGGGTCTTGCCCGAGCCGGAGTAGCCGGCAAAGCCGATGGCCTTCATGCGGCGCTCAGGCGCAGTGCGTGGCGATGAACTGCTTCACGCGCTCCACGTCGGCGGGCAGCACCGTCACGCGGCGCGGCAGATCCTCCATGCCATCGAAGCGGGCGGGCCGGCCGGGCTCGCGGCCGAGCGCCTCGACGATCGTGGCGGCGAACTTGATGGGCAGCGCCGTCTCCAGCACGATCATCGGCACGCCCGGCTGCAGGTGCTCCCGAGCGACCTTCAGGCCGTCGGCGGTGTGGGTGTCGACCATCACGCCCTGGCGGTCCCAGCAGTCGCGGATGGTGGCCAGGCGGTCGGCGTGGGTGCTGCGTCCGCTGGCGAAGCCGAAGCGCGCGGCCGCCGAGGCGAAGGCGGGGTCGCTGCTCAGGTCGAAGCGGCCGTTGCGGGCCAGTTCGTCGCCGAACAGCGCCTTCACGCGGGCGCCGTCACGGCCCAGCAGGTCGAACACGAAGCGCTCGAAGTTGCTGGCCTTGGAGATGTCCATCGACGGACTGGACGTCTCGTACGTGTCCGCGGCGCCCCGCACGCGGTACACGCCGGTGCGGAAGAACTCGTCGAGCACGTCGTTCTCGTTCGTGGCCGCCACCAGCTGCTCGATGGGCAGGCCCATCATGCGGGCTACGTGGCCGGCGCAGATGTTGCCGAAATTGCCCGAGGGCACGGTGAAGCTCACGCGGCCGGGCCCCGGCTGCGACGGCGGGCGCTCGGTGGCCTGCAGCCAGCCGGCGAAGTAGTACACCACCTGCGCCACGAGCCGCGCCCAGTTGATGGAGTTGACTGTGCCGATGCGCCAGCGGCGCTTGAACTCGAGGTCGTTGGACACCGCCTTCACGATGTCCTGGCAGTCGTCGAACACGCCTTCGATGGCGATGTTGTGGATGTTCTCGTCCTGCAGGCTGAACATCTGCGCCTGCTGGAAAGGGCTCATCCGGCCGTGCGGCGACGTCATGAACACGCGCACGCCCTTCTTGCCGCGCATCGCGTACTCGGCCGCGCTGCCGGTGTCGCCCGAGGTGGCGCCGAGGATGTTGAGTTCCTCGCCGCGGCGGGCCAACTCGTACTCGAACAGGTGGCCCAGCAGCTGCATGGCCATGTCCTTGAAGGCCAGCGTCGGCCCGTTGGACAGCGCCTCGAGGTAGAGGCCGGGCTCCAGCTTCTTCAGCGGCACGATCTGCGGGGTGCCGAACACGTCTTCGGTGTAGGTGCGGCGGCAGATGGCGCGCAGGTCGTCGGCGGGAATGTCGTCGATGTAGAGCGACAGGATCTCGAAGGCGAGATCGGCGTACGACAGGCCGCGCCAGGATTCGAGCGTGGCCGCATCCACCCGCGGGTAGGTCTCGGGCAGGTACAGGCCGCCGTCCGGCGCGAGGCCTTCGAGCAGGATCTCGCAGAAGCGCTTGCGGTCCGGATGGCCGCGCGTGGAGAGGTAGCGCATGGGCTAGGCCAGTTCTTCCTTGCGGATGCGCACGATGGGCGCCAGCACCGTGGGCAGCGCCTGCATCTGGGCGATCACGCCGTTCATGGTGCCCTCGCGCACGGCGTGGGTCAACAGGATCAGGTCGGTCTGCGTCGCGCCTTCGCCGGCGACGGCGGAGGCCTCGCGCTGGATCATGGCGTCGATGCTGATGCCGGCGCCCGCCAGCAGGCCGGCCACACGGGCCAGCACGCCGGCCTGGTCGGCGACGCGCAGGCGCAGGTAGTAGCCGGTGACCACCTCGTCCATGGGCAGGATGGGCTGCTCGCCCATCTGGTCGGGCTGGAAGGCCAGGTGCGGCACCCGATGGGCGGCGTCCACCGTGTGCAGGCGGGTCACGTCCACCAGGTCCGCGATCACCGCGCTGGCCGTCGGCTCGCTGCCGGCGCCCTTGCCGTAGTAGAGCGTGGTGCCCACCGCGTCGGCCTGCACCACCACGGCGTTCATCGCGCCCTCGACGTTGGCGATGAGCCGCTTGGCCGGCACCAGGCAAGGGTGCACGCGCAGCTCGATGCCGCCTTCGGCCCGGCGGGTGATGCCCAGCAGCTTGATGCGGTAGCCCATCTGCTCGGCGTAGCCGATGTCCACCGAGGACAGGCGGGTGATGCCCTCGACGTAGGCCTTGTCGAACTGCACCGGCACGCCGAAGGCGATGGCGCTCATGATCGTGGCCTTGTGCGCCGCGTCCACGCCTTCGATGTCGAAGGTGGGGTCGGCCTCGGCGTAGCCCAGGCGCTGCGCCTCCTTGAGCACGACGTCGAAGTCGAGGCCCTTGTCGCGCATCTCGGACAGGATGAAGTTGGTGGTGCCGTTGATGATCCCGGCGATCCACTGGATGCGGTTGGCGGTGAGGCCCTCACGCAGCGCCTTGATGATCGGGATGCCGCCGGCCACCGCGGCCTCGAAGGCGACCATCACGCCCTTGGCCTGCGCGGCCGCGAAGATCTCGGTGCCATGCACTGCGAGCAGCGCCTTGTTCGCGGTGACCACGTGCTTGCCGGCCGCGATGGCTTCCATCACCAGCTGGCGCGCGATGCCATAGCCGCCGATCAGCTCGATCACGATGTCGATGTCGGGGTTGGCGATGACCTCGCGCGCGTCGGCCACCACGCGGGCGGCGTCACCGACGACGGCCTTGGCGCGGGCGGTGTCCAGGTCCGCCACCATGGTGATCTCGATGCCGCGGCCGGCGCGGCGCTGGATCTCCTCCTGGTTGCGCGTGAGGACGTTGAAGACGCCGCTGCCGACGGTGCCGATGCCCAGCAGGCCGACTTGGATGGGTTTCAGGAGACTCATGCGGAATGTCGCTTGCGGTAGTTGTCGAGGAAGCGCGCGATGCGGCCGATGGCCTCGCGCAGGTCGTCCTCGTGGGGCAGGAAGACGATGCGGAAATGGTCGGGCTGGGGCCAGTTGAAGCCGGTGCCCTGCACCAGCATGACCCGCGTCTCCTGCAGCAGCTCCAGGAAGAACTGGCGGTCGTCCTGGATCGGGTAGACGCGCGGGTCGAGCCGCGGGAACATGTACAGCGCCGCCTGCGGCTTGACGCAGGTGACGCCCGGAATGGCCGTGATCATCTCGTAGGCCACGTCACGCTGGCGGCGCAGGCGGCCGCCGGGCTGGATCAGCTCGTTGATGCTCTGGTAGCCGCCCAGCGCGGTCTGGATCGCCCACTGGCCCGGCACGTTGGCGCACAGGCGCATGTTCGAGAGCATGTTCAGGCCCTCGATGTAGTCGGCCGCGGCGCGCTTGTCGCCCGAGACCACCACCCAGCCGGCGCGGTAGCCGCAGGAGCGGTAGCTCTTGGACAGCGAGTTGAAGGTGAGCGTGAGCACGTCCTCCGACAGGCTGCCGATGGCGGTGTGCCTGGCGCCGTCGTAGAGGACCTTGTCGTACACCTCGTCGGCCAGGATCACCAGGCCGTGCTGGCGCGCGATGGCGATGATCTCGCGCAGCAGCTCCTCGGGGTACAGGGCGCCGGTCGGGTTGTTCGGGTTGATGACCACGATGCCCTTGGTGGCCGGCGTGATCTTGCGGCGCAGGTCGTCCAGGTCGGGCAGCCAGCCATTGGCCTCGTCGCACATGTAGTGCACGGCCGTGCCACCCGAGAGCGTGGTGGCGGCCGTCCACAGCGGGTAGTCGGGGGCCGGCAGCAGCAGTTCGTCGCCGTCGTTGAGCAGCGCGTTGGTGGCCATGGCGATCAGCTCGCTGGCACCGTTGCCGAGGTAGATGTCGTCGAGCGTGACGCCCTTGATGCCCTGCTGCTGGGTGTAGTGCATCACCGCCTTGCGCGCGGCGAAGATGCCCTTGCTGTCGGAGTAACCCGCCGAGTTCGGCAGGTTGCGGATCATGTCCTGCTGGATCTCCTCGGGCGCGTCGAAGCCGAACACGGCGAGGTTGCCGATGTTCAGCTTGATGATCTTGTGGCCCTCCTCCTCCATCTGCCGGGCCGCGTCCATGATGGGGCCGCGGATGTCGTACAGGACGTTGGCGAGCTTGGTCGATTTCTGGATGGTCTTCAAAGCCCCTCCACAAGGCTGGTTCGCGAGGCGAAACCTATAATTTGACCATAAAGTGCGCAGCCTCTTCCGCGGCGCAGCAAGACGCCACCCTGCCCCATGAAGCTGCAACCCGACCAGTCCGACCGCCAGACCATCTCGGGCCATGGCCCGGGCTGGGTGTCGGTGGGCACCGAGCGCATCACCCACAACGTGGTGATCGTGGCCGACGGCCAGCGCCTGCCCTGGGCCGAGCGCTTCGAGGCCCTGGGCCCCGAGCACTTCGAGGCGCTCGCGCGGCTGCCGCTGGAGGTGGTGATCTTCGGCAGCGGCCGGCGCATCCGGTTTCCGCATCCGTCGTGGGTGGCGCCGCTGGCGCAGCGCCGCATCGGCATCGAGACCATGGACACCGCGGCGGCCTGCCGCACCTACAACATCCTGGCCCAGGAAGGCCGCGAAGTCGCCGTCGCGCTGCTGCTCCCTGAAGCCGGCTGACGGATCGACAGGCCGACCAGGAGGCGTTTCGCGGTAAAATCCCGCCTTGCGCCCGGAACGGCGCCGTGAGCCTGGGGCACGGGCTCTCGCGGCGCGACAGGGACAGTCCGGCCAGCACGACGCGCACACCTGTCCAACCAGAACCACACACCCATGGCGATCGTTGTCAACAAACCTCTCCCCGAATTCGAAGCGAACGCCACCGGCGGCATCAAGGTCACCAACACCTCCCACGTGGGGCAGATCGTGGTGCTGTACTTCTACCCCAAGGACAACACCCCCGGCTGCACGACCGAGGCCATGCAGTTCCGTGACAAGTACAAGGATTTCGTGAAGGCGGGCGCCGTCGTGTTCGGCGTGTCGCGCGACAACATGAAGTCGCACGACGAGTTCAAGAGCAAGCTGGAGCTGCCCTTCGAGCTGGTGGCCGACACCGAAGAGAAGATGTGCCACATGTTCGGCGTGGTCAAGAACAAGATCATGTACGGCAAGAAGGTCAAGGGCATCGAGCGCAGCACCTTCCTGGTGGGCGCCGATGGCGTGCTCAAGCAGGAGTGGCGCGGCCTGAAGGTACCGGGCCATGTGGACGAGGTGCTCAAGGCCGTGAAGCTGCTCAAGAAGGCCGCCTGAGCACCGTCGCGCCTGACGCACGGGTGCAACAGCGACCCCCGCTTCATTGTGGCGCCCCGGTCGATGTGCATAATGGTTTCATGCCGTTGAGCCCGACGCGCCGCGTCATCATCGTCAAACCCTCTCCAGCCGCCCGGCTCGCCTGGCGGCTTTTTTCTTTCCCGTTCCGTGCGGCCCTGGCGCCGCTTCCGCCCCATGCCCCTGCCCCCTGCCCCGACCAAGCGTGCCGCGATGCTTCCGCCGGACGCCTACGACGCCCCGGCCCGTGCACCGCACCGAGGCACGCGCAAGGCCCAGGCGACCGCTGACGCCGCGCCGGTGGCCGAGCGCCCGCAGGCGCAGGACGAATTCGATCCGCGCGCCGGCGGCGGCGACCTCGCCCCCGGCGCCTACGCGGGCGACATCGAGACCTGGCTGGACGAACCGCAACCGGCGCGCCGCAAGACGCCCGTGGCCACGCCCCAGCCGCGGCGGCGCAAGCCGGCCGGCCCGGCCAAGCTGTTCGTGCTGGACACCAATGTGCTCATGCACGACCCGATGAGCCTGTTCCGCTTCGAGGAGCACGACATCTTCCTGCCCATGGTCGTGCTGGAGGAACTGGACGGCCACAAGAAAGGCATGACCGAGGTCGCCCGCAACGCGCGGCAGGCCAGCCGCATGCTCGACGCCCTGGCCGGCACCCAGGGCGCGGACATCGCCAGCGGCCTCAAGCTCGCGAGCACCGGGCACCGCGAGGCCGGTGGCAGCCTGTTCTTCCAGACCACGCCGCTGGGCGCCGCGCTGCCGCTGGCGCTGCCCGCCGGCAAGGCAGACAACCAGATCCTGGGCGTGGTGCAGGCCTTGCGCGAGCAGCATGCCCCGCGCGAGGTGGTGCTGGTCTCCAAGGACATCAACATGCGCGTGAAGGCACGCGCCCTGGGCCTGGCGACCGAGGACTACCGCAACGACAAGACCCTCGATGACCTGGACCTGCTGTACTCGGGCTCGCTCGCGCTGCCGCAGGACTTCTGGGCCAAGCACGGCAAGACGGTCGAGAGCTGGCAGGCCGGCAGCCACACCTTCTACCGCATCACCGGGCCGGTGGTGCCCAGCCTGCTGATCAACCAGTTCGTGTACTTCGAGGCCCCGGGCGAGCCCAGCCTGTATGCGCGCGTGATCGAGATCCGCGGCAAGACGGCGGTGCTCAAGACGCTGAAGGACTACGGCCACCTGAAGAACGCGGTGTGGGGCGTGACCACGCGCAACCGCGAGCAGAACTTCGCGATGAACCTGCTCATGGACCCCGAGGTCGACTTCGTCACGCTCACCGGCACCGCCGGCACCGGCAAGACACTGATGGCACTGGCCTCCGGCCTGACCCAGGTGCTGGACGACCGGCGCTACACCGAGATCATCATGACCCGTGCCACCGTGAGCGTGGGCGAGGACATCGGCTTCCTGCCGGGCACGGAAGAAGAGAAGATGGGCCCCTGGATGGGCGCGCTGGACGACAACCTGGAGGTGCTGGGCAAGTCCGACACCGGCGCCGGCGAGTGGGGTCGCGCGGCCACGAACGACCTGATCCGCTCGAAGATCAAGATCAAGAGCATGAACTTCATGCGCGGGCGGACCTTCCTGAACAAGTACGTGATCATCGACGAGGCGCAGAACCTCACGCCCAAGCAGATGAAGACGCTGGTCACGCGCGCCGGCCCCGGCACCAAGATCATCTGCATGGGCAACCTGGCCCAGATCGACACGCCCTACCTCACCGAGGGTTCCTCGGGCCTCACGTTCGCGGTGGACAAGTTCAAGGGCTGGCCGCACAGCGGGCACATCGCGCTGGCCCGCGGGGAGCGGTCCCGCCTCGCCGACTTCGCGAGCGAAGTGCTCTAGAAGTCGTCGCTGCCGCTGGCCAGGTTCTCGAACTTGGTCAGCGGCTTGATGAACGCCAGCTTGCAGGTGCCCGTGGGGCCGTTGCGCTGCTTGCTGATGATGATCTCCGAGACGCCGGGCTCCTTGGAGTCCTTGTTGTAGTAGTCGTCGCGGTAGATGAACATGATCACGTCGGCGTCCTGCTCGATGGCGCCCGACTCGCGCAGGTCGCTCATCATCGGGCGCTTGTCAGTGCGCGACTCCACGCCGCGCGAGAGCTGCGACAGCGCGATCACCGGGCACTGCAGTTCCTTGGCCAGCATCTTCAGGCCGCGCGAGATCTCGCCGACCGCCGTGGCGCGGTTCTCGTCGCTCATGCCGGATGACACGCTCATGAGCTGGAGGTAATCCACCACGATCAGGCCCAGCTTGCCGCACTGGCGGGCCAGCCGCCGCGCATTGGCGCGCAGTTCGCTGGCGGTGAGGCCGGGCGTCTCGTCGATGTGCAGCGAGATGTTGCGCAGCTTTTCGATGGCCTCGGTCAGGCGCGGCCACTCGTCATCCGTCAGCCGGCCGGTACGCAGGTGGGTCTGGTCGATGCGGCCGATGGAGCCGACGATGCGTACCGCGAGCTGCGAGGCGCCCATTTCCATGGAGAACACCGCCACCGGCAGGCCCTCATGCAGGGCCACGTGCTCGGCGATGTTGATGGCCAGCGAGGTCTTGCCCATGGAGGGGCGCGCGGCCAGGATGATCAGGTCACCCGCCTGCATGCCCGAGGTCATGCGGTCGAGGTCGTAGAAGCCGGTCGGCACGCCCGTGATGTCGTTCGGGTTGTCGGCCATCTCCTGCACGCGGTCGAGCAGCTGCACCACCAGGCTGTCCATCGCCTGGAAGCCCTGCTTCATGCGCGAACCCTCTTCCCCGATGTGGAAGATCTTCTGCTCGGCCTCGTCCAGGATCTTGTCGACCGGCTTGCCCTGCGGGTTGAAGGCGGCGGTGGCGATCTCGTCGCTGGCGCTCACCAGCTTGCGCAGGATGGCGCGCTCGCGCACGATCTCCGCGTAGCGGCGGATGTTGCCCGCGCTGGGCACGTACTGCGCCAGGGCGTTCAGGTACGGCAGGCCGCCCACCTCGTCGGCCTTGCCCAGGCTCTGCAGGTGCTCGAAGACGGTGATCACGTCGGCCGGCCGCGTGGCGTTGACCAGCGCGCCGATGGCGGCGTAGACGAGGCGGTGCTCGTAGCGGTAGAAGTCGCCGTCGGTCAGCAGGTCGCCCACGCGGTCCCATGCGCCGTTGTCCAGCAGCAGGCCGCCGAGCACGCTGGACTCCGCCTCGATGGAGTGCGGCGGGATGCGCAGTTGCGCCACCTGACGGTCATCCGGGAAGCCGTCGTTGGCGGGGCTCAGCACTGCGGACATGGAGCGGATCTCCTGAATCGGACGATTGTGGACGACGGCTGTAAACCCGTCCAGTGACAACTATGGGCACAGCCTGTGGGCATCATGTGCACGGCGGCCCGCTGCCTGTGGGCAAGCGGGGGCCGAAAAGCAAAGCCGCCCCGAAGGGCGGCTTGCGAGGGGCACCGGCGGGGCCGGCGCCGCGGAGAGGCAGCCGTCAGGCCGTCTCGCCGTAGACGGTGACGTTGACTTCCACCACCACGTCCGTGTGCAGGGCCACGGAGACGGCGCTGTCACCGACCATCTTGATCGGACCGGTGGGCATGCGCACCTGGGCCTTGA
Organism: Ramlibacter sp.; assembly: GCF_041916345.1. Taxonomy (GTDB): domain Bacteria; phylum Pseudomonadota; class Gammaproteobacteria; order Burkholderiales; family Burkholderiaceae_C; genus Ramlibacter. The sequence continues at coordinate 11,097 of NZ_JAYRZR010000084.1, forward strand.
CGACCTGGTAGCCGGCCTTGTTCAGTTCCTCGGCGATGTCGGCATTGGTGACGGAGCCGAACAGGCGACCGTCCACGCCGGCCTTCTGGGTCAGCTTGACGGTGGTGCCGGCCAGCTTCTCGCCCTGGGCCTGGGCCTGGGCCAGCTTGGCGGCGGCGGCCTTTTCCAGTTCCAGGCGGCGGGCTTCGAACTCGGCCTTGTTGGCCTCGGTCGCACGGCGCGCGAGGCCGGTGGGAATCAGGAAGTTGCGGGCGTAACCGTCCTTCACCTTGACGATCTCGCCGAGGTTGCCGAGGTTCACGACCTTTTCGAGCAGGATGACTTGCATGGTTCGTGCCTCCTCAGATGCGGTGCTGGTCGCTGTACGGCAGCATGGCCAGGAAGCGAGCGCGCTTGATGGCGGTGTTCAGCTGGCGCTGGTAGATCGCGCGGGTGCCGGTCAGGCGCGCCGGGATGATCTTGCCGTTCTCGGAGATGAAGTCACGCAGGGTGTCGATGTCCTTGTAGTCGATTTCCTCGACGCCCGCGACGGTGAAGCGGCAGAAGCGCTTGCGCTTGAACAGCAGCGATTGCGTGTTGCGCTTGGGACGCTTGTCCTTGTTGAATTTCTTGAACGTGGCCATGTGGGACCTCTACGAATGAATGTCTGGCTCGAATGACTGGATGTGAAGCACCGGCACCTTGCCACCGCGCGCGGCGGCCAGGAAACCCGTGAACCGGAAGCCCGCGCCGATGGCCTGCCCGGCCAGCGACTCCGCCTGCGCCCCGAAGGCCACTGCCCGCAACTCCAGGGCAACCTGCCTGCGCTGCCCGGCTTCCAGGGCCTCGGACTCGTGCGCGAGCCGCAGGTCCAGCGCGGGAATGCCGGCAGGGGTGTGGCGAAGCGGCTTGCTCTCGGCGATGCGGGCGCTCAGGACGAGCTGGTTCACGCCCGGTGCTTCGGCTGCCTTACGACTGGAACTCCGCCTGCTGGGCCTTGCGGGCCTCTTCGCGCTCGACGGTCTTCATCATCGAGGACGGGCCGGTCTCGGCCTTCTTGCGAACCACCGTCAGGTGGCGCAGCACGGCATCGTTGAAGCGGAAGGCGTGCTCCAGCTCGCTCATCACGGCCTGGTCGGCCTCGATGTTGATGCACAGGTAGTGGGCCTTGGCGAGCTTGTTGATCTGGTAGGCCAGCTGGCGGCGGCCCCAGTCCTCGACCCGATGCACCTTGCCGTTGCCGGCGGTGATCATGCCCTTGTAGCGCTCCAGCATGGCTGGCACCTGCTCGCTTTGATCCGGGTGGATCAGCAGGATGATTTCATAGTGACGCATCGATGCTCCTTGAGGATGCGCCGGGTGGAAGGACCGCGTGGTCTGCCCGGCAGGTTGCAGCCGCCCCCGGCGTCAAGACGAGGTGCGGCAAGGGAAAGCCTGCGATTATAGCGCCCGCCCGGGTGCCCCGTTCGCGCGGGGGCAGCGGGTCAGTCGTTGAGCGCCCGGTCCAGCAGCTGGAAGCGCTCGTCGCCCACGGCCTCGCGCACGCGCGGTGCCAGGGCCAGCAGGTCCATGTAGTTGGTGGTGGACTCCACCAGGGCATGCAGGCGGTAGCCGCGCAGCCCCAGGCTGGAGGTGAGCAGCGTGGCGATGGGATACGCCTCCTCGAAGCGCTCTTCCAGGCTGCGGCTGGAGCGCTTGGCTTCCAGGCGGGCGGCGTTCGCGTGCATCGCGGCCAGGCCGGCGGAGAGCTCGCGCACGAGGCCGAGCTCGATCAGCCGGTCGATGTCGGCCCGGGTCACGCCCACCGTGGCGGTGGCCGCCAGCAGCTCGGACAGCGACTTCTTGCTATCGATCAGGATGAACACCGCACGCTGCCGCGGCGTGAGCGGCACCGAACGGGTGCGCAGCACGCGGTGGCCCTCGTCCGTCTTGCCGAGAATCATGTCGAATCCATACCTTCCACAGGCTCGAAGTGTGCAGGGCTGCGCTGCCGTGTCAAGCGCCCCCGCGCGTGGCCCGGTCAGCCGCGCGCCTGCCACCGGTGTGCCGCCGCCAGCCGCACGACGTCAGCCCAGCTGCCGCACTCGGCCGCCACCCGCGGCCAGATGCGCAGCAGCAGCTCCGCCTCGGCCAGGGCATCGGCGGCGGCCTGGTGGCGCACCGCACAGCGGATGTCGAAGTGTGCCATCCATTCGTCCAGCGACCGGGCGCGCACCTTCGGGTGGGTCACCGTGCACAGGTGGTCCAGATCCAGCCAGGCGTTGGGCAACGGCCCGGCCGGCGTCGCGCGGGCCCAGCGGCCCACCAGCGTCTCGTCGAAGGCGGCATGGAAGGCCAGCAGCGGCGACGCCCCCGCCCAGGCGCGAAAGCGGTCCAGCGCCGCCACCGGGTCGAGGCCGTCGCGCTGGCGCTGGGCCCCGATGCCGTGCAGCAGGATGTTCTCGCGAGTGCTCGGGGCCTCCTGCCGCAGCACGACCTCGAAGCTGTCGGCCGGCACGATGGCGATGCGGCGCGTCGCCCAGTCCACGCGCAGGGCCACCCCCGCGATCGCCAGCAGCTGGTCGCGCGCCGCGTCCAGGCCGCTCGCCTCCACGTCCACCATCAGCCAGCGGCCCTCGTCCGGAGCCGGGCGCTTGCGCAGGAAGCCGAACACCATGGCGGCTACCGCGCGTAGTCGAGCTGCAGGCGCTGCTGCAGCTGGCGGGCCTGGCGGAACGACTCCTTCAGCATGCGCCGGTCGATGTCGTTGAGGTCCGCCAGCCGGATGCGGTTCGGCGCGTCGGCCGGCGATGCGGCGTCGAGCTGGTGTCGCAGACGCAGCATCTGCAGGAACTCGAAGCCGGCCACCCAGGCCTGGAACTCGGAGGCGGGCACGCCCAGCCGGGGACCCACTGCCTCCAGCCGGTCGCGCGTTGCCGTGGCCGCCACGCCGAGCTGCAGGGCGTAGAGCCGGGCGCCGTCGACATAGAGCGCCGTGCCCTGCAGCTTGAGATCCACCTCGCCGGCGGCGTCGACGTCGATCGCACCGAGCCAGTTCAGCGGCGCGGGCCGCTCCAGGGCGTTCAACGCCATCTGCTTCAGGAAGCGCGGCGTGGCCTGCGTGGCCTCCAGCACGGTGGCCTGCAGGGACTGGGCCAGGCGTGCGTCGCCGGCCAGCGGCCGCAGGTCGAAATAGATGCTGGCGTTGAGCAGATCCTCCGGGCTGCCTTGCGCCACCCAGTGCAGGAAGCGATCGCGCCACTCGTCCAGCCGCAGGCAGCAGGCGGGCTCGCCGGCCATGATGCCGCCCTTGCACAGCGGGTAGCCGCATTCGGCCAGCGCCAGGTTGACCGCACGGCCCAGGGCGAGCGCCGCCTCGCGGTCGGCTGGCGTGGCCGCCTCGACCAGGATGACCGCGTTGTCCTGGTCGGTGGCGATGGTCTGCTCGCCCCGCCCTTCGGACCCGAGGGCCAGCCAGCACAGGCTGTCGAGCGCCACGCCGTGCCGCGGCGCGAGCAGCTCCAGCAGGCGCTGGGTGAGCACGTCGTTCAGGTGGCTGATCAGCCCGGTGAGCTGCCGGGCGTGCACGCCCTGCCCCAGCAGGCTGCGCGCGAACCGGCGGATGTCGGCTGCCGCGGCCTTCAGCGCCGGCACGTCGGCCGCCGCGCGCAGCGCCGTGCTGACCTGCTTGAGCGAGGTGCGGTGCATGGCGAACAGGTCGCGCTCGGACACGATGCCGATCGCCCGCCCGTCGCGCGTGACCGGCACATGGCGGATGCCGTGGCGCGACATCAGCAGCGCGGCCTCCTGCGCGGTGTGCGTGGCGCTCAGCGTGTGCACGGGCGACACCATGACCTGGCGGATCGGTGCGTCGAGCGGCACGCCTGGCAGCGTGACACGGCCCAGCACGTCGTAGCGGGTGAGGATGCCGAGGATGCCGCCGTCCGGATCGGTGACGAGGATGGAGCCGATGCGCCGCTGCACCATCTCGCCCAGCGCCTCGCGCAAGGGGGTATCCGGCCCGCAGGTGACAGGGGCCTTGGCGGCCAGCTCGCCCAGGGGTGTCTCCAGCGACTGCTCGGCCAGCACCTGGGAGGCGAAGGCCTTCTGCAGCTCCTGGCGGGACAGCTCCAGGAAGCGGGCCACGCGGCGCGTCAGGAAGTCGGCGAAGGCGGGGCTGCGGGCGGCCAGCTCGGTCATGGCGCTGCGTGGCAGCACCAGGGTGAAGGTGTCGGCCGTGGCGCGGTAGGTGGCGGTGACGGGCCGGTGGCCCACCGCCGCGCCCAGGGGGAACAGGTCACCCGCCTCGTACGCGAAGGCCTGCACCGCCTCGGCGCCGCGAACGCCGGTGACGGCGCCCTCGCGGATGAAATGGATCGCCTCCACCGGGCCGTGGTCGGGCGCGACCAGCACCTCGCCGGGCGCGTAGTAGCGCTGCTCGCTCGCCTGGATGAAGAAGTCGACGTCTGCCCGCGCCATGTGGGCGAAGGGTGGATGCCGCACCAGGCTGGGGCGGAAGGCGTCCAGCAGCGAGTGTGAAGGGGTTGACGAATCAGCCATGCAGGTCACTCCAATGCTGACGGATGAAGGCACGGCCCTTGCTCGACAGCCGCACAATCAGCTCATCACCGGTCGAAAGGCAGCCCATGAACACCCTGGCGGACCATGTCCAGCGCGTCGGCTTTCGCAAATGGTACGAGAGACAGCTGCTCTCCAGCCATGCCCACATGGTGCTGGCCTTCCTCAGTGTGATCGGGCTGCTGGGCAGCCTGGAGGTAGCCCGGGGCGCCGAAGCCGGCCTGCAGGCGCTGGACGTGCTGATGGCGCTGGCATGCACCGGCATCGGCGTCTGGGCCATCCGACGCTACCTGTTCCTGCTGATGCGCGCCGAGGAGACCGCCAACCAGGCCTCCTGCCCGGACTGCGGCGACTACGGCCGCTTCCGCGTGCTGCGGCAGCACCCGGCCCAGCAGTGCGTGGACGTGCGTTGCGCCAAGTGCACGCGCGAATGGGCCATCTCGGGCCTGCTCTGAGGCCCTGAAGGCGCAAAAAAGCCCCGGGGCGCGAACCCCGGGGCTTGTGAAGGGTCATGACGCGAGCGTCAGCGACCCACGGAGGCCAGGCTCGGGTAGCGCACGTGCTCCACGAGTTCCTGCGTCTTCTTGTCCGGCGCCGGGGTGACCAGGCTCAGGATGATGATGGTCGCGAAGCCCAGCGGCACGCCGAAGATGCCGGCGGAGATGGGCTGGATGCCCCACCACAGCTCGATGGGCGAGGTCACGCCGAAGATGCCGCGCATCCAGGGCTGGGTGGTCACCATGTAGTAGAAGGTGATGCCCAGGCCAGCCACCATGCCGACGGAGGCGGCGATGCCGGTGGCCCGTTTCCAGAAGATGCCCAGCACCAGCGCGGGGAAAAACGCCGCTGCCGCGAACGAGAACGCCGCCGACACCAGGAACAGGATGTCCGCCGGCTTCTGCGCTGCCACGCTGGCCGCGGCCAGGGCCACGACGAGCAGGAGCACCTTGGACAGCGTCACCCGGCGCGCCGTGGAGGCATTCGGGTCGATCATCTTGTAGTACAGGTCGTGCGACAGCGCGTTGGCGATCGTCAGCAGCAGGCCGTCGGCGGTGGAGAGCGCAGCGGCCAGACCGCCGGCAGCCACCAGGCCCGAGACGACGTAGGGCAGCCCGCCGATGGCCGGCGTGGCCAGCACGACGATGTCGCCGCCGATGCGGATCTCGCCGAACTGCAGCAGGCCGTCCTTGTTGACGTCGGCCACCGACAGCAGCGCCGCATCCACCTTGTTCCAGGCCGTGATCCAGTGTGGCAGCTTGTCGAATGGCACGCCGACCACCGCGCTGAACATCTCGTACTTCACCAGCACCGCGAGCGCAGGCGCCGTGAAGTACAGCAGGAAGATGAAGAACAGCGACCACGTCACCGAGCTGCGCGCCTCCTTCACGCTGGGCGTGGTGTAGTAGCGCATCAGGATGTGCGGCAGCGCCGCCGTGCCCACCATCAGGCAGAAGATCAGCGCCAGGAAATTGCGCCGCGAGGTGTCGTAGGCCGCCTTGGCCTTGTCGTCGCCATTCGGGTCACCGGCGAAGATGGTCCCGTGACGGGGCATGCCACCCAGCGGCTTGTCGCGTGCCTCGGCGGCGGCCTTGGCGGCCGTCCAGGCCTTCACGGCGGCGGCTTCGTCCTTGGGCACCGCGGCCAGGGCCTTCTCGGCCGCCGTCACCTGCGAGGCCAGTGCGTTGTTGGCCTTCAGGTCGTCCAGGGTCTTCTGCGCGGCGGCACGGTCATTGGCCAGCGCCGTCTTCGGGTCCTTCAGCTTCTCGCCCAGGGCCTTGGCCTGATCGGCGAAGACCTTGCGCACTTCCAGCTCCTTCGGATCCTTGATCAGCTTGTCTTCCAGCTGGGTGACCTTCTCCATCTGGAAGCCGTACACGAGCTGCGGGATCGGCACGCTCGTCTGCTTCACGGACAGCCAGACCACGGGCAGCATGTAGGCAATGATCAGGATGATGTACTGCGCCACCTGCGTCCACGTGACCGCGCGCATGCCGCCCAGGAACGAGCAGACCAGAATGCCGCCCAGGCC
>NZ_JAYRZR010000085.1:0-17516 GCF_041916345.1 Ramlibacter sp.
GCAGCAGCGCGCCGGCGCGCCACCGCGAGAGCGCGCCGCCGGCCATCAGGTCGGCAGCAGGCGGTCAATCTCCTGCTGCATGGTGCGGGTCAACTGCACGTAGCGCTTGAGGGTGGCCGTGCTGTCACGCAGCCGCGCGCCCATGCCCGTGGCGATGGCGGCCAGCAGCTTGCAGCACACGCGGGGGTGCCGCTGCATCATGCGGTGCAGGGCGTCGCGGGTGAGGATGGCGCCTTCCAGGTTGGAATCCGCCGTGCACGAGGCCGATCGGGGCAGGCCGTCGATCAGGCCCACGTCGCCATGCATGGTGCCCTCACCCAGCACGCGCAGCGTCACCGGCGTGCGGCGGCTGACCACGATGCTTTCCACCACCACCTCCCCCTCCACCACCAGCAGCAGGAAGCCGGTGGTGGCGGCGTCGCCCTCGCGGATGAAGGTGGTGCCCTTGCTGAAGCGGGCCGGGTGCATGTAGCGCACGACCACCGCCGCCTCTTCCGGCGCCAGACCCAGCGGGCCTGCCGGTGCGGCCAGCAGTTCCGCGGCACGGGCCATCAGCGCCGCATCGGCCGGGGAGCGCGAAGGCCGGGGGGCGAGCTTGCGAAACAGGCTTTGGATCATGGCAGGGTGGCGGGCGGCCCGGCAAGTATTCCACAAGGGGCGCGGTTCTCCCTTGCGATGCGACAATCCGTGCCCATGAGCGCCGTCTGGATCGAGCCCGATCCCGCCCCCACCGCCCGCGACCGCAAGATCGAGTTCGAAAACCACAAGCTCGAGAAGCGCCTGTGCCGCCTGGTCGGCCAGGCCATTGGCGACTACAACATGATCGGCGAGGGCGACAAGGTCATGGTCTGCCTCTCCGGTGGCAAGGACAGCTATGGCCTGCTGGATATCCTGCTGAAGCTGCAGCGGCGCGCGCCGGTGTCTTTCGAGCTCATCGCGGTCAACCTCGATCAAAAGCAGCCGGGCTTTCCGGCCCACGTGCTGCCCGAGTACCTCACCGCGCTGGGCGTGCCCTTCCGCATCGAGGAGCAGGACACCTACTCCATCGTCAAGGACAAGATCCCCGAGGGCAAGACGATGTGCAGCCTGTGCAGCCGGCTGCGCCGCGGCATCCTGTACCGCGTGGCCGACGAGCTGGGCGCCACCCGCATCGCGCTGGGCCACCACCGCGACGACATGCTACAGACGCTGTTCCTCAACATGTTCTTCGGCGGCAAGCTCAAGGGCATGCCGCCGAAGCTGGTGAGCGACGATGGCCGCCACATGGTGATCCGCCCGCTCGCCTACGTGCCCGAGAAAGACCTCGCCCGCTGGGCCGAGGTGCGGCAGTTCCCCATCATCCCCTGCACCCTGTGCGGCAGCCAGGAGAACCTGCAGCGCCGGCAGGTGGGCGACATGCTGCGCGAGTGGGAGCGCAAGCACCCCGGCCGGCTCGACAACATGCTGCACGCGCTGCAGAACGTGGTGCCCTCTCACCTGGCGGACGGAACCCTGCACGACTTCCGGCATCTCAAGGTGACCGGGGTGGCGAGCGAAGACGGCGACAAGGCCTTCGACACCGAGGATTTCTCGCCGCCCGTGCCGCCGGGCCTGCAGGTCATCCGGCTCTGAGGGCAGGCGGCTTCCGGCTTCGGCCAGCAGGAGACACGCATGCGTGCTTGGCGTTTCATCGGGCTCGCCCTGGCGGCCCTCCTTTCCACCGGCTGCGCCACCAGCTACCTGCTGGAGGCGCAGGTGCGCAGCTTCAGCCGTCCGCCCGTGCCGACGGCACCCTTCACCTACCGCCACGAGCGCCTGCCCTCGCAGGCCGCGGATGCCGAGCGGGCCGAGCTGGAGGCCCTGGCCGATGCGGCCCTGGCGCGCGCCGGCCTGCGCCGCGACGACGCCGCCGCGCGTTACAGCCTGCAGCTGCAGGCGCGGTCGCAGCGGGTGGTGTCGCCCTACGCGGACCCGCGCGACCCGTGGTTCGGCTGGGCGTGGGCCTGGCCGGGCCGCGGCTGGGCCTGGAGCCTGCACCGCCCCTTCCCGCGGACGGAGCCTGACTGGTACGACCGCCAGGTGCACCTGGTCTTGCGTGATCTCGCCAGCGGCCAGGTGGTGTACGAGACGCAAGCCGCCAGCGACGGCCCGTTCTTCGGCCAGAAGGCGGTGTTCGCGGCCCTGCTGGAGGCCGCGCTGAAGGACTTCCCGGCGCCGCCGGAGGGCGCGCGCCGCGTGGAAGTGCCCATCCCCCGCTGACAACAACATTTGGCGACAACCGGCCAGGCGGGTCGGTCCCTACAATGGGCTGGCCATGGAAGCCACGCGCATCATTGCCATCCGCCACGGCGAGACTGCCTGGAACGTGGATGCGCGCATCCAGGGCCAGCTCGACATCCAGCTCAATGACAAGGGCCGCTGGCAGGCCCGGCAGGTGGGCAGCGCCCTGGCCGGCGAGGACCTGGCCGCCATCTACAGCAGTGACCTGGCGCGCGCCCACGAGACCGCGCGCAGCGTGGCCGAGGCCAAGGGCCTGGGCGTGCTGACTCACCCGGGCCTGCGCGAGCGCCGCTTCGGCCGCTTCGAAGGCCGCACCTTCGACGAGATCCATGCCACCTGGCCTGACCACGCCCAGGCGTGGCGCCAGCGCCACCCCGAATGGGCGCCCCCCGATGGCGGCGAGTCCCTGCTGGAGCTGCGCGCGCGCGTGCTGCGCACCGTGGCCGACCTCGCCGCGCGGCACCACGGCCACCAGATCGCCGTGGTGGCGCATGGCGGCGTGCTCGACGCGCTGTACCGCATCGCCACCGGGCAGGAGGTGAACTCGCCGCGCACGTGGCAGCTGCCCAACGGCGCCATCAACCGCCTGCTCTGGACGCCCGAAGGCTTCACCCTCGTGGGCTGGTCCGACACCCAGCACCTCGATCATGCTTCCATCGACGAAACCTCCGCTCCCTGAAGACCTGCGCCGCCTGATCGGCCAGCCCGTCGACGCCATCGACACCCCCGCCCTGGTGGTGGATCTGGATGCGATGCAGCGCAACGTGACGCGCATGGCGGATTTCGCGCGCAAGCACGACATCCGCTGGCGCCCGCATGCCAAGACGCACAAGAGTTCCGCCATCGCCAAGCTGCAGATGCAGGCGGGCGCCACAGGCATCTGCGTGCAGAAGACGGCCGAGGCGGAAGCGATGGCCATCGGTGGCGTGCGCGACATCTACATCAGCAACGAAGTCGTCTCGCCCGCCAAGCTGGCCCGCGTGGCGGACGTGGCGCAGTACCTCGCGGCCGATGGCGGCCGGCTGGCCATCGCGGTCGACAGCATCGAGGGCATCCGCCGGCTGGCGCACGCCATGGATCAGCGCCGCGCCGCCGGCGGTGCCGCGGTGGTGGTGGATGTGTTCGTGGAGATCGACGTCGGCCAGGGCCGCTGCGGCGTGCCGCCGGGCCGCCTGGCGCTGGAACTGGCCCAGGAGATCCGCCGCCACGCCACGTTGCGCTTCGCCGGCCTGCAGGCCTACCACGGCAAGGCCCAGCACCTGCGCACCGCCGCCGAGCGGCGCGACGCCATCGCGGTGGCCGTGCAGGACACGCAGTTCACCCGCAAGCTGATCGAGGCCGAGGGCATCGCGGTGGAGTTGATCACCGGCGCCGGCACCGGCAGCATGGTGTGCGAGACGGCGAGCGGTCTCTATGGGGAGCTGCAGGCCGGCTCCTTCGTCTTCATGGATGCGGACTACGCCGCCAACGAGCGCGACCCGGCGCAACCCGCCTTCGAGCACGCGCTGTTCGTGAAGTCGCAGGTCATCAGCTCCGGCGTGCGCCATGCCGTGTGCGACGCCGGGCACAAGAGCCACGCCATCGATTCCGGCCTGCCCCGCGTGCTCACGCGCGAGCCGACCGGCGAGCTGGCCTTCGCCAACGGCGGCGACGAGCACGGCATCCTGCGCCCGGCTGGCGCCAACCAGCGCGTGCCGGCCCTGGGCGAGACGGTGTGGCTCATCCCCGGCCATTGCGACCCCACGGTCAACCTGCACAACCACCTGATCGGCGTCACCGGCGGGCTGGAACAGGGCCAGGTGGAGCGCATCATCCGGGTTGATGCCAGAGGCGCGCTGACCTGATCGGCGGACAATCCGCCGCATGACGCTGTCTCCGAGCCAGGTGATCGTCCTGGCGACCCCGGTCTTCTTCCTTCTCATCGCCATCGAGTTCGCCTGGGGACTCGCGCGCGGGCGCAACACCTACCGGCTGAACGACGCCATCAGCAGCATCAGCCTGGGCATGCTGAGCGAGGTGACCAAGGTACTCACCCGCCTGCTGCGCGTGGGCATCTACACCGCCGTCTACACCCATGTGTCGCTGGTGCCGGCGGAGGCGGCGCAGGCCTTCTGGACCACCTGGTGGGGCTGGCTGCTGGCGCTGGTGTTCTACGACTTCTGCTACTACTGGCTGCACCGCGCCGGCCATGAGGTGGCGCTGTTCTGGGCTGCCCACGTGGTGCACCACCAGAGCCAGGACTACAACCTCTCCACCGCACTGCGCCAGACGAGCAGCGGCGCGCTCTTCGGCTGGGTGTTCTACCTGCCCATGGCGCTGGCCGGCGTGCCGCCGCTGGTGTTCGGCATCGTGGCGCTGGTGGACCTGCTCTACCAGTTCTGGGTGCACACCGAGCAGGTGGGCAAGCTGGGCTGGTTCGACCGCTGGTTCTGCTCCCCCTCCAACCACCGCGTGCACCATGCGGTGAACGACGGCTACCTGGATCGCAACTACGGCGGCATCCTCATCGTGTGGGACCGCCTGTTCGGCAGCTTCCAGGAGGAAGGCGAGAAGTGCGTGTACGGCACGCGCGCGCCTCTCGCGAGCTGGGACCCGCTGTGGGCCAACCTGGAGGTGTACGCCGCCTTGGCGCGCGACAGCTGGCATGCGCGCAGCTGGGCCGACAAGCTGCGCGTGTGGTTCAAGCCGCCGGGCTGGCGGCCGGCCGACGTGGCGGCGCGCTTCCCGAAGCCGGCCTTCGACCTGCAGCGGGTGGAGCGCTTCCACCCGCCCATGAGCCGCGGCCTCGCCTGGTTCGCCGGGCTGCAGTTCGTGGTGGTGCTGCAGGGCGTGGCGCTCTTCCTGTGGCACGCGGACGCCATGCCGATCAGCCAGTCGCTGCCGTGGCTGGCGGCGCTGATGGCCTGCGTGTGGGCGGTCGGCGTGGCGATGCAGGGGCGCCTGTCGATGCTGGAAGTGCTGGCGGTCGAGGCCGCGGCCCTGGCCACCGCCTGCGCGGCCGCCGGCTGGATCGACGGCTACCGGGTGTTCAAGCCGCTGGTGATGCTGCTGCTGATCGCGTTCGTGCTGCTGCGTCATTCCCGCGCAGGCGGGAATCCAGTGCCGCCTTCCCCCGCCCGCTTCACCCTGCTCCTGCTCGCCGCCCTGGTGTGCTGCCTCGCCGGTGACGTGTTCCTGATGTTCCCCGGCTACTTCATCCCTGGCCTGGTGAGCTTCCTGATCGGGCACCTGTTCTACATCGCCCTCTTCGGCATGGGCGTGCCGTGGTTCGCGAGCCGCCGCGCGCTGGTCGCCACGCTGGCGGCCGCGATGGTGATGTACGCCACGCTGTTCCCGCACCTGGGCATGGTGCTGAAGATCGCCGTGGCCGCCTACGCCACGGTGATCGCGCTGATGGCCGCACAGGCCATCGGCCGCGCGGTCACGCTGCGTGACGGCGCCTCGGTGGGCGTGGCCGTGGGGGCGTGCTTCTTCATGCTCAGCGACTCGCTGCTCGCGATCAACAAGTTCGCCACGCCGCTGCCGCAGGACGATCTGCTGGTGCTGGGCACCTACTACATCGCGCAAATGCTGTTCGTGCACCACGCGCAGCCAGCGCCGGTGGCCAACGGCGCCACGGCGTCCGGCCCCGTGACGGGCGGCGCCGCTACGGCTTGACCGGCGCGTCGCGCGCGATCAGGCCGTCCACCAGCTCCACCAGCCGGTCGCAGCGCGCGGCCAGCCGCGGGTCATGCGTGACGATCACGAAGGCCGTGCCGCGCTCCGCATGGATGCGCCGCAGGTGCGTGAACACCTCGTCGGCCGAGTGCGTGTCGAGATTGCCGGTCGGCTCATCGGCCAGCACCAGCGCCGGCTGCATGACCAGCGCGCGCGCGATGGCCACCCGCTGCTGCATGCCGCCCGACAGCTCGGCCGGCTTCTTGCCGGCCGCCGCGGCCAGGCCCACGGCATCCAGCAGGGCCATCGCCTCCTCACGCTGGCGCGCCGACACGCGGCCGTCGGCCATCAACGCCGGCAACGTCACGTTCTCCAGGGCGGTGAAGGCCGGCAGCAGGTGGTGGAACTGGAACACGAAGCCGAGCGTGCGCCGGCGCAGCAGCGTGAGCGCGGCGTCGTCCAGGCCCGCCACTTCGCGGCCCTGCAGCCGGTAGCTGCCGGTGGTGAGGCGCTCCAGCAGGCCCACGATGTTGAGCAGCGTGCTCTTGCCGGAGCCCGATGGGCCCATCAGCGCCACGAACTCGCCGGGGGCCACCTGCAGGTCGATGCCATGCAGGATCTCGGCCTCGTTGGGCGCGCCGACGTTGTAGCTCTTGCGCAGCGCGGCGAGATGGATCAGCGGGTCGGCCATGGCGGCCCTCAGATGCGGATCGCCTGCGCCGGGTCCATCGCGGCGGCGCGGCGCGCGGGCGCGATGGCTGCCAGCACGCCGCAGACCACCGCGATCACCGCCACGCGCCACGCGGTGTCCAGCGGCAGCCCGATGTTGAACAGCGGCAGGCCGTCGCTGCCGCGCACGAAGTGGGTGAAGAGAAAGATCATCACGCGCGCCAGCACCAGCCCGATGACCGAACCCAGCGCGCCGACGATGGCGCCCTGCAGCAGGAACAGGCGCAGCACCTGGCCGCGCGTGGCGCCCATCGCCCGCAGGATGCCGATCTCGCGCTTCTTCTGCACCACCGACACCACCAGCACGCTGGCGATGCCCAGCACCACCACCACCAGCACGACGCCGCGGATCAGGTTGGTGCTGATGGACTGCGCGTTGAGCGCGGTGACGAGCTGGGCATTGGTCTCCTGCCAGCTCTCCACCTTGTAGGGCCACTGCCCGCGCAGACGCTCGGCGATGCCCTGCGCCTGCCAGACGTCACGCACCGCCAGATCGACGTTGGTGGCGCCGCCGGGCAAGGCCAGCAGACTCTGCGCGGCGCGCAGCGGCACGATCACCGTGCGGCGGTTCAGGTCCTTCACGCCCAGGTCGACGAGCGCGGTGACGCGAACCGAATCGCTCACGTTGCCGGTCTGCACGGTGAGCCGGTCGCCGGGCCGCACACCCAGCTCCCGCCCCAGCTCGATGCCCACGATGCCGTCGCCGGGCGCCAGCCGCGCCACGCCCTGGGTGACCTTGCCGCGCAGGCCGACAATGCGGTCGTAGCGATCCAGCTCCACGCCCACCAGGGCGATGGCCAGCGAGGCCTCGCCCCGCAAGGCGAGGCCCGCGCCGGAGACCATGGGCGACACCGCGGCGACGGCCGGATCAGCCTCCAGCAGCGGCACCAGCGCCTGCCAGTTGGCCACCGTGCGCAGGCGCTGTGCGCGCGGCTGCGCCTCGGCCAGCGGCTGCGCGCCGGCGGGCAGATCCAGCACCGGGGTAACCACCTCTTCCAGCGCACGCACGCTCACATGCGGCTGTGCGCCGAGCGTCTTGGCGAGGGTGTTGCTCTGCAGGCCGTTGATGAGGGCCGAGATGTACGCGATGACGGCCACGCCGGCCGCCACGCCCACCACGATCAGCAGCGTCTGGAAGCGGCCCTCGCGCAGGAAGCGCACCGCCACCTGCCATTCGAAGCCCCAGGCCGGCATGCCGTGCCGCCCTCAGCGGCCCATGGCCTGCGTGAGGCCACTCGCCGCGTCCTCCGCGCCGCCGCCGCGGCCCAGGGGCGCGCGCGGTGGCGTCCAGTCCTGCACGCGCGAACGCACGCGGTCGCCCGCCTTCAATGCCGGCGGCAGCAGCACGACATCGCCTTCGCTCAGGCCCTCGGCGATCTCCACCGCCTCCAGCGTGCGCAGGCCGGGCTTCACCGGACGCGCCTGCGCGCGGCCCTCGACGGCCAGCAGCACCTCGGCCCCCGAGGCACCGGTGCGCAAGGCCCGCAGCGGCAGCACCAGCGCGCGATCCCGGCGACCCGTCTCCACCTCCACCGACAGCGTCATGTCTTCGCGCAGGAAGGCGGGCGCCGGCTGGTCCAGCGTGAACTTCACCTCCACCGCGCCACGCTGCGCGTCCACCGCGGGGGCGATGCTGAGCACGCGGGCCGGCAGCGGCTGGCCGGCAAAGGCATCGGCGACCACGGCCGCGGGCTGGCCGGGGCGCAGCTGCGAGAGGAAGCGCTCGTCCACCGCGGCGACGATCTGCGTCGGCCCCGCCAACGCCAGCGACAGCAATGCGCGGCCGGGCTGCACGATCTGGCCCGGCTCCACCTCGCGCGCCAGCACGCGCGCCTCGGCCGGGGCGACCACCGTGGCCTGCGCGCGCCTGGCACGTGCCGCCTGCGTGGCGGCCTGGGCGGCCTGCATCTGCGCCTGGGCCTGCGCGATGTCGGTGCCACGTTCGTCGTTGGCTGCCGCCTGCGCCCGAGCGGCCTGCACCTGCGCCTGCGCCACCTCCAGCGCGCGGCGTGCGTCGTCCATGCGCGACGCGCTCAGGAAGCCCTGCGCCACGAGCTGGCGCACGCGGTCCTGTTCGTTGCGCGCGGCCGTGAGCGTGGCCTCGGCCTGCTCCAGCTGCGCCTGCGCGGCCGAGCGACCGGTGCTGCGCAGCCCCGCCAGGCGCGCCTGCGCCTGCCGCTCGGCGGCGATGGCCTGGGCCAGCGCGGCGTCGAGCTCGTCGGACTCCAGCCGCAGCAACGCCTGGCCGGCCTTCACCCGATCGCCTTCGCGCACCAGCACCTGCGCCACCCGCCCCGTCACCGTGCTGCCCACGTCCACCCGCGACAGCGTGGCCACCCGCGCGGAGAACTGCAATGTGCGCACGAGCGGCGCGGCCCGCACCGCCACCGCGTCGGCGGTCGTGCCGCGGCGCGACTGGGCGATCCACACAGCGGCCACCAGCAGCACGGCCACGAGGGCGAAGACCGGCAGGCGCGCGCGCGGAGCGAGCTTCAGCATGGGACGTTCAGGCCTCGAAGAGCCCGCCCTCGGTACGCGGCGGCGACACGCCCAGGTGCCGGAACGCGGCCAGCGTGGCGATGCGCCCGCGCGGCGTGCGCTGCAGGTAGCCCTGCTGGATGAGGTAGGGCTCGATCACGTCCTCGATGGTGTCGCGCTCTTCGCCGATGGAGGCGGCGATGTTGTCCAGCCCCACCGGGCCGCCGTCGAAGCGGTGGATGACCGCCTCGAGCAGCTTGCGGTCCATCACGTCGAAGCCCTGCGGATCGACGTCGAGCATGGCCAGCGCGCGCTGCGAGATGTCGTGCGTGATGCGGCCGGTGCCCTTGACGTCGGCATAGTCGCGCACGCGGCGCAGCAGGCGGTTGGCGATGCGGGGGGTGCCGCGCGAGCGGCGCGCGATCTCGCCCGCGCCCTCGTCGTCAATGGGCGCGTTGAGCAGGCCGGCGCTGCGGTTCACGATGAGCCTGAGCTCCTCCGGCGTGTAGAACTCCAGCCGCGCCACGATGCCGAAGCGGTCGCGCAGCGGGTTGGTGAGCATGCCTGCGCGCGTGGTGGCGCCCACCAGCGTGAAGGGCTGCAGATCCAGCTTGATCGAGCGCGCGGCCGGGCCCTCGCCGATCATGATGTCGATCTGGTAGTCCTCCAGCGCGGGATAGAGGATCTCTTCGACCACCGGCGACAGGCGATGAATCTCGTCGATGAAGAGGACGTCGTTGCGCTCCAGGTTGGTCAGCAGCGCCGCCAGGTCCTTGGGCTTCTCCAGCACCGGGCCGCTGGTCTGGCGCAGGTTCACGCCCAGCTCGTGCGCGATGATGTGCGACAGCGTGGTCTTGCCCAGGCCGGGCGGTCCGAACAGCAGCACGTGATCGAGCGCCTCTTCGCGCTTGCGCGCCGCGCCGATGAAGATCTCCAGCTGCTCGCGCGTCTTGGCCTGGCCCACGTACTCACGCAGGCCCTTGGGCCGCAACGCGCGCTCCAGCGCCTCCTCCGCCGGCGAGGCGGGCGCGGCGGAGATCACGCGCTTGGGCGGCGGTGGGGCAAAGTCGTCGGTGTGCAGGGTCATGGGTGGCGGACCCTCACTTCGCCAGCGCCTTCAACGCCAGCTTGATGCCGTCGCTCACGCCCACGTCCTTGGGCAGCGCCTTCAACGCGGCCTGCGCTTCCTTGTCGCTGTAGCCCAGGGCCAGCAGCGCCTGCAGGATGTCGGCCTGGTGGTCGCTCACCGCGTGCGCGCCGGGCAGGCCGAGATCGGCGCCGATCTTGCCCTTGAGTTCCAGCAGCAGGCGCTCGGCGATCTTCTTGCCGATGCCGGGCACCTTGACGAGGCGGCCGGTGTCCTGCGCGGTCACGGCGTGCGCGAGGTCGGCCACGCTCATGCCGCTCAGCACCGACAGCGCCGTGCGCGGGCCGACGCCGGAGATCTTGATCAGCTGGCGGAAGGCCTCGCGCTCGCCGGGGGTGCCGAAGCCGTAGAGGATCTGCGCATCCTCGCGCACCACGAAGTGCGTGAGCAGCGTGACCTTCTCGCCGAGCGCCGGCAGGTTGTAGAACGTGCTCATGGGCACATCCACTTCGTAGCCCACGCCATGGCAATCCAGCACCACCTGCGGCGGGTTCTTGTCGACGAGCGTGCCCGAGAGGCGACCGATCATGGCGCCACCAGTCCGCGGCGCGCCGCTTCCAGCGCCGCCTCGGCGCGCGAGGAAACGTTGAGCTTGCGGTAGACCTGCTTGATGTAGTCGGCCACGGTGTGGCGCGACAGGCCGAACTGCTGCGCGATCTCCGGCAGGGTGAAGCCCTTGGCCACGCGCTGCAGGACCTCCGTCTCGCGCTCGGTCAGGCGGACCTGGTCTTCCAGCTGGCGCACCAGCGAGGCGCGACGACCGGCCTCGGAGGCGAAATAGGCCAGCACCCGCCGCGCGATGGGCGGTGACAGCGGCGGCTCGCCCTGCGTCATGCGCAGCAGCTGGGCCACCAGCGCCTCCTGCGGCTGCTCCTTCAGCAGGTAGCCGAAGGCGCCGGCCTGCAGCGCGGGGAACAGGTGGTCATCGTCGTCGTAGATGGTCACCACCACCGGCAGGCACTTGGGCTGCACGCGCTGCAGGGCACGCACGACGTCGGTGCCATTGCCATCAGGCAGGCCGAGATCGACCAGGGCCAGGTCATAGGAGGCCGACTGCACGGCGGCCACAGCCTGATCGCACCGGCCCACGGCCTCGATCGCCAGCCCCGGAAACGCAGCCTGGGCCACACCGGCCAGCCAGGCCCGGATGTCCGGCAGGTCCTCCACGATCAGCGCGCTTTGCATGGTTGGCCGATGGTAGCGGATGCGACTGCCGGTGGCCTTGAGCCGACGCAAGGGGCGGCGCGCGTCAGGCCGCCGCCAGGTCGTCCTCCTCGACCGGCCCGCCCAGCGGCACGGTCACCTGCACCAGCGCACCGCCCAGCGCCGAGCGGTCGAAGCGGTGCCGGCCGCCCAGCTTGCGCGCGCGTCGCTCCAGGCTGGGCAGGCCCAGGCCGTTGCCCGCGGGCGCATTCGGCCAGCCGCGGCCGTCGTCCTCCACCTGCACGTCCACCTCGCCTTCGGTGATGGTGACGCGCACGCGGCACCGACTCCCACCGCTGTGCCGCACCACGTTCGACACCGCCTCGCGCAGCACGCGGGTGAGCTGCAGGTGCAGGCGCGGGGACAGCACCGGGTCATCCGCCGGGGGCTCGGCCTGCCAGTCGACCGTGAAGCCAGCGCCATCGAGCCGGCCCACCAGCTCGGCCCGCCAGTCGGCCAGGGCCTCGGCGGCGGGCACCGCGCGCCCGGCCATGCCGCGCACGCTCTGCCGCATCTCCTCCAGCGCCTGGCGCGCCATCGGCGCAGTGCCGTCGGCAGCGCCCGCCTGCACCAGCGACAGCAGGCGCGCACCCAGGTCGTCGTGCAGGTCGGAGGCGATGCGCAGCCGCTCGCGCTGCACGGCCTCCTGCGTCTGCCGCTGGCGGGCGAGGCCGTGATCGAGCAATTGCCACATCTGGCCCGCCAGGTCCGCATGGTCGCGGGTGAAGAGACTGCGGCCGCCCTGGGCAAGCGTCAACACCAGCTGATCGCCAAGCCCCGGCACTACCAGCACGCGGCCCTGGTCACGCACCTCGGCGCCGCCTGGCGCCGCCCCAGGGAGCAGCGGCAGCACGGCAAGGTGCTGCGGCGCGAACACGCGCTGCAGCAGCTCGCGCCAGGCCTGCGCCGCGGCGCGTTCGCCGGCCAGGCCGGCGTTCACCGCCGCGATGAGATCCGGCACGTAGGTCACCAGGCGCGGTTGCGCCGAGAAGGCCAGCCGCGCCAGCAGCCACTGGCGGGCGGGAAAGTACAGCCAGCCGATCACCAGCAGCGACAGCGTGATGGCCGCGCCGGCGTCCACCCGCAGCAGGGCCACTAGCGCCAGATCCGTCAACACCACCAGCGTGCCGCCCAGCCACCACAGCACCAGCGGCACCCACCAGCGCTCCAGCTCGAACAGGTTGGCACGGCCGACCGAGACGACGAGGCCGATGTAGAGCAGCGGCACCGAGACCCAGCGGTAGCTGTTGCTGATGGCGGTGGCGCCGTACACCAGCGAGACCGCGAAGGCGTACATCACGATGCTGAAGCTCACCACCGCGCTGGCCGCGAGCCAGCGGCCGGCGGCGCGGTGCACCGGGTCGTCGCGACGGCCGAAGGCCTGGCGCAGCGCGAACGCGATCAGCGCCACGCTGGCCACCACCAGCCACAGCTTGTAGCGCAGGGTCTGGCTGGCAGGCCACTGCAGCCCATTGAGCACCAGCAGCACCGCCAGCAGCGCGGCGCTCGCACGGGTCCAGAAGGCCGCGCCGCGCAGGGGCGTGGGATAGTGCAGCAGCATCATGGCGAAGGCCCACACGGCCACCAGCGAGGCGCAGCGCACAAAGATCTGGCCGCTCTCGGCGAACCACGGCGCCAGCAGCCAGAGCCGGCCGGTGACCACCGCCACCTCCGCCAGGCTGAGCATGGCCATCGCGCTCGCCAACGCCAGGAAGCGGGCGCCGGCGTTGCCCCAGCGGTAGCGGCCCACGCCCAGCCCCACCACGAACGGGATCACCCCACAGGCGAGCGGCACCCAGTACAGCCAGCCCAGCTCGCCCCAGCCGCGATCCCGCACCGGCCGCTCGATCCACGTGCCGTCGTCGCGCTGGAAGGCCACGCTGCCGCCGGCATCACGGGCGGCGTCCAGCACCGCCCAGGCCTGCCGCTGCAGGGTGAAGAAGCGATCCAGGTCCTCCTGCCGGGGCAGCATCGAGGGCGCCTCCACGGCGCCCAGGCTGTCGAGCGGGATCACCGTGTCGCCCGAGCGCAGAGCCACGAGTCGCGCCTCGGCGTCCTCCCGGCGCTGCACCTTCACGGCCCGCTGCGGGCTGTAGACCAGCACGCCCGCGCCTTGCGGATCCGGCGCGAACCGCCAGGCCACCGAGGGCTCCGACAGCGCGGTGAACACCGACAGGCCGGCGAAAAATGCCAGAGCCAGCGCCGCCAGCGCCATGGCCCCGCCCTGCCCCCAACGACTGCCTGCTCCCCAAGACATGCGCCGATTGTGCCGGCGCGCCGCTCAGGCCGGTGCCAGCGGCACGCGCACCTGCAGGCGCGTGCCGGGTTCACCTGGCCGGAAGGCGTGCGTCCCGCCCAGCGAGCGGACGCGCCGCTCGATACTGGCGAGGCCGTGCCCGTGGCCCGCCCCCGCTGCGGCCGGGAGGCCGCGCCCGTCGTCCGCCACCTCGATGGACAGCAAGTCCGGCTCGAAGGCCACGTGCACGGTGCAGCGGCTCGCGCCGGCATGCCGGATGACATTGGAGATGGCCTCGCGCAGGATGCGCGTGAGCTGCACACGGCTGCGCGCCGGCAGCGTCACGCCGGCCGGCGGCTCCTCGGCCTGCCAGTCGGCCACGAGGCCCGCCGTCGTGAGCCGCGTGACCGTTTCGGCGCGCCAGTCGGCCAGCGCTTCGGCCATGCCGACGGCCTCGCCGGTGAGGCCGCGCACGGCCAGCCGCATGTCGTCCAGCGCCTGCCGGGCCAGCCCCGAGACGCGCTCGCCCTGGCCGGGCTGGCGGCTGATCTGCGCGATGGTCAGGAGCTGGGCGCCCAGGTCGTCATGCAGGTCGGAGGCGATGCGCCGCCGCTCCTCGCGCGCGCCCTCCTCGAACGCCCGTGCCGATGCCAGGCCGCGGTCGACCAGCTCGCAGATCTCTGCCGCGCGGCGCGCGTCAGCGGGGTTGAAGAGCCGGCTGCCGCGCTCGGGCAATTCCAGCTCCAGCATCGGCAGATCGGGCCCGGCGGCCACGCGCAGCAGGCGGCCCTGCTCCGCCGTGCCCGACTCCGCGCCGGGTGGGGCGGGCCGCATGCGGGCCGGCTCGAAGACCTGGTCCCACAGGCGCGCCCAGTGTGCGTTCAACAGCGCCGGATCGGCCCGCGCCTGGGTGACGAGATCCAGCACCTGGGGCAGCACGTCGCGGGTGGAGGGCAGCTGCCCGCGGCCCAGCCGGTTCCACACCAGCTGCCGCAGCGGGAAGTAGACCCAGCCGGCCAGGGCCAGCGCGACGGCCAGCGCCGTGTCCGAGGCCCAGTCCAGCGCCGACACCAGCACCAGGTCCAGCGCCACCACCAGCACGCCGCCCACGAACCACAGCCACGCCCGGGGCCACCACGCCTCCAGCTGGAACAGGCCGATGCGCGTGACCAGGGGCACCAGGCCGAGGAACAGCAGGGCCACCGTGCCCAGGCCGTAGTTCTGCGGGATGTTGACCACGCGCCCGGTGGCGCCCACCGCGTACGCGACGAACACGGTCGACAGGCCGGCGAGCAGCAGCAGGCCGAACCACTTGAGCTGCGCGCGTTGCGTGGCGTCGTGCCGGCAGGCGCGCCACTGCAGCGCGAACAGCAGGCCCAGCGCCGCCGTGAGCAGCACCACCGGCAACCGGAACGCCAGCGAGATGGTCGGCACCCATTGCAGCGCGTCCGCCGCGACCGACAGGGTGACGACCGCGGCCACCAGCCACAGCAGCCACGGGCCGCCCAGGCGGCGGGGGTGCAGCCACAGCAGCGCGCTGAGCCCCGCCGTCACGAGGAAGGTGCCCAGGTGCGAGGCCACGTGCAGCGCCGCCCAGGCCTGCGGCGGCTGGGTCAGCAGGCGCGAGCCCCAGGAGGCGGTGCACAGCATGCCGAACGCATAGCCGCCGCTGGCCAGCAGGTAGCACAGCGTCGCGCTGCCGCGCGGCTGGTAGACCCAGATCGCCAGACCGACCGACAGGGACAGCAGAGCGACCAGCCACGGGAACCAGAAGCGCAGGCCCAGCTCCGCCACCGCGCGCGGCTGCGGCACGGCATCGATCACACCCGCGTCGTGGCGGATGCGCACGACGGGCGCCTCCAGCAGCCGCCAGATGCGCTGGTGCTCGGCGAAGAAGGCGTTGTGGGCCGCATAGGCGTTGTGAATGCCGGCACTCTCGATGACCAGGTCGGCGTTCAGCGCGACCGACTCACCACCGGCCTCCAGGGCCATGACCTCGCCCAGCACGGGCAGCCCCGGGCGCAAGGGCATCGCCCGGACCGTGTCCTGCGGTCCCTGCACGAAGCGCCAGCCCAGCGAGGGTTCGAGCAGCGAGCGGTACAGCGCCGCCACGCCGCTGAGCGCGATCACCAGCGTGGCGATCCAGACGCGCAGGCGGCGGTCGGGCCCGAGCAGGGGGCGGGCGAGGCTCGACAGGGGCGTCATGACCCATTCTGAGGGCGGGCCGGGCCGCACGCATCGGCGACAATCCTGCGGTGATCCTCCGCCACGCCTTCTCCCCGCTGTCCAACACGCGTCTGGCGCACCTGTGCGGCCCGACGGACGAGCACCTGCGCACCATCGAGACCGGCCTGCAGGTGCGCATTGCGCGCCGGGGCGAGCACTTCCGCGTGGAAGGGCCCAAGGCCCGCGCGGAGCGCGCGATGGCCGTGCTGCAGGCCCTGTACGAGCGGGCCGGCCGCGCCATCCCGAGCGAGCACGTGCAGCTGATGGTGGCAGGGGACGCCGCGATGGAGCAGGCCGAGGACGGCGCGCTGACGCTGCACACCCGCCGCTCCGACCTGAAGGCCCGCACCCCCAACCAGAGTGTGTACCTGGACAACATCGCCAACCACGACATCACCTTCGGCATCGGCCCCGCCGGCACTGGCAAGACCTACCTGGCCGTGGCCTGCGCGGTGGATGCGCTGGAGCGCAGCGCCGTGCAGCGCATCGTGCTCACCCGGCCCGCGGTGGAGGCGGGCGAGAAGCTCGGCTTCCTGCCGGGCGACCTGACGCAGAAGGTGGATCCGTACCTGCGACCGCTCTACGACGCGCTGTACGAGCTGATGGGCTTCGACCGGGTGGCCAAGGCCTTCGAGCGCAACGCGCTGGAGATCGCGCCGCTCGCCTTCATGCGCGGGCGCACGCTGAACAACGCCTTCGTCATCCTGGACGAGGCGCAGAACACCACGCCGGAACAGATGAAGATGTTCCTCACCCGCATCGGCTTCGGCAGCAAGTGCGTGGTCACGGGCGACGTGAGCCAGGTGGACCTGCCACGTGGCCAGATGTCCGGCCTGGTGGATGCCGAGCGCGTGCTCAAGCGCGTGCAAGGCATCGCCCACACGCGCTTCACCAGTGCCGACGTCGTGCGGCACCCGCTGGTGGCGCGCATCGTGGACGCCTACGACGCCGCGCGGGGCAAGGGATGATCGCGCCGGCCGCGCCGGGGCTTTCGCTGTCGCTGCAGTTCGGCGCGTTCCCCGGGGCGGAAGTCCACCGCGAACTGCTGCGCCCGGCGCGCGTGCGGCGGTGGGTCTCTCAGGCGCTGCAGGGGCCGGCGGAGATCACGGTGCGCGTGGTGGGCGCCGCGGAAGGGCGCGCGCTCAACCTCGCCTACCGGCAGCGGGACTACGCCACCAACGTGCTGACCTTCGACTACCAGCGTGAGCCCATGGTCTGTGCGGATCTGGTGCTGTGCGCGCCGGTGGTCGCCCGCGAGGCCGCGCAGCAGCGCAAGACCCTGGAAGCGCACTACGTGCACCTGCTGGTGCACGGCACGCTGCACGCGCAGGGCTGGGACCACGAGACGAACGAGCAGGATGCGCTGGCCATGGAGGCGGCAGAGATCCTGCTGCTGGGCGCGCTGGGGTACGCGTCGCCGTACTGAGCCCCGTCATCCCGTCATGCCCGCGTAGGCGCACTGCTGTCCGGGATGTTTTGCGCTGAGCGCGGTAAGTCTTTGTCCGCAAACAACAACCAGGCACTTTGGGGGGCGGCCGACTCGAACAGCACTGTATGAGCAGGTGCCGCGCGGGTGCTGGA
>NZ_JAYRZR010000086.1:0-17214 GCF_041916345.1 Ramlibacter sp.
TGGCATCGGCGGTCCTCGGTTTTCATTGGCGTCAGATACCTATGAAAACGCGCTACGGCACGAGGCCGCCGACCTCTTCTGGTGAAATATCCGGGCTAGACGTGGTCTATCTGGAGACCTGCGCCTTCGAGAACGGTACCTTGAAGCGCCCCGGCGTCGGCGCCGTGCGCGGCATCGTGGAGACGGCCATGGGCCGCTCATGGCTGGCGCAGTTGACGGCGGACGAGCGACAGGCGTTCCTGGCACGGGCGAAGCGCGAGCGCCCGGACGAAGTGGCGCGCTGCAGCGAGGGCGTGCGCGACACGCTGGCCCACTACAGCAAGCGCGGCTTCGCCATCAACCTCGGCGACGCCGGCCTCGGCGTGCTGGCCGTCGGCGTCGCCTCGAAGATCCGCTACGGGCCGCGCCGCCTGCTTTTCAACTGCGCCACGCCGGGGATCCGCTGGCGGAAGGCGGACTTGCTCAACACCATCGGGCCGGGGCTGGTGCAGCTGGTGAGCATGGCGGAGCGGCAGGGCGGGGCCAGGTAGGGCTGTATGATGTGCTGAATTCTGTACAACCTGGAGTCGTTTCCAGATGGCCATCACTACCGCTGACGTGATCCCCCTGTCGCAGGCCCGGGCCACCCTGTCTGACCTGGCCGACCAGGTGAAGGCCGGGGCCGAGAAGATCATCACCAAGAACGGTGAGAGCTACGTAGCGCTCATCGATGCACAGCGGCTGGACTACTACCACCAGCTGGAGCGCGAACGCATCCACTTGCTGCTGATCGAGGAGGCCAGCCGAGGTCTGGCGGATGTGGCGGCTGGCAAGGTCAAGGACGCCCGCAGCAGCTTGAACGCCATCAAGCGCCGTCGCGCCGCCAAGGCGGCACCGTAGACAACGGCGTCGCATGGTGACCGCCAGGCACACGGTCAAGGTCACAGCCCACTTCGAGCGCAACCTGGAGGAGCTGGCCGCCTTTCTGATCGAAGCGGGTGCACCGCACGCCTTCGATGCGTTGCTGGACGAACTGACGGAGACCGTCATCCCGAACCTGGAGCGCTTCCCTGGCATGGGCCGCCTGTTCCTGGGGCGACCCGTTCGCTCCGTGGAGGTCTCCAACGGGGTCGATCGTCTCACGCGGCAACTGGCAACGCTCGGCGATGGAAGCGAACTTCGCGAGTACGTCACGACGCACCACCTGCTGCTCTACGCCCGCGTCAAGGGAACGATCTACCTGCTGGCCATTCGCCACCAGCGGCAACTGTCGTTCAACTTCGACGCGCTGTGGTCGCGCGACATGTAAAACGCGTCGTCAACTTGCCGCCAGCACCCGTACCAGCCACGCATTCAGATCCCCGATCTCCTCCATGCACACCGAGTGCCCCATCGGGTACTCGTGCCAGTCCACCTCGTAGCCCAGCGCGCGCAGCGCATCGCGTGAGGTCTCGCCGCGGTGCGGGATCACCACCGCATCTTCCGTGCCGTGTGCCAGGAAGATCGGTGTCTGCGCGTTCGCGGCGCTGCGCTCGGCGGCGGTGTGCTGCGGCAGCGGCAGGTAGCCGGACATCCCCACGATGCCGGCCAGCCGCTCGGCATGGCGCAGGCCCACCAGCAGCGACATGGCACAGCCCTGCGAGAAGCCGGCCAGCACGATGCGATCAGCGGGCATGCCGCGGGCCTTCTCGGCAGCCAGCAGTTCCTCGATCTGCGCCTGCGAGGCGCGCAGGCCCGCCTCATCCTGCACGCCCTGCATCTCGGTGCCCAGGATGTCGTACCAGGCGGGCATGACATAGCCGCCGTTGATGGTGACCGGGATCTCCGGCGCGTTGGGGAACACGTAGCGCACATCACCCACGGCGCGCAGGTCCAGTTGTTCGGCCACCGGCACGAAGTCGGTGCCGTCGGCGCCCAGGCCGTGCAGGATGATGATGGTGGCCTGCGCGTGGTCGCCGGTCTGGGCTTCGAGATAGTCGAGGGAGGGCATGGCGGTTTCAGTAGACGATGGGGGTGCTGTAGCGCGGGTCCTGGTGCCAGGCCCAGTAGGTGTCCACCAGGCGCTGCGTGATGGGTCCGGGCACACCGCTGCCGATCACCTGGCCGTCGACACGCGTGACCGGCAGCACGCCGCCGCCCGAGGTGCTGAGGAATGCCTCGTCCGCCATGCGCAATTCGGCTGCCGGCAAGGCGCGCTCTTCCACCGGCAGGCTCAACGTGGCCGCCATCTCGATCACCGTGCGGCGTGTCACGCCTTCCAGCACGCCCTCGGCCGGCGTCACCAGCCGGCCGGCGCGCACGGCGAAGATGTTGAAGCCGGGGCCTTCGACCACGTTGCCTGCCGCGTCGGAGAGCAGCACCGTATCGGCGCCCGCATCCAGCGCGCCCAGCAGGCCCATGGTGAGGTCGTTCCAGTGGTAGTTCTTGGCCTTGGGGTCCACGCTGGCGGGCGGGATGCGCTGCACGTCGCTCACGGCCACGTGCAGGCCGCGGCGGCGCTGCTCCTCGTTGGCGATCCACACGTAAGGCACCGCGAAGGCGTAGAACTGGTTCACCGCCTGCCGCGGATCGCGTGAGCCCCAGGGTGGCTGGCCACGTGTGACCACCATCTCCACGTAGCTGGCGCGCAGGCCGGCGCGGCGCACGCATTCCGAGAGGATCTCCACGATGGCCTGCGGGCTGCGGCCCGGGTCCAGGCGGAAGCGCTGGCAGCTGCGCAGGAAGCGCTCCATGTGCGCGTCGAGGCGGAAGAAGGCACCCTCCCACACCGTGACCACGTCATAGGTGGCGTCGGAACGCAGGAAGCCCCAGTCGGTGAGCGGCACGCTCGCCTGGCCGATGGGCACGTACTCGCCGCGCTGCCAGGCGCAGCCCTTGGAGAAGTCGGGGGCGGTCATCGGCTGATTCTCGCGCAGGCCGGGCCGGGCGAGAATGCCCGCATGGACGTCATCCTCTACGTGGCCGCTGGCGCCGCGCTGGCCGGCTTCGTGCAGGGACTCTCGGGCTTCGGCTTCGCGCTCACCGCCATGGCCCTGTGGGCCTGGGTGCTGGAGCCGCGCCTCGCGGCGGCGCTGGCCGTGTTCGGTGCGCTGGTGGGGCAGCTGCTGGCGGTGTTCACGGTGCGCCGCGGCTTCTCGCTCGCGAACGTGCTGCCCTTCATCGCCGGCGGCCTGGCCGGCCTGCCGCTGGGGCTGTGGCTGCTGCCGCGGCTGGACGTGCCGCTGTTCAAGGCGGTGCTGGGGCTGATCCTCGTGGTCGTTTGCCCGCTGATGTTCTTTGCCGACCGCCTGCCGCGCATCCGCCGTGGCGGGCGCCTGGGCGACGCGCTCTCGGGCGGCATCGGCGGGGTGATGGGCGGGCTGGGCGGCTTCACCGGCGTGGTACCCACGCTGTGGTGCACGCTGCGCGGCTTCGACAAGGACGGCCAGCGCGCCGTCATCCAGAACTTCAACCTGACCATGCAAGTGGTCACCTTTGCCAGCTACCTGGCCACCGGCATCGTCGATGCATCGATGCTGCCGATGTTCGCGGTGGTGGCGCCGGCCATGCTGATCCCGGTGCTGGCCGGCGCGAAGCTCTACATCGGCATCAGCGAGCGCGCCTTCCGGCAGGTGGTGCTGGGCGTGCTCACGGCCTGCGGGGTGGCACTGCTGGGGGCTTCGGCGCCGGTGATTCTGGGGCGGCTGGCAGGGTCTTGAAAGCGGCGGGGGCGATCCCTAATTCCGGATCAGCCCTGATGACCACCCGCCCGAAAGGAGACCTGCCATGAACGGCCTTTTCCGATCCTCCGCGGACCTGTTCGCGGAACTCAACCGCATGCAAGCCATGCTCGACCAGGTGTTTCCCGCCCCCGGCGGCAGCATCCGGTCGGCTGGCGGCTTTCCGAGCCTGAACGTCGGTCACACCGCCCGATCGGTGGAGGTGATGGCGCTGGCGCCCGGCCTCGCCGCCGACAAGCTGGAGATCACCGTGGACCGCGGCCTGCTGATCATCGCCGGCGAGCGCCCGAGCCAGCTGCCCGCCGAGGGCGAGCGCAGCAGTGTGTATGCCAACGAGCGCTTCGCCGGGCGCTTCCGCCGGGTGGTGAGCCTGCCGGAAGACGCCGACCCGGCCAAGGTGGAGGCGAGCTATCGTGACGGCGTGCTGCGCGTGTCCATCGCCAAGCGTGAGTCGTCACTGCCGCGCCGCATCGAGATCCATTGAGCCGAAGGAGAGACGAGCATGAACACCTCCGTCCAAGCCCCCGCCAACCTGCAGACCCCGCAGGCCGCCGCCCCGGCCGCCGTGCGTGAACAGCCGGCCGTCGTGCCGCCGGTGGACATCTTCGAGAACGAGCACGCCATCACGCTGGTGGCGGATCTGCCCGGCGTGTCGCGTGAAGGCCTGAACGTGCGCGTGGACGGCGATGCGCTGGTGCTGGAAGCCACCGCCACGTCGCAGGGCCCGGCCGATCTGGAGCTGGTGTACGGCGAGGCGCGCAGCCCCGTCTACCGCCGCCAGTTCACCCTGAGCCGCGAGCTGGACGCCGCGCGCATCGAGGCCAAGCTGACCGATGGCGTGCTGCGCCTCACCATTCCGAAGGCCGAGGAAGCGAAGCCGCGGCGGGTGCAGGTGACGGTGGGCTGATCACCGCGGCGCTCAGGCCGCAGCGCCGCTTGCAATCTGCCGAAGCGCCTGCGCGAACACCTCGGGCGGCTGGCCGCCCTGCACGAGGTGCCGGCGGTTGATCACCACCGACGGCACGGCGTGGATGCCCATCTGCTGCCATTCGCGCTCGGCGGCCCGTACCTCGTCGGCGTAGCGGTCGCTTTCGAGCACGGCGCGCGCCGCCTCGCGGTCCAGCCCTGCCGCCTGCACCGCATCCAGCAGCACCGCGTGATCCTCCATCACGCGGGCCTGGCCGTGATAGGCCTCCAGCAGCGCCATCTTCAGGTTGCGCTGCGCGGGCGCCGGCAGCTCGCCCGCCCAGGTGAGCAGGCGGTGGCAGTCGAACGTGTTCCAGATGCGGCCGCGGCCCGTGGGGCTGAAGGTGAAGCCGACCTCGGCGCCGCGCTGGCGGATGCGCTCACGGATCTCGGCCTGCTGCGCGGGCGTGGAGCCGTACTTCTGCGTCAGGTGCTCCGTCACGTCCTGGCCGCCGCGGGGCATCTGAGGGTTCAGCTCGAAGGGCTGGAAGTTGACGCGGACCTCGACCTCGCCGTCGAGTTGCGCGAGCGCGCGCTCGAAGGAGGCGAGGCCGATCGCGCACCAGGGACAGGCGACGTCGGAGACGAAATCGATTTCAAGGGCGGTGGGCATGATCGTGATCAGGGGGTTGGTGGGCCGCGGAAAGCGCTGGGGTTGCACCACGCTCACACATGCCCGATCACCGGATGCGGCTCGTACGGCGCCTCCAGTTCACGGGCCTCTTCGTCGGTGACGGTCAGATCGAGCGCGGCCGCCGCCTGCTCCAGCTGGTAGGGCTTGCTCGCGCCGATGATGGGCGCGGTCACGCCCTTCTTCAGCAGCCACGCATAGGCGAGCGTCGCATTCGAGATGCCACGCGCAGCGGCGAGCCGGGTGAGCGTCTGCACCACGCGGAAGTCGCTCTCGCGGTAGTAGTAATCCTGCGCAATGCCGTCGGTGCGGGCGCGAGACGTCTCGCCAGCGGACTTGTCATCCGCCTTGCGATTGCCGGCCAGGAAGCCGCGCGCCAGCGGGCTCCAGGGGATGAGCGCCACGCCCTGGTCGCGGCACAGCGGGATCATCTCGCGCTCTTCCTCGCGGTAGGCCAGGTTGTAGTGGTTCTGCATGCTCACGAAGGGCGTCCAGCCGCGCTCCCGCGCGATCTGCTGCATCTTGGCGAACTGCCAGGCGTACATGCTGCTGGCGCCGATGTGGCGCACCTTGCCGGCCTTCACGATGTCGTGCAGCGCCTCCATCGTCTCTTCCATCGGCGTGTCAGGGTCCAGGCGGTGGATCTGGTACAGGTCGATGTAGTCGGTGCCCAGGCGCTGCAGGCTCGCATCCACCGCATGCATCAGCCGCTTGCGCGAGAGCCCGTCCATGTTGGGCCGGCGGTCCGGCTTGGCGGCAGCCGACGCACCGCCCTTGAAGCCCAGCTCCACCGGGTAGTAGACCTTGGTGGCGACCACCACCTCCTCACGCTTGCAGAACTCCCGGATGAAGCGGCCGGTGAGCACCTCCGACTCGCCAGCCGAGTACATGTCGGCCGTGTCGAAGAAGTTGATGCCGAGTTCCACCGCCTGCCGCACCAGCGGACGCGCGGCCTCCTCCGTCATCACCCAGGGCCGCCACTGCGGCGTGCCGTAGGTCATCATGCCCAGACAGATGCGCGAGACGGTCAGGCCGGTGCGGCCGAGGCGGGTGTAGTGCATGGCAGGACGGGATGGAAACGCGGCCTGCATTGTGCTCGTAACCGCAACGACGTGCAGTGCGCCACGTCGGGCGCCGCCTGCCCCGTCGCGGCGCGCGGTGCAGGACTACTTCTTCGGCTTGGGCAGGCTCGCGTCCACTGCGCCGCCACCAGCGCTGTCCATGCCAGCCTTGCCGGGCTTGGCGGTGCCGTCCTTGGCCGCCTGCTTGGGCGCGGGCTTGGGCGGATTGGCCGCAGGGGGCGCGGCGGCGGTCGGCTTGGCGGCGGGATTGCCGGTGACGTTCTTGCCCGCGCCACTCGGGCCAGCGGGGTTGGCACCGGCCGGATTGCCGGTCACATTGCGGCCCGCGCCACTGGGCCCCGCAGGATTGGCGCCCGTCGGGTTGCCGGTGATGTTGCGGCCCGCGCCACTGGAGCCCGCCGGATTGGCGCCTGCCGGATTGCCAGTGACATTGCGGCCCGCGCCGCTCGGGCCCGCCGGGTTGGCGCCCGCGGGATTGGCGGTCACGTTCTGCCCGGCGCCGCTGGAGCCCGCCGGGTTGCGGCCCGATGGATCGCCCGTGACATTTCGCCCCGCCCCGCTGGGGCCGGCGGCGGAGGTCTGGGCCGAGACGGCGGCCGCCGCGAGGATCAGTGTGATCAGCCCGGCAACGGGTCGGACTACCCGGCGCAAAGAGGTCTTGGTGCGGTGCATGTGATTGCTCCTGTAGTGCTTGGTGGAACCCCGAATCTCCAACGAGGTGCAAACCATGCTAGCTGCGCAGCCGGGCCCACCCATGGGGTTAGATCAAGGATCACGCAGTTCGGAGCGCGCCTTCCGGCGGCCGCGCCAAAGGCCGTTGACAAGCGCGTGTCTGCCCCTCACCGATCCTTCGCGCACCGAAACCCGATGTACACCACGGCCGTGTCCGCCGGCTTGCCCTGCACATGGTCGTCGCGCATCTGCGCGGCGCCGTACCACCAGGATCCGCCGCGCGTGCGCGGCTCGCGGCCCGCTTCGGCGGCCACCCACTCCCAGGCGTTGCCGCCCATGTCGTACAGGCCGTTCACCCCCGCGCGCGTGCTGCCGGCTCGCGCATGGCCACTACCGCGCGAGGTAACGGCGTGCGCGACCGTGCGCACCTCGCCGCAGTCGCCCAGGCAGTTGGCACCCTGCGGTGAGTCGCCGGTGGGGTAGGGGTAGCGGCGCCCGGTCACGAAGCCGGCGGGCGGGTCCGGCCGGCGTTCCACATAGGCCGCCTCGCCCCACTCGGCATCGGTGGGCAGGCGCTTGCCGGCCCAGCGGCAGTAGGCTGCGGCCTCGCCGTGCGTCACGTGCACGGTCGGTTCGTCGTCGGCGGCGGGGCGGCCATAGGGTGCCTGCCAGGTCCAGCCCTGGCGCTGCTGCCAGCCGCCTTCGTAGGTGCTGCCGCCGCCCGCCCGCTCCGCCGCGGTGACGCTCCCCGTGGCCTGGGTGAACCGCCGGAAGGCACCCACCGTGACTTCGGTGCGGTCGATGAGGAAGCGGCCGACCGGCTGCATGTCGGCCGGCTGCGCGAAAGCCAGGCTGGCGCCGCCGACCAGGCCCGCCAGACCCATCCGCATGAGACGCTTGACCCACGCCGGGATCATCATGGCCACTCCGACTGTCTGTTGCTGCGGGCGCAGCATGCACCAGAGCCCGAAGGCGCATTGGTACCAGGGCCAATGGCAGCAAGCGCCTTGGCCGCCGATGGTGGAGGGGTTTTCCACGCCCGCTATGCTCGGCCCATGCTCAAGAAGTCCAGCCCCCTCGCCCTGCTCACCCTGCTGGCCGCCCCGGCGGTCACGCTCGCCCAGGACCGCCCCGCCCTGCCCCTGTGGGAGCTGGGCCTGGTCGGCGGCGCCATCAGCCAGCAGGCCTATCCGGGTGCCGACGAACAGGTGAACCGCGGCCTGGTGCTGCCCTGGTTCGTCTACCGCGGCGAGTTCCTGCGCGCGGACCGCAACTCGCTGGGCGTTCGCGCCTACAAGTCGCGCGATGTGGAGGTGGACGTGGGCGTTTCGGGCGCGTTCGGCTCCAGCGCCGACGACATCGAGGCGCGCCGCGGCATGCCGGACCTGGGCACGCTGGTGGAGTTCGGCCCGCGCGTCACCTGGAAGCTGGGTGAAGCGGCGGGCGGCCGCTGGCGCGCAGAACTTCCCTTGCGCGGCGTGTTCGACGTGAGCGACGGCGGCGCGGGCCGCGGCCTCGCCTTCGAGCCGGAGCTGCAGTTCGAGCGCGCGGCCGGCGGCGGCTGGCGCTACAGCACCAGCGTGAGCGCGATCTTCGCCAACCGCAAGCTGGCCGACACCTTCTACGGCGTGGCGCCGCAATACGCCACGCCCACGCGACGGGCCTACACGGCCGAGAGCGGGCTGGTGGCCTGGCGACTCTCCACCACCGTGACCCGCGCGCTCACGCCCGAGTGGCGGCTGTTCGGCTACGCGCGCCTGCAGAGCGTGGCCGGCGCCGCCAACCGCGACAGCCCGCTGGTGCGCAAGACCACCGGCGGCTCGGTGGGCGTGGCGCTGGTCTACACCTGGAAGCAGTCGGAGCGCCGGGCAGTCGACTGAGGCGCAGGTGACCTGAGGCGAAGTAGACTGAGGCGTCTCATGACGCCAGAAGCCTCCGCCCATATGGTGCACGCGCTGGCCGCGCAACGCGGTGCGCGGGTGATCGAGACGCACATCTCCTGGGTGCTGCTCACCGCCGACCGGGCGTGGAAGCTGAAGAAGCCGCTGCACCTGCCCTTCCTGGATCACCGCACGCTGGCCGCGCGGCAGTTCAGCTGCGCCGAAGAGCTGCGGTTGAACGGGCGGCTGGCGCCCGGCCTCTACCTGGGCGTCGATGCCATCACGGGCACGCCCGAAGCACCGGTGATCGGTGGCGCAGGTGAGCCCATCGACTACGCGGTGCGCATGTGGCGCTTCGCGGACGGGGCGCTGTTCTCCGAGCGGGTGGAGGCTGGCACGCTGCAGGCACCGGCCGTCGATGCGCTCGCGCAGTTGCTGGCGGACTTCCATGCCCAGGCACCGACGGCCGATCCGGCCATGGGCTTCGGCACGCCCGAGCAGCGGCGTGAAGCGGCGCTCGCGGCCGCGGCCGGCGCCGCGCAGCGGATGGAGGAACCCTTGCCAGACCTGCAGGCCTGGATCGATCACGAGGCCGACCGGTTGACCCCGTTGTGGACCGAGCGTCTCGCGCAAGGCCACGTGCGCGAAGGCCATGGCGATCTGCACCTGGCCAACATCGTGCTGCTCGAAGACGGCGACGCACAGAGGCCCAGCACCGTGGCCGCCTTCGACGGCATCGAGTTCGCGCCGGCGCTGCGATGGATCGACGTGCTGGACGACCTGGCCTTCGCCGTGATGGACTTTGCCGCGCGGGGGCGGCGCGACTTCGCGTTCCGACTGCTGAACGGCTGGCTCGACCGCACGGGCGACCATGCGGCGCTGCCCGCGCTTCGCATGGCCTGCGTCTACCGCGCCCTGGTGCGCGCGCATGTGCATGCCCTGCGCGGCGCGCGGGAGCCGGCCCGCCACTATGTGGCTCAGGCACGTGCGTGGTCTGCGGAAGGCGAGCCGCGCCTGTGCATCACCCACGGCCTGCCCGCTTCGGGCAAGAGCGTGCGCTCGCTCGACTGGCTGCAGACCCATGGCGGCATCCGCCTGCGGTCGGATGTGGAGCGCAAGCGGCTGTTCGGCCTGCCCATGCTCGCCAGCACGCACGCCGCCGCTGTCGACGCTTACACAGCCGAAGCCTCGCAACGCACGTATGCGCGTTTGCTGGACCAAGCCCGCATCGCGCTGCAGGCGGGCTTTCCCGTGGTGCTGGACGCCGCCTACCTGCGCCGCGATGAACGCGACGCGGCCCGTGCGCTGGCCCGCGTTCTGGGTGTGCCCTTTGCGATCCTCGATTGCGCGGCGCCGATGGCGGTGCTGCGTGACCGGATCGCAGCGCGGCGCGGCGATGCGTCGGAGGCGAACCTGGAGGTGCTGGAGCGCCTGGCGACCGTGGCCGAGCCACTGACGGCAGACGAGAGGGGTTGCATCGAGGGCTGACAGGCTCCGAATCACCCGTCATTTCCGCGCAGGCGGGAATCCAGGAGATGCGGGCGCCCTACCCCGCCCGCTCCAGCCGCAACACCCGCCACGCGCACAGCGTCCCCAGCAGCGCCAGCCCGGTGGCCCCTGCGAACATCACCTCGAAGCCCCAGCGGTCGGCCACGGCACCGCCCGTGAGCACACCCACGACACCGCCAAAGCCGTACCCGATCACCGTGAACAGCGCCTGCCCCCGCCCGCGCATGCGGCCCGGGAAGTGATGCGACACCAGCGCGATGCATGCCGTGTGATGCGTGGCGAACGTGAGTGCATGCAACGCCTGCGCCAGGAAGAGCGCCAGCAGCCACTGCCCCAGGCCCGCCGTCATGCCCAGCCGCAGCACCGCCGTGGCGCCGCACACCACCAACCAGCCCGCCATGGTGAAGCGGCCGATCAGGCGGCCCTGCGTGTAGAACCACGCGATCTCGGTGATGACGGACACGGCCCACAGCGCACCGATGGTGGACTTGCCGTAGCCCAGCGCGTCGAGATACAGCGAGATGAAGCCGTAGATGGCGAAGTGCGCCATCACGTGGAAGAACAGCGCGCCGAAGAACCAGCGCACCACCGGCTGGCGCAATGCGGGGCCGATGGGCTCGGCCGGGGCCTTGTCGTGATGCGCCGTCTCGCGCACGCGCGGCAGCCACAGCGTGCAGGCCAGCACGCCGGCCAGCGTGGCCACTGTCCATGCGGGGAAGCTGCCGATGCCATGCGCGTCGAACCAGGCACCGGCCGCGAACACGGTGATCATGAAGCCGATGGAGCCCCACACGCGCACGCGCCCGTAGCGGCCCCAGTCGCCCGCCACCAGGTGCGCCACGGCGGCCTCGGTCAGCGACATCATCGAGCTGGTGTGGGTGAACACCACCAGCAGCACCAGGCCCACCCACCACGGGCCGCCCTCCACCCAGAAGCCGGCCGAGGCCACCAGCGCCACTGCGGCGCTGATGCGCAGCAGCAGCACGCGCTCGCCGGTGTGGTCTGACAGCGCGCCCCAGGCATAGGGCGCGAACACGCGGGTGAACGACTGCACCGAGGTGAGCAGGCTGATCACCACGATGGGCAGCCCCAGCGATTTCAGCCACAGGGGCAGGTAGGGGTTGAAGAACCCGATGTGGGCGAAGTAGGTGGCGGTGAGCGCCGCGAAAGGGACCAGCGCGCCGGGGTGGCCGGGCTGCATCAGCCCCGCGCGGCGGCGATGGGTGCCAGCGGCGCCTGCACGTCCGCGCATTGCGCGCGATGGCGCAGCGCGAGATCCATCACCACCAGCGCCAGCATGGCCTCGGCGATCGGCGTGGCGCGGATGCCGACGCAGGGGTCGTGCCGGCCCTTGGTGATGACCTGCGTGGGCTGGCCCTGCAGGTCGATGGTGTCGCGCGGCGTGATGATGGAGCTGGTGGGCTTGATGGCGATCGAGACCTCCAGGTCCTGGCCGGTGCTGATGCCGCCGAGCACGCCGCCCGCATGGTTGGTGGCAAAGCCCCCGGGCGTGAGCGAGTCGCCGTGCATGGAGCCGCGGTGCGCCACGCTCGCGAAGCCGGCACCGATCTCCACGCCCTTCACCGCGTTGATGCCCATCATGGCGTAGGCGATCTCGGCATCGAGCTTGTCGAAGAGCGGCTGCCCCAGGCCCACCGGCATGCCGCTGGCCGTGACGCGGATGCGCGCCCCGCAGGAATCCCCCGCCTTGCGCAGGCTGTCCATGTAGGCCTCCAGCGCGGACACGTCGGCCACCGGCGCGAAGAACGGGTTGGCATGCACGTGGTCCCAGCTCTCGAAGCCGATGGGCATCTCGCCGATCTGCTGCATGCAGCCCCGGAACTCGGTGCCGTGGTGCACGCGCATCCACTTGCGGGCCACGGCACCGGCGGCCACCATGGGCGCCGTCAGGCGCGCGGAAGATCGGCCACCGCCACGCGGATCCCGCACGCCGTACTTCTGCAGGTAGGTGTAGTCCGCGTGGCCGGGGCGGAACTTCTGCGCCACCTCGCTGTAGTCCTTGCTGCGCTGATCGGTGTTGCGGATCAACAGGGCGATGGGCGTGCCGGTGGTGTGCCCCTCGTACACGCCGGAGAGGATCTCGACCTGGTCGGCCTCCTGCCGTTGCGTCACATGGCGGCTGGTGCCGGGCTTGCGGCGGTCCAGGTCGGGCTGGATGTCGGCCTCGCTCAGGGGAAGGCCGGGGGGGCAGCCGTCGATCACGCAGCCGATGGCCGGGCCGTGCGACTCGCCGAAGTTGGTGACGGTGAAGAGCTTGCCGAAGGTGTTGCCACTCATGGGGGTGGATTATCCCGCAGGGGCAGGAACGCTTCATGCTTCGAGCGGAGGGCGCCAACCCGGCGTGCACCTGGAGCGACCATGCTGGACCGAACCGGAACCCAGTTCTCCCACGTCAAGCCCGGCGACACCGACTACGTGTCCGGCGGCCTGCGTGATTTCTTCCTCTACCGCGATCTGGGCGTGGCCGAGGCCACGCATGGCAAGGTGATCGCGCACCTCGTGAAGGCCAACATGGCCCCGGAAAAGGGCACCGGCTGGCACCGCCACGAGGCGGACTTCCAGATCGTCATCATGGTGAAGGGCTGGGCCCGCTTCATGTACGAGGACAAGGAGACGCTGGTCGAGGCCGGTGACGTGGTGCACCAGCGACCCGGCATCCGGCACTACCTGTTCGACTACTCGCCCGACATGGAGTACCTGGAGATCGTCTCGCCGGCGGACTTCAAGACGGTGGACGTGGAGCCGGTGTGCGCGATACCGGATCCGACGCCCTGGCCAGCGCAGTAGCTCAGAACTCCGCGTCCAGCTCGTCGATCTCGTCCGGCTCCGCCTTGGCGGCAGCCACCCACTCCTGCATGGCAGGCAGTTCCATGATGCGCTTGCAGTAGGCCAGGCAGGCCTTGTCGAGCGGGATGTCGTAGGTGAGGAAGCGCGTCACCACCGGCGCGTACATCGCATCGGCGATGCAGGGCTGCTTGCCGAACAGGTAGGGGCCGCCGTACAGCTTGAAGCACTCGCGCCAGATGGCCAGCACGCGGTCGATGTCGGCCTGCGCGCGCGACCACACCTTGAAGCCCTTGAAGCTGGCCTTGATGTTCATGGGCAGCGCGCCCCGCATGGCGCCGAAGCCGGAGTGCATCTCGCCGCAGATGGCCCGGCAGTGCGCGCGGGCCTTGGCGTCGGCGGGCAGCAGGCCGGCCTTGGGCTTGACCTCGTTCAGGTACTCGCCGATGGCCAGCGTGTCCCACACGTGGATGCCGTTGTGGTGCAGGGAAGGCACCAGCATGGACGGCGCGAGCAGCAGCATCTCTGCCTTCATCGCCGGGTCGTCGGGCGGAATCACCTTCTCGGTGAAGTCCAGCCCGGCGAGGCGGGCCATCAGCCACCCGCGCAGGGCCCAGGCGCCGTAGTTCTTGCTGCTGATGGTGAGGACGGCCTTGGCTGCCATGGCGGTGAGTCTCCTGGGCGGGGCGGCCGGCATGGCGCCCTCGGCAGGCACCTTTGCAAGCGTTGTGCCATCGCGGTGCGGGCCTGCACCGCGAGACGCGCCTCACCGCGGTGCAACGGCTGGCCCGCAACTTGCCTGAACGGCAACAGACTGCCGACCCCAAGGCAGGGAGAGTGCGCATGCTCTACCACGCCTATCAGACCCACACCGACCTGCTGGCGCCCTTCCGGCTGGCGGCCCAGCACCACAGCGCCCTGCTGTGGTGGCGGCAGACCGAGGGCAGCGCGGTGCGCAAGCTCTCCGCCGCCATGGAAGTGTTCTCGCGCATGCACCTCACGCACTCAAGGCCCGCGTACGGCATCGAGTCGGTGCAGATCGGCGATGCGCAGGTGTCGGTGACGGAGGAGGTCGTGCAACGCCTGCCCTTCGGCACGCTGCTGCGCTTCCGCAAGGCCACTGACGGCGCCGCGCAACCGCCGGTGCTGCTGGTGGCGCCGCTGTCGGGGCACTTCGCGACGCTGCTGCGCGAGACCGTGCGCACGCTGCTGCAGGATCACGACGTCTACATCACCGACTGGCACAACGCACGCGACGTCGCCCTGCGCGAGGGCGTGTTCGGCCTGGACGAATACATCGACTACATGATGCGCTACCTGCGCACCATCGGCCCCGGCGCGCACGTGGTCGCCGTGTGCCAGCCCTGCGTGGCGGCGCTGGCTGCCACGGCGCTGCTGGCCGAGGATGACGACGCCGCCGCGCCCCGCAGCCTGACGCTGATGGCCGGCCCGGTGGATTGCCGCGTCAACCCGACCGGCGTGAACGAGCTGGCCACCAGCAAGCCCATCGCGTGGTTCGAGCAGAACCTGATCAGCCACGTGCCCCTGCCGCACAAGGGCCACATGCGCCGCGTGTACCCGGGCTTCGTGCAGCTGAGCGCCTTCATGAGCATGAACCTGGAGCGGCATCAGCAGCAGTTCCGCAACCTGTACCAGCATCTGGTGGATGGCGAGATCGACAAGGCCGACGTCATCCGCACCTTCTACGACGAGTACCTGGCCGTCAACGACCTCCCGGCGGAGTTCTACCTGGAGACGGTCGAGAAGGTGTTCCAGACCTTCGACCTCGCGCGCGGCACGCTCACGTACCGCGGCCGGCCCGTGCGCCCGGAGGCGATCCGCCGCACCTGGCTGCTGACGGTGGAGGGCGAGCGCGACGACATCTGCAGCGTGGGCCAGACCGTGGCCGCGCAGGACCTGTGCAGCAGCATCCGCCCCTACATGAAGGAACACCATGTGCAGATCGGCGTGGGCCACTACGGCGTGTTCAGCGGCCGCAAGTGGAACCAGCAGATCTATCCGCGCGTGCGGGAGGTGATTCACAACGCGGCGGGGTGAGGCCGCCAGCGGCTGCACGCTCACGGTCCCAATCGATGAGGCACCGGAGCGCAACTTCGGCGATGCGCACGGTGACGTCAGGAGCACGGTCCATCGCATCCCTGTACGGTGGGGTGTACACGTACTGTCCAGGGTGATCACCCAGCCGGCTGATCCAGCTGCGCGCCTCTTCGGCGTCGTCTTCGTCGATCGCCCCGGCCAGGTGCGGCAGGGCCTCCAGCGCCATCACCAGTTCCTGCAGCGAGGGCTGGGTCCGCAAGACCCACTCGAACGCCGGCCAGCCGATCGCCTCGCAGATCTCGCGCTTGCGGGGATCGGCGCCATGCGCGTAGCCCATGCCCAACAGGACGGGTGGGCCGTGACGCTCGTAGGTGCCATCGAATGTGGGCGTCAGTTCGGGGGCCTGCGCAGGTAGCGTTGCTTGCCGGGCGGGCCACTGTCAGGCGCAGTCACCTGGTGCTTCGTCGCCTGCGCGGCGCGGCGGAAGGTGGCCCCTTGAAGCGGGGGCATCCGTGTGAAGCGGGGCAGATCAGGTTGGCCCGATGCGCCCAGCACCCGCTCGACCACGGCGTCCGGCCGGCCAGACAGCATCTCCCAAGCGACACGCAACGAGAGCCACGCGAAAGCGAAGTAGGTGACCAGCGCGACGAGCACCGCCGCCAGCCGCTCACCGAACAGGGTGAGCGTGATCAGCTCCATCGGGCGCTGGAACAAGGTGACCAGCCCGACGAACAGGAAAACCGTGTAGTGCCAGAGCATCCAGATGCCGAGCGCGCTGGACAGCAGGGCCGTCAGGATGAGGGCGATCCGCACGGACCGGTAGCGGTTGGCACCGTCCAGCC
Source organism: Ramlibacter sp. (assembly GCF_041916345.1). Taxonomy (GTDB): domain Bacteria; phylum Pseudomonadota; class Gammaproteobacteria; order Burkholderiales; family Burkholderiaceae_C; genus Ramlibacter. The sequence continues at coordinate 16,144 of NZ_JAYRZR010000086.1, forward strand.
AGCGCGCGATGTTGGCCCCGGCAATGAACACGGCCACCCAGGCCAGCAGGATCGCCGGCAGCAGCGTCACGCCACTGGAGGCGCGTGCCTCGCGCAGCAGGTCGAAGTTCAGCTTGAGCACCCACAGGTACAGCAGCCCCATCAGAGCGTGCCGCAGCTTGAAGCGCCGGGTGACGGGCATGCCGGAGGATAGCGCCTGTCGGAGGGCCCATCCGGACCGGCAAAGGCCGGGATGGCCAGGAAGGGCGACAGGGATGGCGGCTTCGGCGCACGCCATTCGATGCCGTGCAACGCGAGCAACGCGATCAGGCGGGAGTCTCGGCGCGCAACGCCGACAGTTCATCGCCGTCAGCCATCGTCCCTGCGCTCATGAAGACGCTTCGTCATCTGGCCGAAACAGTCCGGGCAAATCGCGAGCACCGTGCAGGATGCGGACCACGGTCACCGCGTCCGCCGACGCCTCGAAGAAGATGACGTAGTGCCCATGCGGACACAAGCAGATCCCCTGGCCGAGTTCGGGCCGCATGCGATAGCCGGGCGGGTTGAGTGCAATGCGCTGGCATTGCCGCCGGAGCTCCTGGATGAAGCTGACTGCGCGACGCGGGTTGTCAGCGGCTATGTAGTCGGCGATGGATTCGAGGTCTTGCTCTGCCAGCGGCGCATAGAGCAAGCGCATCAACGGTTCTGCGCGGCGTACTTGGCTTCCAGGCGGTCGAGCACGGCGTCGGCAGGCTTGGGCTCACCACTGGCCCGCCCGGCTGCAATTTCGGCACGCAGGGCTTCAAGCTCCAGCTGCCGACGCTGTTCGGTCTCTTCCAGCAGACGCAAGCCCGCGCGAACCACCTCGCTCACATTGTTGAAGCGCCCCATCCGGACCTGATCGCGGATGAACTCTTCGAAGTGACTGCCCAAGGCAACACTGGTTGGCATGGCTGCAATTCTCACTATCTGTTAACAACAGATGTTTATCCGGAAGCTGCCCATGGCGTCAAGCCCATCTGCAGAGCGACTGGGGGAACGGGCGAAAAAAAACCAACCGAGAACGGTTGGTTTTTTTGGATAGTGGTGGCG
>NZ_JAYRZR010000087.1:0-17127 GCF_041916345.1 Ramlibacter sp.
GGGCCTGCTACCCGGCGCACCGACGCCTACCGGGACGGGACTTTCACCCGTTGGAGTGGCGCAGCAAGCCAAGGTCGGTCCTCCCCCCGCGGGGATCAGTCCTTCCTCAACGTCACGACGCACCATGAGCCGGATTATCGGGCGGCCCGCGCCGCGGCCGTTCAGTCGGCCTGCACCACCGACACGCCGTGCGCGCCCAGCGCCAGGCCGGCGTCGGCCCCCAGGGCCAGCGGTCGGCCGACGTCGGCCGAGACCACGAACACCGGGCCCAGCTCGGTCTCGAAGGTGTATTCCCAGCAGTTGCCGAGGTACGAGCGCTTCTGTAGCCGCGCCGCGAGGCCGGCACCGGGCGGGCCGACCTGCCAGGCCTCGGGCCGCACGGCCACCTTCACGCGGCCCGCGGGCACGGCGCGGCGCGGCTGGATGCGCAGCGGGCCGAGCTGCACGCTGCCTGCGGCGTCGGATTCCGCGGCGAACAGCATCGCCTCGCCCATGAAGCCGGCCACGAAGGCGCTGGCCGGCGTCTCGTACAGCTCCTGCGGCGTGCCGCGCTGCGCGATCAGGCCCTGGTCCATCACGATGATGTGGTCGCTCACGGCGAGAGCCTCGCTCTGGTCGTGGGTGACGTACGCCACGGTGAGGCCCAGGCGCTGCTGCAGGGCGCGGATCTCCTCGCGCATCTCGCGGCGCAGCCGCGCGTCCAGATTGGACAGCGGCTCGTCGAACAGCAGCACCGCCGGCTCCAGCACCAGGGCGCGGGCCAGGGCCACGCGCTGCTGCTGGCCGCCGGACAGCTCGCTCGGCAGGCGCTGGTCGAAACCCACCAGGCCCACGCCCCGCAGCGCCTCGGCGGCGCGCTCGCGGGCTCGCTCGCGCGTCTCGCCGGACATGCGCAGGCCGTAGCCCACGTTGTCGGCCACGTTCAGGTGCGGGAACAGCGCGTAGCTCTGGAACATCATGCTCACGTTGCGCTGGGCCGGGCCCAGGTGCGTCACGTCCTGCCCGGCGATCCACAGGCGGCCGCTGGTGGGCGACTCCAGGCCCGCGATCATGCGCAGCGTGGTCGTCTTGCCGCAGCCCGACGGCCCGAGGATGGTGGTGAGCGTGCCGCGCGGCACCTCGAAGCTGATGCCGCGCACGGCCAGCGGCGCCGACGGATCATCGCCGTAGCGCTTGGTGATGTCCTGCAGGACGATGCCGGCCTGCGCGGCCGCGGGATCTGCGCTCATGCGGGGGCTCCAGGGGGAGTGGCGCCAGTGGCGCCGGCGCGGCGGCGGCCCAGCCGGCGTTCGCCCACCAGCCACTGGATCAGCGCGGTGGCGACGCTCATCAGCAGGATGAGCACGGTGCAGTACGCCAGCGCGACGCCGTAGTCGCCGTTGCCGACGCGGCCGATGATGTAGGTGGTGGCCAGCTCGTTCTCGGCCGTCACCAGGAAGATGACTGCGCTCACGGTGGTGATGGCGCGCACGAAGCTGTACACCAGCGCGGCCACCAGCGCCGGCTTGAGCAGCGGCAGCACCACGTGGCGCAGCGTCTGCACGCTGGAGGCCCGCAGCATGAGCGAGGCCTCGTCGAGCGAGGCGTCGAGCTGCTTGAAGGCCGCCGTGCCGGCGCGCACGCCCACCGGCAGGTTGCGGAACAGGAAGCACAGCACGATGATGAGACCGGTGCCGGTGAGCTCCACCGGCGGCACGTTGAAGGCCAGGATGTAGCTCACGCCCAGCACCGTGCCGGGAATCGCGAAGGCGAGCAGCGCCGCGAACTCGAAGGCGCCCTGCCCGCGGAACTGCGTGCGGGCCAGCAGCCACGCGATCAGCAGGCCGAGGGTGGCCGTCATGGGCGCGGAGATCGCGGCCAGCTTGATGGTGGTGAAAAACGAGTTCCACGCCGTGCCGGCCCACACCAGCCCGAACTCGCCCCACTCCAGCGCAAAGGCGGTGCGGAAGTGCGCCAGCGTCAAGGTGTAGTCGCGGCCCCAGGTCTGCACGAAGCCGCCGGCGAACGCGAACAGGTAGACCAGCAGGGTGAAGGCCATCCAGGGCAGCGCGATGCCGTGCACCAGCCGGCGGATCGAGGCCGGCAGCGGCATGGGCACGCCCGCGTCGCCCTTGCCCGAGACGGTGGTGAAGCTCTGCCTGCGCAGCAGCCAGCGCTGCAGCGCGAACACCCCCAGCGCGAACAGCGTGAGCAGCCACGCGAGCGAGGCGGCACGCCCCTGGTCGTACTGCGCGCCGACGATGGCGAAGAAGATCTCGGTGGACAGCACCGAGAACTGCCCGCCCACCACGATGGGGTTGCCGAAGTCGGCCATGCTCTCGATGAAGCCGACCAGGAAGGCATTGGCGAGGCCCGGCTTGAGCAGGGGCAGCGTGACCGTCATGAAGGTCTGGCGCGGGCTCGCGCGCAGCGTCTGCGCCGCTTCTTCCAGGCTGGGCGCGATGCCCTGCACGACCCCGCGCATGATCATGAAGGCGATGGGCGTGAAGGCAAAGGTCTGCGCCACCCACACGCCGAACCAGCCATAGAACCAGCGCGTGGGCGTGATGCCAAAGCCCCACTCCAGCAGCTGGTTGACGATGCCGGCGCGGCCGAACAGCAGGATCAGGCCCAGGCCCACCACGAAGGGCGGCGTGATGATGGGCAGCATCGCCACCACGTTGAGCGCGCCGCCCATGCGCCGTGAGGAGCGTTCGGCCATCAGCGCCATCAGCGTGCCCAGCAGCGTGGTACTGGCCGCCGTCATCAGGCCCAGGAACAGCGTGTTCCAGGCGACGCCGCAGCGCGGACCGCCGGTCAGGCAGCCGAGGCCAAAGTTGCGTTCACCGGCCACGCGCTCCCACAGCAGCGTGGGCGCGAAGCCGCCGTCCTCGGTGAGAAAGGCGGCCCCCAGCGCCTTGAGCACGGGGAACACGATGAACAGCGCCAGCAAGGTGCCGCAGCCCACCACCGCGGCGGAGACGAACAGGTCACCACGGAAGAAGCCCCAGCGCGCCAGGCCGAAGGCGCCCAGCACCACCAGCGAGGCCAGCACGACGAAGCCACCCCAGCCGATGCCGGGCTGGCCGATCGCCAGCGGGCTGGCGGCGGCCTGCAGGAACTCGAACGACCAGCCACGTGCGCCGATGGCAAAGCCGCTCGCGGCCAGGCCGCCCACGCCCAGCGCGGCCCCGGCGAGCAGCAGCATCGCCTGGCGTCGCCCCGGCCCCTGCAGCGTGCCCACGGCGGCCAGCGCCAGGCCCAGCACGCCGGCCAGCAGCCAGGCACGGCCATGCACCAGGGCCTGCACCAGCCCGTTGGCGGTGACGGGATCGCCGAAGACCCCTGCCACGCGGGTGAGGCCGTTGGCATCCTGGATGGCGTACCAGGGCAGCGCCAGGTAGCCCAGCGCGCCCACGGCGAGCCAGGCCCACAGGGGCGCGTCGGGGCGCGAGCGCGCAGGCGTGCTCATTGCGGCAAGACCCGCATCCAGCGGCGACCCGCCTTCACTTGCCCTGGTTCAGGACTTCCTTCTCCCACTTGGCGATGAGCCGGCGGCGCTCGGCGCTGGCGCCGTACTTCGCGTAGTCGTAGTTGATCAGCTTGATCTTGGCCGGATCGGTCATGCGCGGATCCTTCGGCACCTTGGTGTTGCTGGGCAGCTGGAACTGCTTGGCCGCCAAGCCGAACTGCTGGCCGCCAGGGGTGAGCGCCCATTCATAGAACTTCTTCGCGGCCTCGGTGTTGGGGCCGCCCTTGACGATGCTCATGGAGCCGACCTCGGCGCCGGTGCCCTCGGCGGGCGTGGCGGAGCCGACCGGAAAGCCGTTCACGGCCTCGGTGGTCACGTCGTGCACGAAGCTGATGGAGACCGTGGTCTCGCCGCGCGCCGCCGCCTTCACCGGCGCCGTGCCCGAGCGGGTGTAGGCGCTGATGTTCGGATGCAGCTTCTTCATGTAGTCGAAGGCCTTGTCCTCGCCCATCAGCTGTACCAGCGTGGCGATCATGGTGTAGGCCGTGCCGCTGGAGGCGGGGTTGGCCATCTGCACCTCGCCCTTGAGCTCGGGCTTGAGCAGATCCGCCCAGCTCGCCGGGGCGTTCACCTTCTTCTTGGCGAGCAGCTCCTTGTTGAAGCCGAAGCCCAGCGGGCCGAGGTAGACACCCACCGTGCGGTACTTGGAGTCCGCCGCCTGCTTCTGCGCCCAGGGGTGCAGGTCCTTGATCTGCTCGGACTTGTATTCCAGCGTCAGGCCCTGCTCCGCGGCCTGGAGATGCGGGTCCCCGGTGCCACCGAACCAGATGTCCGTCTTGGGATTGGCCTTCTCGGCATTGAGCTGGGCGAGCGCCTCGCCCGAGCCCTTGGAGGTGATGTTGACCTTGGTGCCGGTCGTGCGCGAGTACACGGTGGCCATCAGGTTGCACCACTCGGCCTGCACGGAGCAGATGATGTTGACCTGGCCCTGGGCCGCGGCGGTGCCACAGGATGCGGCGAACGCGAGCGCCAGCCAGTGGGGGGTACGCATGGGGATCTCCTCGAAGCGGGTGGTAACGCAATTACTCCGGCAGCTTAGCGAAGCCGACTGCCGATGACGGCTGGGGTAAACACCAGCCATTGGACAGTCGTCAGCCTGGAACAGCCTTGACGCATCGCAATGGAACTAAGTTACATTGCGGCGATGAAGCATCGGACGGCCGCATGAGTTTCGACCTGGTCCTGTTCGGCGGCACCGGGGACCTGGCCTGGCGCAAGCTGATGCCGGCGCTGTTCCAGGCCTTCCGGCACGGCACGCTGCCGGCAGGCGGGCGCATCATCGGCGTGGCGCGCGAGGCGCTGGACGACGCGTCATACCGGGCGCTGATCCGCCAGCGCTTCGACGACGTGGAACATGCCAAGCGGCCGACGGCCGACGACTTCGAGCGCTTCGCCGAGCTGCTGCACTACCAGCGCATGGACCTGTCGGCCCCGGCGGACTATGCCGGGCTGGCCACGCGCCTGCGGGAACGCCAGGCCGATTGCGTGGTGATGTACCTGGCCACCGCGCCCGGCCTGTTCACCACCGTATGCGAGCAGATCGCCGCGGCCGGCCTGAACGAGGCCCGCACACGACTGGTGCTGGAAAAGCCGCTGGGCCATGATCTCGCGTCGAACCGCAGCATCAACCAGGCGGTGCGGCGCGTGCTCGACGAGCGCCAGATCTTCCGCATCGACCACTACCTGGGCAAGCCCTCGGTGCAGAACCTGTTCGCGCTGCGGTTCGGCAATGCGCTGTTCGAGCCGCTGTGGCGGCGTGAGCATGTGGCCAACATCCAGATCACCATCGCGGAAGAACTCGGTGTGGAGCGCCGCGGCGGCTTCTACGAGGGCACGGGCGCGCTGCGCGACATGGTGCAGAACCACGCGCTGCAGCTGCTGTGCGCGGTGGCGATGGAGCCACCGATCAATGCCCATGCCGACGCCATCCGCGACGAGAAGCTGAAGGTGCTGCGGGCCCTGAAGCCATGGACGCCCGCCCTGCTGGACACCCATGCGGTGCGCGGCCAGTACACCGCGGGCAGCGTGCAGGGCACGCCGGTGCGCGGCTACCGCGAGGAGGACGGCGTGGACCCGGCGAGCCGCACCGAGACCTTCGTCGCCCTGCGCGCCGAGGTCGCCAGCTGGCGCTGGGCCGGCGTGCCGTTCTACATCCGCACCGGCAAGCGCCTGCCCGCGCGCGATGCCCACATCGTGGTGAACTTCCGCGAGGCGCCGCACCCGATCTTCCAGACGCCGGCCGGCGCCTGCAACCGGCTGGTGATCCACCTGCAGCCGCGCGACGGCCTGGAGCTGCACCTGCTGGCGCAGGCCCACGAGAACCGCGCCGCCGCCCAGGCGCTGGCGCCCGCGCAGCTGGACCTGGACTTCGACAAGCGCTTCGGCGCCGAACGCGTGGGCGCCTACGAGCGACTGCTGCTCGACGTGATCGACGGCCGTCTCAACCTGTTCGTGCGCGCGGACGAACAGGAGGAGGCCTGGCGCTGGGTGGAGCCGCTTCTCGCGCACTGGCGGCAGGACACGCGTGGTCCGCGCCCCTATGCCGCTGGCACCTGGGGGCCCAGTGCGTCCAGCGCCCTGGTGGCGCGCGACGGCGCCTGCTGGGCGGAGGAGAGCTGATGCTGGAGCGCATCAAGGCCTCGCTGCCCTCGCTCGCACCGGCAGAGCAGCGGGTCGGCCGCCTGGTGCTGAACGATCCGCGCGCGTTCGCGTCGCTGCCAGTGACCGAGCTGGCGGAGCGCGCGCACGTGAGCAAGCCGACCGTGGTGCGCTTCTGCCGCAGCATGGGCTATGACGGCCTGTCCGACTTCAAGCTCAAGCTGGCCGGCAGCGTGAGCGAAGGCGTGCCCTTCATCCATCGCAGCGTGGACGCCGACGACAAGACCGCCGACGTGCTGGTGAAGGTGATCGACAACACGGTGGCCGCCTTCCTGAAGTACCGCAACGATGCCTCGGCCGGCGCCATCGAGCGGGCCGCCGAGGCGCTGGCCGCGACCCACCGCAGCGGCCGGCGCATCGAGTTCTACGGGGTGGGCAATTCCGGCATCGTGGCGCAGGACGCGCAGCACAAGTTCTTTCGCCTGGGCCTGAACACCATCGCCTACAGCGACGGCCACATGCAGGTGATGAGCGCCACCCTGCTCGGGCCGGGTGATTGCGTGGTGGTGATCTCCAACTCGGGTCGCACCCGCGACCTGATGGATGCCAGCGAGATCGCGCGGCGCAATGGCGCCACCATCATCGTCATTACCGCGACTGGCTCGCCGCTGGCGGCCGGTGCACACATCCACCTGGCCGCCGATCACCCGGAAGGCTACGACCGCTACAGCCCCATGGTGTCGCGGCTGCTGCACCTGGTGATCGTGGATGTGCTGGCCACGGTGGTGGCGCTGCGCATTGGCGGCGAGCTGCAACCGCTGCTGCGCGAGATGAAGAACAACCTGCGCAGCAAGCGCTATGCGTAGCGCGCTCAGTCCCCCACGACGCGCAGCACCTCCACGCTGATGCTCTTGTCCGGGTTCAGCACATAGGTGGTGCCGCCGCGCTTCACCACGGTGAAGCAGCGCTCCTGGCCCGCGCGGATGCGCTGCCAGGTGGCGCAATAGCCGGTCTCGGTGGGGCGCCAGGTGCCGGTGTCATTCATGCTCGTCATCGACAGCTGCGTGGTGCCGTCCGCGCGCATGTGGAAGTCGAGCAGGCCCGATGTGGGTGAGCGCGCGAAGATCTTCTTGCCGACCCAGAGACGGCGGACCTCTTCGCCAGACACTGTCTGCTCGGCGTCCTGTGCCTGCGCGACCGGCGCCGAGGCGACGACAGCAGCCGCCAGGCAGAGGCGGATGAGCGTGGGGTTGAAGGTCATCATGGCGTTTCCTCGTTCGTGGGGGCTCAGACCCGCCCCTCTTCCACCGCGTGGCAGGCGATGCGCACGCCGGCGATGGTCTTGAGCTCGGGGCGTTCGCTGCGGCAGCGGTCGTTGGCATGCGGGCAGCGCGGGTTGAACGCGCAGCCCGTGGGCGGGTTCAGCGGATTGGGCACTTCGCCCTGCACCGGGGTGCGGGCGCGGCCGGTGTCGTGCATCTTCGGGATCGCGTCCAGCAGCATCCGCGTGTACGGATGGCGCGGCGCGCTGAACAGCACCTGCTTGTCGGCCAGCTCCACCAACCGGCCCAGGTACATCACGCCGACCTGGTCGCTCACGTGCCGCACCACGGCCAGATTGTGGGAGATGAACAGGTAGGTCAGGCCCTGCTGGCGCTGCAGGTCCTTCATGATGTTGAGCACCTGCGCCTGCACGCTCACGTCGAGCGCGGAGGTCGGCTCGTCGCAGACCAGGAACTCGGGCTGCGTGGCCAGTGCGCGCGCGATCGAGATGCGCTGGCGCTGGCCGCCGGAGAACTGGTGCGGGTACTTCACCATGTCCAGCGGCGACAGGCCCACGGACTTGAGCAGCTCGCCCACGCGGTCCTTCAGCGCAGCGGCCTCGGTGAGGAGGCCGTGCTCCTTGAGCGGCTCGGCGATGATGTCCTCCACCTTCCAGCGCGGGTTCAGGCTGGCATAGGGATCCTGGAAGATCATCTGGATGCGGCGGCGCAGCTTGCGGCCCTCGGGCGTGCGGAAGGCTGCGTTGGCATCCTGCCCGTCGAAGACCATGTTGCCGCGCGTGGGCTCGTACAGGCCCACGAGCAGGCGGGCGACGGTGGACTTGCCGCAGCCCGACTCGCCCACCAGAGCCAGCGTGCGGCCCTTGCGGATCTCGAAGCTCACGCCATCGACCGCGTGCAGCAGTTGCCGCGGCTTGCCCTCCAGCACCCGGTTGAGCCAGGGCGCGGAGACGTCGAAGGTCTTGGCGAGGTCACGCGCCTGCACCAGGGGCGTACCGGTGTCGGCAGCGGCGTTCGCGGCGGAAGGGGTGATCACGGCGCTCATCCGGGCATCTCCGCGTTGGCATCGTGCAGCCAGCAGGCGGCGCGGGTGGCGCCGGCGGCCAGCAGGTCAGGCCGCTCGCGGGTGCAGCGGTCGAAGGCGCGCGGGCAGCGCGGGTTGTAGGCGCAGCCGGGCGGAATGGCGTTCAGCCGGGGCATGGCACCGTCGATCTGGTTGAGCCGCTCACGGTCGCTCTCCATGTCGGGGATCGAGGCCATCAGGCCCATGGTGTAGGGGTGCGCCGGCTGGTTGATGACCTCGTGCACCGGCCCGATCTCGGCAATGCGCCCGGCATACATCACGGCCACGCGGTCACAGGTCTCGGCGATCACGCCCATGTCGTGGGTGATCAGCATGACGGCGGCGCCGCGGTCCTTGCAGACGCGCTTGAGCAGCTGGATGATCTGCGCCTGGATCGACACGTCGAGCGCGGTCGTGGGCTCGTCGGCGACGATCAGCTTGGGCTCCGCCGCGAGGGCCAGCGCGATCACCACGCGCTGGCGCATGCCGCCGGAGAACTGGTGCGGATAGTGGTCGATGCGCTCGGCGGCCGCGGGAATGCCGGTGTCCTCCAGCAGGCTGATGGCGCGCCGGCGGGCCTCGTCGGGCGTCACCGGCAGGTGCGTGAGGATGGTCTCGGTGAGCTGCCGGCCGATCGTGTAGAGCGGATTGAGCGAGGTCAGCGGGTCCTGGAAGATGGCGCCGATGCGGCGGCCGCGGATGTGCCGCATCTGCTCGTACGGCAGGTTGTCGATGCGCTGGCCTTCCAGCACGATCTGCCCGCCGGCGACGCGGCCGGGCGGCTCGAGCAGGCCGATGATGGCGGCGCCGGTGAGGCTCTTGCCGGCACCGGACTCGCCCACCACGCCCAGCACTTCGCCAGGCGCGATGTCGAAGGAGATGTCGTCCAGCGCCCGCAGCGTGCCGCGGCGGGTGGGGAACTCGACGACGAGGTTCTGGACCGAGAGGAGGCTCATCGCAGTCGGGGGTTCAGTGCGTCGCGCAGCCAGTCACCCAGCAGGTTCACCGACAGGGCGATCAGGATCAGCATGAGGCCGGGGAAGATGGTGATCCACCACTCGCCGGAGAACAGGTAGTCGTTGCCCACGCGGATGAGCGTGCCCAGCGACGGCGAGGTGGGCGGCACGCCGACGCCCAGGAAGGACAGCGTGGCCTCGGTGATGATGGCGGTGGCGACGTGGATGGTGGCCAGCACCAGCACCGGGCCCAGCACGTTGGGCAGCACATGGTGGACCATGATGCGGATCGGCGCCACGCCGGTCACGCGCGCGGCCTGCACGTATTCCTTGTTGCGCTCCACCATGGTGGAGCCGCGCACCGTGCGGGCGTACTGCACCCAGCCGGTGAGCGTGATGGACACGATCAGCACGCCGAACGCCACGGTGTCATGCGCGTTGGGGAACATCGCGCGGCCGACGCCGGCGATGAGCAGCGCCACCAGGATGGGCGGGAAGCTCAGCATCACGTCGCACAGGCGCATCAGGAAGCCGTCGATCCAGCCGCCCTTGAAGCCGGCGAGCAGGCCCAGGCCCACGCCGATGACCATGGACAGCACCACGGAGATCATGCCGACGACGAGCGAGATGCGGGCGCCGTACATCAGCGCCGACAGGATGTCGCGGCCCTGGTCGTCGGTACCCAGCACGTACTTCATGGATCCGCCCTGCATCCACGCGGGCGGCAGGCGCGCGTCGGACAGCACCAGGGTGGTGAGGTCGAAGGGGTTGTGCGGCGCCACGAAGCCCGCGAACGCGGCGCAGAACGCGCACACGAAGGCGATGGCCGCGGCCAGCATGGCCATGGGCGACGTGCGGAAGCTGTACCCGACATCGCTGTCGAGCCAGCGTGAGATGGCTTGTTTCATGGGAGAGGAGGCAACGCCGCGGGGCCGGGCCCCGCGGCGGGATCAGAAGGGCCGACCGGTCACTTCTTGACGCTGATCCACTTGAACGGCATGAAGTTGTCCGGCAGCTGGACGAGCTCCACGTTCTTGGCCAGGCCCCAGGCCAGGCCCTGCTGGTGCAGCGGCAAGTGGCCGATGTCCTGCGAATGCAGGTCGAAGGCTTCCTTGATCATCGCGGTGCGCTTGGCCTTGTCGGTCTCGGACTGGATCGCCTTGGTGAGCTGGTCCACCTTCGGGTTGCAGTAGCTGCCCAGGTTGAACTGGCCGGCGCCCTTGTCGTCCGGGCAGGACATCAGCGCGTTCAGCGCGTTGTGCGCGTCATAGGTGCCGGGGGTCCAGCCCAGCAGGTAGAAGCTGGTGTCGCGGCGCAGGATCTTGGGGAAGTAGGTGCCCTTGGTCTCGGCGGCGAGGTTGATCTTCACGCCCACGCGCGAGAGGTTGGCGGCCACGGCCTGGCAGATCCGCGCGTCGTTGACGTAGCGGTCGTTCGGGCAGTTCATGGTGACCTCGAAGCCGTTCGGGTAGCCGGCTTCGGCCAGCAGCTTCTTGGAGGCCTCGGGGTCGAACGGCAGACGCTTGTTCTGGTCGGCGTTGAAGCCGTTGATGCCGGGGCCGACCATCAGCGCGGTCGGGCGCGAGGCGCCGCGCATCACCGTCTTCTGGATGCCCTCGATGTCGATGGCCTGGTAGAAGGCCTGGCGCACGCGCTTGTCCTTGAAGGGGTTCTTGCCCTTCACACTGGAGTACAGCAGTTCGTCGCGCTTCTGGTCGAGACCCAGGAAGATGGTGCGCAGCTCGGGGCCGGCCAGCACCTTGGCGTTGGCGGAGCCGTTGACCTTGTCGATGTCCTGCACGGGCACCGGCTCCATCACGTCGATCTCGCCGGACAGCAGGGCCGCGACGCGGGTGGCGTCGTTGCCGATCGGCGTGAATACCACCTCCTGCACGTTGCTCTCGACCTTGCCCCAGTAGTTGCCGTTGCGCACGAAGGTCGTGCGCACATTGGGCTGACGCTCGCGCAGGCGGAACGGGCCGGTGCCGTTGGCGCGGAAGGAGGCGGCGTTCTCCACGCCCTTGCGACGATCCACCGGGCGCGTGGCCTGGTTCGTCTCGCACCACTTCTTGCTCATGATGTAGACCAGCGAGATCACGTCCGGCAGGATGGGGAAGGGCGACTTGGTCTCGATCTCGACCGTGTGGTCGTTGATCTTGCGCACTTCCTTCAGGTCGTTCGTGTAGCTCTTCATGTCGGAGCCGTCGACCTGGGTGCGCTGGAAGGAGAACACCACGTCATCGGCGTTGAACGGCGTGCCGTCATGGAACTGCACGCCCTTGCGCAGCTCGAAGCGCCACACCGTGGGCGACATCTGCTTCCAGGAGGTGGCCAGCGCGGGGGCGAGGCTCAGGTCCTTGTTGCGGCCGACCAGCGCCTCATACACGTTGCCGGTCACCGACAGCTGCAGCGACTCGTTCAGCGAGTGCGGGTCCATCGACAGCGCGTCGCCCTGGTTGGCGATGCGCACGGTCTGCGCCTGCGCCCCGGCGGAGGCGGCGGCCAGCACCGCGGCGGCGATCAGATGGGTCTTGAAGGTCATGATGGAACTCCTTGTCGAAGGGTGGCCGTGTGAAATCGGAAAGGGACTCAGTGCCGTGCAACCGGCAGCGCCTGTTCGACCAGGCTGGCATGCAATGCCGCGCCCAGGGGCAGGATGTCGTCGTTGAAGTCGTAGCGGCTGTTGTGCAGCATGCAGCTGCCTTCGCCGCCCTGACCGATGCGCAGGTAGGCGCCGGGCCGCACCTGGAGCATGAAGGAGAAGTCTTCGGCGCCCATGCTGGGCTCCATGTCGCGCACCACGTGCTCGGCGCCCACCAGCGACTGGGCGACCTCGGCGGCGAAGTCCGCCTCGCGCGCGGTGTTGATGGTGGCCGGGTAGATGCGCTCGTAGTGCACCGCGGCGGTGGCACCGAAGCCCAGGGCCACGCCGCTGCACAACTCGTTGAGGCGGCGTTCCACCAGATCCTGCACCTCGGGACGGAAGGTGCGCACGGTGCCGACCAGCGTGGCCTTGCCCGGCATGACGCTCATGGCGTGCAGGTCGCCGGCCTGCATGGCGCACAGAGAGACCACCGCGCTGTCCAGCGGCTTCACGTTGCGCGAAGCGATGGATTGCACGGCGGTGATGATGTGGGCCGCCACCAGCACCGGATCCACGCCCAGGTAGGCGTGCGCGCCGTGGCCGCCCTTGCCGGTGATCTCGATCGTGATGCGGTCCGCCGCGGCCATCATCGGGCCGGGGATCACGCCAATGCGCCCCGGCCGCAGCCCGGGCCAGTTGTGCATGGCGTACACCGATTCGACCGGGAAGCGGTCGAACAGGCCATCGTCGATCATGGCCTTGGCGCCGGCAAAGCCCTCTTCGCCCGGCTGGAAGATGAGGACGGCGGTGCCGTCGAACTGGCGCGTCTCGGCCAGGTAGCGCGCGGCGCCGATCAGCATGGCGGTGTGCCCGTCATGGCCGCAGCCGTGCATGAGACCCGGCTTCGCGCTGCGCCAGGGAAACTCGTTGTGCTCCGTCATCGGCAGGGCGTCCATGTCGGCGCGCAGCCCGATGGCACGGTCCGACACGCCACCGCGGCCCCGGATGATGCCCACCACGCCAGTCTTGCCGATGCCGGCGTGCACCTCGTCCACGCCGCACAGGCGCAAGGCCTCCTGCACGCGCGCGGCGGTGTACACCTCCTCGAAGCCGATCTCGGGGTGGGCATGCAGGTCACGCCGCAGCGCGGTGAGCTCCGGGTGGAAGCGTGCGATGTGGTCGAACGCGCGCCCGTGGGCCAGCGGGCGCAGCGAGGCGGCCGCCTGGAGCATCAATGCCCCCCGGCCGTGCCCACGCGCAGGCGCGGATCGACGGCAAAGTACAGCAGGTCGACGATCAGGTTGATCACGACGAAGATCAGGGCGATCAGGCACAGGTACGCGGCCATCACCGGGATGTCGGCAAAGGTCACGGCCTGGATGAACAGCAGGCCCATGCCCGGCCACTGGAAGACCGTCTCGGTGATGATGGCGAACGCGATCAGGCCACCGAGCTGCAGGCCGGTGATCGTCATCACCGGCACCAGCGTGTTCTTCAGCGCGTGGCCGAAATGGATGGCGCGGTTGGACAAGCCCCGGGCACGCGCGAACTTGATGTAGTCGGTGCGCAGCACCTCCAGCATCTCGGCGCGCACGAGTCGCATGATCAGCGTGAGCTGGAAGATCGCCAGCGTGAGCGCCGGCAGGGTGATGTGGTGCCAGCCCTTGGGCGTCATCAGGCCCGAGGTCCACCAGCCGATCTTCACCACCTCGCCGCGACCGAAGCTGGGGAACCAGCCCAGGGAGACGGCGAAGACGAGGATCAGCAGGATGCCGATCAGGAAGGTGGGCAGCGACACGCCCAGCAGCGACAGCGTCATGAACAGCTGGCTCATGAAGGTGCCGCGGCGCAGGGCGGCGTAGACGCCCATGGGGATGCCGATCAGCAGCGCCAGGCCGGCGGCGACCAGCGCGAGCTCCAGCGTGGCGGGGAAACGCTCGGCGATCAGGCGCGACACCTTGGCGCCCTGGCGCAGGCTGAGACCGAACTCGCCCTGCACCGCATTGGCCAGGAAGTGCCAGAACTGCACGAAGAAGGGCTTGTCGAGGCCGAGGTCGGCGCGCAGCTCGCGGATCTGCTCCGGCGTAGCATCCTGGCCGAGCAGGAACACCACCGGATCACCGACGTACTGGAACAGGAGGAACGCGATGAAGGCGACCGTGACCATCACGACCACGGCCTGGATCACGCGACGCAGGATGAATGCAAACATGAGGAAGCGGTGAGGGCAATCGATGCTAGCAGAGCAATCGGCGTGCCGACACGGGGGTTTCCTTTAGGTTTAAAGAAACGACCACCCCGGCCGCGTGCGGCCGCGGGTGGTCGGGCGGGCGGGGGCGCGAGGCCCCTCGCCCTGGCTGGCGGACCGACTCAGTTGACCTTGATCAGGCGCCAGTCGAGGCGGTTGTCGGCGCGGTGCACCACGTCCACCGACTTCTTCATCGCCCAGGGGATGATCTGGTTGTGCAGCGGGATGTGCGAGACCTGGTCGTTGCTGATCTGCAGGCCTTCGGTGAGCAGGCGGTTGCGCACCGGCAGGTCGGTCTCGACCTTGATGCGGTCGACGACGTAGTCCATGCGCTGGTTGCTGAAGCGGCCCACGTTGTAGTTGCCGTCACCGCCCGTGCCCACGGTGCGCGTGAGCGACTGCAGGCTGTACAGCGCGTCGAAGGTCGGCACGCCCCAGCCCAGCATGTAGATGCTGGCCTCGTAGCGCTGGATCATCGGGAAGTAGGTCACCAGCGGCTGGGTGCGCAGCTTGGCGCGCACGCCCACCTTGGCCCACATCGCGGTGACGGCCTGGCAGATTTCCTCGTCGTTGATGTAGCGGTTGTTCGGGCAGGCGAAGTCGACCTCGAAGCCCTGCGGATAGCCGGCCTCGGCCAGCAGCTTCTTCGCACCCTCAGGGTCGAACGGCATGCGCTTGTGCAGCGATTCCGTCCAGCCGGCCACCTGCGGCGCCACCAGCGTGCCGGTGGGCTGCGACAGGCCGCGCATGGTGACGCGGTGCAGGCTGTCACTGTCGATCGCCTGGTACAGCGCCTTGCGCACGCGCACGTCCTTCAGCGGGTTCTTGCCCTTCACGTTGGAGCCCGGCAGCTCGTCACGGAACTGGTCCATGCCGAAGAAGATGGTGCGGTTCTCCACGCCGTCGATGACCTTGAGGTTGGCGTTGTTGCGCAGGCGGGGCAGATCCTGCGGGCTGGGATCGAGCACGAAGTCGACCTCGCCGGACAGCAGGGCCGCGATGCGCGTGGCCTCGGCCTTGATCGGGGTGTAGATGATCTCGGTGACGTTGCTGTCGTTCTTGCCCCAGTAGTTGGGGTTCTTGACCAGCACCAGCCGCTGGTCCGGCTGCCATTCCTTCACCATGTACTGGCCCGTGCCCATCGCGTTGCGGTGCGCGAAGGTCTCGTCCTTGGTGCGGATATCCTTGGGCTCGGTGGACTTGTTCTTCTCGGCCCAGGCCTTGCTCATGATGCGCAGCTCGGTGAGCTGGTTCAGCAGCACCGGGTTCGGGCCCTTCATGATGAAGTCCACCGTGTTGTCGTTGACCTTCACGACACGGTCGATGCCCTGCGTGTAGACCGCGTAGTTCGAGGTCTTGCTCATCGCGCGCATGATGGAGAAGACCACGTCGTCGGCGGTGAAGGGCGAGCCATCGCTGAACTTCACGCCCTGACGCAGCGTGAAGCGGATCTGCGTGGGCGTGATCTCGCGCCAGGCGGTGGCCAGCTGGGGCTCGGGCTTGAAGGTCTGGCTGTTGTAGTAGACCAGGGAGTCGTACACGGCGGCATGCACGCCGTTGCCCAGTGCGTTGTTCTGCGAATGGATGTCCAGCGTCGGGATGTCGCTGGCGCTGGTCCACTTGAACGGCTTGGCCGACACGGCCGGCGCGGCTGCGAGCGCCGCGATGGTGGCGGCCGACAGCAGGGCGATCTTGAATTTCATCCGGGAATCCCTCGTGAGGTTTGGAAAGAACGCAGACTATGCAGCAGCCGTGCCAGCAGCGTCAAAAGGGGTTTCCCAGGATCCGCGGAAGCAGGCGCCCGCGGCAGCGCCTCTCAGGGGCTTTCGCCCTTCGTGACAAGGCGTACAGGCCCATACCAGGCGCGGCCTTGCGAGCGCGTGTTGTCGCTGTCGCTCATGATCGCAATCCCTACAAGTCGTCCGGGCTTTTCGCCGAAGGCGCGCTCGAAGTCGGCCTGGATGTCGCGCTCGTAGTCGCGCCAGCGCCCCAGTTCGCCGGGGCCGGACTCCACCACCAGCTTGCGGATGCGATCGGTGCGCGGGTTGTGGATCACGCTGTCCACCGGCCGGCGGTTGCACCACACGTACATCAGGGTCGCGTAGGGGAGTTCTTCACCCGTGAGCGCGCGGGCCAGTTCGGACATGGCGAGGTCGCGCGCGCTCAGGCGCGAGCGGTCGCCATCGAACGCCAGGATGACACGTACCGGCGCGTCGTCCTTGCTGCGCACCGCCATGTCGGCCTCTTCGATCAGCGAGGCCACCTTCCACGAGAACTGCAGACGCGCCAGTCGCTCGCCCGGCACCTCGACGGGCATGCGCACCAGGCTGGCCGAAGCCTCGGAACGCGCGGACAGGGCGTCACGCCCGTCGATGCGGACATAGCTGAATCGGGTGGGCACCTTGCCTGGCAGCGCGTGGTGCGCCCATTGGGATGGCGGCAGCCCCGCGGTCAGACGAGAGGCCTGCGCCCAGGGCGACTGCCCCAAGTCGGCTGATGCCGATGGTTCGGAGACCCCTGCGGGCGGAACAGCACAGCCCGCCAGCAGCCCGGCGGCGAGGGCAAGCGCTGCGGCGCGCGGAGCGCGAAAGGCTCGGAGGCGAAAGGACATGCGGGCGACACCAGGACGTGAAAAAGCCGCCCGAGGGCGGCTTTCCCATTTCTTGCTCTCGGCACCGGCCACGAGGGCCGGATTCAAGATCAGAAGCTGTGGCGGACGCCGATGTCGAAGCCGCTGGAAGAGGCGTTCGCGGCGGTCGTGGCACCGTTCAGAGCGGCGGCGGCACCGTTGCTGTTGCGGACGCGAGCGTACGTGGTGTACACGGCGGTGCGCTTGGACAGGTTGTGCACGTAGCCCAGAGCGATCTTGCGGCTCTTGGGGTCG
>NZ_JAYRZR010000088.1:0-16556 GCF_041916345.1 Ramlibacter sp.
GACTCGTCAGGCGACGAGGACGCAGTCATTTCCGCCATCAACACCACGCCCCTCGTGGACGTGATGCTGGTGCTGCTGATCATCTTCCTGATCACCATTCCGGTCGTCACGACCTCCATCCCGGTGCAGCTGCCCAAGGAACGGGTGGAGGTGCGCGAGACCAAGCCCGAGAACGTCATCATCTCGGTCGACCCCAAGGGCAACGTGTTCTGGTACGACACGCCCATGAACGACACCGAACAGCTGGTCGCGCGGCTGAAGAAGGTGTCCACCATGAAGCCCCAGCCCGAGGTGCAGATCCGCGGTGACATGAGCGCGCGTTACAACGGCGTGGGCAAGGTGCTCTACGCCTGCCAGCGGGCGGGCATCACCAAGGTGGCGTTCATCACCGAACCCCCGCCGCTGGGAGGCTGACGTCATGGCCATCCCGCGCAAGAAGAAGCCCCTGCCGCTGTCGGCCCGCCCGGGCGGGCAGGGTGATGCCGAGGTCATCAACGACATCAACACCACGCCGCTGATCGACGTGATGCTGGTGCTGCTGGTGATGCTGATCATCACCATCCCGATCCAGCTGCACGCCGTCAACCTCGAGATGCCGGTGGGCACGCCGCCCAACAACGTCGAGAAGCCGCCCAAGGTGCAGATCGACATCGACGAGAAGAGCGTCGTGTACTGGCAGGGCCTGCCGGTCACGGCGGAGGAACTCGACGCCAAGATGACCGAGCTGGCCGCGATGCCGGTGCAACCCGAGATCCACCTGCGCCCCAACAAGGACTGCCAGTACGCGGTGTTCGCGAACGTGCTGTCCACGTCCAAGCGCAAGGGGTTGTCGAAACTGGCCGTGATCGGCAGCGAGCAGTTCGTCAAATGACCACCTACACGCATAGCCGCCGCTACCCCGGGTCCGATCCCCGCCGGCGCATGGTGGGCTGGATCGCGGTCGTCGCCTTCCACCTGTTCGTGGGCTGGGCGCTGGTCACCGGCACGGCCCGCAAGGGCCTGGAGATGATCAAGAAGCCGATGGAGGCCGCGGTCATCCAGGAAGTGATCATCCCGCCGCCGCCGCCACCCCCGCCGCCGCCGAAGAAGATCGAGACGCCCAAGCCCGAGCCCCGGGTCGAGGCGCCGCCGCCGCCCTTCGTGCCCCCGCCGGAGGTGACGCCGCCCTCCACCAGTGCACCGGCCATCCAGTCGGTGCAGACGCCGCCGCCGGCCCCGCCGGTGATCGCGCCGCCACCGCCACCGGCTGCACCGCCGGCCCCACCCGCGCGGCCCGCGCGCGTGGAGATGTCGGTCGTCTGCCCCACGCAGACGCGCCCCGAGATGCCGCGCCAGGCCGTCCGCGAGGGCGCCCAGGGCGTGGTGGTGGCCCAGGCCACCATCAAGGGCGGCTCGGTGACCGAGGTGCAGATCCTCTCGGGTCCGCGTGTCTTCCACTCCGCCGTCCGCAACGCGATGCTGCAGTACAAGTGCAACGCCGAGGGCGCCGCGGAGATCACCGCCACGCAGGAATTCGTATTCAAGCTGGAGTGAGGGTCTTGTCCGCCGCGCGCCCGCTGCGATGTATTTGAGCAACAGGCGGGCCGCGAAGGACAACACCCAAGTGACGCTCCCTGGCCCTTGTGTCAGAGTTTCACGCGGCGGTCATGAAGCCGCAACCCGGCTGAATACCGCGGAGGTTCGTTCAGGAGCTATCGCTCCGACGCGCTCGAACAATGATTGGAGAACCCATGAGAAGCGAAAGACAAGTTTTCAGGCGCAGCGGCGTCGCCAGCGCCGTCCTCACGGCCCTGTGCGGCACGACCGCAATGATGGCGGCCCCGGCCGTGATGGCGCAGGCGCAACCCTCGCTGCAACGGGTGGAGGTGACGGGATCGAACATCCGCCGTGCGGACGTCGAGACGGCCTCCCCGGTGCAGGTGATTTCCAAGGACGAGATCGACCAGTCCGGCAAGTCCACCATGGGTGAGTTCCTGCAGACGCTCACCTCCGATGGTCAGGGCTCCGTGCCCACGACCTACGGTCGCGGCTTCTCCGGCGCCACCGCCGCCGGCATCTCGCTGCGCGGCCTGGGCGCCAACGCCACCCTGGTGCTGATCAACGGCCGCCGCGTCGCCACCGCCGTGCTGGCGGACGACGCCCAGCGCTCCTTCGTCGACCTCGACTCCCTGCCGCTGGAAGCGGTGGAGCGCGTCGAGGTGGTGAAGGACGGCGCCTCCGCGATCTACGGCTCCGACGCCGTCGCGGGCGTGGTCAACATCATCCTGAAGAAGAACTACGTCGGCACCAACCTCAAGGCGTCCTACGGCGTCTCGCGCTACGGCGACGGCGACCAGCCGAAGATCGCCCTCACGCACGGCCGCGGCG
Source organism: Ramlibacter sp. (assembly GCF_041916345.1). GTDB lineage: Bacteria > Pseudomonadota > Gammaproteobacteria > Burkholderiales > Burkholderiaceae_C > Ramlibacter. The sequence goes on from NZ_JAYRZR010000088.1 coordinate 2,368, forward strand.
ACCTCGACAAGGACGGCTGGAACCTGCTGCTGAACGTGGAGTACGGCAAGAAGGACCAGATGCTGTTCAGCGAGCGCACGGATCGCGGCCCGGTCGGCATCTCGGTGCTCACGCCCTACGGCTTCAGCCACTCGGCGACCGGCAGCAACAACGTGGCCCGCCTGGGCGGCAACGGCGTCATCCCGACCACCGCCGCCGGCGCGCTGGTGAACAACAGCACGACGCAGAGCATCATCGGCAACGTCCGCAACCCGACCACGCTCGACTACTACTCCCGCGGCAACGGCGACACCGCCACCACCGGTTTCGCGCGCAACTTCCCCGGCGCCCAGACGTACTGCAATGCCAATGTGAACCTGGTCCAGAACGACCCGGGCCGCGGCTGCATCACGGACCTGTGGCGCCAGACCGGCCAGGTCCACCCCGATTCCGAGCAGGGCAACATCTACGCCCGCTTCACCAAGCGCCTGTCGGGCGACCACGAGGCCTTCGCCGAAGCAGGGTTCTACACGACCCAGTCGCGCGTGCAGATCACCGGCCTGGTGCCCAACGGCACCATCTTCGGCAGCAACGGCAGCGTCAGCTCCAACCTGGCCAACTTCCTGATCGGTGCCGGCCACCCGGACAACCCGTACAACGCGGCGGCCCGCCTCAGCTACAACCCCACGATGGAGATCGGCCCGCGCGTCATCTCCTCCGAAAGCACCTCCACCCGCTTCACCGCCGGCATGAAGGGTGTGATCGCGAAGGACTGGGACTACGACACCGCGATCCACTTCTCCGAGAGCAAGCAGACTGACACCGCGGAGAAGGTCATCAACTGGCGCGTGGCCAACGCGCTGATGAACCCGACGGCCGCCAACGTGGCCGCCGCGGCGGCCATCAGCCCGGCCTATGCCGCGCTGCCGGCCGGCACCGTGTGGCGCATCGCCGAAAACGCCAACCTGAACAGCGCCGCCATGTACAACGCGCTGCTGCAGGACCAGTCGCGTGAGGGCTACGCCCGCACGATGTACGTCGACTTCAAGGCTTCGCGCACCATCGGCAAGCTCGAGGGTGGCGATGTCGGCCTGGCCCTCGGCGCCGAGTTCCGCCGCGAGGAAAGCAACCTCGACTTCTACAACGGCCTGGGCGACTACATCGGCCTGTCCTACACCCGCTATGGCGGCAAGCGCAACATCGCTGCCGTGTTCGCGGAAGTCGTGGCCCCTGTCACCAAGCGCCTGGAAGTCAACGCCGCTGCCCGCTTCGACCGCTACTCGGATGCTGGCAACGCCTTCACCCCGAAGGCCGGCCTGAAGTTCATGGCGGCTGACAACCTGCTGCTGCGCGGCACCTTCGCCCGCTCGTTCCGTGCCCCGTCCGCGGCCGAGAACGGCATCAACTCCGTCGCTGCCTTCGGTGGCGCCGTGGTCAATGACCGTGCCCGTACCGCCGCCGGCGTGCCGAACCAGAACGCCGTGGCGCCCACCTTCGTGCAGCGCGGCAACCCGAGCCTGGAGCCCGAGAAGGCACAGAGCGTGACGCTGGGCGCGGTCTGGGACATCACCCCCAAGACCAGCCTGACGGCCGACCTGTTCCAGATCAAGCGCAAGGGCCTGCCCGTCATCGAGGAGCCGCAGGAAGCCGTGGACGCCGGCCGGGTGCTGCGCGATCCCGCCACGTCGACCAACGCGGCCGACCCCGGCGCCATCCTCACCGGCTTCGTGCAGTTCATCAATTCCAGCGAGAGCCTGACGCGCGGCCTGGACGTGGAAGCCAAGCACCGCTGGGATCTCGGCGGCGGCAACGGCCGGGTCACCTTCTCGGCGACCTGGACGCACCTGAAGAACCAGCGCGTGACCCGTCCGGGTGGCGCCTCTTACGAGTACGCTGGTTCGCACGGTGACTGCCACATCACCAACTGCATCGGCACGCCGCGCAACAAGATCCAGCTGGCCGCCACCTGGGACGTGAACGCCTGGCGTGTGGGCGCGGTGGTCAACTACCGCGGCAGCATGAGCGCGCGTGACCCGCAGGATCACCCCGCGGGCTGCGCCTTCAACGTGGGCGGCAACCCGTTCCCGGCGGACTGCAAGATCAAGTCGTTCAGCACGCTCGACCTGAACTTCAACTGGAAGTTCCGCCAGAACACCGAGATCTTCGGCAGCATCGCCAACGTGCTGGATTCCAAGCCGCCGCTGGATCCGATCACCTATGGCGCCCTGGGTTACAACCCGCTGGACTTCTCCGGCGCCATCGGCCGCTACTTCCGTATCGGCCTGAAGCACAAGTTCTAAGCGCAAGCCAGGGACTCGGGGCGCCGCGGCACGTAGGCGCCTCGCATCATCCCCGCCGGTGTGAGCCGGCGGGTTTTTTTTCGTCCGTGTGGGCAGAAGCCTTGTCATCACGAGCGGATGCTAGGCATCGCCGGATCGGGCGGCGCCCCCGGTGCGACGGATTGCGGCTGGGTGCGATGAATGACGGCCGGGCGGCCCGCAGCCCGGCCCCGCGGTCGCTCAGTCGAGCCAGCAGGCCGACTCGGTGCCGCCGGGTCGGGTGGCCAGCACGGGGGGCGTGCCGCAGCGATCCGTGGCCTGCGGGCAGCGGGTGCGGAAGACGCAGCCCGCCGGCAGATCCAGCGGGGAGGGCAGGTCGCCTTTGAGCAGCTGCACCTGCTTCGTGCGTTCGACACGCGGGTCCGGCACGGGCACGGCGGACTGCAGGGCGCGCGTGTAGGGGTGGTGCGGCGAGCGGAACAGCGCGTCACGCGGGCCGACCTCCATCACCCGGCCCAGGTACATCACCAGCACCCGGCGGCTCAGGTGGCGGACCACCGCCAGGTCATGCGCGATGAACACCAGCGCGAGCTGCATCTCGCGCTGCAGGTCCTGCAGGAGGTTGATGATCTGCGCCTGGATCGACACGTCGAGCGCCGACACCGGCTCGTCGCAGACCAGCACACGCGGCCGCAGCACCAGGGCGCGCGCGATGCCGATGCGCTGGCACTGGCCGCCGGAGAACTCGTGCGGATAACGGTACAGGTGCGAGGCCGACAGGCCCACCCGCTCCAGCATGGCCCGCACGCGGTCCAGCACCTCCGCCTGGCTGAGGCCCGGCTGATGGGTGCGCAGCGGCTCGCCCACGATCTGCGCGATGTTCATGCGCGGATTGAGCGAGGCCAGCGGATCCTGGAACACCATTTGCACCTGAGAGCGCACGGCCTTCCAGTCCGCGTCGGGCGCACCACGCATCTCGCGGCCGAACCAGCGGATGCTGCCCCCGGCCGTGGGCACGAGGTTCAGCAGGGCCCGCGCCAGCGTGGACTTGCCGCAGCCGGACTCACCCACCAAACCCAGTGTCTCGCCGGCGGCGAGGCTCAGGCTCACGCCGTTCACCGCATGCAGCACCCGCGCCGGTGCCCAGGGCAGGGCGCTCTGGTTGCGCACGCGGAACTGGACCTGCAGGTGGTCCACCGCCAGCAGTGGCTCCGTGCCGGTGTCGTGGGGGGTTGTCGCCGGCATCATGCGCGCGCCGCCCGCAGGGCCGTCACGGCCGCGGTGCTCTCGTGGCAGGCGCGCCGGCGTGCGCCCTCGACCACCAGCGCCGGCGGCTGGGTGGCGCAGCGGTCCGCGGCGAGCGCGCAGCGCGGCCCGAAGGGGCAGCCCGCCGGCGGCCGCAGCATGTTGGGCGGGCTGCCCGGGATGGCGGCGAGCGGCAAGTCATCGTCCTGCCCGAGGCGTGGCACGGCGCCGAGCAGGCCCACCGTGTACGGATGGGATGGCTGGTCGAACAGGGCTTCGGCGCCCGCCTGCTCCATCACCCGGCCGCCATACATCACCATGACGTCGTCGCACAGGCCGGCCACGACGCCGAGGTCATGCGTGATGAGCACGATGGCGGTGCCGTGGGTGCGCTGCAGCTCGCGCAGCAGCTGCACGGTCTGCGCCTGCACCGTCACGTCGAGCGCGGTGGTCGGCTCGTCGGCGATCAGCAGGTCCGGCTGGCACAGCAGCGCCATGGCGATCATGATGCGCTGGCGCATGCCGCCGGAGAACTCGTGCGGGTACATGGTGATGCGACGTGCGGCGTCGGGGATGCTCACCGACTCCAGCGTCTCGATGGCGAGCTGGCGTGCCGAGCGGCGCGTCAGGCCCTTGTGCAATTCCAGCACCTCGGTCATCTGCCGCTCCACCGTGAGGTACGGGTTGAGCGAGGTCATCGTATCCTGGAAGATCATCGCTATGCGGTTGCCGCGCAGCCGGTTCAGGGCTGCGGCATCGAGTGCCAGCAGATCCTGGCCCTGGAACAGCGCGCGCCCGGTGGCGCGGCCGTTGGCGGCCAGCAGGCCCATGATCGCCAGCATGCTCTGGCTCTTGCCCGAGCCGCTCTCGCCCACGATGCCGAAGGTCTGGCCGCGGGCCACGCGGAAATCGAGCCCGTTGACCGCGGCCACTTCGCCCTCGGGCACGCGAAAGCGCACGGCGAGATCCTCCACCTGCAGCAGCGGCGCTTCGGTCGGGGTCATCACAGTTCCTTCGGGTCCAGCGCGTCGCGCAGGCCGTCGCCGATGAAGTTGAAGCAGTAGAGCGTGATGGACAGCAGCGCGCCGGGGAACAGCAGCATCCACGGCGCCGACTCCATCACCTTGGTGCCATCCTCGATCAGCACGCCCCAGCTTGTCATCGGTTCCTGGATGCCCAGGCCCAGAAAGGACAGCACCGATTCGGTGAGGATCACCGAGGGCACCGTGACCGTGGTGTAGATGACGACGATGCCCAGCAGGTTGGGCACGATGTGGGCGAAGATGATCCGCGGGGTGGAGACGCCGATGGCGCGCGCGGCCTCCACGAACTCGGTCGCGCGCAGCGAGAGCGTCTGGCCGCGCACCACGCGCGCCATGTCCATCCACGAGAACGCGGTGATCGCCAGCACCACCAGGTAGAACTCGCGCCCCAGCAGGGTGACCAGCAGGATCGCGATCAGCAGGTAGGGGATGGCGTACATCATGTCGACCGCGCGCATCATGAGGGCGTCCACCCGGCCGCCGATGAAGCCGGCGGTGGCGCCCCACGCGATGCCGATCGCCACCGAGGCGAGCGTGGCAAGCAGGCCGACCATGAGCGACACGCGCCCGCCCACCAGGCAGCGCACCAGCAGGTCGCGGCCGGATTCGTCCGTGCCCCACCAGTGCATGTTCTTCCAGGTCGGCGGCAGGCGCATGGCCTCCCAGTCGGTGCTGTCGAAGGCGTGCGGCAGCACCGCCGGCCCGATGAGGCAGGCCAGCGAGATGATCGCCAGCACCACCAGGCTGGCCATGGCAGCACGGTTGCGCATGAAGCGCCGACGGGCATCCGCCCACGGGCTGCGCGCCGGTGCGGCCACTTCCACCTGCGCCAGCACCTGCGCCATGGCGCGTCCACGTTCGTTGGAGAGCATGCTCAGTAGCGGATCTTGGGGTCGAGCGCGGCGTAGGCGAGGTCGACCAGCAGGTTGAGCGTGACGGCGATGACGGTGATCAGCACCACCAGACCCAGCACCAGGGTGTAGTCACGGTTGGCGGCGCCATTGACGATCAGCTTGCCGAGGCCGGGCAGCGAGAACACGGTCTCGGTCACCAGCGCCGCGGTGATGGAGGAGATGGCCAGCGGCCCCACGACCGACACCACCGGCAGCAGCGCCGGCTTGAGTGCGTGCCGCAGCACGATCAGCCGGGTGGGCAGGCCCTTGGCGCGCGCGGTGCGGATGAACGGGCTCTTGAGCACCTCGATCAGGCTGCCGCGCATGACACGGCCGATCGTCGCCACGTTGATGAAGGTGAGCAGCGCCACCGGCAGCAGCATGAAGCGCCAGCTGAAGCTGTCCCAGCCGCCGGCCGGCAGCCAGCGCAGCCAGAGTGCGAACACCAGCACCAGCACGGGACCCATCACGAACGAGGGCACCACGCTGCCCACGTTGCTGACGAACATCAGCGAGTAGTCGGCGGCGCTGTTCTGGCGCAGCGCCGCCAGCGTGCCCAGGGCCACGCCGACCACCAGGGACAGCACCAGGGCCGTGCCGCCGATGGCCAGCGACACCGGCAGCGCCTTGGCCACCAGGTCGTTCACCGACCAGTCGGCATAGCGGAACGAGGCGCCCAGGTCACCCTGCAGCAGGTTGCCCAGGTACAGCAGGTACTGCTGCCACAGCGGCTTGTCCAGGTGGTACTTGGCCTGCAGGTTGGCCAGCACCTCGGGCGACACCACGCGCTCCTGGTCGAACGGGCCGCCAGGGGCGAGGTGCAGCAGCAGATAGCAGGCGGTGATGACCGCCAGCAGGGTCGGCAGCGTGGCGAGCGCCCGCCGCATCGCATAGGACCACATCAGCAGTGGGCCATCAGTGTTTGATGATGTAGAAGTCCTTGCTGCGGAAGCGGTCCTGCGCGTTCAGCAGGGAATAGCCGCCCACGTAGCTCTTCACCAGCCGCGGCAGCGAGTATTGCAGCAACGGGATGATGGGGTAGTCTTCCATGATCATCTGCGTGGCCTTGGTCAGCAGCGCCTTGCGCTTCGCGGCGTCGGTCTGCTGCGTGCCTTCGGTGATCAGCTTCTCGGCCTCGCGGTTGCAGTTGAAGTTGTTGTTCTGGTCGGAGTCGCAGCGGACCAGCGCAAGGAAGTTGGTGGCGTCGTTGTAGTCGGCGATGAAGCCGTTGCGGGCGATCTGGAACTGGCCGTCGTGCCGCTTCTTCAGCAGCACCTTGAACTCCATCGCCTCCATCTCGATCTGGATGCCCAGCTTCTGCTTCCACTCGGACTGCGCGAAGATGGCCATCTTCTTGTGGTACTCGCTGGTGTTGTAGGAGAAGGTGTACTTGGTGCCCGGCTTCACGCCCGCCTCGGCCAGCAGCTTCTTCGCCTCCTCGACCTTCTTCGCCATGGGCCACTTCGCCCAGTCGTACTCGGTGATGTCCGCGCCCTCCAGGCCCTTGACCATCAGGCCGTACAGGGGCGCCTGCCCGTCGGCGGTGACGCGCTGGGCGAGCAGTTCGCGGTCGATCACCATCGACAGCGCCTTGCGCACGCGCACGTCCTTGAAGGCGGGTGCCTGGGTCTGGAACGAGTAGTAGCGGATGCCCAGCATCGGCGCGTTGACCGTCTCCTTCGGGTACTTGGCCTTCATCGGCTCATAGGTGCCGGGCGGGAGCTGGTAGACCATCTCGTTCTGCCCGGCCTCCCACAGCTTGATGTCGGCGTTGCCGTCTTCCACCGGCAGATAGGTCACGCGGGTGAGCTGCACGTTGGCGGCATCCCAGTACTGCGGGTTCTTCTCCAGCACGACCTTGCTGTTGACCTGCCACTCCTTCAGCACGAAGGCGCCGTTGCCCACCAGGTTGCCGGGCTTCGTCCATTCGCGGCCGAACTTATCGACCGTGGCCTTGTGCACCGCGCCCAGGTTGTTGTTGGACAGCAGGGCCGGCAGGAAGGTGGTGGGCTGCGAGGTGCGGATCTCCACCGTGAGCTTGTCCAGCGCCTTCACGCCCAGCTCCGTGGGCGGCTTGCGGCCGGCAGCGACGTCGGCGCCGTTCAGCAGGAAGGCGCCGTAGGTGGTGGCGTACTTGGAGCCGGTCTTGGGATCGACGAAGCGGCGGATGCCGTAGACGAAGTCTTCCGCGGTGACCGGGTCGCCGTTGGACCACTTGCCATTGGCGCGCAGCTTGAACGTCCAGGTCGTCGCGTTCACCTGCTTCCAGCTCTCAGCGGCGCCGGGGATGATCTTGCCGTCGGCGTCGTTGGCAGTCAGTCCCTCGAACAGGTCGCGGGTGATGTTGTTCGCGCCCACCGATTCCGCAATGGCAGGATCCAGCGACTCGGGCTCGCTGCCGTTGTTGCGGATCAGCGTCTGGGTGGGGTGCAGCTGCACGCCGGGCGGCACCACGGCGGCGGCGGCCGCGAGGGGCAGGGCAGAGCAGGCCGCCAGCAGCAGGGCCGCACGGGTGAATCGGGTCGGTTGGCTCATGGGGTTCACTTCCGGGGCAGCTTGGCGGTGTCGATGTCGACGTACTTCCAGAACTCGCGTGCGTTCGGGTGGCGCTTGTAGCCCAGCAGCCAGGGCTGCATCAGGTCGGTGCCGATGCGGTGCACGCGGATCTTGTAGGGCATGTAGGCGATGAGGATGCGCTCGGCCTCGCGGATCACCTTGTCGCGCTCGGGACCATCGGGCATCTGGCTCTGCTTCTGGTAGAGCGCGTCGAACTGGTCGTTGCGGAAGCGCGCGAGGTTCGACAGGCCGACCGACTTGCCGTAGCCGCGCTCCAGCACCGGGCCGCTGTCCGGGCTGCTGGCCGACAGGCCCACACCCCACATGGTGAGCTTGCCGGCGCGCGCGGCCTTCAGCTGCTCGGGCCACTTGCCGATCTTGAAGTTGATCTTCACGCCGATGGCGTCCATGTTCTTCTTCAGGATCTCGTCGAGCTCGCGGTAGTCGGCCGTGCCCAGCGTGTTGTGCTCCATCACCAGCGGCTTGCCATCGGGCAGGTCACGCCAGCCGTCGCCGTTCTTGTCCACGTAGCCGTACATGTCGAGCAAGGCCATGGCGCGGGCGCGGTCGAAGGTGCCCATCTCGGAGCGGAACTTCGGGTCGAAGCTGGCGGTGTTGGGCATCACGTAGCCGTGCGCCACGATGGCCTGGCCACGACGCGGCAGGCGCACCTCTTCCTCGGCGTTGTAGGCGAGGGCGATCGCGCGGCGCAGGGCCACCTTCTCGGGCGTGTAGCCGCCGAAGACCGGATCCTCCATGTTCCAGAACAGCATGGTGATGTCGGACAGCGGCACGCGCTCCATCGTGATGCCGCGCCGCGCGAGGTTGGGGGCCAGCTCGTTGTTCGGGATGGCGTGCGTCGCGAAGTTCTGCGGCAGCCGCTCCATGAAGTCGTGCTCGTTGTTCAGGAACGAGAGCCAGCGCGGCTGCGGCTCGTCGATGATGGAGACCACGACCTTGTCCACCATGGGCAGCTTGCGGCCCTTCATCTGCTTCAGGATGGCCTGGCCCTGCGCGTCGTCGGCGGGCGGTGCGGCGTCGTAGCGGTCCTCGCGGTAGTTCGGGTTGCGCACGAAGGTCATGAGCGAGGAGCGCTTCCACTCCTTCAGCATGAAGGGCCCGGTGCCCACCGGGTGCGCCATGATGTCGTCGCCGTACTTCTCGACCACCTCGCGGGCCATCACGCCCAGGATGCCGCCGTCGGCCAGGGTGTACAGCAGCCGGGGGCGCGGCTCGGCGAGCTTGAACTGCACCGTGTAGCGGTCCAGCGCGCGCAGGCCCTCGATCTCGGTGTCGTAGTCGAACTTGCCGGTCGCCACGGCCTTCTTGCGCAGGTCGTCGAGGCCCAGCATCTTCTCTTCGGCCAGGCCGCTGAAGCTGGGACTCTTGTTCTTCGGGTCGGCGATGCGCTTGATGGAGTAGACGACGTCGGCGGCGGTCACTTCGCGCGGCTTGCCCCCGAAGGCGGCATCCGGCGCGAACAGCACGCCGCGCCGCAGGCGCACGGTGTAGGTGCGGAAATCGGGCGCGATCTCCGGCATGGCTTCAGCAAGCACCGGGATCACCTTGGCCGGGCGAGCGAGGTAGTCGTAGCCGTAGAGGGCGTCGAACAGGTTCGCGGTGATGATGCGCGAGTACAGGTCGGACACCTGGGCCGGGTCGAAGCCCGTCTCCGCCACGGGGAAGGCGTAGCGGAGGACTTTCTCGGGCTGGTTGGCGGCGGGCGGGGAAGGCGGGACGGTCTGGGCTGCGCTCTGTTGGAGCAGGCCCATCGCCAGGCACAGGCTGATGGCCGGCACCCAGTTGCGGGGATTCATGCTTGGAAACACCTATTCGGGATCGCGAGGGCGCAAGCATAATGCGCGCCCAGACGACCGCCACGAGCGGTTTCCCTAAAAATCGTGTCGCGGCACCCGCCCGCCGCGCTCTGGAACACCATTCAGAATGCTTTCTTATCTCCTGCGGCGGATCCTGCAGATGATCCCCACGCTCGCTGGCGTGATCCTGCTGGTCTTCTTCCTCTTCAAGTACTTCGGCGGCGACCCGGCCGAGATCCTCGGCGGCCTGCAGGCCACGCCGGAACAGATCGAATCCATCCGCAACCAGCTGGGCCTCAACCGCCCCGTGTGGGAACAGCTCTGGCTGTTCGTCACCAAGGTGGCCACCTTCGACTGGGGCCGCAGCTGGGCTACCAATGAGGCCGTGGCCAACATCTTCGCCACGCGCCTGCCGGCCACGCTGACGGTGATGGTGCCCATCCTGGTGCTGGAAGTCGGCCTCGCCATCGTCGCGGGCATGGCGGTGGCCTATGTGCGCGGCAGCCTGACGGATCGCGCGGTGATGGTCATCACCACCGTGGCGCTGTCCATCAGCTTCCTGGTCTACGTGATCATCGGCCAGTACCTGTTCGCCTTCCGCCTGGGCTGGTTCCCGGTGCAGGGCTGGACCAACAGCGTGTGGACCAATCTCACCGTGTACGCGCCGCTGCCGGTGCTGCTCGCGGTGCTGGTGAGCCTGGCGCCGCACACCCGGCTGTACCGCAGCTTCTTCCTCGACGAGATCGGTCACGATTACGTGCGCACCGCGCGTGCCAAGGGCGTAGCCGAGAACACCATCCTGTTCAAGCACGTGCTGCGCAACGCGATGATCCCGATCCTCACCAACGTGGCCACGCAGCTGCCGGGGGTGTTCATCGGCTCGTTCCTGATCGAGGTGTTCTTCTCCATCCCCGGTCTCGGCCGCGAGGTCTACACCGCCGTGGGCCGCAGCGACTACCCGGTCATCCAGGCGGTGACGATCTACCTCGCCGCACTCACGATGGTGATCAACCTGCTCACGGACGTCATGTACAAGTGGGTCGACCCCCGGGTGGTGTTCAAGTGAGCGCGACCACCCCCATCGAAGCCGGCGCCGGCGCGCCGCCCGCTGCCGCCCTGACCGAGCTGCCGCGCTCGCCGGGCGTATGGATGCAGGCCTGGACGCGCCTGAAGCGCGACCGGGTGGGCATGACGTCGCTCTGGGTCGTGGCCGCCTTCCTGGTGCTGGTGCTGCTGGCGCAGTTCGGCGTCATCGCCGCCGACTGGCAGAAGGAAGTGGGCGAGCCGTTCGCGCCGCCGCACTGGGTGGGCGCGGACGCGAAGCAGGTGCAGGCCAAGGAGGTGGATCGTCCGCCCAACGTGGATCTGTCCGCGGTGGACCCGCTGGCCCCGCGCTACGCCGAATGGGCCGAGCGTGCCAGCCGCATCCAGACGGTGGATGCGGTGCGCGCCCCCACGCTGCCGCTGGGCGGTGACCGCATCGGCCGCGACGTGCTGGACAAGGCCATCAAGGGCGCGCAGGTGTCCATCCTGGTGGGCATCGCGGCGGCCGTGCTGGCCACCCTCATCGGCACCGTGCTGGGCGCGCTGGCCGGCTACTTCGGCGGCCGCTTCGACGACTTCCTGGAGTGGGTCTACAACGTCTTCACGTCCGTGCCCTACATCCTGCTGATCTTCGCGCTGGCCGCGGTGTTCAAGTCGGGGCCGCTCGGCAAGATGTTCTCGCAGGGCATCGCGCCGGTGGTCATCATCCTGGGCGCGGTCGGCTGGACGGGCATCTACCGCCTGGTGCGGGCGGAGTACATCAAGCATCGCTCGCGCGAGTACGTGCGCGCGGCCGAGGCCATCGGCGCCAGCAACGGCGCGCGCATGTTCGGACACATCCTGCCCAACGTGAGCCACGTGGTGCTGGTGCAGCTGTCGCTGCACGTGGTGAGCTTCATCAAGGCCGAGGTCATCCTCTCCTTCCTCGGCCTGGGCGTGCCCATCGACATGGTGAGCTGGGGCACGATGCTGGCCGAGGCCCAGACCGAGCTGGTGCTCGGCAAGTGGTGGCAGCTGGCCGCCGCCACGGCCTTCATGGCCGCCTTCGTCACCGCGTTCGCGCTGCTCACCGATGCACTGCGCGACGCCATGGACCCCAAACTGCGCTGAGGCCGGCATGAGCGACCAGAACCTGATCGACGTGCGCGACCTGCGCGTGGCCTTCCGCATCGGCCGCGACGAGCAGCACGAGGCCGTGCGCGGCGTGAGCTTCGCCATCCCCGAGAACACCACGGTGGCCCTGGTGGGCGAATCCGGCAGCGGCAAGAGCGTGAGCGCGATGAGCATCGTGCGCCTCCTGCCCGAGAACGCGATCGTGAGCCCGGCCAGCCAGGTGCTGTACCGGGGCCGTGACCTGCTGCAGGCGCCGCAGGACGAGATCCGTGCGCTGCGCGGCAAGGACATCTCGGTGGTGTTCCAGGAGCCGATGAGCTCCCTCAACCCGGTCTTCACCGTGGGCGAGCAGATCGCCGAGGTGCTGCGCATCCACATGGGTCTGTCGCCGCGCCAGGCGCTGGACCGCGCGCAGGAGCTGATGGCCGAGGTCGGCATCCCCGAGCCGCGTGCGCGGCTGAACGCCTATCCGCATGAACTGTCCGGCGGGCAGCAGCAGCGCGTGATGATCGCCATGGCGATCGCGTGCGAGCCCAAGCTGCTGATCGCCGACGAACCCACGACCGCGCTCGACGTGACGGTGCAGCGCCAGGTGGTGGACCTGCTGGCCCGCCTGCAGGAGCGGCATCGCATGAGCATGCTGTTCATCAGCCATGACCTGGGACTGGTCGGCGAGATCGCGCGCCAGGTGGTGGTGATGCGCCATGGCGAGGTGCGCGAGGCCGGCGCGACCGAGTCCATCTTCGGCGCCCCGCAGGATGCCTACACGCGCGCGCTGCTGGCCTGCCGCCCGCGCCTGGACGCGCGGCCGAAGCGCCTGCCGGTGATCGACGACATCGTGCACAACCGGCCGCTCGCCACCGAGGAGCGTGCGCCGCGCCCGGCCGGCGACAAGCCGCTGATCGAGGTGACCGGCCTTCGCAAGACCTACCGCCTGAAGGAAGGGTTGTTCCGCCGGCGCGAGATCAGCGCCGTGCGCGAGGCCGATTTCGTGCTGCACAAGGGCCGCACGCTGGGCGTGGTGGGCGAGTCGGGCAGCGGCAAGACCACCGTGGGCATGCTGCTCACGCGCCTGACCGACACCTCCGGCGGCCGCATCCTCTTCGAGGGCACGGATCTCGCCGCGCTGTCGCCCAAGCAGATGCGCGCCTGGCGCCGCCGCATCCAGATCATCTTCCAGAACCCCTACGCCAGCCTCAACCCGCGCTTCACCGTGGGCCAGATCCTGATGGAGCCGATGCGCATCCACGGCATCGGCGCCAGCGAGGACGAGCGCGCGCGCCTGGCCCTGGGCTGGCTCGCCAAGGTGGGCCTGCCGGCCGCGGCCTTCGGCAAGTACCCGCACGAGTTTTCCGGCGGCCAGCGCCAGCGCATCGCCATCGCGCGTTGCCTGACCATGCAGCCCGAGGTGATCATCTGCGACGAGAGCGTGAGCGCGCTCGATGTCTCCGTGCAGGCGACCGTGCTGAACCTGCTGCTGGACCTGCAGGACGAATTCGGCCTCACCTACGTCTTCATCAGCCACGACCTGGCGGTGGTGAAGTACATGGCCGACGACATCCTGGTCATGAACCAGGGCGAGATCGTCGAGCGCGGCGACGCGCAGGCGATCTACGAGCGCCCGGCGCACCCGTACACGCAGCAGCTGCTGGCCGCCATTCCGCGCGGGTGGCAGCCGGCGGCGGCGGGCTGAAGGCCGGCGGCTCAGTCCCCCAGGGCCGCCCAGCGTTCATGGTCGCGCCAACGGCCGCCGATCTTCAGGTAGCGCGGCGAGTAGCCCTCCTGCCGGAAGCCGCAGGCGCGCACCAGCGCGATGGAGGCCTCGTTGCCGGGCTGGATGTTCGCCTCCAGCCGGTGCAGCTTCAGCGGGCCGAAGGCGTGGCGAAGCAGGGCTCGCAGGCCTTCGGCCATGAGCCCCTGCCCCTGGAAGCCCTCGAAAGCGTAGTAGCCCAGGAAGGCGCTGCGGAAGGGCCCGCGCACGATCTGGCTGATGATGAAGGCGCCGGCGATGGCGCCCGTGGGCTGCACGCAGACGAGGCGCGTGCAGTGGTTGTCGGTGCCGGCACGCGCCAGCCAGGCGCGGAACTGCGGGCCCGTGCCGGGCGGGCTGACCCAGGGGTGATGCAGCGACCGGCTGGCCCGGACGCGAGCCAGGAATTCGATTTCGTCGTCGGGCCCGGGGGCCCGCAGCAGGATGCGGCGCGTCATGGCCGCCACTGT
>NZ_JAYRZR010000089.1:0-16494 GCF_041916345.1 Ramlibacter sp.
ATGAAGGCCACCCACATCCCCTACCGCGGCACCAACGAGGCGCTGACCTCGCTCATCGGCGATCAGGTGCAGTTCAGCGTGTTCGACGCGGCGGCGCTGGGCCATCTGCGCAGCGGCCGGGTCCGGCCTGTGGCCGTGACCTCGGCGAAGCGATGGGCGCAGTTGCCCGATGTGCCGACCATCGCGGAATCCGGCTTCCCGGGCTTCGACGTTTCCAGTGGCTCGGGCATCATGGTGGCCGGCGGCACGCCCCGCGAGCTGGTTGCGCAGATCAACTCGGCCATCGTGCGGGCGATGTCCGCGCCTGCGGTGCAGCAGAAGTTCAGCGCCCAGGGCTTCGTGCCGCTTTCGAGCACGCCGCAGGAATTCGAGCAGATCCTCACCGCTCAGATGGACCGCCTGCGCACGCTCATCAAGGAGATCGGCCTGCGGGTCGACTGAGGCCGCGCGACGGCCTACTTCCCCGCAAACGCCTGCGGTTTCAGAGAACGCAGGTACGCGATCAGCGCACCCATGTCCTCGTCAGTGATGCCGGCATAGAACGGGAAGCCCATCGGCGGCTTGTAGGGCTGGCCCTTGCGGTCCATGCCGGTGCGGATGGCCTTGGCGATTTCGGCGTCGGTCCAGTCCTTCAGGCCGGTGGCGTGGGGCGTGAGGTTGCGCGCGACGCTGGTCCCCCACGGTCCCTTGAACATCTGGCCGCCGGCGCCCCACTGCGCGGTGACGAGTCCCTTCTCGTTGCGCGGCGTGTGGCATTCCATGCAGTGGCCGATGTCGGCCAGGTACTTGCCGTAGGCGACCTTGTCGGTCCGTGCGGGCGCCTTCACGTTCGTCACCGTAGGGCCATAGCTCGGGGGCAGCGGGATGTTGTACTTCGACTTGGGCACGGCGTTCTTCACGGCCGGTTGCGCGCGCAGGTAGGCGATGATCGCCTGCAGGTCGTCGTCGGCCATGTGGCGGTAGAACGCCACCGGCATCGGCGGGCCGATGATGCTGCTGTCAGGGCGCACGCCTTCTCGGATGGCCTTGGCCAGTTGCGCGTCGGTCCATTTGCCGATGCCGGTTTCGGGGTCGGGCGTGAGGTTGGTCGCGTAGGCCTTGAAGGGCGGCTCGTCGAACACCATGCCACCCGAGAGGCCCTTCTCCGGCAGCGGCTGGCCCTGCGGGCCGCGCTGGAAGTGGCAGTTGCCGCAGGCCACCACCGTGTTCATCAGGTACTTGCCGCGCTCCACCGAGCCGGGGGCCTGCGCCTGGGCCTGCAGGCTCGCGGCGAGTGCGGTGATCACGAGGGCTGCGCGCCAGGGTTGGTGTGCCATGCGTTCTCCTTGTTGTCGACAAGGGGGAATCTATCGGCAACATGCTGCCGCCGCAAGCAGGCCGCGCGAGAATGAGCGTATGTCGCAGCCACTCGAACTGCTGGTCAAGACCGAGATGCCGTACGGCAAATACAAGGGGACCGTGATCGCGGACCTGCCGGGCCACTACCTGACCTGGTTCGCGCGCGAGGGCTTTCCGCCCGGGCAACTGGGCGCCTTGCTCGCGCTCATGCACGAGATCGACCACAACGGGTTGAAGCATCTGCTGCGGCCGTTGCGGGAGGGGCGGTAGGGGGCTGAGCGGTCGGAAACGCTGGGGTTTCGCTTCGCTCCACCGCCAGCCTACTGGGCCTCCAGGGTCATTGGCTGTTCGTAGGCTGGGGTGCAACCCCAGCGGTCTCGCAGCCGCGCCTGTCGGCTGCATCAGCCGATGCTGCTCTCCACCAGCCACCCCCGCACCAGCACCGCCTGGCGCCCGGGTCGCAGGCTTTGCAGCGTGCCCACGAACAGCCGGCGGTTCAGCCACGCGTGCGGGCCGGCCGGTGCGGTGACGAACAGGTGCGACAGCGCATAGCGATCCGGCTGCACCGATTCATCGACGATCACGCGGTTGTCCACGGTGATCACGGCGCCGTCGTCCGTCTGCATCTCGTATTCGGCCCGCAGCTCCTTCACGCCGTCGGCGCGCAGCAGCTGCCGATCCGCGCCGCCCGCGCGCACGTGGCCGCGCAGCGCCTCGAAGCCCGGGCCGCCCCAGAACACGCCGCCCGTGATGGGCACGATGAAGCGCTCGCCGAGCGCGCTGGGACCTATTGATTCACGGGGTGCGACGTCGACCGCGGCTGTCCACGCCAGTCGGGCGGCGATGCGCGGCAGGGGTTGTGTACCGGCCAGGGTCAGCAGGGCGGCGGCTTCGTTGGGGGTCATCGTGCGGTGTCCGGTTGGGCGCCATTCTGCAGCCTCAACCCGCATGCCCTCGCAGCCAGTCCGCCAGCACCTGCGTGGCGCGGCCCATCCCCTCGGTCGGCAGCAACATGCCCAGCGGCGGCAAAGGCATGGGTTCGGCCAAGCGCAGGGCAGCCAGGCCTTGCGAGGCCAGCATGTGGCGCACCACGCTGCGCGGCACCACTGTGACCAGGTCCAGCTCGCGCACCAGCGCCCAGGTGGCTGAGGGAATGCGCGTGATCACCTGGCAGAGCTCGGGCGGTTGCGGGAACTGCGCGGCCATCGCGTCGAAGCGCTTGCGCGCCATCGACGCGGCGGGCGCGGGCAGCCAGCGGGCGCCGGCCAGGTCCTTGAGCGTCACCCGCCGCTTGCGCGCGAGCGGGTGCGCCGGGCCGCAGGCCACGATGAACTCGTCGTCCCGCAGGGCATGGAAGGCCCAGCCCTCGGGCACCACGGCCGGGGATCGGCACACCACCAGATCCACCGCGCCGCGCGACAGGCTCATCAGCGAATCGTCGATCTCGGCCTGCTGCAGATGCACCTGCACGCCCGGGTGGGCTGCGGCGAAGCCGGCGATGGCCTGCACCAGCAGGCCGTTCACGCCGGCGGTGGTGCCCACCACGCGCACCACGCCTTCGCCTTGCCCTGTGCGGGCCGCCACCGCCTCGGCCGAGGCCGAGAGACTCAGTATCATCTGCCGCGCCATGGGCAGCACGTCGGCCCCTGCGGGGGTGAGGCGCACGCCACGCGCGTGACGCTGGAAGAGCGGTGTCTCCAGCAGGCGCTCGAGCTCGGCCAGCAGCTGCGTCACGCCGGGCTGTGTCATGCCGATGGCCTCTGCCGCGCGGCGTACGCTGCCCAGCTCGGCCAGCTGCAGCAGCACCTGCAGATGGCGAAAGCGCGCCCGCGCCAGCAGGCGGTTCAGCAGCACGGAGGCGGGTGGGTGCACGTATAAGCAATCGTGATCGCAAGTGCGCCGATTCTATTTCCCGCTGAAGGGCGGCGTGCGCAGAATCCCCTGCACGAAAGTACAAGGAGACAAGCCATGACCCTGTCGTGGAACCGCCGCCAGGCCCTGGCGGCCCTGGGCGCGCTGGCCGCGGCCCCGCTGCCGCTGGCGGTGCACGCGCAGGCCTATCCCAGCCGTGCCGTCAAGCTGCTGGTCGGTGCCGCCCCCGGCGGGCCGTCGGACTTCCTCGCGCGGATGTACGGTGACGCGCTGGGCCCGCAGCTCGGCCAGAGCTTCGTGGTGGACAACAAGCCGGGGGCGAGCGGCACGCTGGCAGCCGACGCCGCGGTCAAGGCCGCGCCCGATGGCCACACGGTGCTCATCTCCGGGCCCGCGGCCATCACCGCCGCGCCGCATCTGTTTGCCAAGCTGCCCTACGACGCGCAGGACCTGCAGCCGCTCAGCATGCTGGGTGCCGGCTCCTTCGCGCTGGTGGTGCATCCGTCCGTGCCGGCGAAGAACGTGCAGGAGCTGATCGCGCTGGCCAAGGCGAAGCCGGGCACGCTGGCCTTCGGTTCCGGCGGCAACGGCTCCTCCGGCCACCTGTGCACCGAGATGTTCTGCTCGATGGCGGGCGTGAAGATGCTGCACGCGCCGTACAAGGGTGATGGTCTGGCGGTGAACGACCTGATC
The DNA here is from genome assembly GCF_041916345.1 of Ramlibacter sp. Taxonomy (GTDB): domain Bacteria; phylum Pseudomonadota; class Gammaproteobacteria; order Burkholderiales; family Burkholderiaceae_C; genus Ramlibacter. The sequence continues at coordinate 3,904 of NZ_JAYRZR010000089.1, forward strand.
GCGGGCCAGCTGCAGGTGATGTTCACCGCGCCCAATGTCGCCTTGCCGCAGGTCAAGGGCGGGCGGCTGCGTCTGCTGGCGGTGACCACGCGCGACCGCGTGCCCACCCTGCCCGATGTGCCCACGGTGGCGGAGCAGGGCCTGGCCGATTTCGAGTACCTCGGCTGGATCATCGCCTTCGCACACAAGGCCGTGCCTCGGCCGGCGGCGGATGCGCTGGTCGCCGCGTGGGCCAAGGCTCGCACCACGCCGCAGGTGCGCGGCAAGCTGGAGGAGATGGCCATGGCCGCGCCGGACCGCCTGGTTTCCGGCGAGCCGCTCGCGCAGTTCGTGCGCAGCGAGAGCCAGCGACTGGGCAAGCTGATCCGCGAGACCGGCATCACCGCCTGAGGAACCCGCATGGACGTGACGACACCGCCCGCCGCGGTGGGCGAGGGGCTGGCCGCTGCCGAGCCCCGGCGCTTCGCGCTGCCCAATGGCGTGGAACTGCACGGCGTGATCGGTGGCGAGGGGCCGCCACTCGTCTTCATCCACGGCGCCATGGGCGACTGGCGCTCGTTCGAGCCGCAGTGGGCTGCCTTCACGCCGCACTTCACCTGCCTCACCTACTCGCGGCGCTACAGCTTCCCCAATCGCAACGGGCCGCCGGGGCCGGACCACTCGGCCCTGCACGAGGCGGAAGACCTGCGGCTGCTGCTGGATGCGCTGGGCTGGTCCTCGGCGGTGCTGGTGGGCAGCTCGTATGGCGGCTTCACCGCGCTGGCGCTGGCGGTGGCGGAGCCGGCGCGGGTGCGGGCCCTGGTGGCTGTGGAGCCGCCGATGATGAAGTACGCGGCGCTCTCGGCAGCTGGCCGCGCCGCGGCAGCGGACTTCTGCACCCGGGTGATCGAGCCCGCGAATGCGGCCTTCCGCGCGGGGCGAGACGAAGAAGGCGCGCGGCTCATGACCGGCGGCATCAATGGCGCGGCCTCGCCGCTGAACGACGGCGAGGCGCTGGCGCGCCGCCTGCAGAACCTGGGCGCGATGAAGGCGCTGGCGCTGTCGTCCGATGAATTCCCGTGGCTGGCGCCTGAGCAGCTGGCCGCGCTGTCCATGCCCTTGCTGCTGCTGTCCGGCGCGCGCACACCGGCCGTGCACGCCGAGATCTTCCGCAATGTCTGCGCCGCCATGCCGCAGGCGAAGGCGCTCGTCATGCCCGATGCCGGTCATGGCGTGGCCCGGGATGCAGCCGCCGCCTTCAACACCACGGTGCTCGATTTCCTGCGTGCCCATTCAACCCGAGAGGAGACTCCATGAGACTGAGATTCCACGCCCCCCTCGCCGCGCTGGCGCTGGCGAGCCTGGCCGCCTGTGGCGGCAATGGCGAGAGCATTCCGCAGCTCGCCACGGCGCAGGGCGCGTCGCTGGCCGCCTGCACCGCGCTCGCCACGAGCTTCACCCATGCCAGCACCGCGCTCACCGCCGCTTCGGTGGTCACCTCGGGCACGCTCACCAATGCCGGCCAGCCGGTGGGCGAGCACTGCCTCGTCACCGGCAAGATGAACCAGCGCACCAGCGCGGTGGATGGCCAGACCTATGCCATCGGCTGGGAGATGCGGCTGCCCAAGGACTGGAACGGCCGCTTCCTCTACCAGGGCAATGGCGGCACGGACGGCGTCGTGTCGGCGGCCACGGGCGGCTTCAGCGGCGGCGGCCCGCTGCAGAACGCGCTGCAGCAGGGGTTCGCGGTCATCAGCAGTGACGCCGGTCACAGCGGCGCGCAGAACCCGCTGTTCGGCCTGGACCCGCAGGCGCGGCTGGACTACGGCTACCAGGCCGTGGGCACGCTCACCCCCATGGCCAAGGCCCTCATCAAGGCCGCTTATGGCAAGGGGCCGGACCGCAGCTACATCGGCGGCACCTCCAATGGCGGCCGGCACACCATGGTGGCCGCTGCCCGCTACGCGGCGGACTACGACGGCTACCTCGCCATCTCGCCCGGGTTCAACCTGCCCAAGGCGGCGGTGGCGCAGCTCTATGGCGCGCAGCAATGGGCCAAGGTGGCCACCGACCCGGCCAACCTGGAGACGGCGCTGCCGCAGGCCGAGCGCCGCGTGATCGCGAACGCGATCCTCGCCAGGTGCGACGCGCTGGACGGCGTGGCCGATGGCCTGGTGAACGACGTGACGGCCTGCCGCGCGGCCTTCGACCTGACGCGTGACGTGCCCACCTGCAGCGGCGCCCGCGATGGCACCTGCCTGACCGCGGCGCAGAAGACGTCGCTGGGCAACGTGTTCACCGGCGCGCGCAACAGCAAGGGCGAGGCGCTGTATGCGCGCTGGCCCTATGACGCGGGCATCGTGCAGACGGGCTGGGCCGACTGGAAGTTCCGCAACTCGGTGGGCGCCGCGCGCGACCCGGTGGCGGTGGGCTTCATCTTCTCTTCGCCGCCGGCCGACAAGGCGATCCTGCAGAACACGCTGGGCTACGCGCTCAACTTCAACTTCGACACCGATGCGCCGCTGATCTTCGCGACCACCAGCGTCTACACCGAGAGCGCGATGTCGTTCATGACGCCGCCCAACCCGACCAACCTCGACACGCTGCGTGGCCGCGGCGCCAAGATGATCGTGGTGCACGGCCTCTCTGACGGCGTGTTCTCGCCGGATGACACGGCCGCCTGGTACGACCAGCTGAATGCCCGCTACAACGGCTCCGCCGGCGACGCGGTGCGGTTCTTCCTCGTGCCCGGCATGGGCCACTCGCGCGGCGGCCCGGCCACCGACCAGTTCGACGGCCTGACGGCGCTGGTGAACTGGGTGGAGAAGGGCCAGGCGCCCGACCGCATCGTGGCCAGCGCGCGCGGGGCCGGCAATGCCGGCGGCGTGAACGCCGACGTGCCCGCCGACTGGGCCGCCAACCGCACCCGCCCGCTGTGCCCGTATCCGCTGGTGGCCCGCTACAAGAGCGGCGACAAGGAGCAGGCGGCGAGCTTCGCCTGCGAGCGCTGAGCGCTACACCCCTCGCGCCTGCACCGTGCCGCCCGCGCGCACGAACAGGCCGGCGCCGAGGTGGTGAATCGGCTGCACGTCCGCGTTGTCCTCGCGATAGGCCCAGCGCCCGTTCACGAAGATGCGCGCGTCGGCCGCGGCGGACACCACCTCGGCGAAGCAGGTGTCGTAGGCGTCCTCGGTGTGCCGCTCGGGGATGAGGCGGCACTCCATCCACGCGGCGCAACCGGTCTCCAGCACCGGCACCCCCAGCACCGGGCCCGCGAGTGGCGTGACGCCGTGGCGAGCGAACTTGTCCTCGTCACGCCCGCTCGTGCTGCCCACCGCAAAGGTGAAGTCGGCCAGTGCCAGCCCCGGGATGCACAGGCCGAAGCAGCCGCTGGCCGCGGCCAGCTCGCGCGTGAAGGTCTTCTTGTCGATCACCACCGCCACGCGCGGCGGCGTGAACTCCACCGGCATCGACCACGCGGCCGCCATCACGTTGCGCCGGCCGGCGTGCGCGCTGGTCACCAGCACCGTGGGGCCGTGGTTGATGAGGCGGCTGGCGTGATGCAGGGCGACGGGCTGGAAGTGCGACATGAAGAAGACTGGTGGTGTAATCGCCGTCATTGTGGCGTGGCGGCCGTGCGTCGCCCTTCTGGCAGCCCGCCGCGTTCTCCGCCATCATCGGGCGCATGAACAAGCCGCTGACCCGGGCCGAAGTGCCCCTGGAAGACACATGGAACCTCACGGACCTGTTCGCCACGCATGAGGCGTGGTCGGCGGAACTGCAATCGCTGCCTGCCGCGGCCGAGAGCGTGACGCGCCATCGCGGTCGCCTGGGCGAGGGCGCGGCCGTGCTCATGGCCTGCCTCGACGCGCGTGAGGCGCTCTTCGTCCGCCTGCAGCGCGCGCTGATCTACGCCAACCTGTGCCAGGCCTCCGACGGCACCGACGCGACGGCCCAGGCCGCGCATGCGCAGGCCGGCACGGTACACGCGCAGGTGGCCGCGGCCGTGGCCTTCGTGGAGCCCGAGGTCCTGGCATTGCCGCCGGGCACCTTGCAACGCTACCTGGATGAACTGCCCGCGCTGCAGACGCATCAGGTGGAGCTGGATGACATGCTGGCGCGCCAGCCGCACACCCTGGGCAGCGAGGCCGAGCAGGCCATCGCCGCGCTCGGGCAGGTGCTGGACGGGCCGTTCAATGTCTACCTGCGGGCGAAGTCCGGTGACCTGCAGGTGGCGGCCTTCCAGGACGACGCAGGCCGTACCCACCCCAACTCCTTCAACCTGTTCGAGTCCACCTGGGAGGGCCACCCGGATCCGGCCTTGCGCCGCCGGGCCTGGGCCGCCTTCACGACCGGCCTGCGCAGCATGCGCCACACCTTCGCGGCCACGCTGGGCACGGAGGTCGCCAAGCAGGTGGCCCTGGCGCGGCTGCGCCGGTATCCGGACACCGAGGGCTACCTGCTGCATGCGCAGAAGGTGCCACGGGCGCTGTATGACCGCGTACGGGTCGATCTGCAGGCGGGCATCGCGGTGCCCATGCGGCGCTATGCACGGCTGCGCCAGCGGGTGCAGGGCCTGGACCGTTTGCTGTATTGCGACGTGAAGACGCCCCTGGCGGCAGCCGGCACGCGGCACCTCTCGTTCGACGAGGTCCGCACGCTGATCCTCGACGCGCTGGCGCCGCTGGGCGCCGAGTACCAGGCGATGCTGTCGGCGGCCTTCAGCCAGCGCTGGATCGACCGCGCCACCAACATCGGCAAGTCGTCGGGTGCCTTCTGCGCGTCGCCCTACGGCGTGCATCCATACATCCTCATCTCGTGGACCGGTTCGATGCGCAATGTGTTCACGCTGGCGCACGAGCTGGGCCACGCGGGCCACTTCCTGCTGGCGGGGCGGCATCAGCGCTTCATGAACACGCGGCCCACGCTGCCCTTCATCGAGGCGCCTTCCACGCTGCATGAGGTGCTGCTGGCGCGGCACATCCTGGATCGCTCGCAAGATGCGAACGTGCGTCGCGAGGTCATCGAGCTGGTGCTGGGCACCTACCACCACAACTTCGTGACCCACCTGCTGGAGGCCGAGTTGCAGCATCGCCTGTTCGCGCAGGCCGAAGCCGGCCGCGCGCTCACCGCCGACTGGCTGGACGAGACGCAGCGCGACATCCTGCGTCGCTTCTGGGGCGACGCGCTCACGCTCGACGACGGCGCGGCGATGACGTGGATGCGCCAGCCGCACTACTACATCGGCCTCTATCCCTACACGTACTCGGTGGGGCTGGTCACGGCCACCGCGCTGGCCGCGCGCGGAACGGGAGAGGGCCTGCCGCGCTGGCTGGAGGTGCTGGCGGCCGGCGGCACGCGCAGCCCCCTGGAGCTGGCGGCGCAGGTGGGCGTGGACCTGTCTTCCGCCGAGCCCTTCGAGGCGGCGGTGGCGTGGGTGGACGGGCTGGTCGCGGAGCTGGAAGCAGGCTTGAGCCGGTAGTCGGGCGCGGTCGTCCTTCGCCCCATTTACTCTCGCGCGCGATCCGTCCCCGCGGCCGAGGCGGGCAGGCCAAACACGCGATCAAAGGCCCAGGTGAAGGCGATGGCGTAGACGAAGAAGAACAGCAGCAGACCCAGGTTGGCGATGAACGCGGCCATCCATGAGATGTCGAGCCACAGGGACATGACCGGCAGCAGCAGGATCACCAGCCCCCCTTCGAACCCCAGCCCATGCGCGATGCGCCGGGCCAGGGATCGGCCGCGCACGGCCTGGCGCGACTCCCAGCGCTCGAAGAGCCAGTTGAACACGTAGTTCCAGGTGAGCGCGATCGTCGACAGCACGACGGCCAGGCCGAAGGTGGAGGTCTGCGACTTGTCGAAGGCGAGGCTGAGCACGGGGCCGACAAAGGCGATGGCAATCAGTTCGTAGAGGATGGCCTGGAGGATGCGGCGGCGGACGGGATGCATGGGTGTGAAGCCGCGAGCGAAGGGCCCGGGTCAGGGCTGGGCGGGCAGGGCGGTGCAATGCCGGACGAAGCCTTCGGCCCCCGTGCCCAGCTTCTTCGCCCGGTGGCGCACGATGGACAAGGTGCGCTGCATGGGAGGCAGCGTCGTCGCCACCTCCACCAGCCACCCCTGGGCTATGGCTTCCTTCACGGCCAGCCGCGACAGGCAGCCGAGCCCCAGGCCTTCGGCGACGACCCGCTTGACGGCCTCGTTGCTGCCGAGCTCCAGCTCGACGTGCACGGCTGCCAGGTGCGGAATCAGCCAGCGATCCGATGCCTCCCGCGTGCCGGAGCCCGGCTCGCGCAAGACCCACGTCGCCTGGCTGAGCTGCCGGAGGTTGGCGCGCTGCCTGGCCATGGGGTGGCCCGCCGCCGCGATCACCACCATCTCGTCGCTGCGCCATTTGCGCACGGTGAGTTCGGGGTGGCTGTGAGTGCCCTCGATGAAGCCGATGTCGGCTTCGAACGCGCCCACCCGCTCGAACACGTCATGGGTGTTGACGATGTCCAGCAGCACATGGCTTTGAGGATGTTGCGCCTTCCAGCTCGCGATCAGGGCCGGCAGCAGGTACTCACCGATGGTGTAGCTGGAAGCCAGCCGCAGCGGCGCCGCGTGCGCCCGCGTGAACAGCGACTGTGTTTCGCCCGCCTGCTCCAGCAGGGCGGCCGCGCGCGGCAGCAGGGCGCGACCGTTCTCGTTGATCACCAGCCGCTTGCCCATGCGGTCGAACAGCTGGGCGCCCAGCACGGCCTCCAGCTCACCCAGCGCGTTGCTGGCCGCCGACTGCGAGCGGGAGATCTCGTCCGCCGCACCCCTCGTCGTGCCGCTGCGCGCCACGGCCGCAAACACTTCAAGCTGGCGCAGCGTGAGCTTCAGCCGGTGATCGATTTTTCGGGTCATGAAGAGCTGAATTATGCGGTAGCACTCTTTAGATCAGGTCTAGCATGAGCTTATGCTCAACTTCCTCTCCAGCGCGCCGCTGCACGATCCGCAGGCCAGCAGCATGGCCGGCACGGAGACCCGGACGACCACCTGCTACATGTGCGCCTGCCGCTGCGGCATCCGGGTGCACCTGCGCGACGGCCAGGTCCGCTACATCGACGGCAACCCGGACCACCCGATCAACCAGGGCGTGATCTGCGCCAAGGGCAGCTCGGGCATCATGAAGCAGCACTCGCCCGCCCGGCTGACGCAGCCCTTGCTGCGCAAGCCAGGCAGCGAGCGTGGGGCCGGCGAGTTCGAGCCCATCAGCTGGGACCGCGCGTTCGAGATCCTCACCCAGCGGCTGAGCCACATCCGCGCGACCGATCCGAAGCAGTTCGCGCTGTTCACCGGGCGCGACCAGATGCAGGCGCTCACCGGCCTGTTCGCGCGGCAGTTCGGCACGCCCAATTACGCGGCCCACGGCGGCTTCTGCTCGGTGAACATGGCCGCCGGCATGATCTATTCCATCGGCGGCAGCTTCTGGGAATTCGGCGGGCCGGACCTGGAACACGCCAGGCTGTTCGTGATGATCGGCACGGCGGAAGACCATCACAGCAACCCGATGAAGATCGCGCTGGCCCGGTTCAAGCGCGCGGGCGGTCGCTTCATCTCGATCAATCCCGTGCGCACCGGCTATTCCGCGATCGCCGATGAATGGATTCCCATCCGGCCGGGCACCGATGGCGCGCTGTTCATGGCCCTGCTGCATGAACTGATCGCGCAGGACCTGATCGATGAGCCCTTCCTGCGGCGCTACACGAACGCGCCGCAGCTGGTGGTGCTCGACGACGGCGATCGCGACGGTCTGTTCGCCTTCGACCCCGCGGCCGGGCCGCCGGGGGACGGCCGCCACCCGCACAACAAGCTGGCCTGGGACCTCGCCAGCGGCCAGGTGGTGCACGCCTATCCGCAAGGGGTCGAAGACGGGCGGCGGCTGGCCCTGGAAGGCCACTACCAGCTGCCCGATGGCACGCGGGTGGCGCCCGCCTTCCAGCTGCTGCGCGAGCGCGTGGCCACCACCACGCCGGAATGGGCGGCCGCCATCACCGGCATCCCGGCCGAGCGCATCCGCCAGCTGGCACGCGAACTGGGCGTCACTGCGCTGCAGCAGGCCTTCGAGCTGCCCATCCCCTGGACCGACGCGTGGGGCAAGCACCATCCGGTCACGCAGGCGCGGCCGGTGGCCTTCCACGCCATGCGTGGCCTGGCCGCGCACTCCAACGGCTTCCAGACGGTGCGCGCACTGGCAGTGCTGATGAGCGTGCTGGGCACGATCGACGCGCCCGGCGGCTTCCGGCACAAGGCGCCGTATCCGCGCCACATCGTGCCGAACTACCGGGCCTTCAACGACCCCGCCATGATCAAGCCGAACACGCCGCTGAACGCGGCGCCGCTCGGCTTCCCCGCCAGCCCCGAGGAACTGGCGGTGCACGAGGACGGCACGCCGCTGCGCATCGACCACGCGTTCTCGTGGGAGCACCCGCTGTCGGCCCACGGCCTGATGCACAACGTCATCACCAATGCCGTCCGCGGGGACCCGTACCCCATCGACACGCTGCTGATCTTCATGGCGAACATGGCCTGGAACTCCACCATGAACACCATGGAAGTGCGCGCCAAGCTGAATGAACGCCGCGAAGACGGCGAGTACAAGATCCCCTTCCTGGTGGTCTGCGACGCGTTCCAGAGCGAGATGGTGGCCTTCGCCGATCTCGTGCTGCCCGACACCACCTACCTGGAACGGCATGACGTGATGAGCATGCTCGATCGGCCGATCTCCGAGTTCGACGGTCCCGTCGACTCGGTGCGGGTGCCGGTCGTGCCTCCCCTGGGCGAGTGCAAGCCGTTCCAGGAGGTGCTGATCGAACTCGCGTCGCGCCTCCAGTTCCCCGCGTTCACGCACGAGGACGGCACGCGCAAGTTCAAGGACTACCCGGACTTCATCGTCAACTACCAGGCGCAGCCGGGCGTGGGCTTTCTCATGGGCTGGCGCGGCAAGGACGGCACGGACCACCTGCGCGGCGACCCGAATCCCAAGCAGTGGGAGATGTACGCGAAGAACAACTGCGTGTTCCAGCACCACCTGCCCAGGGACCAGCAGTTCATGCGCAACTGGAACCGGGGCTATCTGGATCTGGCCAAGGACAAGGGCTGGCGCCAGCGCAACGACCCGGTGCAGCTCGCGATCTACTCCGACACCCTGCAGCTGTTCCGGCTGGCCGCGCAGGGCAAGCGGTCCGGACGGCAGCCGCCCGATCATCTGCGGCAGCGCATCGCGACCTACTTCGATCCCCTGCCGTTCTGGTACGAGCCGCTCGAGAACGCGAGCATCGACACCGAGCGCTTTCCGCTCGCCGCCATCACCCAGCGGCCGATGGCCATGTACCACTCGTGGGACTCGCAGAATGCCTGGCTGCGCCAGATCCACAGCCACAACTACCTGCACGTCAACCCCGTCACGGCGCAGGCGGCGGGCGTGGCCGATGGGGGCTGGGCCTGGGTCACCAGCACCTGGGGCGAGGTGCGGTGCATGGTCCGCTACAGCGACGCGGTGGAGCCCGGCACCGTCTGGACCTGGAACGCGATCGGCAAGGGCGCCGGCGCCTGGCAGCTCGCGCCCGGCGCGGATGAATCGCGCAAGGGCTTCCTGCTGAATCACCTGATCACCGAGGAACTGCCCTTCGCGGGCGGACGCATCAGCAACTCCGATCCGGTGACGGGCCAGGCCGGCTGGTACGACGTGCGCGTCCGCCTGCGCCCGGCCAGCCCCGGGGAGCCCGAGGAGACTTTCCCCCAGGTCGCCGTCCCGTCGACACCGCCCGGCGTGCTCGGCGGTGCCCGCAAGGTCCTTGCCTACTTGGCCCCCCGCAAGCCATGAACCCGCCCACTGAAGTCCCCGCCACCCTGGCCAGGCAGCTGGCGCTGGTCATCGATCTCAACGTGTGCGTGGGCTGCCAGGCCTGCGTCACCTCCTGCAAGGAATGGAACACCTCGGGCGCCGCCGGGCCGCTGGCGGACCTCGATGCCTATGGCCCGCAGCCCACGGGTACCTTCTTCAACCGGGTGCAGACCTTCGAGGCCGACACCTTCCCGAACACGCAGACCATCCACTTTCCCAAGAGCTGCCTGCACTGCGCGGACCCGCCCTGCGTGCCGGTGTGCCCCACCGGCGCCAGCTACAAGCGCCAGAGCGACGGCATCGTGCTGGTGGACTATGACAAGTGCATCGGCTGCAAGTACTGCAGCTGGGCCTGCCCCTATGGCGCCCGCGAGTTCGACGAAGAGCGCAAGGTGATGACGAAGTGCACCCTGTGCGTGGACCGCATCTACGACGAGCATCTGCCGCCGCAGGACCGCAAGCCGGCCTGCGTGAAGGCCTGCCCGACGAGCGCGCGGCTGTTCGGCGACGTCAACGATCCGGCATCGGAGGTGGCGCAGGCCATCCGCGAACGCGGGGGCTACACGCTGATGCCCGAGTGGGAGACACGCCCGGCCAACCACTACCTGCCACGCAAGGTCGTTGGCGCGAGCACGCCGGCGCCTGAGCCAAAGGCAGGTGCGGCCGACACGCAGCAGGGACGCGCATGAAGCCGGCTGCGTCGATCATCCTGTTCACCACGCTGGCCGGCGCCGCGCAGGGGCTCACCGTGGTGCTGGCAGCGGCGAGCATTGCCGGGGTCGCGCCGGAGCGCGCCCAGACCGGCATGCTGTGGGTGGCGACAGGGATGCTGCTGGCGGCGCTGGCGGCCTCGTTCTTCCACCTCGGGCATCCCCTGCGCGCCTGGCGCGCCGCGCTGATGTGGCGCACTTCCTGGATGTCGCGCGAGGTGATCGTGCTGCCCGCGTTCATCGCGCTCACGGCGGCGTGGGCACTCGCCGGACCGGGCAGTCAGGCCTCGGCCTGGCTGCCGTGGCTGGCCATCGCCACGGCTTTCCTGCTGTGGCACTGCACGGCCATGATCTACGCCTGCATCCGCTTCATCCAGGAGTGGGCCCACCCGCTGACGGTTGTCAACTATTGCCTGCTTGGTCTGGCCTCTGGTGCGTGCCTCGCTGGCGCCCTGGCGATGGGGCTGCAGGGCGATGCCGCGTTCGCCAACCACGTCGCGCCCTGGGCGATGGCATTGACCGGCCTCGCCTGGCTGGCGCGGGGGCTCTCCCTGCGGCGCAACACCCAGTTGAAGTCGCGGTCCACCACGCAATCCGCCACGGGCATCCAGGCCGCGCGGGTGGTGCAGAAGTCCATGGGCATGACGGGCGGCTCGTTCAACACGCGCGAGTTCTTCCACGGCGCCCCGGTGGCGGTGTTTCGCGCGGCGAAGCCGGCCTTCCAGGTACTGGCCTTCCTGCTGCCGATCGGCCTGCTGGCGCTGGCCATGGCCGGCTGGCAGACCGCCTGGCTCCTGGTGGCACCGGTTCAGTGGCTGGGGCTGCTGATCGAGCGATGGTTCTTCTTCGCCCAGGCGCGGCATCCGCAGAACCTGTACTACCAGGTGGTCTCGTGACCTTCGCCTAGCGTTGCCAGGCCGCCAGGGCTTGCTGCACGGACACGCGCTGCGAATCGGCGGCCACGGGCGGGCGCTCGCCATCGAACACCGGGGCAGCGCCCGGCACGTGGCCTGGGCCATGGGCCACGAAGTTGCCGCGCGCTGCGTTGTGAGGGTGAAGGGGGGCTTCGGCCAAGGACAGCACCGGTGACACGCAGGCATCGCTGCCGGCGAAGTGCCGCGCCCAGTCATCGCGCGTGCGGGTGGCAAAGACCTCGGCGAAGCGCGCGCGGATCACCGGCCAGGCCTCGGGTGCCTGCCGGTCCGGCAGGCGGCCCGACAGGTCCAGACGCCGCAGCAGCTCGTCGTAGAACTGGGGTTCCAGCGCGCCGACCGCCATGAACTTCCCGTCGGCCGTGCGGTACGTGTCGTACCACGGCAGGCCGCCATCGAGCGGATTGCTCACCCGCTCGTCCTTCCACTGGCCCAGCGCGTGCCGGCTGTAGATCATGGCCATCAGGGTCGCGGCGCCATCCACCATGGCGGCATCCACCACCTGGCCGCGGCCGGAGGATCGCACCTGCCACAGCGCCGCCAGCAGGCCGATGAGGAGGAAGGCGCCGCCGCCGCCGAAGTCCCCGATCAGGTTCAGCGGTGGCACCGGCCGCTCGGCGGGCCCGATGGCGTGCAGGGCGCCCGTGAGCGCGATGTAGTTGATGTCGTGTCCGGCCTCCTGGGCCATCGGTCCCTGCTGGCCCCAGCCCGTCATGCGCGCGTACACGAGCCTCGGATTCGCTGCGAGCGCGTCCGCCGGGCCCAGGCCCAGTCGCTCCATCACGCCTGGGCGCAGGCCCTCCAGCAGCACGTCCGCGCTGGCGATGAGTCGCAGGGCTTCCTCGCGGCCGGCAGCGGACTTCAGGTCCAGCTCGACCTGCAGCCGCCCGCGGCGGACCGCGCCCAGCGTGTCCTTCTCGCCCTGGCTGCCCGGGCGCTCCACGCGCACGACGCTGGCGCCCAGGTCGGCCAGTACCATGCCCGACCAGGGCACGGGGCCGATGGCCGCGAATTCCAGCACGCGCAGGCCGGCCAGCACCTTCGTCATGAAGCGGCCTTCTGCGGATCGCACGAGACGATGCCCTCGCGCTCCAGGGCG
>NZ_JAYRZR010000090.1:0-10488 GCF_041916345.1 Ramlibacter sp.
CGAAGGCGTAGCCCTCGGCCTCGTCCAGCACCAGGTCCAGGCCCAGCACGGCCACGTAGTCGCGCACGCGGGCCTGCAGCGTGAGCAAGGCGGACCACAGGGCCTCATCCTGCTCGCGGTACAGCACGCCCTTGAGCAGCGTGATGGCGAGCACGGAGAGATCGGGTGCGGCGCCGGTCGGTGGGGGCGCGGGCGCGGGCAGGGCATGCAGCTCGTCTTGCACGGCTCACCTCACGTAGATCACGCGCGGCAGGCGGGCCACGCGCTGGGTGGGCTGGCCGGCGGCGTCCACGCTGTTCCAGGGGATGGCTTCGGTGTGCGATTCATCCACGGCCACGCGGAACGTCTCGTCACCCAGCTGCAGGTAGGCCACCAGTTCGGCCAGGCCCTGCCGCAGCGGCTGGGTGGCCACCAGTTCGCGCAGGGTGACCTGCGTGGCCTGCTGCAACGCCTGACGGATGTGCCGGGCCAGCCGAGCCTTGTCCACGCGCACTTGCTGGTACAGCGATGCGTCATCGGGCGCCTCGTCAGCATCCACCGGCACCACGCCAGCCAGTGACGGCTTGTGCGCCGGGGCGTACAGCGGGCGCTCCATGGCCAGATCGATGCGGGCGGCGGGTTCGTCGATGGTCATCATCGGCGTGGGCAGGCTGGCCGTGTGGCCGTGCGAGCGCAGGCCGACAGCGCGGGTCTCGATGCTGCGCAGCAAATCCATGATGCGGCGATTCTCCAGCCAGGCCTGGTCGTCCAGGAAGCGGCGCAACTGCTGCGAGAGCTGGGCCACCGTGCGCTGCGTGTGCTCACCGGCTTCCAGCCAGTCGTAGTGCACGCGGCGCATGCGCGCCTCGGGCTGCAAGTTCGCCACGGGCGGCAGGGCCAGCACGCGGTCCAGCAGGGTAGAAAGCTCCTCCTGCCGCTGGCTGGACATCAGGAAATCCCAGAAGGCGCGGAAGCTGCGGCCCTGGTCCGATTCGGCGATGGCATCGCGCTCGCCCAGGATCTGCTGCAGCAGCGCGCCCTTGGCGCCGTCCCACAGGGCGATGCGCTCCCGCACCGAGCGATCGAGCTGGCGGAAGTTGTGCTCCACCTCGCGAAAGTCCGACAGCAGGTCGCGCGCCATCTGCGTGAACTGCTGAAAGCGCTCTTTCAGCGCGGTGTCGTCCAGCAGCGGCAGCGTGCCGGCGAGCGCGCGGGCGATGTCGGCATCGATCTCGTCGCGGCGCTTGCGCAACTCGGCCACGCGCACGGCGGGGTCGGCCTCGGCGCCTTCGCTCATCTGCTTGAGCAGTTCGAAGAGCGTGAGCAGGCGTGACTCCGTCCCGATGAACTGGCGTTGCGAAAGCTGCAGCAGCCAGGCGATGGCCTTCTCGGTGGCGGGCGTCAGGTCGAAGTGCGCTTCGTCGGTGCCGGGCAGGTAGAACTTGCGCAGCCAGCCCTTGTCGGGCGCCGCCCAGTCGTTGAGGTACTCCATGGCGGCACGCGGGAAGGCATCGTCACCCAGTTGCTGCCGCAACGCGTAAAGCTCGTCATCCAGCGCCTCCGCCAGCGTGGCCGCGGGCATGTGGCGCACGTTGGGCTGCACGAAGGCTCGGTGCAGGAAGCTGGCCACCAGCGAAGCGTGGTCCGACCGCAGCAATCGCCACGCCGGGTGGTGCGCCCGCATGGCTTCGAGTGGAGCGAAGTCCAGGGGCATGGGGGTGATTCTCGCCGGGTGTGGTGGAATTTTCGTGGTTTTCGTAGGCTGGGGTGGAGCGATAGCGCAACCCCAGCGGTTTCCGTGGCGCACCCGAAACGCTGGGGTTGCGCTCCGCTCCACCCCAGCCTACAGGGGACAAGCTTGTACTCGGCCCCTCACCTACCCACCAACCGCCGCACCCCCGCCCACTGCTGCGCCCAGAACCCGCGCCCGTAGTCCCGGCCCTGCTCCACCTGATCGCGCACGCCGGTGGGGTCGTAGCGGATCTCGAAGTTGGCGGTGCGAAACAGGATGTCCCACCAGGGCAGCAGCACGCCGAAGTTGTAGCCGCCCAGCGTGCCCTTGCCCGCGGTCTCGTGCCCGATGCCCACGCTGTGGTGCAGGCGATGGAAGCGCGGGCTGACCCATAGCCGTTCACCGATGCGGCCGAAGTGCAGGCGCAGGTTGGCGTGCTGGAAGCTTTCGCTGAGCTGCGCGATGGCGACGATGGCCACGAACTGGCCCGGGCTGACGCCGATGAGCTGGCCCACCACCACCAGGATGCAATCGCGGATGACATCGTCCAGCAGGTGGTTGCGGTTGTCGGACCACATGGTCATCTGCCGCTGCGAGTGGTGCAGTGAGTGCAGCGCCCACCACCAGTTGAACTGGTGCTGCCCGCGGTGGATGCAGTAGTCCACGAAATCGAAGACGATCAGGTACAGCAGGAAGCTGATCCATGGCGCGTCGGTCACGCCGGGCCAGAGCTGATCCAGGTGGAAGGTGCTGACACCCTGCACGCGCAGCCAGCCGAACAAGCTGTCGAAGAGCGGTTGCACGGTGAAGAACATCGCCACCCGGAACAGCCCCAGGCGATGGATCAGCGTGTAGAGGATGTCCACGCGGATCGCCTGCCGGTCCGTCACCGCCTCCACCGGGCGCCAGCGCTGCAGCGGGCCGATGAGGGCGACGAGGATGGCGATCTGCACCACGCCCACGAGCAGCCAGCCGGTGGCGGCGTAGCCGGATTCGAGCAGGTTCGACAGGCCCAGCCACACCATCAGCGGCTGCGTGGCGTGCTCGAAGAGCCAGGATTGGGCGTGGTCGAAGAGGTCCAGGGGCATGGGCAGTGATGCAGCGCGGGGAGCTGGGGTTGCACCCCAGCCTACGGGGGCAGACAAGCCTACTTGAAGTCTGGGTGCTCGCGCAAAGTGGCGAAGCAGAATCCCTTGGCCTTGAGCCCGGTGATCAGCGGCTCCAGCACGGCGGGTGCCCAGGGGTCCTTGCGGGACCAGATGCCCAGGTGGGCCATGAGGATGTCGCCGGGGCGGATGTCGCGCAGGGCCTTGGCCAGCAACGTCTGGTTCGGGTAAGTCTCGCTGGGCAGTTCGTCTCCCAGAAAGCCCGCCGGCGCCCAGCCCACATGCCGCCAGCCGCACGCCTGAGTGGCGGCCAGGAAGGCGGGGGAAGTCTTGCCGCCCGGTGCGCGGAACACGGGCAAGGGCTTCTGGCCGGTGAGGGACTGCAGGCGGTCCGCCGCGCGCTGGATCTGCTCGCAGTACTGGGCCGCTGTGACGGTCTGGTCACGCCCGGCATCCGGCCCGGCGCTGCTGCGCACCTTGAAGCGCCCGCCGGGCAGATCGGCCCGCCAGTACATGTGGTCCCAGGTGTGGGAGGCGAAGGCGTGGCCTTCTTCGGCCCGCGCCTTCCACCAGGGCGCCCAGTGGTCACCCAGGCTGCCGTCGCCCTGCTTCGTCTTCTCGTTGGCGGCGAAGAAGGTCACCTTCACGTCGTGGCGCTTCAGCGTTTCGGCGATCAGCGGCGCCACCTCCATGTGGCCGGTGTCGAAGGTGAGGTAGACCGGCTTGGGGCAGGCGATGGTGGTGGTGGGGAGGAGCAGCAGGAGCAGCAACCCCCGGACTGGTCTTCGTGGGATTGGTTTTCGTAGGCTGGGGTGCAACCCCAGCATCGCGCGCCGACCATCCTGGTTCAAACGCTGGGGTTGCGCTTCGCTCCACCCCAGCCTACGGGGGGGAAGAGGCTGCGTGGGGGGCATGAAACGCATCGCGAGGCCGCGCCTGCTACCACCGCGGCGCGTGATCCAGCGTCCACACGCCGTGCGGCGACTTGCCGACGTTCACCTGGCGCACCACCTGCCGCGTCTCGGTGTCGATCACGCTCAGCTTGCGGATCCAGCGCGAGGTGACCAGCACCAGCTTGCCGCCGGTGGTCACTTCCATGCAGTCCGGGCCGCCAGGCGCGGGCAGCGTGTCCACCACCTCGAAGCTCTGCAGGTCGATCTTGCTGATGGTGTTGGCCACGCGGTTGCTCACGAACACATGGCGCCGGTCACCGGCCGAGCGGAACGCGTGCGCGCCCTCGCCCGTCTTGATGCGCCGCACCGCCTTGGGCGCAGCACCGGTCACGTCGAACACCTCCACGCTGTCGCTGCCGGTCAGCCCCACGAGGATGTACTTGTCGTCGGGCGTGCCGAAAACGTCAGCCGGCATGGGGCCGGTCTTGGTGCGCCACTTCAGCACCTGGGTGGGCAGGTCGATGGCAACCAGCTCGTCGCTGTCCTGCATGGACACATAGGCGGTGGTGCTGCGGCTGTCGATCCACACGTGGCTGGGCGTCTTGCCGGTGGCAATGCGCTTGGCGAGCGTGAGGTCCTTGCCGTCCCAGCGGTACACGTCCACGTGGTTCAGGCGGTTGGCGGCGGTGACGAACCACTTCATGTCCAGCGAGAAGCGCAGCTGGTACGGATCGGAAATGCCACGCACCGTGCGCTGCACCTCCGCCGTGCGCGGGTCGATGAACGTCAGCGTGTCCGAGACGGCGTTGGCCACGATCAGCGACTTCTCGTCCGGCGTCAGGTACAGGTGGTGCGGCTCCTTGCCGGTGGGAATGCGCTTCACCTCGCGCCAGGTCACGGGGTCGATGACGGAGACATCTGCGTCCAGCGAATTCAGCACGAAGATGGGCGCGGGGGCGGCCGCGGCGGGCCGGGCGGGGGCGGATGAGGCGGGGGCGGAAGGCTTCTGGGCCTGGGCGGTAACCCAGGGCCAGGGCAGCGCGGCCAGCAAGGCGCGGCGGGAAATTCGATTCACGAAGGCAGACCGTTCAGTTGAACGGCGGATTGTGCCGCATGCGCCACGCCAGCCCGGCCGTGGCAAGGCTCTGTGCGGCCGAATAGGCATTTTCATTTGCCGATCATGTTAAATTCCGCCCACGCGAGATAATCGCGCCATTCAAGCTGTACTTCCCCGTAGCTCTTTGACACCCAAAGCGAGACAAATGCCTTCTTACAAGGAATTGCAGGAACAGGCCGCGCGCCTGCTGGAACAAGCTGAACAGCAGCGCCAGGCTGAAATCAAGGACGCCTTGAATTCCATCGTCAAGACGATGGGCGACCACGATATCGGGCTGGAGGAATTGTTCGATCACCTCCGCGCCTCGGGCTTCCAGCCCAAGACCACGCGCAAATCCGCCGGCAAGCCGCGCGGCACCGGCGCCAAGGTGGCCCCGAAATACCGCAATCCCACCACCGGCGACACCTGGACGGGCCGTGGCCGCGCGCCCGCCTGGATCAAGGAAGCCGAAGAAAAAGGCAAGAGCCGCGACAAGTTTCTCATCAAGTGACTTCAAGGCGGATGCATATCCGTTAGCCCGGGGTTTTCCCCGGGTTTTTTGTTTTTGGGGCCGAAACAATGACACGTGATTGAATGGCGGAATGGGCCGCCGCGATCGACGCGGCTGCGATGAATCGGCCCCGTAGGCTGGGGTGGAGCGCAGCGCAACCCCAGCGTTTTTCATTCGCCCCAAAAAAACCGCTGGGGTTACACCCCAGCCTACGAATACCGTTAATCGGCCGCGCTCGTGTCATCCCGCTTCGGTAGCATTGACTCCCCCAAAGAGCCCTTCATGTCCCCCACCATCCTCCTCACCGGCGGTGCCGGCTACATCGGCAGTCACACCTTCGTCGCCCTCGTCGAGGCCGGCTACACGCCCGTCATCCTCGACAACTTCTCCAACAGCCATCCCGCCGTGCTGGACCGCCTGGCGCGCATCACCGGCATGACCCCGGTCTGCGAACGCGGTGACGTGCTTGACACGCCCTGGGTGCAATCGGTCGTGACGCGCCACACCCCCGCGGCCGTGGTGCACTTCGCGGGCGTCAAGGCCGTGGGCGAGAGCGTGGCGCAGCCGCTCAAATACTACCGGCAGAACGTGGGCGGCTCGCTGAGCCTGCTGCAGGCGATCGAGTCCGCGGTGGATGCCGGCGCAGCGCCGCTGCCGGCCTTCGTGTTCTCAAGCACGGCCACCGTCTATGGCGACCCGGATGAGGTGCCCGTGCGGGAGTCGGCGCCGCTGCGCCCCAGCAGCCCTTACGCTCAGACCAAGCTCACCGTTGAAGAGATGCTCGGCTGCGCAGTGGTGGCACGGCCTGCGTGGCGCGTGGGCGTGCTGCGCTACTTCAACCCCGTGGGCGCGCATGCCAGCGGCCTGATCGGCGAGGATCCCTCGGGCATCCCCAACAACCTCATGCCCTTCGTGAGCCAGGTGGCCGTGGGCCGGCGCGAGCGCCTCAGCGTGTTCGGCAACGACTACCCCACGCCCGACGGCACCGGCATCCGCGACTACATCCACGTGCAGGATCTGGCGGAGGGCCATGTGGCCGCGGTGCGCGCGCTGCTGGCTGGCCAGCCCGGGTTCACGCTGAACCTGGGCACCGGCAAGGGCTCCAGCGTGCTGGACGTCGTGCACGCTTTCGAACGCGCATGCGGCCGGCCCGTGCCGTATCAGGTGGCCCCGCGCCGCCCCGGCGACGTGGCCGAGTATTTCGCCGACCCCGCCCGCGCCCGGGAGCTGCTGGGCTGGCAGGCGCGGCGCGGCCTGGACGAGATGTGCGCGGATTCGTGGCGCTGGCAGAGCGGCAACCCGGCCGGGTACGCCGGAGCGTAAGGCATAGTCTCCGTACGCTCGGGTGGAGTCTCCTTAGGCTGGGGTGGAGCGCCAGCGCAACCCCAGCGTTTCGCTCGTTGGCCCGCGTCGTAGCCACGCAAGCGAGAACGCTGGGGTTGACACCCCAGCCTACGAACACCGAAAGCCGAAACACACCTCCGTCACCGCGGCCCACCCAGGTCCCGCGTCAACACGCGATCCATCACGTCATCCAGTTCCGCATCCACCCGATCGGCGACGATCAGGTCGCACCGGGCCTTGAACGACTCGATGTCCTTCACCAACGGGCAACCCTCCAGCGCCTCGGCGTCCAGCGTCGGCTCATGGGCCAGCACCTGCACGCCCTCCGCGCGAAGCCCACGCATGACCCGCACCATGGCGCTGTCAGTCAGGTTGCCTGACCCCGCCTTCATGCCCAGCCGATACAGCCCCACCACCCCGGGCCGCCGCTGCAGGATCGTCTGGACGACGTAGTCCACCCGCGCGGCGTTCGAGGTCAGCACGGACTGCAGCAGCACGAGTGAAGTCGCGCCCTGCGTCTGCGCAAGCTGCGCGGCATCGCGCGGCAGGCACGGCCCGCCGAAGCCGAAGGACGGATGGTTGTAGTGGTCGCCGATGCGGGGGTCCAGGCAAATGCCGCGCAGCACGTCGTTTGCACGGAGGCCCAGGTTGGCAGCCAGCGTATCCAGTTCATTGAACAGCGCCACGCGCGCGGCCAGCAGGGTATTGGCCATGAGCTTCACCGCCTCGGCCTCCCTGTCGCGCATCACCAGCACCGGCGCATCACGGTGACCCGTGGCCTGAAGCATCAAGTCGGCCCACTCGAAGGACGCGGATGATTCGCTCCCCACCACGATGCGACTGGGGTGCGAGGCATCGTGCAGCGCATGCCCCTCACGCAGGAACTCCGGTGCGTGCAGGATGCCATCGAAGTCATGCCGCGCGCGCATCCGCTGGGTGAAACCGATGGGCACGGTGGACCGGATCACGATCCGGGCCGCCGGAGCCAGCGCTCGTGCATCCGCGATCACGGCCTCCAGTGCCGTCGTGGTGATGCCGCCAGTGGCGGCATCGGCCGGTGTGGGGACGCAGACGACGACATGGCCGGCTCCCGCATAGGCGTCGGCCTTGTCCAGCGTGGCCCGCATGTGCAGGTCTTCGTGAGCCAGGGCGTGCTGCAGGGCGGCCTCCGGCACCGGGCTCTGCCGCTCGTTGAGTCGAGCCACGCAGGTCGGATCGGTGTCGAGCACCACCACCTTATGGCGGCGTGCCAGCAGGATGGCGTTAGCCAGGCCCACCGGGCCGGCGCCGACGACGGTGAACTTCAGGCGGTGCGGGTGCATGGGGAGTCGATTGTTTCACCTGCCGCTGAGGCTACCCCTACGGCTGTTGCGTAGGCTGGGGTGGAGCGCCAGCGCAACCCCAGCGTTTCGTTCGTTGACCTGCAGCATCGGTGCGCAGCCGAAAACGCTGGGGTTGACACCCCAGACTACGAACAGCCCAGAACAGTCCGGAGCAGCGCGCGAGCAGGGGGGCAACGCCCTACCCCATCCCCCCGATCGTCCGCCGGAAGCGCGCGAGCGACAGCGCGAACAGCGCGGCGCCGATCACGAACAGGGCCGCGAACGACGGCCACACCACCGACAGGCCGGCGGCGCGGAACAGGATGGCCTGGCTCAGGTCGACGAAGTGCGTGGTGGGCGCGAACTGCATCACGAACTGGATCCACTGCGGCATGCTCTCGCGCGGGGTGAGGCCGCCTGACAGCTGCTCCAGCGGCATCATCACCAGCACCATCAACAGGCCGAACTGCGGCATGGTGCGGGCCACCGTGGCGAGGAAGATGCCCATGCAGGTGGTGGCGAAGAGGTGCAGCGCCGCGCCGGCCAGGAACAGCGGCACCGAGCCTTCCACCGGCACCTGCAGCAGCCCGCGGATCACCCCCTGCAGCGACAGCGCGGAAGCAAACAGCACCACCACGCCCATCGCCCACACCTTCGCCAGCATGATCTGCGTGGGCGTGACCGGCATCACCAGCAGATGCTCCACCGTGCCGTGCTCGCGCTCGCGGATCAGCGCGGCGCCGGTGAGAATGACCGCGAGCATGGTGATCTGGTTGACCAGCTCCATCAGCGCGCCGAACCAGCCCGGCTCCAGATTGGGATTGAAGCGCACGCGCGGCACCAGTTCCACCGGCTGCACCGCCACCGCGCGATGGCGCTGCACGAACTCGGCCACCTCGCCCAGCACGATCTGCTGGATGAAGCCGCTGCCCACGAAGGCCTGGCTCATGCGCGTGGCGTCCACGTTGAGCTGCAGGGCCGGGGCGCGGCCCGCCAGCACATCGCGCTGGAAGTTCGACGGGATCACCAGCACGAAGGTGTAGCGGCCCGCGTCCAGCGCGGGGTCCACCTCAGTGAGCGCAATGCGCTGCGGCGGCGCGAAATGCGGCGGATAGAAGGCCGAGACGATGCGCGCCGAGAGCGCGGAGTCGTCCTCGTCCACTACGGCGATGGCCGCCCGGTGGATCGATTCCGGCATGGCCGTGCCGGCGGAGTACACCGCGAAGGTGAGCGCGAACACGACCAGAAACAGCATCATCGGATCGCGCCACAGGCTCCACAGCTCCTTCACCCCCAAGTGCCAGATCGGCCCCGCGCGGCGCATGCTCACTTCTCCTGCTTGCGCAGCAGCGCGACGGCCAGCCCCAGGACCACCGGCACCGAGAGCGCCAGCGCCGCGAATTCCGCGTGCAGATCACCAAAGCCCAGCGCCTTGCTGAAGACGCCGCGGCTGATGGTGAACATGTGGCTGGCCGGGTAGATCTCGCCGATGACACGACCCGCGCCCTCCAGCGAGGCCACCGGGTTGATCAGCCCCGCGAACTGCACCGCCGGCAGCAGCGTGCCGACGAGCGTGATGAAGATGGCGGCGATCTGGCTGCGGGTGACGGTGGAGGCCAGCAGGCCCAGCCCGGTGGAGACGCCCGTGAACAGCAGCGCCGCGAGAGTGAGCGTGGCCAGGCTGCCGGTGAGCGGCACGCCGAACACGGTGACGGCGGCCAGCGTCATGATCGCGAAATTCAGCATGCCCAGCACGATGTAGGGCACCTGCTTGCCCAGCAGGAATTCCAGCCGTGTGGTGGGCGTGACGTAGAAGTTGAGGATGGAGCCCAGCTCCTTCTCGCGCACCACCGCCAGTGCGGCCAGCATGGAGGGCAGCATCAGCAGCAGCATGGGCACGACCGCCGGCACCATGGCAGGCAGGCTCTTCACGTCGGGGTTGTAGCGGAAGCGGGTCTCCACGTCGGCCAGACCCACGGGCGTGGCACCGGTGTGCTCGCGCGCCTGCGCCAGCAGCCAGTGCTGGTGCATGCCCTGCACGTAGCCCAGCGCGGTCTCTGCGCGCTGCGGCATGGAGCCATCGACCCAGGCCGCGATCTGCACCGGCTGCCCGCGCGCGAGGTCCCGTGCGAAGCCGGGCGGGATCTCCAGCCCCAGCGCGATCTCGCCGGCGCGCATGCGGCGGTCCAGGTCGGCGTGGTCGGTCAGGGGCGGCGCCTCGATGAAGTAGCGGGAGCCGGAGAGGTCGAGCACGTAGTTGCGGCTCAACTGCGTCTGGTCGCCGTCGAGCACGGCGAAGCGCAGGGTGTTCACGTCCATGCTCACGCCGTAGCCGATGACGGTCATCATCAGCAGCGAGCCGAGCAGCGCGAGCGCGCCGCGCACAGGGTCACGCTGCAGCTCCAGCGTTTCGCGCCAGAGGTAGCTGTAGAGGCGGCGCAGGCTTTGGCGCAGGGGGTGGGGGTGGGGGCTCGATGGAAGCGCTGGGGTTGCACCCCACCCTAA
>NZ_JAYRZR010000090.1:10498-16342 GCF_041916345.1 Ramlibacter sp.
GGGGGGGGCCCCCCCCCCCCTCGGGGGGCCGCCCCCGGGGGGGGGGGGGGCGCCGGTTGGGTGGGGCCCAAACCCCAGCTCCCCCCTCTCACCCTGCCCCGCCTGCGCGCGCCGCAGCAGCACCATGAAGGCTTCATGCAGCGACGCCACCCCCTGCGCCTGCGCCAGCCGCGCCGGGGTGTCACTCGCCAGCACCCGCCCCGCGTGCATCAGCGACACACGGTCGCAGCGCTGCGCCTCGTTCATGAAGTGGGTGGAGATGAAGATGGTCACGCGGTCGCGCCGCGCCAGCTCGATCAGCAGCGCCCAGAAGGCATCGCGCGCGATCGGGTCCACGCCGGAGGTGGGCTCGTCCAGGATCAGCAGCTCGGGCCGGTGCACCATCGCCACGGCCAGCGACAGGCGCTGGCGCAGGCCCAGCGGCATCTGCTCGGGCCTCAACCCGCGGGACTGCTGCAGGCCGAAGCGCTCGATCATCTCGTCCACGCGGGCATCCAGCTCCGCCGGCGGCACCTGGAACAGGCGGGCGTGCAGCACCAGGTTCTGCTGCACCGTCAGCTCGCCATACAGCGAGAACGATTGCGACATGTAGCCCACGCGACGCCGCGTGGCCATGTCGCGCGGGTCCACCGGCTGGCCGAACAGCCAGGCCTGGCCGGCGCTCGCCGGCAGCAGGCCGGTGAGCATCTTCATCGTCGTCGTCTTGCCGCAGCCGTTGGAGCCGAGAAAGCCGAAGATCTCACCTCGCCGGATGCGCAGCGCCACGTCGTCCACCGCCACGAAGTCGCCGAAGCGCATGGTGAGCCCGCGCGCCTCGATGGCCACCTCGTCGCCCTCGCCTCCATCGGCCAGCGGCTGCAGCACGGGCACGCGGTGGCCCGCGCGGCGTTCCGGCGGCAGCAGCGCGATGAAGGCCTGCTCCAGCGACTCGCAGCCCGTGCGCGCCAGCAGGTCCGCCGGCGTGCCGGTGGCGAGCACGCGGCCGCCGTCCAGCGCCACCAGCCAGTCGAAGCCTTGCGCCTCCTCCATGTAGGCGGTGGCGACCACCACGCTCATGGCCGGCCGGTCGGCGCGGATGCGATCGATCAGCGACCAGAACTGCGCCCGCGCCAACGGGTCCACGCCGGTGGTGGGTTCGTCCAGGATCAGCAGCTCGGGGTCGTGCACCAGCGCGCAGCACAGGCCCAGCTTCTGCTTCATGCCGCCCGACAGCTGCCCGGCCGGCCGCTCCAGGAACGCGTGCAGCCCGGTGCTGCGCGTCAGCAGGTCGATACGGCGGCGGCGCTCCGCCGTGTCGTGCCCGAAGAGCCGCGCGAAGAACTGCAGGTTCTCCTCCACCGACAGCGTGGGGTAGAGGTTGCGGCCCAGTCCCTGCGGCATGTAGGCGATGTGCGGGCACACGCGCCGACGATGCCCCGCGCGCGCCATGTCGCCGCCCAGCACCTGCACGCGGCCCTGCTGCACGGCGCGCGCGCCCGCCACCAGCGCCAGCAGGCTGGACTTGCCCACGCCGTCGGGGCCGATCAGCCCCACCATGCGGCCCGCGGGAAGCTCCAGCGTGACCTCGTCCAGCGCCACGGCCGCCTTGTAGCGCAGCGCCACGCCCTCCAGGGTGGCGACAGGGCGCGCGGGCTCCATCACCGCGCCACGTTGACGGCCATGCGCGCCGGCCACTCGGCCTGCGGATCGATGCGGATCCAGGCCACGCCGGGCAGCCCGGTCTTCACGCGCTCCAGGTGGCGCAGCAGCAGCTCACGGTCGATCTGCGCACGCACGCGGAACATCAGCTTCTGCCGCTCGCTGGCCGTCTCCACCGTCTTGGGGGTGAACTGCGCGGTGCTGGCCACGAAGGACACGCGCGCCGGAATCACGTAGCCCGGCGCAGCATCCAGCACGATGCGCACCTCGCTGCCCAGGGCCACGCGGCCGGCCACCGTCTCGGGCAGGAAGAAGGTGAAGTACACGTCGGACAGGTCGATCAGGTTCAGCACCCGGCCGCCGGCGGCGACGATCTCGCCCGGCTGCGCCACGCGGTACTGCACGCGGCCGTCGCGCGGCGCCTTCAGTTCGGATTCGGCCAGCTCCACGTCGATGCGCCTCAAGGTGGCCTCCATCGCGCGGGCGTTCGACTGCGCGCCGGTGACCTGCGTGCGCGCGGCCGCGATGGCCGTCTGCGCCGCCGCGGCCTGGGCGCGCGCCGCCTGCAACGCCGCCTGCAAGCCATTCACCCGGGCGCGGTCGTCGTCGAACACCTGGCCGGAGATGAAGCCGCGCGCGGCGAGCTCCTCGGAGCGCGCGAGCTTGCGGCGTGCCACCTCCAGATCGCTCTCGCGCTGCGCCACCTGGGCCAGGGCCGATTGATGATCGCTCTGCCGCGCCGCCACCGCCACCGTGGCGCTGGCCACGGCGTCCTGCGCCTGCTGCACGCGCGCCTGCGCCTCGTCGCGCTGGGCCTGCAGGCCTTCCAGCTCCAGCCGGGCCAGCGGCTGGCCGGCGCGCACGAACTCGCCCTCGACCACCAGCACCTCGCGCAGGCGACCGGCCTGCCGCGTGGCCACGGCGATCTCGGTCGCCTCCACACGGCCGTTGCCGGTGACGAAGCCGGGCCCGGGGCCGTTGTCGTTCAGGCGACCCCAGCCCAGCCAGCCGGCGGCCAGCACGGCCAGCAGTGCCAGCGCGGCCAGCACGCTCTTGAGGTTCTTGCTCATGGAGGGTTCCACCGGGCGGCCCACGGCCACCATCAGGTGCCATCCTCGCAGCAGGCGGGCCGCGGCCACCTGCGCCAGATCAAGCGCGGGCGCTCAGGCGGGCTGGGCGGCGGGCTCGCGCAGGGGATTCAGCCCCTCGAAGAGGATGTTGTTCTCCAGGTGGATGTGGTCCATCAGCTCCTCGCGCAGCGTCGCCAGCCCGAGGTAGAGCGCGCGCCAGGTGTTGCAGGCGGCACGTGGCAGCGTGATGTCATTCGTCAGTGCCTCCAGGCGGCGCAGCGCTTCGCCATGGTGGTCGTGCTCGGCGCGCATCATGCCCACCGGGCCGTCCGGCACGCGGCCTTCGCTGGCCAGCAGCAGCGGGAACAGCACCTGCTCCTCCTTCTGCATGTGGCTCTCCAGCTCCTGCTGCATCGCCTCCAGGTGGTCGGCCAGCCCATGCGGGCAGTCGGCGCTGTCGCCATGCACATGCTCCACGCGTCGCGCCAGCCGCACCAGCTCTGGCAGCTGCTCGCGATGCCGTGCGTGATAGCGCGCGAGGAGGTGGTCCACCAGCACGTCAGCCGGCACCTGCGCCCAGTCTTCGCCGTCCCGCGTGGCCACGCCCTGCAGGGCGTGCAGCCGGCTGGCGATGGCCAGCGCGTCGATGCCCTTGTCGGCGGCGGCCTCGCGCAGGGTGTGCTTGCCGCCGCAGCAGAAGTCGAGCCGGAACGCATGAAAGACGCCGGTGGCGCCCGGCAGGCGGCGAGCCAACTGGCCGAGCGGCTGATCGAGGAGGAGGGTGAGGTCAGTAGTGGTCATGCGAGGTCCTTCTTGAAATGACCTGCCTTTTGCAAGAGCGGGGCCACGTCCCTTCTCTCCATGAATCAAGAACTTGCGATCGATAGGGGTCATTTTCACCCCACAATAGAAGGGTTACTTCGACCCTGAAAGGGTGAACATGACCCTGCTGGAACCCCTCTTGCTCGCCGACCTGGCCACCGAACTGCCAGCCGCCGTGCGGCTGCAGCGGCTGGTGAGCACCCTGCGCCACCATTTCCACGGCGGGGCCGTGGCCTTGCTACGGCTGGAGGGCGAGCATCTGCGTCCGCTCGCCGTGGACGGCCTGGTGCGCGAGGCACTGGGGCGCCGCTTCGCCATCGCCCAGCACCCGCGGCTGGCGACCATCCTGGCCCGGCGCGAGGTGACCAGCTTCGACCACGACAGCACCCTGCCCGACCCCTACGACGGCCTGCTCGCCAGCCAGGCCGGCGAGCCGCTGCCGGTGCATGACTGCATGGGCGTGAGCCTGCATGTCGAGGGGCGGCCCTGGGGCGTGCTGACCTTCGACGCGCTGCGCACCGGCACCTTCGATGCGGCCGCGCGCGAAGCCCTGGCCCACCACGTGCTGCTGATCGAGACCGCCGTGCGCGTGACGCGCCTGGAGCAGGACAACCAGGCACTGCGCCTGGCGCGCATGCAGGGCCGCGCCCCCGAAGCCGGCGCCGCGGGGGCCGCGGACACCGAGATCGTGGGCCAGAGCCCGGCCCTGCTGGGCCTGCTGAACGAGCTGCAGGTGGTCGCGGATTCCGAGCTGCCCGTGCTGCTGCTGGGCGAGACGGGCGTGGGCAAGGAACTCTTCGCGCGGCGCCTGCACGCGCTGTCGCGTCGTCGCGCCGGCCCGCTGGTGCACGTGAACTGCGCCGCCCTGCCCGAATCGCTGGCCGAGAGCGAGCTGTTCGGCCACGTGCGCGGCGCGTTCTCCGGCGCCACGGCCGAGCGGCCCGGCCGCTTCGAGGCCGCGCAGGGCGGCACGCTGTTCCTGGACGAGGTGGGCGAGCTGCCGCTCACGGTGCAGGCCAAGCTGCTGCGCGCGCTGCAGAACGGCGAGATCCAGCGGCTGGGCGCGGATCGCCCGCGGCGGGTGGACGTGCGCGTGGTGGCCGCCACCAACCGGCAATTGCAGGCCGAGGTGCGCGAAGGCCGCTTCCGCGCCGACCTGTACCACCGCCTCTCGGTCTACCCGGTGCCGATTCCGCCGCTGCGCGAGCGCGGGCCGGACGTGCTGCTGCTGGCCGGCCGGTTCCTGGAGCTGAATCGCGCGCGCCTGGGCTTGCGCAGCCTGCGCCTCACGCCCGCGGCCGAATCGGCGCTGCAGCGCTACCCCTGGCCCGGCAATGTGCGCGAGCTGGAGCACGTGATCGGTCGCGCCGCGCTGAAGGCCATGAGCCGAGGCGCCGCGCGGCAGGACATCGTGAGCCTGCCGCCCGAGCTGCTGGATCTGGAGGGCCCCCTGCCGGAGGCGGCGGAGGCCAACGCGCGCCGCGCCCCGCTCGTCAGCCCGTTGCCCGATGCCGCGCAGCCGGCCCCCGGCGTGCAGCCGTTGCGCCAGGCCCTGGACGCCTTCGAGCGCGAGCAGATCGCGCGCGCGCTGGCAGCCCATGGCGGCCAGTGGGCTGCAGCGGCGCGGGCGCTGGGCCTGGACGCGAGCAACCTGCACAAGCGGGCGCACCGCCTGGGGATGAAGTGATGCGTGCGGCTACCATGCATCGGCCCGCCCTACCCGCCACATCGTGATCCGCCACACCCGCTTGCTGCTCTGGCGCGCGCTCGCCGCCGTCGCGCTGCTGCTCGCGGTCGCCGGCGCCGTGCTGCCGGTGCTGCCCACGGTGCCCTTCCTGCTGGTGGCGGCATGGGCGGGCGGCCGCGGGTGGCCCAGCCTGGAGGCACGCCTGCTGGCGCACCCGCGCCATGGCCCGGTGATCCGGCAGTGGCGCGAGCGCGGCATCGTGCCGCGCAAGGCCAAGTGGCTGGCCACCACCATGATGCTGGCGAGCGCCACCGTGCTGTGGTTCAGCCCCGTGCCCGCGTGGCTGCGGCTGGCGGTCTATGCCATGCTGCTGGGCGTGGCCACCTGGCTGTGGCGGCGGCCCGAGGGCTGAGCGCCCCCACCCCAACCCTCCTCCGGAGGGGGGTGGGAGCCAAAACGGCCGACTAGGCCGCGGCCAGGGCCGGCTGCACCCGCTGTCGACCCAGGCCGAGCCGGTCCGCGGACACATACTGCTGCCGGTAGATCTCGAACGGCATGGTGTCGCCCGCCTCCACCGCGGCCTGGTCGGCCACCGACTGGCGCACCAGGGCCTCATGCCGGGCCGCC
>NZ_JAYRZR010000091.1:0-16339 GCF_041916345.1 Ramlibacter sp.
TCCGCGACTACGAGACGGCGCAGATCGCCATCCAGGCCTCGCTCACCGGCCACCTGGTACTGGCCACGCTGCACACCAACGACGCGGTGAGCGCCGTCACCCGCCTCACCGACATGGGCGTGGAGCCCTTCCTGCTGTCCTCTTCACTGCTCGGGGTGCTGGCGCAGCGCCTGGTGCGCAAGCTGTGCCGCGAGTGCCGCGTGCCGCACGAAGGCGCCTGGGTGCCACGGGCCTGCCCGGCCTGCGGCCAGACGGGCTACCAGGGCCGCACCGGCGTGTTCGAGCTGATGACCACCGACGATGCGCTGCGCGCGCTGATCCACAACCGCGCCTCCGAGGCCGAGGTGCGCACGGCGGCCATGGCGGCAGGCATGACGCTGATGCGCGACGACGGCGAGCGGCTGGTGCGCGAGGGCGTGACCTCGCGCGAGGAGCTGGTGCGCGTCACGCGCGACTGAGCGCCAGCCGCGCGCTCAGACCACGACGATCTCGTCGTCCTTCTCCATGCACTTGTGCAGCATGGTGAGTGCCAGGCTGTCGCCCGGGAAGGCTTCGCAGATGGCCTGGAAACGCTGCCGCGCCTGCGCAATGTCACCGTCCTCGTAGGAGGCATAGGCGCGGTTCGTCATCTCGCACAGCTGGACCGTCTCGGGCGAGGCGACCAGGTCGGGGTCGCCGCCTTCCTTGAGACCCATCAGCTCGTAGACCTGCAGGTCCTGGCGACGGCCCTTGACCGTGACCACGCCGATCTGGCGGATCCACAGCTTCTCACCCGCCTCGCGGAACACCGAGTGGCTGATGCAGATGCGGGTGCCGAACTCCTTGTTGGTGCCTTCCAGGCGCGCCGCGATGTTCACGCCATCGCCCATGACGGTGTAGCTCATGCGGTCGGGTGAGCCCATGTTGCCCACCAGCACGGCGTCGCTGTGGATGCCGATGCGCACCCGCAGCGAGGGCTTGCCTTCCTTGGACCACTCGGCATTGATCTGCGCCATCTCGCGCTGGATGCGCAGGGCGGCCACGCAGGCGTGATAGGCGTGATCCTCCAGCAGGGCGGGCGCGCCCCAGAAGGCCATGACGCCGTCGCCGATGAACTTGTCCAGCGTGCCCTGCTCCTTGATGGTGGCGCGGGTGACGATGTCGAAGTAGGTGGAGACGCGCGCCAGCAGTTCTTGCGCGGGGGTGACCTCGGTCCAGGTAGAGAAGTTCTCCAGGTCGGTGAACATCACCGTCAGGAAGCGGCTGCGGCCGCCCAGCTCCAGCTTGTGGCCGGTGCCAATGAGCTGGCGCACCAGCTCGCGCGGCACGAAGGCCGAGAAGGCGGCAATGGCGCCCTGCAGCGTGGTGACCGATTGCGCCAGCGCCGCGACCTCGCGGATGCGCGACCGCACCGGCTCGCCGCCGCCGGACTCGAAGTTGCGCACCTCCTGCACCTGCTGCTCCAGCAGTTCCAGCGGCCGCGCGATGCGCAGCGACAGCGCGTAGATCACCATCACCTGCAGCGCGATGGCGACCAGGCCCGCCATCAGCAGCTTGCGGTTGTTCTCCGACGCCTCGCCCAGGAAGTCCTCGATGGGCGAGACGATGACCACGTCCCAGGCCTTGCCGAACTCGGGCGGGAAGGGCGAGAAGATCGCCACGTAGTCGCGCCCGTTGTGCTCGAAGTCGAACTGGTTCTGCGCCTTGGCACCCCGCTGGCCGAACGCCAGCGCGGGCAGGGGGTTGTCGAGCTCGTTGATGCGCTTGCGGGACAGCGCGCCGGTGACGTCGCGCTTGAGCACCTGCGCGGCGTCGGAGGCGGCCACCACCTGGCCATCGCGGTCGACGATGAGCGAGATCGAGTTCGGGCTGACCTGGCGGTTCTTCAGGAACTTCGACAGGCTGTCCAGCAGGATGTCGATGGCGACCACGCCCTTGACCTCGCCGCCGCTGGAGAAGGGCATGGCCACGGTCACGCCGGGCAGCCCGGTGGTGGCATAGATGTAGGGGTTGGAGATGACCAGCGCCTTCTTCTCCACCGCGTCCTTGTACCAGGGGCGCACCCGCGGGTCATAGGTGGTCGAGGCGCTGGAGTTGCCCAGCGGCTGACCCGCCGAATCGAGGAAGGTGTAGGTCTCCAGGGTGCCCTTGGCACCGCGCTCGACCAGGCGGTTCGCGAACAGGGTGCGCTCCGGCGGCACCTGCCCGTGGACCTTGAGGCCGGACGGCACGCGCAAGGCCATGCGGTAGGTGCCGTCGGCGAAACCCACGTACACGCTGCTGATGGTGGCGCTGTGGCCCAGCACCTCCAGCATGGTGGGCAGGGCCTGCGGCCGACGGAAGTAGTCCGGCTGGTCCGAGGCGAGGCGCGCGGTGACGCGCACCAGCGACGCGATGGGGTCGACCAGGGCCTCGGTGTGGCCGATGGTCTCGATGCGGGATCGCTCGACGGCCTGTTCCGCCGTGCTGCGTGCCATGCGGTCCAGCGAGCTGTAGCCCATCCACATGGACACGGTGAACACCGGCAGCACCATCACCAGGAACAGGCTGACGATGCTGGGCCGCAGGCGCCAGGCGCCCGGTCGGTTGCTCATGGATGTCCCTTTGTCGTTGTCATGCAGCGGCGAAGCCGGCCGGGCCGGCGCCCCGGGGCATCATAGTCGCGCGAGCGCCCAACGTCGACCCTGCGGCCCCCGCAGTGCCGCGTGAGCGCCACGCCGGCCAGCCCGAAGGCCGGCCTTCGCCCGCTCAGCAGCCCAGTTGGTCCGCCAGGGCCGCCAGGTCGCGCGCGTGCAGGTCGTTGCCCTGGCGCGGGCTCACGTCCTTGGGCTGCGCGGCGCCGAACTCCAGCGGCCGCTCGATGTAGGCCGTGCGCAGGCCGCAGGCCCGGGCACCCGCCAGGTCGTCGTGGTGGGCCGCCACCAGCATCACCCTGGCAGGCGGCACGGCGAAGACCTGCGCCACGCCCAGGTAGGTGCGCGGATCGGGCTTGTAGGCGCGGAACACCTCGGCCGAGAGCACGCAGTCCCACGGCAGGCCGGCCCCCTTGGCCATGCGGGTGAGCAGGCCGATGTTGCCGTTGGACAGCGTCGTGAGGAGGTAGCGGCGCTTCAGGCGCTGCAGCGCCTCCACCGCCTCCGGCCAGGGATCCAGCCGGTGCCACGCCCGGTTGAGATGCTGCCGTTCGGCCTCGCCCAGGTGCGCGAGCCCGAAGCCGGGGAGGATGTCGTCGAGGATCAGGCGGTGCAGGTCGTCGATGAGCGTCCAGCCCAGTTCCCCGCTCATCACGCGCGCCATGGCCGGCTTGTAGCCCGCGCGCCAGGCACGCGCGAACGCGTCGCCGTCCACTTGCGGGTGCAACTGCGCCATCTCGCGCGCGATGCTGCCGTGCCAGTCGACCACGGTGCCGAAGATGTCGAAGGCCAGCACCTCCACCGCGCCGGCCTCGCCCCAGGTGGCGGCCATCAGTCGATCTTCACGTTGGCGGCCTTCACGACCCGGCCCCACTTGGGCACCTCGGCTTCGATGAAGGCCTTGAACTGCTCGGGCGTGGAGCCGCCCACGATGAAGCCCTGGCTGCCGAAGAACTCACGGATGTCCGCCGCCTCCAGCGCCTTCACCACCTCGGCGTTCAGCCGCGCCACCACCTCGCGCGGCGTGCCGGCCGGCGCGAACAGGCCTTGCCACGAGGAGGCCTCGAACCCCGCCAGACCGGGCAGACCGCTCTCGGCCACGGTGGGCACCTCAGGCAGCAGCGGATGGCGTCGGCTGGAGGTGACGGCCAGCGGCGTCACCTTGCCGGCCTTGATCTGCGGCAGCAGCACCAGGAAATCACCGAACATCGAATCGAGCGTGCCGCCCAGCAGGTCATTCAGGGCCGGGGCACTGCCCTTGTAGGGCACGTGGGTGAGCTTCACGCCAGCCGCCTGGTCGAACATCTCGCCGGTGAGGTGCATGGAGGTGCCGTTGCCCGGCGTCCCGTAGGTCAGCGGCTTGGCGCGTGCGGCGGCGAGGTAATCGCGCGTGCTGCGGATCGGGCTGGACGCGTTGACGGCCAGCACCAGCGGGGCGGACACCACCACGCTGACCGGCGCGAAATCCTTCAGCGGGTCATAGGGCAGCTTGGCGAACAGGCTGGCCGCGATGGCGTTGCTGCCGGTCACGCCCATCAGCAGGGTGTGGCCGTCGGGCGCCGACTTGGCCACGAAATCCGCACCGGTGGTGCCGCCCGCGCCGGGCTTGTTCTCGACGATCACCGGCTGGCCGAGCGCGGGCGAGAGCTTCTCACCCAATCGGCGCGCCAGCAGGTCGGTGCTGCCCCCAGGTGGAAATGGCACGACGATGCGCAGGGGCCGGCTCGGGAAACCCGATTGGGCTTGCGCGGTGCCCGCGACACAGGCGACGGCCGCCGCGGCCAGCAGGCGGCGGCGGGAGAGCGGAAGAGGCAGCATGGCGTTTCCTTCAGGACAGCAAGGGGGATCAGTCTCACGCAATTTCCGAACCCGCGTCACCGGGCGGACCCCAGCCCCCGGCACCGGCGGTCTCGACCACCAGGCGGTCACCAGCCCGCCACATGGCGCGGGCCTTGGCCGGCAGCTGCTCGACCGTGCCGTCGGCGCGCTCGATGCGGGCGCTGCCGCACAGGCCTGGCGCGCCGCCGGCCGCGCCCTGGGCCGGCGTGCGGTGTCGCTCACCGCGATAGGCGATGGCGCCCTGGCCTTCCAGCAGGTGATAGGCGCGGACCGTGCCGCAGCCACCGGCATGGCGCCCCGCGCCGCCCGAGCCGGCACGCACCTGCACCCGCTCGACACGCACGGGGGCCTGGGCCTCGATCACCTCGGCCGGCGTGTTGCGGGCATTGCCCACGTCGGTGGAGACACCGCTGCCGCCCGGCCCCCACGGCGCGGCGCCCGCCCCGGAGGCAATGATCTCGGTGAACAGCCAGGCCCGCCCGTCCGCGCGGGTGCCCGACAGCACCAGCACCACGGCCACCCCGGCATTCGGCGCCGGCACCTGGCCCGGCACGGCCTGCGCCCATGCGCCCAGCAGCGCGTTGGCCAGCAGCTTCACGAGGTTGGTGCGGGCATTGAGCGCAGCGGGCCACGCCGGATCGACGATGGTGCCCGGCCGCGTGCGCACGGTGATCGGGGCCAGGCAGCCGGCATTGCTGGCGGCATCGGGCGCAACCCTGCGCGCGAGGTAGTTCACGGCCGCTGCCACGGCACCACGTGACGCATTGGCCGGCCCGTCGACCTGATCGGCGCAACCGGTGAGATCGATGGTGAGCGTGTCGGCCTGCTTGACCAAGGTCACCGCCACCTCCACGGCGGCATCGCCCCGGCCATCGCCGTCGAGCGCATCGCGGTAGTGCCAGCGGCCGTCGGGCACGGCGGCGAGTGCGCGCCGCGTGGCGGCTTCGCTGGCCGCGATCGCGGCCTCGCACTTGCGCAGGAAGCCATCGCCGGCGTCCAGCAGGCGCTGCAGCGCAGCATCGCCCGCCTGCAGCCCCGCCCACTGCGCCTGCAGGTTGCCGGCCAGTTCCTCTGGCCTTCGGCTGTTGGCCGTCAGCAGGCGCAGGATCGCGGGATCGACGCGGTCTTGCCGGTACAGCCGCAGGGGTGGGATCCGAAGCCCCTCCTCGAACACCGTGCGCGCATCCGGCGGCAGCGAGCCCGGCGTGGTGCCGCCCACATCCTGGTGATGCAGGATGCAGGCGATCAGCGCCTGCACGCGACCGTACGCGAACACCGGCCGCAGCACGATCACATCCGGCAGGTGCGTCCCGCCGCGCCAGGGGTCGTTGCTCGCGAAACCCTCACCGGGCTGCATCTGCGCCACCGGGCACTCGGCCAGGATGCCCGCCACAGCGGGCGCGAGGCTGCCCAGCAGCAACGGCAAGGTGCGCGCCTGCGCGACCAGGCGGCCGTCGGGCAGGAAGATCCCGGCCGCGCAATCCATCGCTTCACGGACCACGGAGGAGACGGCGTGATCCACCAGCACCGCCTGGATGTGGTCGGCGATGCCAGCGACCTGTGCGTCGAGGCCCTGCCCCCCAGATGGCTCTGCGGGCGATCCGCCGGGCACCGGCAGCACGCAGCCCGCCGCACGCAGCGTGGCCACGGTCCGCTCGTACTCGGCGCCGGCCGCATCGTGTGCATGCGAACAGTGCACCGGCACACCCGGCAGCAGGCGGGCGACCGCCTCGCGCACGGCCCGCTCATGGGCGGGATTGCGCGGCGCGAACAGCAGCGCGATCACCACCGCCGCCGGCTTGCCAGGCAGACCGCGCAGCCGGTCGGCCAGCGCAGACAGATCCAGCGGCTCGACCTCCACGCCCGCGGCGTCAATGCGGCCCGGCAGCTCGATGCGCCACGCGGGCGGCAGCCGGTCCAGCCAGGGCGAGGGGCCGACATGCACCGCATACGGATCGGCCCGATGCTGGCGACCGAGCGTGAGCACATCGGCGAAGCCGCGCGTGCAGATCAGCGCGACGTTCTGCGTACCAGACGCCTCGCTCATCGGAACCGCGACGGACTGAACGGCTGCAGATCCACCTGCGGCGTGCGACCCGCGACCAGATGCGCGACCTCCCGCCCCGTGGTCGCGCCGCCGCACATGCCCACGTGACCATGACCGAAGGCCAGCCATGCATTGGCGACGCGCGGTGCACGACCGATCACCGGCAGGCTGTCGGGCAGACAGGGGCGATGCCCCATCCAGCGCGTTGTGCGCGAGGCATCCAGATGCGGGAACATCTCGCGCCCCTTGGCCAGCAGCACGTCGGCGCGCCGGTAGTCGGGCTGGCGCTTCAGGCCCGCGAACTCCACGCTGCCCGCGAGGCGCAGGCCCATGCCCATCGGGTTGACCATCAGGTTGTATTCCGGCGCCATCACGGTGTGCCGCAGCGCGAGGTTGCTGCTCTGCACGGTGACGTGGTAGCCGCGCTGCGTCTCCAGAGGCACCGGCGTGCCCAATGCGCGCGCCAGCGGGCCGGACCACGCGCCGGCCGCCACGACGACCGCATCGCACGAAAGCCGCTGGCCGCTGAGCAGACGCACGGCCGTGACGCGATCCCCCGTTTGCTCGAAGCCCACGGCGGCATCCGCCATCTCCTGCGCGCCATCGGCCACGCAGCGCGCATGCAGCGCCTTGACCAGCGCCGACGGATCGGTGGTGGAGCCATTCTCGGGCGCGAGGATGCCGAAGCGGAAGCGGCCCCGCAGGTCTGGCTCCAGCGTGGTCAGTTCCTCCTCGCCCACGTCACGCAGGTCCACGCCCAGGCGGCGCCGCAGGTTCATGCCCCACTGCCAGCGCGCGGCGGAAGCCTGTGAGGCATAGACGTAGAGGCAGCCGCTTCGGCGCACGAGGTGCGTGGCCTGCGCGTGATCCAGCAGCGGCTGGTAGCTGTCGAAGATCGGCGCCAGCAGGCCGCGCAGACCGGTGGCGATGCGTTCCACCTCCGGCCGGCTCGACGCACGCAGGAAGCGCAGCAGCCACGGCAGCACGCGCAGGAAGTAGTCCGGGTGGATGCGAAGCGGTCCATCGGGATCGCGCAGCCAGCCCGGCACCTGCTTCCACATGCCCGGCAGGCCCACCGGCAGGCAGGCGCTGGGCGACAGCGAGCCGGCATTGCCAAAAGAGCAGGCCTCCCCCGCCGGCACCGGCGAGACAAAGGTGATGCGGTGACCATCGCGCTGCAGCCAGGCCGCGCTGCAGACACCCACGATGCCCGTGCCGAGAACGACGATGTGCATCGGGCCAGTCTAGCGCGGCGCCGCTGCGCCCGCTGGCTCAGCCCTTGAACGGTGGTGGCCAGCCGGCCTTGGGGTCACGGCCGCCGACTTCCGCAGTTGACGGGAATCAACTTCGCCCGAGCTCATCCGCTCAGAATCAACGCATCGCTTCTGTCCGCGCATTCAGCCCGGTGCATTCGGCAGGAGCCCTCAGAACGAAGGATGCCCGCCCCATGAACCCGAAGCGCCTGATGCTCTTGTCTGCCGCCTGCATGTGCTTGCTGGCCTTCCCCTGCCAAGCCGCTTCACCCGCCGGGCAGGCCCGGCTGGACGCCACCTCCGATGCCACATGCCAGCTCCAGATCAATGGCAAGGCCAGCGGTACGCTGCAGGCCGGCGTGAAGCGGTCGCTGCAGGTGAATCCAGGGACCGTGGAGCTGTTGTGCACCAGCGCGCCCAAGACCCAGGAGCGCACCCAGGTCGAGGTCAAGCCCGGCGAGACGGCGAACGCGCGCCTTCGCTTCCTCTGGCGCGCAACGGATCAAGGCGTCGTCGACGCAGGCCAGAGCCTCGTTTGGACACGCAGTGACAACGGGGCCGACATCGACTGGACCGCGGCCGGCGCGTGGTGCGCCAGCCTGGGCAAGGACTGGCGGCTGCCCACCCGCGCGGAACTGGAGCGACTCACCGCCAGTGCCGCCGGCGAGACAACGCCCTGCCGCGACGCCCAGTGCAAGGTGCCCGGCTTGTTCACCTTGTCGGGCTACTGGATGTGGAGCAGCGATCGCAATCAGGCGGGCAACGCGTACTACCACTACCTGCACACCACGCATACGCAGGTCTCGCCCGTCGGGTACCAACTGAACGCGCGGGCGCTGTGCGTGCGGCCGCAGTGAGGGCGTGCGGCTGGGCTTGCCAGGTGTCAGACGTGGCTGGCTATCGCATGCGGCTCGCTGGCCGTCGGCGAACAGAGGTCCGACCTGTGCGCGGCCCCCTGCATGCGGGCGGTACTTCGCCGATCAGTAACCCCGGAGCCGGTTGTACTGGGCGACCTGGTCGGGCGTGAGGACCTCCATCATCGCCAGGTGGTACCGCAGGTGGGACTCGCGCAGCCGCCCCTGCGCCGCTGCAGCCTTGGCGGTCGCCGACGCCAGGTTCTCTGGGGCGACGCGCTTGTCCTTGAACAGGCGATCCAGTTCACGCTCGGCAACGATGACTTCTTCACCCAACGCCTTGGCCTCCTGCTGCATCTTGTTGAACAGCGCCTGGGTCTTCGAGCGCTGCTCGGGGCTCAGCCGCAATGGATCGGCCAGTTCCAGCGAGTGGGCCGGTCCGGGATAGCCATTCAGTTCCGCCGGCAGTGCCAGGGACATGCCACGGCCCGCGCGCAGGTCGGCGATCTGCTGCTCTGACAGGGCCTTGATGTCGCGCTTCTGCAGACCGGCGTAGGGCGCGTGCTGACCGTGCCGCATCGCCGGGTCATGTTGACCATGCGCACCGTGTTGCTGCGCGCCAGCCAGGGGGGCGAGTGCGGCGAGGCTGATCGCCAGGAGGGAGAGGCGCGAGATTCGGTGCATGTTCACAGGATGCCTGATGGGGAGGGGACCTGCTCTCAGAGCACAGTCGGAGGGCGCAGTTCCCGAGCCACTGCGCTTCAGGGCAGGGCCAGGAACGCTGCACCACCGATGGCCTTGCCGCCAGGGTGCGGCACGGGCCGAACGGCGCTGGACCCCGCGTGGTGTCGCGGAACCCGGAAATGAAAACGCCCAACTGCGAACAGTTGGGCGCCTGATTCTGGTGGCCTGGGGCGGAATCGAACCACCGACACGCGGATTTTCAATCCGCTGCTCTACCAACTGAGCTACCGGGCCGTGAGCCGCGCATTGTAGCAGGCTCGCGCGGCCTGCATCCGCGCGTGGCGTTCAGGCCGCGCTGCGCTTGCCGCGCGAGAGGTCCACGCCCAGCTGCTTGAGCTTGCGGTACAGGTGCGTGCGCTCAAGGCCGGTCTTCTCGGCCACGCGGGTCATGGAGCCGCCTTCCTTGGCGAGGTGGAACTCGAAGTAGCACTTCTCGAACTCGTCGCGGGCGTCGCGCAGCGGCTTGTCCAGCTCGAAGAGCTGGCGCGCCTGGGGGCCGATCTCCATCGGCGGGGGCAGGCTCTGGCCGCCGGTCATGGCGGCCTCCACCGTGAGGTCGGCCGCGGCCGGCGGCAGGCTGTAGGGGCTGCTCGTGCCCGGCTTGCGCACCATCTGCGTGTGCACGAGGCCATGCGCGGGGGCCGCCGCGGCGGCGGGTGCCGGGCCGGCATTGCGCGCCAGGCCGGCTTCCACCGCCTTCAGCAGCTTCTGCAGCGTGATCGGCTTCTCCAGGAAGGAGTGGGCGCCGATCTTGGTGGCCTCCACCGCCGTCTCGATGGTGGCGTGGCCGCTCATCATGACGACCGGCATGCTGAGCAGACCCGTGGTGGACCACTCCTTCAGCAGCGTCACGCCGTCGGTGTCGGGCATCCAGATGTCCAGCAGCACCAGATCGGGCCGCAGGCGCTGGCGCGCGGCGCGGGCCTGGGCCGCGTTCTCGGCCAGCTCGACCGAGTGCCCCTCGTCGTTGAGGATTTCCGACAACAGGTCGCGGATGCCCAGTTCGTCGTCGACCACCAGAATGTTTGCCATCGGCTCTCTATGCGCAAAAGGAAGGGCGTGCCTCGGAAGGGGCGGGTTGCGGCAAGGGCGTGTTGCTAACTTGCAACTGCGAATGATAACGAGACTTGTGCGCCCTGTACCACACCGTTGTCGGTGCGGTTCTTCAGGTCGATGCGCGCGCCGTGCTCGTCCGCGATTTTTTTCACGACTGCCAGGCCCAGGCCGGTGCCCTTGGGCTTGGTGGTCACATAGGGCTCGAAGGCCCGCTTGAGGATGTGCTCCGGAAAGCCGATGCCGCTGTCCTGCACCACGAGGCGCACTCGGTGGGCCGGCTCGCTCCACTGGGTGCGGATCAGCACCTCGCGCACAGGCCGGCCCTCGGTGGCATCCTGTGCGTTCTGCAGCAGGTTGTGGATCACCTGGCGCAGCTGCTGCGCGTCACCCAGCACGGGCGGGCATCGCGTGTCGAGGTCGGCGCGCACCGGCACCTGCGAGGCCGATGCCGCATCGCCCTCGCGGGCGTAGAGATGCAGCACGTCCTGCACCAGGGCGTTCAGGTCCACTGGCTTCAGCTCCGCCGCCGGCAGGCGCGCGTAGTCGCGGAATTCGTTCACCAGCCGCTTCATGGCGTCGACCTGGTCCACGATGGTGTGGACCGATTTCGCGAGCACCGCGCGCTCGGGCTCCTCCAGCTTGCCGGTGAGCTTCTTCTCCAGGCGTTCGGCCGACAGCTGGATCGGCGTCAGCGGGTTCTTGATCTCGTGCGCCAGGCGCCGCGCCACCTCGCCCCAGGCCTGCGCGCGCTGCGCGGAGACGATCTCGGAGATGTCGTCGAAGACCAGCAGGCGCGCGTCGCCGGGCATCTCGGCGCCGCGCGCGACCAGGGTCACGCTGTTGGCCGGGCCGCCGGTGGCGGGGCCGGCGGTGAGCTCGAAGGAGTCCTGCCAGTGGCCCAGGTTGCTCTGGCTGCGGTCGTTCAGGTAATCGTCGAAGCGCTGCTGCACCGCCGCGCCGAAGGCCTCCAGACCCTCGATCTCGGCCAGCTTGCGCCCCTCGCGCGCGGCCAGCGGCGCGCGCAGGATGCGGGTGGCGCCGGGGTTGGTGTCCTGGATGCGCCCCTCGGCATCCAGCACGATCACGCCGGCGGTGAGGTTGTCCAGGATGGTCTGCAGGCGCGCGCGGGCGGCGTTGACCTCTTCCATGCTCTTTTCCACCGCGGCACGGGCATCGGCCAGCTGGTGCGTCATGTCGGCGAAGGATCGCGTCAGGCCGCCCAGTTCGTCCTTGCCCTGCAGCGCCGGCTTGGGCGACAGGTCACCCGCGGCCACCTCGCGCACGCCGGCGGCCAGCATCAGCAGCGGCCGCGCGAGCTGGTTGCCCAGCACCACGGCCAGCAGGATGGCGCCGAACACAGCCAGGAACAGGCTGAGCGTGAGCGTGCCGATGTACATGCGCCGAAGGCCCTGGCGCGCGAGCGCGCGCTCCTGGTACTCGCGGTTGGCCTCCTGCACCGCGATGGCATTGGCCACCAGCGCGGGCGGGATGCCTTGCGTGGCCTGCAGGAAGCGCGTCTCGGCCAGCAGGCCCCAGCTGGGCTGCGGCACCAGGGCCAGGGCCTTGATGCGGGCATTGCTGATCGCCATGAGGCCCGGGTCGTCCAGCCCCTCGATCACCGCGAGGGATCGCTGGGTGCGCGCATTGCGCAGCTGCTGCGGCGGCGGCCGCTCGGGCGTGAGCTGGAAGCGCGACTGGCCGGCGCTGGCGATCATCTGGCCGCTGGCGTTCCACAACACGAGATCGGTGGCGCCCAGCTGGTCGCGCAGGCGCTCCAGGGTCAGGCCGGCCGAAGCATCGGGCGTCTCGGCGAGCTGGGCAGCGGCCGCGCGGGTTTTGCCGGCGAAATCGCTCGCCAGCGTGTCCAGGGTGGCGCGGCCCAGGCTGAGGCCGGCGTCGAGCGCGCCCTCCACCTTCACGTCGAACCAGCTCTCGATGGAGCGCGAGACGAACTGGTAGGAGACCACGTAGATCAGCAGCCCGGGCACGAAGCCGACCAGCGCGAAGATGGCGGCCAGCTTGATGAGCAGGCGGCTGCCGAAGCGCCCGCGGCGCAGGCGCGAGATCAGCCGCCAGGCCACCCAGAGGATCACCGCCAGCAGCACGCCGCCCACCACCATGTTCAGCACGAACAGGCGGCCATAGTTGCGCTCGTACAGCTCGCGGTTGCCGGTGGCCTGGGTCAGCAGGAACAGCAGGACGATGGCCAGTGCCGCGGCCACCAGCAGGCCGACGGCAAAGGCGCCGCGCAGCGCGCGGGACCCTTCCAGCAGGGAGCGCGGCTGGCCATCCGAGGCGTTCACCGCGTTCCTTCGCCCGCCGGCAGGCGCAGACTGCGTGCCGCGCTGATGTTCCACTCCGACTGGCCGACGGCGCCGATCTGGAACGGGCGCGGCAGCTGCGACACGTCCAGCCGGAAACGGAATTCGACCCCGTGGCCGGCATCGGCCTCCACCTCGGCCGCGTCGGCGATGCGCCAGCGGCTGATGCGCTGGATGGCGGCCAGGGCCTCTTCGCGGGTGTCGAAGCTCTGCGCCAGCACCGAGCCGGATTGCCCGATGGGCTGCGGCGAGACCTGCAGCCGCCACCGTCGCGTGAGCGGCTGGAACGCCAGCCGCATGTGGCGCGTGGCGGTAGCGACCTTCTTGTCCGTCCACCACCAGCGGTCCCGCGTGAGGGTGGCCTCGGCGACGAAGAACATCGGGATGCCCTTGGCCAGCGCGTCGTCCACCACGGACGGCAGTTCGAAGGCGACGGTGGCCGACAGCAGCATGCCTTCGTCCGCGCGCTCCACCTGCAGCACCGTGACTTCGGCGGCATGGGCACGCAGCACCCCCAGCAGGGCCAGGCCGGCCCAGAGCGTCACGGCCGCAAGCGCGCGGCGCGCAGGCTCAGCCAGCCGGAGCGCCCAGGGGCGAATCCGGCGCCCGCTTGCGCAGCACCGCGTGAAAGAAGCCGTCGTGGTCACCGCCCCCATTGTCCGGGAGCCCCTGGGCGGGCGCCCCCGTTTGGGGAATTAAGTGGCCGGGCGCGGGCTGGCGCAGGGCGTCACTGTTGTGCGCAACAAACGCTGCCATCCGATCCTCGCCTTCCGCCCGGAACACCGAACAGGTGCAATAGACGAGCGCGCCGCCCGGCCGCAGCAGCGGCCAGAGCGCGGCCAGCAGCCTGTCCTGCTGGGCGGCAAGGCGCGCCACGTCACGGGCACGGCGCAGCCAGGGCACGTCCGGGTGACGGCGCACGATGCCCGAGGCGGTGCAGGGGGCGTCCAGCAGGATGGCGTCGAACGGTCGGCCGTCCCACCAGCCGGCTGGCTCCCCGGCATCCGCCGCGCGCACCTCGGCCTGCAAGCCCAGGCGGGCGAGGTTGTCGTGGATGCGCCGGCAGCGGGCGGGGTCGACATCCAGCGCCAGCAGATCGGCTTCGCACAGCTCCAGCAGGTGGCTGGTCTTGCCGCCGGGCGCGGCGCAGGCATCCAGCAGGCGCGGCCGGGCGATACCCTGTACCGCCTGCGCCACCAGCGGGGCGGCCAGCTGGGCGCCGGCATCCTGCACCGACCACAGGCCCTGCGCATAGCCAGGCAGGGCCGGCACCGGACGCGGGTGGTCGAGCTGCAAGGCCATGCCGCCGACGGGACGACACCCGATGTCTTCACGGGCCAGGGCCTCCTGCACCTCGGCCACGGTGGCGCGTCGCGCGTTCACGCGCAGCGTGAGCGGCGCCGGCGCGCGCGCTGCCCGCAGGATCGCCTGCCAGTGCGCGGGGTGGTCTGCCCGCACGCGCTCGATCCACCAGGCAGGGTGGTTCCACTGCGCCACCGGGTCGCGGTCGGTCGCGGCCACCAGCGCGTCTCGCTCGCGCAGGAAGCGGCGCAGGCAGGCGTTGACGAAGGCGTGGCGCGGCCGCATGGCCGGCGTGCGCTTGGCGGCCTCCACCGCCTGGTCCACCAGGGTGAAGGGCGCGTAGGGCGCGCGCGATGGGTCCCAGGCCAGTGCCAGCGCCACGCACAGCAAGGCATCGACGTCCGCGGGCGGCTTGCGGGGCGCGAGCTGCCGGCGGATCGCCTCGGCGCGGCCCAGCTCGCGCAGGGCGTGGTAGGCCAGTGCCTGCGCGCCGGGCCGCAGCACGCCTTCGATGGCGTCCAGCGCCGGCGTGGCCGACCCGCCGCGACGCACGGCCTGCAACACCGAAGCGGCGGCCAGCAATTGGCGCCAGAGGGGAACAGCGGTCTCGGCCATGGCCGCATTGTGGCCGGCGCTCACGGCGTCATCACCGGTGCGCGGGCCGGCTCGAAGCGGAACAGCAGGGCCAGCAGCACCGCGGGGAACTGGCGGATCGCCGCGTTGTAGCGCGCAACGGCCTGGGCGAGGCGCTGCTCTTCCGCCTGCACGCCGTGCAGCAGGGCCTGGTGCCGCTGGTGCAGGGTCTCGGGCACGCGCGGACCCGCGAGGTCATGCGCATCCTCGGCCTGCACCCGCGCCCAGGCCGTGGCCAGCGCGTCGCGTGCGGCGCCGAGCGCGCCCATGCGCTCCGCTTCCAGCGGGCGGTGGCGGGCGGCGGCCAGCGAGGCATCGCACTGC
The DNA here is from genome assembly GCF_041916345.1 of Ramlibacter sp. GTDB lineage: Bacteria > Pseudomonadota > Gammaproteobacteria > Burkholderiales > Burkholderiaceae_C > Ramlibacter. The sequence continues at coordinate 14,986 of NZ_JAYRZR010000091.1, forward strand.
GCCAGCGCGCCCTGCAGGCCGGCCCAGATCGCGCTGCCGCCGTCGAACTGCGAGACCGCCAGTGCGTCCTCCGGTGGCAGCATGCCACGCAGCAGGTCGAGCAGGCGCGTGACCTCGGTGTCGAAGGCGGCAAAGGCGGTCTTGATCTCGGCGCGCAGCCGAACCAGGCGGTTGTAGGCACCCACGGCCCAGAAGACCGTGAGGGCGAACAGGCTCCAGGCAACGAGCGAGGTGGACAGGGGCATCCCCCGGAATGAAAAAAGCGCCATCGCCCGGCCGGGCGATGGCGCTCGCAGTGTATCGGCGGACGCGCTTATTCGGCGCCGACGGCGCCTTCACCCGCGTCGGCCTGGCCCTCGGTGGCCGCAGCCAGCTCGGCCGCTTCGGCGTCGGCGATGGCGCGGCGCTCGGCCTCGTCCATCTGGTCCTTGACCTTGCGTGCCTGGTGGTAGGCCATGCCCGTGCCGGCCGGGATGAGACGGCCCACGATCACGTTTTCCTTCAGGCCGCGCAGCTCGTCGCGCTTGCCCATGATGGCCGCCTCGGTCAGCACGCGCGTCGTCTCCTGGAAGGAGGCGGCGGAGATGAACGAGTCGGTGGACAGCGAGGCCTTGGTGATGCCAAGCAGCAGGTTGCTGTAGGTCGCCGGGATCTTGCCCTCGCCGCGCAGGCGGTCGTTGGTGTCCAGGATCTCGGAGCGCTCCACCTGCTCGCCGGCGATGTAGTCGGACTCGCCCGGGTTCTCGATGATCACGCGGCGCAGCATCTGGCGAACGATCACCTCGATGTGCTTGTCGTTGATCTTCACGCCCTGCAGACGGTAGACGTCCTGCACCTCGTCGACGATATAGCGCGCGAGTTCCTCCATGCCCAGCAGGCGCAGGATGTCCTGCGGATCGGCCGGGCCGTCCACCACGGACTCGCCCTTGTTGACCACCTGGCCTTCGTGCACCAGGATGTTCTTCTCCTTGGGCACCAGCTCTTCCCAGACCTTGCCGTCCGGGTCGGTGATCTGCAGGCGCACCTTGCCCTTGGTCTCCTTGCCGAACGACACCGTGCCGGTCATCTCGGCCAGCACGCCCTTGTCCTTGGGCGAACGGGCCTCGAACAGCTCGGCCACGCGCGGCAGACCGCCCGTGATGTCGCGGGTCTTCTGGCCTTCCACCGGGATGCGGGCCAGCACTTCGCCGGGGCCCACGTCCTGGCCGTCGCGCACCTGGATCAGCGCGCCCACCTGGAACGCGATGGTCACCGAGTGGTCGGTGCCGGGGATCTTGACCTCGTTGCCAGCGCCATCGATCAGCTTCACCTGCGGGCGCACCACCTTGGCGGAGCCGCGGCGCTTGGGATCGAT
>NZ_JAYRZR010000092.1:0-16151 GCF_041916345.1 Ramlibacter sp.
GTCACCACCCACCAGGCGCCATCGGCATCGCGCGCCAGGTCGAAGGCGGCGATGTGCAGCCGCCGCCCGCCGGCCGGCTTGACGCCGTGCATGGCGCGCAGGTAGCCCGGGTGGCCCTGCACCAGCGCGGGCGGCAGCAGGCCGCCGGCCAGCAGGGTCTGCGGGCCGTACACGTCGTCCAGCATGGCCTCCAGCAGGCGCACGCGCTGCAGCACGCCGGCCTCGATGCGCTGCCACGTGGGCGGCGTGAGGATCAGCGGGAACAGATCCAGCGACCAGGGCCGCTGCGGGCCGTTCGCATCGGCATAGACGTTGTAGGTGATGCCGTTGTCGCGCACCTGCCGCTGCAGGTTCTGCGTGCGGCGGTTCAGGTCGGCGAAGCCCTCGCGCCCCAGCGTGTCGAAGAAGCGGGCCCAATGGGGCGCGACAGGCGCGGGCTCGCTGGCATGCGCCGCCGCGTCCACTGGCGCCGCCTCGGCGCCGCGCAGCTCGTCGAAGTGGCCGGGCGTGGCGGGCGGTGCGAGTGCGGCGGCAAGCTGGGCCGGCGTCTCATCGGCAGGGCTGCCGAACAGCGAGGGGTCGGGTTGGTCCACGGGCCGGCCTATTGTCACATCGCGGTCATGATGGGTCCAACCGGCTGTTGTATGCGCGCCCGTGCGCGCTCATGCGAGATGCAGATGGGTGGAGTTCTTCACTTCCTCCATCACCGCATAGGTGCGCGTTTCGCGCACGCCGGGCAGCTGCCACAAGGTGGTGCCCGCGAAGGCGCGATAGGCCTGCATGTCGGCCACGCGCGTCTTCAGCAGGTAGTCGAAGCCGCCCGCCACCATGTGGCACTCCATGATCTCGGGGTGCACCTCCACGGCGGCCTTGAACTGCTCGAACACGTTGGGCGTGGTGCGATCCAGCTGCACCTCCACGAAGACTAGCATGGCCGCGCCCAGCAGGGCCGGATTGAGGCGTGCCTCGTAGCCCAGGATGTAGCCGTCGCGGGTGAGGCGCTGCACGCGCGCCAGCACCGCGGTGGGCGACAGCGCCACCTGCTCGGCCAGCTTCAGGTTGGTGAGCCGGCCGTCCTGTTGCAGGGCCTGCAGGATGCGGCGGTCGATGCGGTCGAGGGCAGGCGCGTTCATGGTGAAAAATTCGGTCTCTGGAAACTGATTCCGAGTTTAATTCGAAGAAAGACGGCAGATCATTCGGCATCTTCAGTCCCCTTGCCGATCGCCATGACCGCCCCGACCCCCCTTGCATCGCCACGCGCCGCGCTGCGGCCGCCGTTCACGGACTTCCTCGGCCCGACGCGCCCCGATCGCTCCCCGTTGCGCGACGCGATCACCGCCGCGTGGCGCCTGCCGGAGCCGCAGGCCGTGGCCGCGCTGCTGCCGCGGGCCCGCCTGCCCGTGGAGGCGGGCGAGCGGGCGCAGGCCCTGGCGATGCGCCTCGCGCGCGGCCTGCGTGAACGCAAGACCGATGCCGGCCGTGAGGGCCTGGTGCAGGGCCTGCTGCGCGAATATGCGCTGTCCTCGCAGGAGGGCGTGGCCCTGATGTGCCTGGCGGAGGCGCTGCTGCGCATTCCGGATGCGGCGACGCGCGACGCGCTGATCCGCGACAAGATCGCGCAGGGCCAGTGGCATGCGCACCTGGGGCGCAGCCCGTCGCTCTTCGTCAATGCGGCAACGTGGGGCCTGCTGCTCACGGGCCGGCTCGTGGCGACGCACAGCGAGTCGGGCCTGTCGTCGGCCCTGGCGCGACTGGTGGGCCTGGGCGGCGAGCCGCTGATCCGCAAGGGCGTGGATCTGGCCATGCGCATGATGGGCGAGCAGTTTGTCACGGGCGAGACCATCGCCCAGGCGCTGGCCCATGCGCGTCCGCGCGAGGCGCAGGGCTTCCGCTACTCGTACGACATGCTGGGCGAGGCGGCCCTGACCGCGCAGGATGCCGAGCGCTACCTGCACGCCTACGAGGCGGCCATCCACGCCATCGGGGAAGCGGCGGCCGGGCGCGGCATCCACGAGGGGCCGGGCATCTCGATCAAGCTGTCGGCCCTGCACCCGCGCTACAGTCGCGCGCAGCATGACCGCGTGATGGGCGAGCTGCTGCCCGTGCTGGTGCGCCTGGCCGCACTGGCCAAGCGCTACGACATCGGCCTGAACATCGACGCGGAAGAGGCGGACCGGCTGGAGCTCTCGCTCGACCTGCTGGAGCGCCTGGCCTTGGAGCCGCAGCTTGCGGGCTGGAACGGCCTGGGCTTCGTGGTGCAGGCCTACCAGAAGCGCTGCCCCGCGGTGGTGGACTTCCTCATCTATCTCGCGCGGCGCAGCGGCCGCCGGCTCATGGTGCGGCTGGTCAAGGGCGCCTACTGGGATTCGGAAATCAAGCGCGCCCAGGTCGACGGCCAGGCCGGCTACCCGGTGTACACACGCAAGCCGCACACCGATCTGGCGTACCTCGCCTGCGCGCGCCAGCTGCTGGCCGCGCCGGATGCGGTGTTCCCGCAGTTCGCCACCCACAACGCCCACACGCTCGCGGCCATCCACGAGATGGCGGGGCCGGCCGGCTGGTCGCCCACGCAGTATGAGTTCCAGTGCCTGCACGGCATGGGCGAGCCGCTCTATGAGCAGGTGGTGGCGGCCCCCTCCGCCGGCGGCCTGGGCCGGCCCTGCCGCATCTACGCGCCGGTCGGCACGCACGAGACGCTGCTCGCCTATCTGGTGCGCCGTCTGCTCGAAAACGGTGCGAACACCTCGTTCGTGAACCGCATCGCCGATGCCTCTTTGCCTCTGGAGGCGCTGGTGGAAGACCCGGTGTGCACGGTGGAGGCGGCTGCACTGAAAGAGGGCGCGACGGGCTTGCCGCATCCGGCGATTCCGCTGCCGCGTGATCTGTACGGTGCGGAGCGCGCCAACTCCCGCGGCCTCGACCTCGCTGACGAGCTGCAGCTGGCGCGGTTGGCGCACCAGCTGGCCGGCGAGGCGTCATCGCCTTGGAAGGCGGGCCCGATCCTGGCCGATGCGGTGGGGCACGCGAGCCGCGCCACCGTGGAGGTGCGCAACCCTGCCGACCGCCGTGATCTCGTGGGCATCGTGCACGAGGCCACGCAGGCCGATGTGGATGCCGCACTTGCCGCCGCGCAGGCCGGTGCACCCGCATGGGCCGCCACGCCCGCCAGCGAGCGTGCGCGGGCCTTGCTGCGTGCGGCGGACCGCATGGAGGCGGAGATGGAGCGCCTGCTGGGCCTGCTGATCCGCGAAGCCGGCAAGTCCGCCGCCAACGCGGTGGCGGAAGTGCGCGAGGCGGTGGACTTCCTGCGCTACTACGCGCGGCAGGCGGCGGAGCAGCTCGCCGACGGTGCCTCGCAGCCGCTGGGGCCGGTGGTGTGCATCAGCCCATGGAACTTCCCGCTCGCGATCTTCACGGGCCAGGTGGCCGCCGCGCTGGCAGCGGGCAATGCCGTGCTCGCCAAGCCGGCGGAGCAGACGCCGCTGGTGGCGGCGGAAGCGGTGCGCCTGCTGCATGCGGCCGGCGTGCCGCGCGCGGCGCTGCAGCTGCTGCCCGGCCCGGGGGAGACGGTGGGCGCGCGGCTGGTGGCCGATGAGCGCGTGCAGGGTGTGCTGTTCATTGGCTCCACCGAGGTCGCGCGCATCCTGCAGCGCACGCTGGCGGGTCGCGTGGGCGTCGGCGGTCGCGCCGTGCCGCTGATCGCGGAGACGGGCGGGCAGAACGCGATGATCGTGGACTCCTCCGCGCTGGCCGAACAGGTGGTGGCCGACGTGCTGACTTCCGCCTTCGACAGCGCGGGCCAGCGCTGCTCGGCCCTGCGCGTGCTGTGCGTGCAGGAAGACGCGGCCGACCGCGTGCTGGAGATGCTGCTGGGCGCGATGGCGCAGTGGCGGGTGGGCGATCCGTCGCGTCTGGCGGTCGACGTGGGGCCGGTGATCGACGAGGAGGCGCGCGCTGGCATCCAGCGACACATCGACACGATGCGCGCGCGTGGCCGGCGCGTGCTGCAGGTGGCCGCGCCGGCGCTGCATGCGCTCACCGAAGGCAGCTTCGTGCTGCCGACGGTGATCGAGATCGGGAGCCTGGACGAACTGCAGCGCGAGGTGTTCGGGCCGGTGCTGCACGTGCTGCGCTGGCGCCGCGAGGAGCTGGACGCGCTGCTGCTGCAGATCCGCCGCACCGGCTACGGCCTGACCCTGGGCCTGCACACGCGCATCGACGAGACCATCGCGCGCGTGCTGGAGGCGGCGCACGTGGGCAACATCTACGTCAACCGCAACATGGTGGGCGCGGTGGTGGGGGTGCAGCCCTTCGGCGGCGAAGGCCTGTCTGGCACGGGGCCCAAGGCGGGCGGGCCGCTGTACCTGTACCGGCTGCTGGCGCAGGCGCCGCGGGACGTGCTGGGGAACGCGCTGGGGAACGCGCTGGGCTTGTCCGAAGCGGCAGCCGCCGGGGGTGTTGCGCCTGCGACGACGGCCATGTCCGCGCCGCTGCGCGCCTTGCGGGCGTGGGCGTCTGCCCAGGGTCGCGCTACGCTGGCGCAGGCTTGCGACGACGCGGCCCGGGCCGCGCGGCCCGGTGCCTCGCTGGTGCTGCCTGGCCCAACGGGCGAGCGCAATGTCTACAGCCTGGCCCCGCGGCAGGCGGTGCTGTGCCTGGCTGCGACCGATGATGACCGGCTGCTGCAACTGGCCGGCGTGCTGGCCGTGGGCAGCCGCGCGGTGTGGCCGGCGGAGGCGTCGGGGCTCGCCCAGGTGCTGCCGCCTGACGTGCGCGCCGCCATCGTGCTGGCGAGCGACTGGACGGCGCCGGAAGCCCGCTTCGATGCCGTGCTGCTGCACGGCAGCGAGGACGACTTGCGGCGCGTGCAGCGCGAGCTGGCGGAACGCGCCGGGCCTGTCATCGGCGTCGAGCGGCTTGCGCCCGGCGATGCATCGGTGCCGGTGCATCGCCTGGTGACCGAGCGCAGCGTGAGCATCAACACCGCCGCGGCGGGTGGCAACGCGTCGCTGATGACGATCGGGTGATCGCTGGGGTTTCGCTGCGCTGCCACCCCAGCCTACGCAAGCCAGCCGAGGTGGTTCGCTCTCCGTAGGCTGGGGTGGAGCGCAGCGCAACCCCAGCGTTCCCCCTACCGCCGCAAATCCAGCGTGAACGGAAACTCCCGGCTGCCCGGCACGTTGATCGACGCCGGCGGCACCACGGTGCGGCCGGGCGAGTGGCCCATGCGGAAGAAGCGCGAGAGGCGCCGGCTCTCGGCCTCGTAGGCGTTGATCGGGAAGGTCACGTAGTTGCGGCCGCCCGGGTGCGCCACGTGGTACTGGCAGCCCGCCAGCGAGCGGTTCATCCAGGTATCGACGATGTCGAAGGTCAGCGGCGCGTGCGCGCCGATGGTGGGGTGCAGCGCCGAGGGCAGGGCCCAGGCGCGATAGCGCACGCCGGCGACGAACTCGCCCACGGTGCCGGTCGATTGCAGCGGCAGCGCGCGGCCGTTGACGGTGACGACATAGCGGCTCTCGTTCAGCCCGGTCACCTTGACCTCGATGCGTTCCAGCGATGAATCGACGTAGCGCACGGTGCCGCCCGGCGCGCCTTCCTCGCCCATCACGTGCCAGGGCTCGAGCGCATTGCGCAGCGTCAGTTCCACGCCCATCGCATCGACTTGGCCGACCATCGGGAAGCGGAACTCGAAGTGCGGCGCGAACCACGCGTCGTCGAACGCGTAGCCGGCCTGTCGCATCTCCGCCAGCACATCCTGCAGGTCCATCCACACGAAGCTGGGCAGCAGCCAGCGGTCATGCAGCTCCGTGCCCCAGCGGGTGACGGGTGCGCGGTAGGGCTCGTTCCAGAAGCGCGCGATCAGCGCGCGGATCAGCAGCTGCTGCACCACGCTCATGCGGGCGTGCGGCGGCATCTCGAAGGCGCGCAGTTCCAGCAGGCCCAGGCGGCCGGTGCTGCTGTCCGGCGAGTACAGCTTGTCGATGCAGAACTCGCTGCGGTGCGTGTTGCCGGTCACGTCCACCAGGATGTTGCGCAGCGTGCGGTCCACCAGCCACGGCGGCATGCCCTGGCCGTGGATCTGCCGGGCGCGCTCGATCTCGCGCAGCGCGATCTCCAGCTCGTACAGCTGGTCGTTGCGGGCCTCGTCCACGCGCGGGGCCTGGCTGGTGGGACCGATGAAGAGGCCGCTGAAAAGGTAGCTGAGGCTGGGGTGGTTGTGCCAGTACAGCAGCAGGCTCGCCAGCAGCTCGGGCCGGCGCAGGAAGGGCGAGTCGGCCGGCGTGGCGCCGCCCAGCACGAAGTGGTTGCCGCCGCCGGTGCCGGTGTGGCGGCCGTCGGTCATGAACTTCTCGGCGGTCAGGCGGCACTCGAACGCGGCCTCGTACAGGTACTCGGTGTGATCGACCAGCTCGTTCCAGTCGTGCGCGGGGTGGATGTTGACCTCGATCACGCCCGGATCGGGCGTCACCTGCAGCAGCTTCAGGCGCGGATCGCGCGGCGGCGGGTAGCCCTCCAGCACGATCTTCACGCCCAGGTCCTCGGCGGTGGCCTCCACCTGCGTGAGCAGGGCCAGGTAGTCCTCCAGCTTGGCCAGGGGCGGCATGAAGACGTACAGCACGCCGCTCTGGCCGCCATGCTCGCGCTCGGCCTTGGGGCCGTTGGCACGCTGCGGGTCGCGCGTCTCCACGCACAGCGCGGTCCGCGTGATCCAGTGGGCGGATTCGAAGCGGCTGGGCGTGCGCGTGGCCTGCGCCGTGGTGGCGTGCGAGGGCTCGCCTTCGCCGTGCAGATTGGCGGCCTCGGCACCGGGCCACACCGTGGCCCCCGGCAGGCCGGTGCCGCCCGCCAGCGCGCCGCCGGCCACGGTGCCGCCTTCGGCAAACTGGCCCGCGGCACCCTGCGCCGGGCCGAACCGGCCGTCGGGATACTGGGCGCGCAGGGCCGCCGGCTGCGGCAGCGGCGCGCGCGGATCGAACGGGTCCTGCGCGATCAGGTGCGGGTAGTCGCCCGCGCTCACCCACGGCAGCGAGTCCAGCGGCAGCCGGTAGCCCATGGGCGAATCGCCCGGCATCAGGTACATGCGCTCGTCGCGGAAGAACCAGGGCCCCGTGGTCCACACCGGGCCCGCCAGCGCGGGGCTGCCGGCATTGGCCTGCAGCGGCAGCGCATAGCCCACTGGCGAATCGAGCTTCTGCTCGAAGATGCGGCGCAGCCGCTGGCGCTCCATCTCGTCGTCCAGGCGCGTGTCGAACGGATCCACGTTCACCGGCAGCCGGCGCTCGCGCCAGAGGTAGTAGAAGACGTCCTCGTAGCCGGTCTGGATGTACTTGTCGGTCACGCCCAGGCGCTGCGCCAGGCGGTTGATGAAGCGCTGCGCGTCCTCGGCCGTGTAGCGGAAGGTCTGACGCTCATCGGCGAACAGGTCGGGGTTGCGCCAGCAGGGCTGGCCGTCGGCGCGCCAGCAGATCGACAGGGCCCAGCGCGGCAGCTGCTCGCCCGGATACCACTTGCCCTGGCCGAAATGCAGGAAGCCGCCTGCGCCGTATTTCGCGCGCAGCTTGTGAACCAGTTCCGTGGCATAGCCCCGCTTGGTGGGGCCCAATGCGTCGGTATTCCACTCGGGAGCATCGCGATCCGACACGCACACGAAGGTGGGCTCGCCGCCCATGGTGAGGCGCACGTCGCCATCCACCAGCTCGCGGTCCACCGCCTCGCCCAGCGCCTGCACCTCGGCCCACTGGTCCTCGGTGTAGGGCTTGGTCACGCGCGGCGACTCGTGGATGCGCGTCACCGCCATGTGGTGGCTGAACTCGACCTCCGCCTCGTCCACCAGGCCTTCGATGGGCGCCGCGCCCGAGGGCTGCGGCGTGCACGCCAGCGGGATGTGACCTTCGCCCGCCAGCAGGCCGGAGGTGGGGTCCAGGCCGACCCAGCCGGCGCCAGGCAGGTACACCTCGCACCAGGCATGCAGGTCGGTGAAGTCCACCTCGGTGCCGCTGGGCCCGTCCAGGGCCTTCACATCGGGCTTGAGCTGGATCAGGTAGCCCGAGACGAAGCGCGCGGCCAGGCCGCAGTGGCGCAGCAGCTGCACCAGCAGCCAGCCCGAGTCGCGGCAGGAGCCGCTGGCCTTCTGCAGCGTCTCCTCGGGCTTCTGCACGCCCGGCTCCATGCGGATCAGGTAGCGCACGTCCTGCTGCAACTGCTGGTTCAGCGCCACGAGGAAGTCGATGGTGGCCCGCGGCCGGCGGTCGATGCGGTCCAGGTAGGCCTGCACCAGCGGCCCGGCGGGTTCGCAGGCGAGGTAGGGCGCCAGCTCCTGCGCGACCTCGGGTGCGTAGGCGAAGGGGAACTTCTCGGCGCTCGGCTCCAGGAAGAAGTCGAACGGGTTGTAGACCGCCATCTCCACGACCACGTCCACCGTGACCTTGAACTCGGTCGTCTTCTCCGGGAACACCAGCCGCGCCTGGTAGTTCGCAAAGGGGTCCTGCTGCCAGTTGATGAAGTGGCCCGTGGGCTCCACTCGCAGCGAGTAGGAGATCACCTTGCTGCGGCAGTGTGGTGCGGGGCGCAGTCGCACCACCTGGGGACCGAGCTGCACGGGCCGGTCGTAGCGGTAGTGGGTGACGTGGTTCAGGGCGGCATGGATGGACATGGCGGTCATGGTAGCAAGAGGCAAGCCAGGCAGCGATGACCATTCGGCGCGGCCGTCCGGCGGCCTGGCGTCCGGGCTGGCCGGCCTGGTGCTCGGGCCGGCGCTGCAATTGCAGCAGGCCGAGCTGTGGCCTGCGTGGGCGCACGCGGGGCTGCTGCTCGCGGGCCTGCTGCTGTTCGCGGCGCCCTGGCTGGGGCGGCCTCGCCTCGCGGGCCTGCAAGCCGCGCTGCTGCTGGCAGGGGCGGCCTGCGCGGCCGCGGGCGTCACCGGCCTGCGCGCCGAGGCGCGCCTGCAGGCGCGGCTGCCGTCGGCGCTGGAGGGCCGCGACCTGCAGCTCACCGGCGTGGTCGCGGCCATGCCCCAGCGCAGCGATGCCGGTGTGCGCTTCCGCTTCCGGGTGGAGGCGGCGCTGGCGTCGGGCCAGCCGGTGCCCGTGCCCCAGGACCTTCTTCTCGGCTGGTACGGTGGACCCGAGGCCGCGGCCGCCGGCCGCGTCGATCTGCAGCGGACGCCGCCCGATTTGCGGCCGGGCCAGCGCTGGCAGCTCGTCGCGCGGCTGAAGGCGCCCCATGGACACGTCAACCCGCATGGCTTCGACTACGAGCTGTGGCTGTGGGAGCAGGGCCTGCAGGCCACCGGCTATGTGCGTGCGGGCCCGCGCGAGGCGCCCACGCTGCTGGCGCAGACTTGGCGGCATCCGGTGGAGCGCGCGCGACACGCGGTGCGTGATGCGCTGTTCGCGCATGTGCCGGACGCGCGCCTGGCCGGTGTGCTGGCGGCCCTGGTGGTCGGCGACCAGGGCGCCATCGACCGCGCAGATTGGAATGTGTTCCGCGCCACCGGCGTGGCCCACCTCATGAGCATCTCCGGCCTGCACGTGACGATGTTCGCCTGGCTCGCGGCGGGGCTGATCGGCGCCGCCTGGCGGCGCGTGCCGGGCCTGATGCTGCGCTGGCCGGCGCCCCATGCGGCCCTGGTCGGCGGTGCGCTCTGCGCGGCGGCCTATGCGCTCTTTGCCGGCTGGGGCGTTCCGGCGCAGCGCACGGTGTGCATGCTGGCCACGGTGGCCCTGCTGCGGCTGGCAGGGCGCGGCTGGCCCTGGCCGGCCATCTGGCTGGCCGCCGCGGCCGTGGTGGTGACGGCCGACCCGTGGTCCCTGGCGCAGGCCGGGTTCTGGCTCAGCTTCGTGGCCGTCGGCGTGCTGTTCGCCACCACCCGGGCCGAGGTGCCGCCGGAGCGCGCGACGCGGCTGGCGCGCGCGACCCGCTTCCTGCGCCAGCTGGTGCGCGAGCAGGTCGTGGTGACGGTGGCGCTCACGCCCCTGTCGCTGCTGCTGTTCCAGCAGGTGTCCGCGGTGGGCCTGCTGGCCAACCTGGTCGCCATCCCCTGGGTCACGCTGGTCGTCACGCCCCTCGGTCTGGCGGGGGTGCTGTGGGCGCCGCTCTGGACCTTGGGGGCGCTGGCGGTCGACGCGCTGGGCGGCCTGCTGCAGCTGCTGGCACTGCTGCCGGGGGCCACCTGGTCGTCGCCCGCCGCCCCGCTGTGGGCTGGCGCGGCAGGCGTCGCGGGCGGCCTGCTGCTGGCGATGCAGGGGCCGCTGGCCTGGCGGCTGCTGGGCCTGCCGCTGCTGCTGCCGGTGCTGCTGTGGCAGGCGCCGCGGCCGGCCGAAGGGCGGTTCGAGCTGCTCGCGGCGGACGTGGGGCAGGGCAACGCGGTGATCGTGCGCACGGCACACCACACGCTGGTGTATGACACCGGGCCGGCCTACAGCCGCGAGACGGATGCCGGCCAGCGCGTGCTGGTGCCCCTGCTGCGCGCCGGCGGCGAGACCGTGGCCCAGGTCGTGCTGAGCCATCGCGACCAGGACCACACCGGCGGGGCGGCCGCGGTGCTGCGCATGCAGCCGCAGGCGGGCCTGCTCAGCTCCCTGGAGGCGGATCACCCGCTGCTGCGCCTGCGGCCGGGACGGGCCTGCGTGGCCGGCAGCAGCTGGCGCTGGGATGGGGTGCATTTCGAGGTGCTGCATCCGCCGGCCGGCGAGCCGCCGCGTGGCGTGCGGCCGAACGCCGTGAGCTGCGTGCTGCGAATCTCCACGGCGGAGGGGGCCGCGCTGCTGGCCGGCGACATCGAGCAGCCGCAGGAAGCCGCGCTCGTGCGCGCCGGGGCGCCGCTTGAGGCCGACTTCCTGCTGGTGCCGCATCACGGCAGCACCACCTCCTCCAGCACGCCCTTCCTGGTGGCGGTGTCGCCGGCGGTGGCCGTGGTGCAGGCCGGCTATCGCAACCGCTTCGGCCATCCGGCGCCGGTTGTGCTGCAGCGGCTGCGCGATCGGGGCATTCAGGTGGTGGCGTCCGCCGAATGCGGCGCGGCGCACTGGCGTTCATGGGCGCCCGGTGAGGTGCTTTGCCAACGGAAACTGACGCCGCGTTACTGGCATCACCGGGCAAAGGAGGGCTGATCGCGGCCTGGAACTTGCTATCCTGTGTTTCGGAGATCGCGCTCATGCAGAAATTCGACGAGATGTTTGCCAGCCTGCCGGCCCCTGGGCAGCCCCTGTTCCAGCTTGCGGGTTCGCAGCGCCAGGTGCAGGGCGCCGGCCAGGGCCAGTCGCAGTCACAAGGGGTCCAAGGGGCGGCCGACGTGCGGGCCCACTACCAGACCTACGCCCAGTGGCTGGCCCGCCAGCCGGCGGAGCTGATGAAGGCCCGGCGCGAGGAGGCGGAGATGATCTTCCGCCGCGTGGGCATCACCTTTGCCGTCTACGGCGCCAAGGACGAGGACGGCGCCGGCACCGAGCGCCTGATCCCCTTCGACCTGATCCCGCGGGTCATTCCGGCGGGCGAATGGCGCGACATGGAAAAAGGCCTGGTGCAGCGGGTCACCGCGCTGAACCGCTTCATCCACGACGTCTATCACGGGCAGGAGATCATCAAGGCCGGTGTCGTGCCGGCGGAGCAGATCCTGAAGAACGCGCAGTTCCGGCCCGAGATGATGGGCGTGAACGTGCCCAACCAGCTCTACTCGCACATCGCCGGCATCGACATCGTGCGCGCGCCCAACGCGAAGGGCGAAGGCGAGTACTTCGTGCTGGAGGACAACCTGCGCGTGCCCAGCGGCGTGAGCTACATGCTGGAAGACCGCAAGATGATGATGCGGCTGTTCCCCGAGCTGTTCAGCACGCATCGCGTGGCGCCGGTCATGCACTACCCGGATCTGCTGCTGGAGACGCTGCGCGCCTCCGCGCCTTCCACCACCGACGATCCCACGGTGGTGGTGCTCACCCCCGGCATGTACAACAGCGCCTACTTCGAGCACGCCTTCCTGGCGCAGCAGATGGGCGTGGAGCTGGTCGAGGGCCAGGATCTGTTCGTGAAGGATGGCTTCGTCTACATGCGCACCACGCGCGGCCCGAAGCGCGTGGATGTGATCTACCGCCGCGTCGACGACGACTTCCTCGATCCGCTTGCCTTCCGGCCCACCTCCACCCTGGGCTGCGCCGGCCTGCTCGATGTCTACCGCGCCGGCAACGTGGCGCTGTGCAACGCCATCGGCACCGGGGTGGCGGACGACAAGTCCATCTACCCCTACGTGCCGAAGATGATCGAGTTCTACCTGGGCGAGAAGCCGATCCTCTCCAACGTGCCCACCTACATGTGCCGCGACCCGGAGGATCTGAAGTACGTGCTGGCGAACCTGAAGGACCTGGTCGTGAAGGAGGTGCATGGCGCCGGCGGCTACGGCATGCTGGTCGGCCCCGCGGCCACCCAGGCCGAGATCGAGGATTTCCGCCAGGCCGTGATCGCCAAGCCCGATGGCTACATCGCGCAGCCCACGCTGTCACTGTCGTCCTGCCCCACCTTCGTGGAAAGCGGCATCGCGCCGCGCCACATCGACCTGCGGCCCTTCGTGCTCTCCGGCAAGGAGGTGCAGATGGTGCCCGGCGGCCTGACGCGCGTGGCGCTGAAGGAGGGTTCCCTGGTGGTCAACTCGTCGCAGGGCGGCGGCACCAAGGACACCTGGGTGCTGGAAGTCTGAGGGGACAAGAACATGCTGTCACGCACCGCCGATCACCTCTTCTGGATGTCCCGCTACACCGAGCGAGCGGAAAACACCGCCCGCATGCTGGACGTGAACTACCAGACCTCGCTGCTGCCGCAGTCCGCCGCCGTCTCGCGCGTGGGCTGGCAGGGCATGCTCTCCATCAGCGAGCTGATGCCCGCCTACACCGCCCGGCATGGCGAGATCATGCCTGACCGCGTGATGCACTTCATGGTGGACGACGAGAGCAACCCCTCGTCCATCGTCTCCTGCCTGCGCGCCGCCCGCGAGAACGCCCGCGCGGTGCGCGGCTCGCTCACCACCGAGGTGTGGGAGACGCAGAACCAGACCTGGCTGGAACTCAACCGCATGCTGCGCGGCGGCGACTTCGAGCGCGACCCGGGCCAGTTCTTCGAATGGGTCAAGTTCCGCTCGCATCTCTCGCGCGGCGTGACCGTGGGCACGATGCTGATGGACGAGGCGCTGCACTTCATGCGCCTGGGCACCTTCCTGGAGCGCGCGGACAACACCGCGCGCCTGGTGGACGTGAAGTTCCACGCGGTGCAGAGCGACTTCTTCGGTGCCGCGAGCGAGAAGGACCAAGAGTACGACTTCTACCACTGGAGCGCAATCCTGCGTTCCGTCTCCGGCTTCGAGATCTACCGCAAGGTCTACCGCGACGTGATCACACCCGAGCGCGTGGCCGAACTGCTGATCCTGCGGGCGGACATGCCGCGCTCGCTGCATGCCAGCATGAACGACGTGGTGGCCAACCTGGCCGCGGTGTCCAACGGCCAGTCGGCCGAGACCGAGCGACGCGCCGGCAAGCTGCGCGCCGAGCTGCAGTACGGCGACATCGACGAGATCCTGGCCAACGGGCTGCATGCCTTCCTGACCCAGTTCCTGGACCGTGTGAACGAGCTGGGCGGCCGCATCAGCCGCGACTTCCTGTTGCCCGCGTGATGTTGCAGCAGGGCGCCGCGCTGCTGGCCGGCGGGCGCTACCACGAAGCGGTGCAGGTCTTCCAGCAGGCGCTGCGGCAGGAGCCCGCCTCGGTGCCGGCGCGCATGGGCCTGGCCCGTGCGCTGGCGGGCACCGGTGACGGCCTCACGGCCTGTGCCTGGCTGAGCGATGCCGCGCGGCTTGCGCCCACGCAGGCGGAGCCGGTGCAGGAACTGGCCGACCTGCTGCTCGCGCGCAGGGAGTACGCCCAGGCCGCGCCGCTCTACGGCCACCTGCTGGAGCAGTTCGGCGCGCGCACGCGTGGCAACCTGCTGCATGGCGGCTTCTGCCAGGAGCAGCGCGGCCACCTGGAGCGCGCGGTGGCGCTGTACCGCGAAGCCATCGAACGCGAGCCCGAATTCCTGGAGGCGCACGTCGACCTGGCCGGCGTGCTGTGGCGGCTGGAGGACTTCGAGGGCTCGCTCGCGCACGCGCGCCGCGCCGTGCAACTGGGGCCGGCACATCCCTACGCCGTGCGCATCCTCGGCACCGCTCTGCTGAACCTGAACCGGCTGGACGAAGCCGAGGAGGCGCTGCGCCGCGCGCTGGCGATGCAACCCGGCTTCGTGCTGGCCGAACTCGACCTCGCCTTCACGCTGCTGCTGGCCGGCCGCCTGGAAGAGGGCTGGCGTTGGTACGAGTGCCGCTGGCGCGACACGCAGCGCATGCAGCGACCGGCCTTCTACCAGTCCGCGCACGAATGGGCTGGCCCCGCC
This sequence comes from Ramlibacter sp., assembly GCF_041916345.1. Classification (GTDB taxonomy): domain Bacteria; phylum Pseudomonadota; class Gammaproteobacteria; order Burkholderiales; family Burkholderiaceae_C; genus Ramlibacter. Next base: position 14,410 of record NZ_JAYRZR010000092.1, read on the forward strand.
GCGACGCCGCTCGCGGGCGTTTCGCTCGCGGTCTACGGTGAGCAGGGCCTGGGCGACGTGATCCAGTTCCTGCGCTATGTGCCGCTGCTGCAGGCGCAGGGGGCGCGGGTGGCCTGCGTGGTGCAGCCCGAGCTGGTGCCGCTGGTGGAAGCGAGTTTCGAGGGCGTGGAATGCCTCACACCCGGCCGCAACCTCACGGTCGACGGCCATGCCGCGTTGATGGACCTGCCCGCGCGGCTGGGCACCACGCTCGCCAGCGTGCCGGCGCCAGTGGCCTACCTGCGCGCGCCCGCCGAGCCGCGCGAGCGCTGGGCGCAGCGCCTGGCCGCGCAGGGGCCGGGCCTGCGCGTGGGCTTCGCGTGGTCCGGCTCCATGCAGCAGGTGAACAACCGCAACCGCGCGATCCCCTTGTCGGCGCTGCTGCCGCTCACGCGGCTGCCCGGGGTGCAGGCCTACAGCCTGCAGAAGGGGGACGCGGGCCCGGCCACGGACATGCCGGTCGCCGAGGCCGGCCTGACCGACCTCACGCCCGAGTGGCGCGACTTCGCGGACAGCGCCGCGACGATCGAGGCGCTGGACCTGGTGATCACCGTCGACACGGCCATCGCCCATCTCGCGGGGGCGCTGGGCAAGCCGGTGTGGATCCTGCTGCCACCGAATGCGGACTGGCGCTGGCTGCTGGAGCGGGACGATTCGCCGTGGTACCCGACGGCGCGGCTGTTCCGGCGTGACTTTGGTGAGTCGCGTGGGGCGCAGGTGGGGCGCGTGGGTGATGCGCTGAAGGCCCAGCTGGTGAATCCGTAGCATCCAGGTTAGCGTGCTGGTCCAGCTTGCTGAAAGTGACCTCAGGCCCCGGTCTTAATCCCCTCGTTTTCGGGGCTGGTTTCTCAGACGCTTATAAGCAGGAGGTGGGGGGTTTTTATGAGTCTTAATCCCCTCGTTTTCGGGGCTGGTTTCTCAGACGCTGGAGCGCGAGAATGCGGCACTGCGCAAGGTCTTAATCCCCTCGTTTTCGGGGCTGGTTTCTCAGACTGCGAGGTGGACACGATGGTCCCGGAGATCGCAGTCTTAATCCCCTCGTTTTCGGGGCTGGTTTCTCAGACGCCGTGCCGGTCGTGCAGGACGGGCAGGACTGTCTTAATCCCCTCGTTTTCGGGGCTGGTTTCTCAGACAACTACGCGCACCGCTTCTACAACGAGATTGACGTCTTAATCCCCTCGTTTTCGGGGCTGGTTTCTCAGACTCACGGCAGAAGAGTATCGCGCCTACAAGAACGACGTCTTAATCCCCTCGTTTTCGGGGCTGGTTTCTCAGACAGATCGTCACTCGCAAGGTGTTCGTGCGCATCAGGTCTTAATCCCCTCGTTTTCGGGGCTGGTTTCTCAGACCCTAACGGGTGACGCGACCCGATAGGTATCCCGTCTTAATCCCCTCGTTTTCGGGGCTGGTTTCTCAGACGTGCGAAACCCTCGATTGGTGCATTTCACTTGGTCTTAATCCCCTCGTTTTCGGGGCTGGTTTCTCAGACGGGCTACCGCTGCGCGGCGGGCTTCCTGCGCAAGTCTTAATCCCCTCGTTTTCGGGGCTGGTTTCTCAGACGTCCCTGACCGTCTGACCAGGGCCAACTTCAGGTCTTAATCCCCTCGTTTTCGGGGCTGGTTTCTCAGACACGAGATGGGCCTGAACAAGCGGTTCGGGCGTCTTAATCCCCTCGTTTTCGGGGCTGGTTTCTCAGACACGGC
>NZ_JAYRZR010000093.1:0-15624 GCF_041916345.1 Ramlibacter sp.
TCAGCGCGCGGTCCTGCGCCGCTTCGGGCGTGGCCTGGCCTTCGCCGAGGGCCATGGCCTCCTTCCAGCGTTCCAGGAAGCGCTGGCGCTGCTGCTCCACCAGCTGCGGCACCAGCGGGGCGGCTTGGGTGGCCAGGGCGCGCAACTGGCCCAGGTGGGACAGCAGCATCTGGGCGAGCCGCGCGCCTTCGCGCTCGCGCGCAGCCATCAGGTCGGTCAGCGCCCGGGCGGCCAAGGCGGCTAGAGTCTCGGTGAAGTCCTCGGTGGCGGCTGATTCCGCGCCCGCGGTCAGCCGCAGCGCATCAGCCACGCTCAGCGGCCGCGCCTCGGGCAGGCGGGCCTGCACGGCGGCCTGGGCGCTGGCCAGGCGATCCAGGGTCTCGGGGCCGGGCACGGGCACGGACTGCCCGCCCACGCGCTCGATGCCGCCGCGCACCTCCACCTTGCCGCGCTTCAGACGGCCCGTGATCAACTCTCGCAGCGCCGGTTCGTGCGCGCGCAGCTCGTCGCCGAGGCGGAAGGCCAGGTCCAGAAACCGGCTGTTGACGCTGCGGATTTCCAGGCCGATGCGGATGTTCGCGCCCGCTTCGGCCCCACCGCCCGTGGTGCCTTGCTGCACGGAGGCGTAGCCGGTCATGCTGTAAACTGCCATGCAGAGGTCTCCTGCGCTCAAGGTTGCGGGATTTCGCGGATGACTGGGCCGCCGGCAGGCCCCAACATTCCTTCAAATTATGTCAAAGGTCAAACCAGCCCCGCTGCCGCCTGACACCGTGATCGGCGGCTACCGGGTGGTTCGCAAGCTGTCCGCGGGCGGCTTCGGCGTGGTTTACCTGGCCGTTGACAACGAGGGCCAGCAGGTCGCCATCAAGGAATACCTGCCCTCGTCGCTGGCCACCCGCGCGCCGGGTGAGTTGCTGCCGCAGGTGGCGCCCGAGAAGCTGTCGCTGTACCGCCTGGGCCTCAAGAGCTTCTTCGAAGAGGGCCGTTCGCTCGCGCAGATCTCGCACAGCTCGGTGGTGAGCGTGCTGAACTTCTTCCGCGAGAACGAGACCGTCTACATGGTGATGAACTACCTGGAGGGCGCGACCCTGCAGGATTTCATCATCACCGCGCGCGAGCTCAAGAAGCAGAAAGTCTTCCGCGAGTCCACCATCCGCAGCCTCTTCGACGAGATCCTGCGCGGCCTGCGCATCGTGCACCAGCACAAGATGCTGCACCTGGACATCAAGCCGGCCAACATCTTCATCACCGACGACAACCGCGCGGTGATGATCGATTTCGGCGCCGCGCGCGAAGTGCTGTCCAAGGAAGGCAACTTCATCCGGCCGATGTACACGCCCGGCTTCGCCGCCCCTGAGATGTACCGCCGCGATTCGTCCATGGGCCCCTGGACGGACATCTACGCCATCGGCGCCTGCATCTACGCCTGCATGCAGGGCTACCCGCCCAACGATGCCCCGCAGCGGCTGGAGAAGGACCGCCTCTCACTGGCCCTCTCGCGCCTGCGTGGCGTGTACTCCGACAACCTGATCGAGGTGGTCGAGTGGTGCATGTCGCTCGATCCGCTGTCGCGCCCGCAATCGGTGTTCGCGCTGCAGAAGGAACTGTCGCGCGAGGGCGAGCGCCGCTACACCAAGCTGTCGGTGGGCGAGAAGATGCGCCTGCAGTTCGACAACATGGTGTCGGACACCAAGAAGAACGTGAAGCGCGCCACCAACTTCGGTGGCGTCAAGGCCCGCTGAGGCCTGAAACCAACCGGACCTCCGCATGAAGTTCTCCGTCTTCCAGATCAGCCGCAAGGGCGGCCGCGAGAAGAACGAAGACCGCATGGGCTACTGCTACACGCGCGAATCGGGTCTCTTCCTGCTGGCCGACGGCATGGGCGGCCACCCCGAGGGCGAAGTCGCTGCGCAGCTGGCCCTGCAGACCATCTCGGCCCTGTACCAGAAAGAGGCCCGCCCGGTCGTGCGCGACCCGACGGAGTTCCTGGCCATGTCGCTCATGGCGGCGCACCACCAGATCATCCGCTACGCCAGCGAGAAGGGCATGCTCGACACGCCCCGCACCACGCTGGTGGCCGCGGTGGTGCAAGGCACCAGTGCCACCTGGGTGCACTGCGGGGACTCGCGGCTGTACGTGGTGCGCGCGGGTGAGCTGCTCACCCGCACCCGCGACCACTCGTACCTGGAGCAGCAGAGCGCCGGCGTGATCCGCATGGATCGCATCAACCGCAACATCCTCTTCACCTGCCTCGGCTCGCCCACCAAGCCGGTGTTCGACGTCACCGGCCCCGTCACGCTGCAGCAGGGGGACCGCATCATGCTGTGCTCCGACGGGCTCTGGAGCGGCCTGTCCGACGGTGACATCGTGCGCCACCTGGCCGTGAAGCCAGTGAGCGAGTCGGTGCCCGATCTCGTGGAAGACGCCCTGCGCAACGGCGGCGACCACTGCGACAACGTGACCGTGATCGCGATGGAATGGGAGACGCCCGACGCCTTCGAGTCCACCCGCGGCGGCATCTCCACCGACAGCATCAGCGACGGCGTGTTCGCCTCCACCATCCAGGCCGGCGTGCTGGACACCATGGTCGAGGACCTCGACGACGCCGCCATCGAGCGCTCCATCGCCGAGATCAACGAGGCCATCAAGAAGTCTGCCGCCGGCAAGAAGGCCTAGCCGCGCGGGCGCGTCGCCCCAGGTCGCGGCGCCCGCCGTCGATCTGGGACAATTCCAGAATGACCTTTCCACGCAGCGGCGGCCGTGCCGCGGACGCCCTTCGCCCCGTGCGCATCACGCGCGGCTACACCATCCACGCCGAAGGCTCGGTGCTCATCGAGTTCGGCGCCACGCGCGTGCTGTGCACCGCCTCGGTGGAAGAGAAGGTGCCGCCGCACAAGCGCGGCAGCGGCGAGGGCTGGGTCACGGCCGAGTACGGCATGCTGCCGCGCGCCACCCACACCCGCGGTGACCGCGAGGCCGCGCGCGGCAAGCAGAGCGGCCGCACGCAGGAGATCCAGCGCCTGATCGGCCGCTCGCTGCGCGCGGTGTTCGACCTGAAGAAGCTCGGCGAGCGCACGATCACGCTCGATTGCGACGTGCTGCAGGCCGATGGCGGCACCCGCACGGCCGCCATCACCGGCGCCTGGGTCGCCGCGCAGGACGCGGTGAACCGCCTGCTGGCCGCCGGCAAGCTGGCCGAGTCGCCCATCCTGGGCCCGGTGGCCGCCATCTCGGTCGGCATCGTGCAGGGCACGCCGCTGCTGGACCTGGAGTACGTGGAAGACTCCGCCTGCGACACCGACATGAACGTGGTGATGACCGGGGCCGGGCACTTCGTGGAGGTGCAGGGAACGGCCGAGGGCGCGGCCTTCACCCGCGCCGAGATGGATGAACTGCTGCGCCTGGCCGACAAGGGCATCACCGAGCTGGTGGCGCTGCAGGCGCGGGCGCTGGCCTCGCCCGCATGATCGACCGCATCGTCCTGGCCTCCAACAACCGCGGCAAGCTCGCGGAACTGCAGGCGATGTTCGCCCCGCTCGGCCTCACGCTCGTGCCGCAGGGCGAGCTCGGCGTGCCCGAGGCGGAGGAGCCGCACCGCACCTTCGTCGAGAACGCGCTCGCCAAGGCCCGCAACGCCGCGGCGCACACGGGCCTGCCTGCCATCGCCGACGACGCCGGCCTGTGCGTTGACGCCTTCGGCGGCTTGCCGGGCGTGGACACGGCCTACTACGCCACGCAGTTCGGCTATCCCAAGGGCGACGATCACAACGTGCGCGCGCTGCTGGAGCAGATGGCGAATCAATCCAACCGCCGCGCGGCGCTGGTGAGCACGCTGGTCGCGCTGCGCTCGCCGGAAGATCCCGAGCCCCTCATCGCCGTGGGCCGCGCGCCCGGCGAGATCACGCGCGAGCCGGTGGGCGAGCACGGCTTCGGCTTCGATCCGGTGATGTACATCCCCGCCTTCGGCAAGACCTTCGCCCAGCTCCCGCCCGAGGTGAAGAACGCGAACAGCCACCGCGGCCAGGCCGCCCGCCAGATGGTGGAGCTGATCCGCGCGAACTGGCTGTGAGCCGGCCATGAACACCCCGCGCGACGTCGGCCACTACCTGCGGCCGGGCCTGCTGCAACTGCCGGCCTTGCCGCCGCTCTCGCTCTACGTGCACCTGCCCTGGTGCCTGCGCAAGTGCCCGTACTGCGATTTCAACTCGCACGAGTGGTCGGGCACGGGCGGCCCGCCGGAGCAGCGCTACCTCGACGCCCTGATGGCCGACCTGGAGCAGGCGCTGCCGCTGGTATGGGGCCGCCCGGTGCACAGCATCTTCATCGGCGGCGGTACGCCCAGCCTGTTCTCGCCGGAGGCCATCGAGCAACTGGTCTCCGGCATCCGCGCGCGCCTTCCGCTCGAGCCCGAGTGCGAGATCACGCTGGAGGCCAACCCCGGCACCTTCGAGCGCGAGCGCTTCTGCGCCTTCCGCGGCGCCGGCATCACGCGCCTGTCCATCGGCGTGCAGAGCTTCCATGACGAGCACCTGGCCGCCATCGGCCGCGTGCACGATGCCGCCCAGGCCCGCGCGGCGGTGGAAGAGGCCGCGCAGGCCTTCGACACCTTCAACATCGACCTGATGTATGCCCTGCCCGGCCAGACGCTCGCGCAGCTGGAGGCCGATGTGCGGCAGGCGCTGGCGTTCGCGCCGCCGCATGTCTCGATCTACCACCTGACGATCGAGCCCAACACGGTGTTCGCCAAGTACCCGCCGGTGGTGCCGCCCGACGACACGGCCTACGCCATGCTGGACCGCATCACCGAGATGACGGCCGCGACGGGCCTGCAGCGCTACGAGGTCTCGGCGTACGCGAAGCAGGGCCACCGCTGCTGGCACAACTGGAACTACTGGCAGTTCGGTGACTACCTCGGCATCGGCGCCGGCGCGCACGGCAAGCTGAGCTTTCCGCATCGCATCGTGCGGCAGGTGCGCGTGCGTGAACCGCGCCTGTACATGGAGCGCGCGCTGGCCGGCAACGCGGTGACGCAGGACGACGAAGTGGCGCGCGCCGACCTGCCCTTCGAGTACATGCTCAATGCCCTGCGCCTGCGCGAGGGCTTCGCGCTGCTGGACTTCAGCGCGCGCACCGGCCTGCCGATCACCGCCATCGAGCCCGGCCTGCGCGAGGCCGAGCGCCGCGGCCTGATCGAGCGTGACCTCGCGCGCGTGCGGCCCACCGAGCGCGGCTTCGACTTCCTCTCCGACCTGCAGTCGCTGTTCCTGCCGGCCTGATCGCCACCTGGGCGCAGGGGCCCTGGTGGCCTTCCGGGAAATGCGAACTGACCTTGCGTCTCCGGCTGGTTTTTTCTGATCGGCAGGCGGCGTAGCCTGCGCGCATCGATTGCCCCCCTCGAAGGAGCTGTTCCATGTTGTTCGCCCTCAATTGGTCCCTGGTCGGCTTGCTGCTGGCCTTCTGGTCGCTCGCCGCCTGGGTGATGCACGGCCTGGCCGTGTGGCTGGTGTCCCAGGCCGGTGCCGTGCCGGACGTCGCCGCGATGCAGGCCCTGCAACTGCCGGCCTGGCTGTCGGTGTGGATCCCGCCCGAGGTGATGTCCGTCTTCACGGCCCTGGCGGGCAGCCTCGGCCCCCTGCTGCAGAGCCTGCTGCAGGCCATGCCTTCGCTCGCCGGGCTGCTGACTGTGATCGCCTGGGGCGTGTGGGGCCTGGGCACCCTGCTGCTGCTGGCGCTCGGTGGCGCCGGCCACGCCGCGATCTGGATGTGGCGCCGGCACAGCGGCGGCGGTCCGCGCCCGCCCGCGACGGCCCTGCAGGCGTGATAAGGGCGGCCATGCGCACGTCGATGGCGCATCACCTGCGCTCGGCCGCCGCCACGCTGGAGGCCGAGCGCATCTCCCTCGGACATCTGCTCGAAGTGCATGGCCCGGCCGCGCACGGTAGCCTGCTGCTGCTGCTGGCCGTGCTCAGCCTGCTGCCGGTGCCGGGTGCCGGTACCGCGCTGGGCCTGGGCCTGGTGGCCCTGTCCGTGGCCATGTGGCGTGGCAACTGCGCGGCGACGCTGCCCCGGCGCGTCTGCGACCTGCAGATGTCACGCGCATGGGGGCAGCGGGTGCTGTGCTCGCTGGCCGTCGTCTACGAGACGGCCGCCCGAGTGGCGCGGCCGCGCCTGCAAGCGCTGGTGCCAGGGCCGGCGCACACGGTGCTGTGGGCCGCGGTCGCCGCGATGGCCGTGCTGCTCGCGTTGCCGATTCCCTTCGGCAACTTCCTGCCTGCCGTCACGCTCATCCTGCTTGCGCTCGGCATCGTCTTCAGCGACGGGCTGGTGGTGATCGCGGGGTATGCCGCTTCGGTGCTGACCGGCGCGGTGTTCGCGGCCCTGGCGATCATCGCGGCGGGCTGGCTGGATGGCTTCGTGCCCGGGCTGGGCAGCTAGCGGATGAGGCCGTAGCGCCGCGCCAGGGACACGGCCTGCGTGCGTCACTCTCCTGTTTTTTCGATAGAGAGGTCCGATTCTCTCTTCTTCTTTCGAAACGATGGGCGCCCCACATTTCAGCCCATCGACACCCACTGGAAATGATTGCCATGAATCGCCCTCCCTCATCGCTGGACCAGGCCCTGGCCGCCCTGGGCGGCACGCTCACGCACCTGCAACGGTGGCTGGGCGTGCACCGCCGGCGGCTGGTGCCGGTGCCCGTGCCCGTCCGCGTGCGGGTCGAGCGCCCGCGCAGCCGGCGCTGAGCCCGCACCCCATCGCCCTTCATTCCATCCACCCTCCACAGGAGCCGCCCCATGCGCACCTACCCCCGCAACAGCCCTGAAGCCGCCGCGCGCATCGTCGCGCTGGCCCTCATCGCCGACGGCCACGTGAGCCGATCGGAGATCGACGCCCTGCAGCATCTGCAGGTGGACCGTGAACTGGGCCTGGCGCCCGGCGCCTTCGCCACGCACGTCCATCAGCTTTGTGAAGACCTGCTGATGGGTGCCTATGCCTCAGGCCCGATGGTGAGCCTGATCGACGAGGCGACGCTGGCTTCGCTGCTGGACGAGGTGGACGCCCCGGATCTACAACACAAGGTGCTGCGGCTGGTGGAGGCCGCGGCCGGTGCCGACCAGCACCTGGCAGATGCCGAGGCCACGGTGATCGGGGCGGTACAGGCCCACTGGGGGCTGTTGCCGGAGCCGCTGCTGCGGGCGGCGTGAAGGCGGGTGCTGGCGGAGGCGGTGAGATTCGAACTCACGAACGGTTGCCCGTTGCCGGTTTTCAAGACCGGTGCAATCGACCACTCTGCCACACCTCCGCGGCCAGACCCTGCATTCTAGTTTCTAGGGGCCCACGAACACGCTGTAGGGCAGCTTGAAGGGGGAGCCGGCGAACTGGGTGGCGCAAGCCGGGTCCAGGCAGGCGTAGAACTGCAGTTCCGCCTTGTAGATGCCGGCCTGGGTGATCGGCTTGGGCGTCAGCAGCACGGCCGCGCCGGGCGGGGACTCGCGCAATTGCACGCTGGCCGTGCCGGTATAGAAGCCATGCGGGTCGATGACCAGCACATAGATCGTCTGGCCCGCCAGGGCGAAAAAGTTGCCGCTGGCGGAGAAGCTCACGCTGCTGGGCATGGTGCCGCCCACCGTCTTGCTGTAGCCCGTGAAGGGCAGCGTCGTCAGTCGCAGCGTCACGTCGGTGAACAGCGAGGTCGCCACGATGGTGGGGCTGGGCGTGTAGGGGATGGTGGCCGGCGTGCGGCATTCCTTGCCGGCGCCGAGGCCGCCGAAGGCGAATCGCTGCACGTCGATGGCGGGCATGCCCGGAAAGGACACCTTGCCCTGGCAGGGCGCGCTGAAGTCCAGCCCGAAGCGGCCTTCGGACTGCGACGTCGGCGACTTCCACGCGCTGGTCAGTGTCTGGCCGTTGCGGTAGGCCATGAAGTCGCCGCCGGTGGCGCTGGCGGCTTCACCGGTGACGGCGGCGTTCACCAGATGCCACACCGGCTGCCCGCTGTCGTCGTAGTGGAAGACGGTGACCACGGCCACGCCGTCGCCCACTTCGATGGTGAAGCCGCGCCCGCTCTCGGCCGGGTTCCAGTAGATGCCGGTCTCGGGTTGGGTGTAGGTCGGGCCGCGTGAGGTGCCGGAGGCAAAGAACTTCTTCGCCGTGAAGCTGCGGCCCGGCAGGTTCACCTGCGCGGTGTCACCCTCGATGGTGAAGGTGACGGAGCCCACCACCGTGCTGGTGGGCGTGCGCGGCGTGGTGGAGCGGTCCGACTGGCCGCCGCTGTAGCGCAGCAACGACCCGCTGAAGGTGGCGCGGGTGCTGGTGTCGGCGCTGAAGGTGCCGGCCGACGTGTACCAGACCGGCCGGCCGTCGTCTTCGTACAGGTAGAAGGTGGCCACGCCGGTACCGCCCTGCGCCTCGAAGAAGAAGCCGCTGCCGGGCTCCGCCGGGTTCCAGTAGACGCCGTGGCGGGTGAAGCTGGGGACGCCGGCCTTCAGCAGGTCCTGCGCGGGTGGCGCGGAGGGCTCATCGCCGCCGCCGCAGGCGGCGAGCAGGGCGACGGCGCAGGTGGCCAGCAGCGCGCGGCCCTTTCGAAAGGCGCGCAACGCCGATTGCGTGAACGACCCCATCCCCGCCCCCTTGTCATTGGTGGGGCGGAGTGTGCCAGACCCACCAGGCCCGCGAATACCCTTCTTGGGTCACGCCGCCGCCAGCATCCCCCGCCGCTCGATGAACCGCACTACCTCGTCCACCCCGCTTTGCGTCTTGAGGTTGGTCATCACATACGGCTTGTCGCGGCGCATGCGCTTGGTGTCGGCTTCCATCACGCCCAGGTCGGCGCCCACGTAGGGCGCGAGGTCGGTCTTGTTGATGACGAAGAGGTCACTCTTGGTGATGCCGGGGCCGCCCTTGCGCGGGATCTTCTCGCCGGCGGCCACGTCGATCACGTAGACGGTGAGGTCGCTCAGCTCGGGGCTGAAGGTGGCGGCCAGGTTGTCGCCGCCCGACTCCACGAACACGATGTCGGCATCGGGGAACTGCTCCAGCATGCGGTCGATCGCCTCCAGGTTGATGGAGGCGTCTTCGCGGATGGCGGTGTGCGGGCAGCCGCCGGTTTCCACACCCATGATGCGCTCGGCCGGCAGCGCGCCGCTGACGGTGAGCAGGCGCTGGTCTTCCTTGGTGTAGATGTCGTTGGTGATGGCGACCAGGTCGTACTTCTCGCGCATGGTCTTGCACAGCATCTCCAGCAGAGTGGTCTTGCCGGAGCCGACAGGTCCGCCGATGCCCACCCGCAGGGGTGGCAGCTTCTTGGTGCGGTGGGGAATGTGGTGCAGGGCGGTCGTCATGATCGGAACAGGCGGGAGTACTGGGTTTCGTGGCGGGCCGACAGCACGGCCAGAATGGGGGTGAAGGCCTGGCGGTCGTCGTCGCCCAGGGCGAGGGCGTGGTCCACCGCGGCCGGGATCTCGCGGGCGAGCCGGCCCAGGATGCGCTGGCCCGCGCTCTGGCCCAGCGGCACGGCCTTGATGGCGGACTGCATCATGTTCTCGGCCCAGCCGAACGCAAAGGCCATCAGCACCTGGCGCGCCGGCGCGTTCGGGCCGCAGGCGGTGGCGAAGGCCACGGGATAGGTGGGCGCTGCGGGCACGCGCTGCGCGGTCTCGGGTTGCACGGCCTTCAGCCATTCCACCAGGGAGCGGCCCATCTGCTCGGTCTGCTGGCGCAGCTCGCTCGTCTCACGCGTGGTGCGCACCCAGGTGTCCAGCGCCTGCAGGCGGGTTTGGTCGCCGTTGCGCCAGGCCGCGATGGCCTGGGCCAGCACCGCCAGATCGGACCGGGCGAGTGCGAGGTGCAGCTGGTGGAGGATCCAGTCGGCGGCGGTGGCCTCGTCATTCACCAGGCCTGCGTCGACCGCGGCCTCCAGGCCTTCGGAATACGAGAAGCCGCCCACCGGCAGCGCGGGCGAGGCCAGCCAGATCAGCTGCAGCAGCGCGGCGTCTTCAGTGCCGGTGCCCGGTGTGTCCGTGGCCATCATGGGTGTGCCGGTCGTCGTGCTCGTGGTCATGCACGTGACCGTCGTGCTCGTGCTCATGGTCGTGATCGTGCTGGTGGCCCGGCGCATGCGTGTGGCCGTGGTGGTGATGCGCGTGGCCGGGCGCCGCCTGCTGGCCGTAGGCGCCGCCCTCGGGCTCGAAGGGCGCGCTCACCTCGTTCACGATCAAATGCATGGCGCGCAGCATGTCGGCCAGCACGTGATCGGGCTCGATCTGCAGATGGTCGGGCTTCAGCTCGATCGGCACGTGGCGGTTGCCCAGGTGGTAGGCCGCGCGCAGCAGGTCGAAGGGCGAGCCGTGCGCGGTGCAGTGGGTGATGCGCAGCACCGGTTGCGGCGCCGCTATCACGCGCACCATGGAGCCGTCTTCGCACACCAGCACGTCACCGCCGCGCACGACCGTGCCGCGCGGCAGGAAGATGCCCAGCGCGCGGCCCTGCGAATCCGTCGCGTCGAAGCGGCTCTTCTGCCGCACGTCCCAGTCGAGTTCGACGGTGGCGGCGCGCTTCAGCAGCACAGGGGCCAGGCCCTGGCCTTGGGCGAGGAGTTTGGAGGCGGTGAGCATGGGGCCGGCTTGTAGAGCGGAGGAGGCGCTGATAATATAACAACCGTTAAAACAAGCGAGTCGCCATGAGCGCCCTGAAACTCACCCAGATCGGCAATTCCGTCGGTGTCATCCTGCCCAAGGAGCTGCTGGCGCGCCTGAAGCTGGAGAAGGGCGACACGCTGTATGTGTCGGAGGCCGTGAATGGGTTCAACCTCACGCCCTACGACCCCGCGCTGGATGAGGAGGTGAACCTGGGGCGTGAGTTCATGCGCGAGTACCGGGATACCTTCCACCAGCTTGCCAAGTGAGGTGGCGTTTTGTCAGTCGCCAGGCGCTGCTGCTCTTGCATGACGAGAGTCTGGCGGAGCACGGTGGCGCTGCCGGCATCAGGGATGAGGGCCTGCTCGATTCGGCACTGGCTCGGCCCAGTCACTTGATCGCCTACGGCAATCCAGACACGGCCGACCTGGCTGCAGCCTATGCGTTCGGGCTTGCCAAGAACCATCCATTCGTCGATGGCAACAAGCGGGCGGCTTTTCTGGCCGCCGGTCTGTTCCTCGCGCTGAACGGTCAGAGACTGAAGGCCAGCCAAGCCGATGCGACGCTCACGATGCTGGCCTTGGCCGCCGGGGACATGACGGAGCATGAATATGCCGCCTGGCTGCGTGCGCACGCCGTCCCGCGCGCCTGAGCGCTCCATGCGCGCTCAGAACAGGAAGTACCGCTGCGCCATCGGCTGCACCGCCACCGGCTCGCAGGTGAGCAGCACGCCATCGGCCCGCACGGCATAGGTCTGCGCGTCGATCTCCATCTTCGGCACGTAGGTGTTGTGGATCAGGTGCTGCTTGCGCACGGAACGGATGTTCTTCACCGCGCTCACCGTCTTGGCCAGGCCGTAGCGTTCCTTCACGCCGGCCGCCATGGCCGCCTGTGACAGGAAGGTGATCGAGCCACTGGCCAGTGCGCCGCCATAGCTGCCGAACATCGGCCGGTAGTGCACCGGCTGCGGCGTGGGGATGGAGGCATTGGCGTCGCCCATGGCAGCCATGGCGATGAAGCCGCCCTTGAGGATGAGCGCGGGCTTCACGCCGAAGAACGCGGGCTTCCACACCACCAGGTCAGCCCACTTGCCAGGCTCGACGCTGCCCACCTCGTGGCTGATGCCGTGGGCGATGGCGGGGTTGATCGTGTACTTGGCGACGTAGCGCTTGGCGCGCGCGTTGTCGTGGCGCTCGGTGTCGCCCGGCAGCTTGCCGCGCTGCGCCTTCATCTTGTGCGCGGTCTGCCAGGTGCGCAGGATGACCTCGCCCACGCGGCCCATGGCCTGCGAGTCGCTGCTCATCATGCTGATGGCGCCCAGGTCATGCAGGATGTCCTCGGCCGCGATGGTCTCCTTGCGGATGCGGCTCTCGGCGAAGGCCAGGTCCTCGGGGATGGCGGGGTCCAGGTGGTGGCACACCATGAGCATGTCGACGTGCTCGTCGAGCGTGTTCACGGTGTAGGGCATCGTGGGGTTGGTGGAAGAGGGCAGGAAGTTCGCCTCGCCCACCACGCGCAGGATGTCCGGTGCATGGCCGCCGCCCGCGCCCTCGGTGTGGAAGGCGCAGATGCCGCGCCCCTTGGTGGCGGCAATCGTGTCTTCCACGAAGCCCGACTCGTTGAGCGTGTCGGAGTGGATGGCCACCTGGATGTCCATCTCGTCGGCCACGTCCAGGCAGTTGCTGATGGCGCTGGGCGTGGTGCCCCAGTCCTCGTGCAGCTTCAGGCCCACGGCGCCCGCCTCGATCTGCTCGCGCAGCGCCTCGGGGCGGCTGGCATTGCCCTTGCCCATGAAGCCCAGGTTCATCGGGAAGCCGTCGGCCGCCTGCAGCATGCGCTCGATGTTCCACGGCCCCGGGGTGCAGGTGGTGGCGAAGGTGCCGGTGGCCGGGCCGGTGCCGCCGCCGTACATGGTGGTGATGCCGGAGGCGAGCGCTTCCTCGATCTGCTGCGGGCAGATGAAGTGGATGTGGCTGTCGATGCCGCCAGCGGTGACGATGGCGCCTTCGCAGCTGATGATCTCGGTGCCGGGGCCGATGACGATGTCCACGCCCGGCTGCGTGTCGGGGTTGCCGGCCTTGCCGATGGCGGCGATGCGCCCGGCCTTCAGGCCGATGTCGGCCTTGACGATGCCCCAGTGGTCCAGGATCAACGCGTTGGTGAGCACGGTGTCCATGGCGCCGGCGGCGTTCGTGCGCTGGCTCTGCGCCATGCCGTCGCGGATGGTCTTGCCGCCGCCGAACTTGACCTCTTCACCGTAGCCGCCGGCGCCGAGGGTGTAGTCCTTCTCTACTTCGATCAGCAGGTCGGTGTCGGCCAGGCGCATACGGTCGCCCACGGTGGGGCCGTACATCTCGGCATAGGCGCGGCGAGGGATCGTGGCCATCAGACTTTCCCCTGGATCAGGCCGCGGAAGCCGACCACCACGCGGTCTCCGGCGTAATCCACCAATTCCACCGTGCGCTGCTGGCCAGGCTCGAAGCGCACGGCCGTGCCGGAGGCGATGTTCAGCCGCATGCCGCGCGCGGCCGCGCGGTCGAACGACAGCGCGCCATTCGTCTCCGCGAAGTGATAGTGCGAGCCCACCTGGATGGGCCGGTCGGCGGTGTTCTGCACCGCCATCGTGAGCGTGCGGCGGCCCGGGTTGAGCACGTGGTCCGCGTCGTCGGTGATCAGTTCGCCGGGGGTCATGGTCTCACTTCCCGCGGCCGAGCCAGATGGCCGCCGCCACCGCCACGGCCAGCACCACGAAACCGAGGGTATCGGTGGCGTGCCAGTGCCCGCCGGCGCTGGCGCCGTGGCCGTCGTGCGCCAGGGCGCCGGTGGCCACCAGCAAAGTGAAGGGCGCGGCAAGGAGGGATCGCAGGATGTTCATGGCGTGGGGCGGGGCGTTCAGACGATGGGTTGATGCACCGTGACGAGCTTGGTGCCGTCGGGGAAGGTGGCTTCCACCTGGATTTCAGGGATCATCTCGGCCACGCCGTCCATCACGTCGGCGCGGGTGAGCACGCTACGGCCCTCGCTCATGAGCTGGGCCACGGTCTTGCCGTCGCGCGCGCCCTCCATCACGGCGGCGGAGATGAGGGCCATTGCCTCGGGGTAGTTGAGCTTCAGGCCGCGGGCCTTGCGGCGTTCCGCCAGCAGGGCGGCGGTGAAGAGCAGCAGCTTGTCTTTTTCGCGGGGCGTCAGTTCCATGGCGGGTGCTCGGGGAGCTGGCCATGTTAGTGCAAGCCGCGTGCCCGTGCGTACGGCAAACGGCGGATGGACGGGCATGGAACCTGCGAACCGCAGCCCCGTGAGCCACCCGGTCATTCCCATCGTCCCCGTGCCGCCCGAGGCGGGCGCCGCGCCGCAGCGCGTGATGAAGGTGCGCCGCGACTACAACTCGTGGGTGGCCAGCGAGACGATGGAAGACTACGCGCTGCGCTACACGCCCCAGCGCTTCCGCCGCTGGTCGCCGTTTCGCGTGGCCAACACGGCCTTCGGCGCCGCGTCGTTCCTGATCCTGGAGGCGGTGGGCGCCACGCTGCTGGTGCAGTACGGCTTCGTCAACGCCTTCTGGGCCATCCTGGCGACGGGGCTCATCATCTTCCTGGCGGGCCTTCCGATCAGCATCTACGCCGCCCGCTACGGGCTGGACATGGATCTGCTGACCCGTGGCGCGGGCTTCGGCTACATCGGCTCCACCCTCACCTCGCTCATCTACGCGTCGTTCACCTTCATCTTCTTCGCGCTGGAGGCCGCGGTGATGGCCTACGCGCTGGAGCTGGCGCTGGGCATTCCGCCGAGCTGGGGCTACCTGATCTGCGCGCTGGTGGTGATCCCGCTGGTCACCCACGGCGTGTCGGTCATCAGCGGCCTGCAGGTCTGGACGCAGCCGATCTGGCTGGTGATGCTGGTGGTGCCCTTCGCCTATGTGCTGGCGCGCGATCCTGGTGCGTTCTCGGGCATCGTGCACTATTCAGGGGATAAGTCGGTCAGTCCCGGGTTTGAACTGCACCTGTTTGGTGCTGCGCTGACGGTCGGCATTGCCCTCATCACCCAGATGGGGGAACAGGCCGACTATCTGCGCTTCATGCCGGCGCGCACGGACCGCAACCGCGTCGGCTGGTGGGCGGGCGTGCTCACAGGCGGGCCGGGCTGGGTGATCCTGGGCGTGATCAAGATGCTGGGCGGCGCCTTGCTGGCCTACCTGGCCATCCGCCACATGGTGCCGCCGGACCGCGCGGTGGACCCGAACCAGATGTACCTGGCGGCGTACGAGTACGTGTTCCCGAACTACGGCTGGGCGGTGGCGGCCACCGCGCTGTTCGTCGTGATCTCGCAGCTCAAGATCAACGTGACGAACGCGTATGCCGGCTCGCTCGCGTGGTCCAACTTCTTCTCGCGCGTGACCCACAGCCACCCGGGCCGCGTGGTGTGGGTGGTGTTCAACACGCTCATCGCCTTCATGCTGATGGAGATGAACGTGTTCCAGGCGCTGGGCGACGTGCTGGGCCTGTACTCCAACATCGCCATCGCGTGGATGATGGCCGTGGTGGCCGATCTGGTGGTGAACAAGCCGCTGCGCCTGTCGCCGCCCGGCATCGAGTTCAAGCGCGCGCACCTGTACGACATCAACCCGGTGGGCGTGGGCGCGATGGCGCTGGCCTCTGCCGTTTCCGTCGCGGCCTACCTGGGCCTGTTCGGCCCGCTGGCGCAGGCCTTCTCGGCGGTCATCGCCATGGGCGTGGCGTTCGTCACCGCGCCGCTGATCGCCTGGGCGACGAAGGGGCGGTACTACCTGGCGCGTGACGCGGCAAGCGGCGACGGGCCTTCTGGCTCCCTCTCCCCCCCGGGGGAGAGGGCTGGGGTGAGGGGGTTCGTGAAGCCGCCGCCAGCGGTGGACCGCATCGCGGTCCACCGTTGCGTCAAAAGCGAGCCCGAGGACGGACCCCCCCACAAGGCGCACCCCCCCCCCCACCACCGGGCGCTAAGCGCGCGGTGCAGCACC
>NZ_JAYRZR010000094.1:0-15569 GCF_041916345.1 Ramlibacter sp.
CCTCGCGGCTGCGCGAGCGCTCAGCCCATAGAACCCCATCCAGTGCCTGGCCCGCGCGTTGACACCAAAGCGGCCCGCATCCCAAGCCGGGGAAGGGGGAACTGCGCCCAAGTGCGAGAGATTGACCTTTGCCAGCGCATCAATCAGCCCGGTCGTCTGCCTGAAAGTCGCCAGAACAGGTCATTCACGGCAAAAAGCTCATACAGTGCGCCGCTCGTGAAATATCCGGGCTAGGAGGTGATGGTGTGCCGAGACCTCCTGGATTCCCGCCTGCGCGGGAATGACGACTCAAAGGACTTCTGGATCCCCGCCTTCGTGGGGATGACGGTGCCGCGCACCGTCACTTGTTGTGACTCAGCGCGTTACCCACCAGCCGCGCCGTGATGTCCACGATCTGGATCATGCGGTCATAGGGCATGCGGGTCGGGCCGATCACGCCCAGGGTGCCGACCACCTGGCCATCCACCTCGTACGGCGCGCTCACCACCGAGAGCTCCTCGATGGGGACGACCTGGCTTTCGCCGCCGATGAAGATGCGCACGCCGTCGGCCTGGCTGGAGACGTCCAGCAGGCGCATGAGCTGGGTCTTCTGCTCGAACAGCTCGAAGGCGCGGCGCAGGTTGCCCATGTCCTGCGAGAAGTCGCTCACGGCCAGCAGGTTGCGCTCACCTGCGATCACCACCTCGTCCTGGGCCTGCGTCATCGCGTCGCTGGTGGCGTCCACCGCGGTGCGCATCAGCTCCACGATCTCGCCGCGCAGGGCCTCCACCTCGCTCTTCAGGCGCTCGCGCACCGCCTCCATGGTGAGGCCGCTGTAATGCGCGTTCAGGAAGTTGGCGGCCTCGCCCAGCTGCGTCTGCGTGTAGTCAGCCGCCGTGTGCACCACGCGGTTCTGCACGTCGCCCTCGGGCGAGACGATGATGACGAGGATGCGGCGCTCCGACAGGCGCAGGAACTCGATGTGGCGGAACACCGAGGTGCGCCGTGGCGCCACCACCACGCCCACGAACTGCGACAGGCTGGACAGCATGTGCGCCGCGTTGGCGATCACCTTCTGCGGCTGGTCGTGCGGCAGGGCCTGGGCCGTCACCAGTTCGTCACGGCGGGCGGTGAGCATCGTGTCCACGAACAGGCGGTAGCCGCGCGCGGTGGGCACCCGCCCGGCGGAGGTGTGGGGGCTGGCGACCAGGCCCAGCTCCTCCAGGTCGGACATGACGTTGCGGATGGTGGCGGGCGACAGCTCCAGCCCCGAGGCGCGAGAGAGCGTGCGCGAGCCCACGGGCTGCCCCTCGGCGATATAGCGCTCGATCAGGGCTTTCAACAACAGCTTGGCACGATCGTCGAGCATGGGGGTGAGGGACCGGAGCCCCGCGATGATTTTAATGATCTAATTTCCCGATGAAATCCATCTTCCGGCAGGTGGGGCTGATCGGCAAGTACCACGCCGCGGTTCCCGCCGGCGTGGCGGCGGCCAGCCGTGCCGCGCTGGAAGACATCGCCCACTTCCTGTCCGGGCAGGGCTGCGAGGTCGCGGTCGAGCGCGAGACGGCCTCGTCCTTCGGGCTCGTCGGCCATGCCGTGCTCGACCTGCAGGCCCTCGGTGCCGCCTGCGACCTGGTGGTGGTGGTGGGCGGTGACGGCACCATGCTGGGCGTGGGCCGGCAGCTCGCGCACCACGGCGTGCCACTGGTGGGCATCAACCAGGGTCGCCTGGGCTTCATCACCGACATCCCGCTGGACGGCTACGCCACCGTGCTGCCCCCCATGCTGGCCGGCCAGTACGCGGAGGACTTCCGCACGCTCATGCATGCGCGGGTGGTGCGAGACGGCCACTGCGTGTTCGACGCCCTGGCGATGAACGACGTGGTGGTCAACCGTGGCGCCACTTCCGGCATGGTGGAACTGCGGGTGGAGGTGGACGGCCACTTCGTGGCCAACCAGCGCGCCGACGGCCTGATCGTCGCCTCGCCCACCGGCTCCACCGCCTATGCGCTGTCGGCGGGCGGGCCCATGCTGCACCCGGGCAACCCCGGCTGGGTGATGGTGCCGATCGCGCCGCACACGCTGTCCAACCGCCCGCTGGTGCTGCCGGACCACGTGGAGATCGCGATCGAGCTGGTCTCCGGCCGCGATGCCAGCGCCAACTTCGACATGCAGTCACTCGCGTCACTGCTTCACGGTGACCGCATCACCGTGCGGCGATCCCAGCACCGGGTACGATTCCTGCACCCCAGGGGCTGGACCTGGTTCGACACCCTGCGCAAGAAGCTGCACTGGAACGAGGGCGCCTGAACGCCATCCAACTGTCCCATGAGCCTGAAACGCATCGCCCTGCGCGACTTCGTCATCGTCCGGGAGCTGGAACTCGATCTCGCCGGCGGCTTCACCGTGCTCACCGGCGAGACCGGCGCCGGCAAGTCCATCCTCGTCGACGCGCTGCAGCTCGCACTGGGCGCCCGGGCGGATGCTGCGGTGGTGCGCGAAGGCGCGCAGCGCGCCGAGATCAGCGTCGAATTCGATCCGCCGCCCGAGCTGGCCCCCTGGCTGGAGGAGGCGGGCTTCGAGGCCGCAGACGCCTTGCTGCTGCGCCGCACCGTCGACGCCCAGGGCAAGAGCCGCGCCTGGATCAACGGCAGCGTCGCTACAGCCGCCCAATTGCGCGAGGCGGGTGAGCGGCTGGTGGACATCCACGGCCAGCACGCCTGGCAAAGCCTCACCCGCCCGGCCGACGTGCGCGGCCTGCTCGACGCCTATGGCCGCATCGACACCACCGCGCTCGCCCGGGCCTGGCAGGCCTGGCGCGTTGCGCAGCAGGCGCTGGACGAAGCCCGCGCCGCGCAGGACACCCTGCAGCGCGAGCGCGAGCGACTGGCCTGGCAGATCGGCGAGCTCGACAAGCTCGCGCCGGGCGCGGACGAATGGGACAGCCTGAACGTGCAGCACGGCCGGCTGGCGAACGCCCAGACGCTGATCGACGCGGCGCAGGCCGCGCAGGCGGCGCTGGATGGCGAAGAAGGCAGCGTGCGCTCGGGCCTGGCCGCCGCGCTGGAGCAGCTGCAGGCACAGGCCCACCTGGAGCCGCAGTTCCAGGCCGTGGCCGAGGTGCTGGCCTCCGCGCTCGCGCAGGCCGAGGACGCCGCGCACAGCCTGCAGACCTGGCTGCGCCGCACCGATGTCGATCCGGAACGCCTGGCCGAACTCGATGCACGCGTGGCCGCCTGGCTCTCGCTGGCGCGGCGCTTCCGTCGCACGCCGCCCGAGCTGCCGGCGCTGCTGGCCGGCTGGAAGGACGAGCTTGCCCGCCTGGATGCCGCGGCTGACCTGGGCAGCCTGGAGGCTGCCGCGCAGCGCGCCGAGGCAGCCTATCAGTCAGAGGCCCGCCGTATCTCGCAGGCCCGCGCCAAGGCCGCACCGTTGCTGGCCAAGGCAGTCACCCAGGCCATGCAGGGGCTGGGCATGCAGGGCGGCCGCTTCGAGGTGGCGCTGGACAAGGCGGCACAGCCTGCCGCCCACGGCCTGGAGGACATCGCCTTCCTGGTGGCCGGGCATGCGGGCAGCACACCGCGCCCGGTGGGCAAGGTGGCCTCCGGCGGCGAGCTCTCGCGCATCGCGCTGGCCATCGCCGTCACCACCAGCCAGCTCGGCGCGGCCGGCACGCTGATCTTCGACGAGGTCGATTCGGGCGTGGGCGGCGCCGTCGCCGAGACGGTAGGCCGCCTGATGAAGCAGCTCGGACGCGACAGGCAGGTGCTGGCCGTCACGCACCTGCCGCAGGTCGCCGCCTGCGCGGACTGGCACCTGGTGGTGGCCAAGCAGGGCGACGGCCAGGGCGTGGCCAGCACGGTGACCCCCGTGAGCGGCGAGCAACGCGTGGCCGAGGTGGCGCGCATGCTGGGCGGCGAGCGCCTGTCGGGCACCACGCTCGCGCACGCCAAGGAGATGCTGGACGGCGCCACGGCCGAGGGCGGGTGACTGCCATGAGCCGCCGGGCCGCCCCAAGGCAAATCCCGCAGCGCGCAGCGCGGAGGGGAGTCCTATGAGCCGCCGGGCCGCCCCAAGGCAAATCCCGCAGCGCGCAGCGCGGAGGGGAGTCCTATGAGCCGCCGGGCCGCCCCAAGGCAAATCCCGCAGCGCGCAGCGCGGAGGGAAAGCCAGTGACCCTGGAGCTCGTGCTCGTCACCGGCATGTCGGGTTCCGGCAAGTCGGTGGCGCTGCGCGCGCTGGAAGACACCGGCTACTTCTGCGTCGACAACCTGCCGCCCGAGCTGCTGCAGGATTTCGTGGCGCTGGAGCTCAAGCAGTCGGCGCGCCGCGTCGCCATCGCCATGGACGTGCGCAGCGCCACCGCCCTGCCCCTGGTGCCCGAGCAGTTGCGAACCCTGCAGGCGCAGGGCATCGAAGTGCAGCCGCTGTTCCTGGACGCCACCACCGACACGCTGGTGCGCCGCTTCTCCGAGACACGGCGCCGCCACCCGCTGTCCACCACCACGGCAGAGGCCGGCCTGGACCAGCAGCGCGCCCTGGTGGAGGCGATCGAGCTCGAGCGCGAACTGCTCGCCGACCTGCGCGAGAACGCGCACGTGATCGATTCCAGCGTGCTGCGGCCGGCGCAGTTGCAGGCCTACGTGAAGGCGCTGCTGTCCACGCCGCCGGGGCAGCTGAACCTGGTGTTCGAGTCGTTTGCGTTCAAGCGCGGCATTCCGGTCGATGCCGACTACGTGTTCGACGTGCGCATGCTGCCCAACCCGCACTACGAGCCGGAACTGCGCGAGCTCACCGGGCTGGACGGCCCCGTGGCCGAGTACCTGGCGCAGTCACCGGAGGTCGAGCAGATGTACGGTCACATCGCGGGCTTCCTGTCGCACTGGCTCGGCCCGCTGGACCGCAACCACCGCAGCTATGTCACGGTGGCCATCGGCTGCACCGGCGGGCAGCACCGCTCGGTCTACCTGGTCGAGCGTCTCGCCACGCATTTCGCCGGCCGCTGGACCACGCACAAGCGGCATCGGGAGATCGGCGCGGTGTGAGGGTGCAGGGGGAGTGCCCGTGCGTTCTATGGCAAACCGTTCATTGCCCCTGGTAGGCTGGGGTGGAGCGAAGCGCAACCCCAGCGCTTCCGCCCCTAAGCCAACACCTCAAGCAGGCGCCGCACCGGTGTCGGCAGCCCCAGCGCCGGCCAGGCCAGCGGTGTCTGCCACGCACCCGGACAATCCGGATCATCAGCGCCCGGTCCCCGCCAGCGCGGCGGCAGGTCCGCATACACCGGATGCAGATGCAGATCCTTGTGGGTCAGCACGTGCACGAAGACCTGCCCCTCGCGCACATCGCCTGACAGGCGGACCGGCAATGCCGCAACCAAGGCCGCTCGGTCCGCGAACGCGGGCAGCGCATGCAGCGAAGCCCACACGCCGCGCGCCGGCCGGCGCTGCAGCCACACGGCGCCATCGGCCCGGCGCGCCACCAGCAGCCACATCGACTCCGCACTGCGCTTGAGCTTGCGCGTGCGACGCGGAAAGGCCTCCGGCTCGCCCCGGCGGGCCGCTTCGCAATCGCGCTGCACCGGACACTGGCCGCACAGCGGCTTGCGCGGCAGGCAGACCGTGGCGCCGAGGTCCATCAAGCCCTGGGTGTAGGCCGGCATGGCCGTGGTCAGGTCACGCGTGGGCAGGAGGCGTTGTGCCTGTTCGTGCAAGGCGCGGCGGGCGGGTGCCTGGGCCAAGTCCTGCTCGAACGCGAGCAGGCGCGCCAGCACGCGCTGCACGTTGCCGTCGAAGATGGCCACCCGCTCGCCGAAGCAGAACGCCGCGATGGCGGCCGCCGTCGAGGGGCCGATGCCGGGCAGGGCCTCCAGCTCGCTCGCCGTGGCCGGGAAGGCCGCGCCCGGCCGCTGCGCCACGGCCTGCGCGCAGCGGTGCAGGTTGCGCGCGCGGCTGTAGTAGCCCAGGCCGCTCCACAGAGCGAGCACGTCGTCCAGCGGCGCCGCGGCCAGCGCGCGCACGTCGGGGAAACGGGCCAGGAAGCGCGAGTAGAGCCCGAGCACGGTGGTGACCTGGGTCTGCTGCAGCATCACCTCGGACAGCCACACGCGATACGGGTCGCGGGTGCCCTGCCAGGGCAGGCCATGGCGACCGTGCCGGGCCTGCCACTGGATCACATGGCGTGCAAAGGCCGGCGGCAAGCCCGCCTGCGCCGGCGCGGGCGCCGTCATGCGGTCTTGAGGGCAGGCTCGGCCTCGTCGGCCAGGGCTTCCGG
The DNA here is from genome assembly GCF_041916345.1 of Ramlibacter sp. Lineage (GTDB taxonomy): Bacteria > Pseudomonadota > Gammaproteobacteria > Burkholderiales > Burkholderiaceae_C > Ramlibacter. The sequence goes on from NZ_JAYRZR010000094.1 coordinate 6,253, forward strand.
GGGGGCCGAGGTGAGATGCGCGGTCAGCTCGGAGAGCTTGGCATCGAGCTGGTCGAGCGCGGCCTCCTGCTGGTCGATCTCGGCGATGCGGTCATCCAGGCCGCTGGCGGCCTGCTGGATGCGCTCGATGGCCTCGATGCGGCGGCCGAAGTTGCGGCGGCGCTCGCGCAGCTGCGCATCCAGCTGGGCGGCGGCGGACTTGTTCCAAAGCTCCACCTCGCCCAGCGCCGACTCATAGATCACGCGCAGGCGGGTGGCCAGCGCGCGCACCAGGCGATCGGCGAATTCGGGCTGCGCCAGCCGCAGCGCATTGCCCACGCCCAGGTACTGGTTGTGGCTGCGCTCGACCAGATCGAGATCGCGCTCGTAGCGGGCGAGCTCCGGCTCGCGCGGGGCCTGCAGGGAGAAGCCGTACTCGGCATTGAGCTGGCGGAAGGTGCCCGTCAGCATGGACTGGATCTCGCCGCTGGTGGTCTGCGCCTTGCGCAAGCCGGCGCGCAGGCGCTCGAAGGTCTCGGCATACGCCTTGCGCACGCCCAGCTTGATGCCGGGCTGGCGCAGCGCCTGGGTGAGCTCGGTCATCTCGGACTTGAGCGTGCTGGTACCCAGCAGCGTGAACACCTCGCGCAGCAGCTTCAGGTGCACGGAGCGCACCGCATGGATCTTGGCGCCGCTGGCGTCGAAATCGCCCTGCTCCTGCTCGATGCGGGCGCGCATGTGCTTGATGACGGAGGTGTTCTTGCCGCGCAGGCCTTTCAGCTCCACCATCTGCTCGGCCAGGTCGCGGCGGCGGATGCCGATCACGCGGGCGGCCTCCGAGCGCAGCTCGGCCACGTTGCCGGCCACGGCGGAGCGCAGGATCTTCTGCCGCTGGCCCATCACGCTCTCGGCCAGGGCCTGCTCCAGCACGGGCAGGCGGCTGGCGGCCAGCAGTTCCTTGTCGTCGTTGACCTTGGCGACCAGGCCCTTCTGGGCCGAGACCGGGATCACCTGGTCCTGCCGCAGGCCCAGCGTCTCGGCCGTGTTGGCGCGCTGGCGATCGATCTGGGCCTGCACCTGGATGGGGGTGCTCAGCGAGTCCCACATCGTGTCGATCTTGTTCAGCACCACCAGGCGGGCGTCGGTGTCCTCGTCCTCGGCGATCAGGTGCTCGCGCCAGATGGCAAGATCGGACTTGGTGACGCCGGTGTCGGCCGCCAGGATGAACACCACCGCATGCGCCTGCGGGATCAGGTTGACCGTCAGCTCCGGCTCGGCGCCGATGGCGTTCAGGCCCGGGGTGTCCAGGATCACCAACCCCTGCTTGAGCAGCGGGTGGGCAATGTTGATCAGGGCGTGGCGCCACTTGGGCACTTCCACCAGGCCGTCGGCGCCGATGGGCGGGTTGTCCTCGGGGTTGTCCTCGTGCCAGAAGCCCAGGGCCTTGGCCTGCTCTTGCGTGACGCGCAGCACCTCCGAGACCTTCTCGAAGGCCTGGGCGAGCTGCGCCGGGTCGTTCACGTCCAGGTCGACGCGGGTCCACTTCTCGGGGACCATGCGCCATTCCATCAGCGGCTGCATCTGCAGGCGCGTCTCGATGGGGAGCAGGCGCAGGCAGGGTGGTACCTCGGCGTCGTAGCCCAGCTCGGTCGGGCACATGGTGGTGCGCCCGGCGCTGGCCGGCATGATGCGGCGCTTGTAGCCGGCAAAGAAGATCGCGTTGATCAGCTCCGACTTGCCGCGCGAGAACTCGGCGACGAAGGCCACCATGACCTTGTCGGAGCGCATCTGGCCTTCCAGCCGGCGCAGGCGCTCCTCGACCGCGCTGTCCAGCAGATCATGGTCCTTCAGCCACTCGCCCAGCAGCTTCAGTCGCAGGGCGAATTCGCGCCGCCATACGCCGTGCTGGTCGAACTGTTCATTGAAGGATGTGGCCAATCTGGGTCCTCGGAGGCGGTTTCACTATATCAGCCCGTGATATTAGAGACCTCAGGTTTTCTGGCAATGCGGGCACCAGAAAGTGGAGCGCTGCCCCTGGCGAATCATGCGGACGACTGTGCCGCAGACGCGACACGGCTCGCCGGCCCGGCCATAGACCATGGCCTCCAGCTGGAACAGGCCGCTCTCGCCGTGGGCATCGGTGAAGTCCCGCAGCGTGCTGCCCCCGCGCTGGACGGCGCGCGCGAGGATGTCCCGCACGGCGGCGTGCAGGCGGGCGGCCCGGGGCCGGCTGATGCGCGCGGCTGGCAGCGTGGGGCGGATGCCGGCCCGGAAGAGCGCCTCCGACGCATAGATATTGCCCACCCCCACCACCACGTCACCCGCCAGCAGCACCTGCTTGATCGGCGCGCGGCGGCGGCGCAGGGCGGCGTGGAAGGCGGCGGGGTCGAAGTCCGGCCCCAGCGGCTCCACCCCCAGGCCGGCCAGCAGCTTGCGCGCCTCGGGGGCGTCCTCCCCGGCGGCATGCACCACGGCGCCGAAGCGGCGGGGGTCGTTCAGGCGCAGCACGCCGCGGTCGGTGACCAGGTCGAAGTGGTCATGGACGCCCGGCGCCGGCAGGGCGGTGTCGAACCGCAGACTGCCCGACATGCCCAGGTGCAGCAGCAGCAGGCCCTGGTCCAGATCCAGCAGCAGGTACTTGCCGCGCCGCCGGACCCCCAGCACCTGCCGGCCGGCGAGCACCCCGGGCTCGCAACCCAGCGGCCAGCGCAGCGGCTTGCCCAGGCGCACCGCCTGGATGCGCGCCCCGGCAATGCGGCCGGCAAAGCTCAGGCGGGTGACTTCGACTTCGGGGAGTTCGGGCATGAGGGGAAACGGCCTTGGGCTATTATGGTTTGATGAAGCGTCACGCCCCCGTGGTGCTGTCCCTGCTCGTGGCCTGGGCGGCCGCCCCGGGACTGCATGCCCAGACCGCCACCCCGCCCGCCCAGGCGGCCTCCGCACCCCGCGCGAGCGCCATGGACGAGCCCCTGTTCTACCAGTTGCTGGTGGGTGAGATCACCGCCCGCGGCAACGATCCCGGGGCCGGCTTCGCCCTCATCCTCGACGCCGCGCGCAAGACCAACGACCCCGCCCTGTACCAGCGCGCGGTCGACATCGCACGGCAGGCCCGCGCAGGTGATCTGGCCCTGCAGGCCGCGCGCGCCTGGAAGCAGGCGCATCCGCAGTCGCGCGAGGCCAACCGCGAGCTGCTGCAGATCCTGGTGGCGCTCAACCGCATCGCCGAGAGCGCCGACGCCATGCGCACCGAGATCGCCCTGGCCGACCCCAAGGAGCGATCACTGGTGATCGGCGCCATTCCCCGCTTCTATTCGCGCGCACCGGACAAGAAGCAGGCCGCCACGGTCGTCGAGCTGGCCCTGGCCGACGCCCTGCAGCGCACCGAGACGGGCCCGGCCGCCTGGACGGCCGTGGGCCGCATGCGCCTGGCCGCCGGCGACACCGCCGGCGCGCTGGAAGCCGCGCGCCGCGCGCAGGCCCTCAATGCCCGCGCGGAAGGCCCGGCCCTGCTGGCGCTGGAGCTGATGGAACCCAAGCTGCCCCAGGCCGAAGCCCTGGTGAAGAAGTACCTGGAGGGCAAGCCCCTGGCCGAGATCCGCATGGCGTATGCCCGGGTGCTGCTGGACGCCCAGCGCTACCCGGAGGCCTTGCAGCAGATCCAGGTGATCACCGCGGAGCGGCCCGAATTCGCCGAAGCGTGGCTGGTGCAGGGCACGCTGCTCGTGCAGGACAACCAGCTCCCGGGCGCCGAGACGGCGTTGAAGCGCTATGTGGAGCTGGCCCAGGCCCAGCGCGGCACCGAGGACCGCAGCCGCGGCCTGGCGCAGGCCTACCTCTCGCTCGCCCAGGTGGCCGAGAAGCGCAAGGACTACGCCCTGGCCGGCGCCTGGCTGGACAAGATCGAGAACGCCCAGGACCTGATGGCGGCGCAGAGCCGCCGCGCCTCGCTCATGGCGCGCCAGGGGCGGCTGGACGATGCGCGCAAGCTGCTCAAGGCCCTGCCCGAGCGCAACCCCGGCGACGCCCGCATGAAGGTGATGGCCGAGGTGCAGCTGCTGCGCGAGCACAAGCAGTACAAGGCCGCCTACGAGCTGCTGGGCGAGGCCGTGGCCCGCGACCGCGCGGACATGGACCTGGTCTACGACCAGGCCATGATGGCCGAGAAGATGGGCGACCTGGAAGCCATGGAACGCCTGCTTCGCCAGGTGATGGCGACCAAGCCCGACTATCACCATGCCTACAACGCCCTGGGCTACTCGCTGGCGGATCGCGGCGTGCGGCTCGCCGAGGCCAAGGGCCTGATCCAGAAGGCCCTGGAGTTCGCGCCGGGCGACCCCTTCATCACCGACAGCCTGGGCTGGGTCGAGTTCCGCCTGGGCAACCGCACCGAGGCCCTGCGCCTGCTGGAAACCGCGTACAAGGCGCGGCCCGACGCCGAGATCGCGGCCCACCTGGGCGAGGTGCTGTGGACCCTGGGCCAGCGTGATCGCGCCCAGGTGATCTGGCGCGAGGGCCTGCTGCTCAACGCCGAGAACGACACCCTGCTGGAAACGCTCAAGCGCCTGAAGGTCAAGCCGTGATCCTGCGCGTGCGGGCTGGCGCCGCGAGGGCGCTGGCCATGGGTCTGGTGGCCGCCGCGCTGCTGGGCTGTGCCACGCCCCCTCCGACCGCGACGGACGGCCGGGCATGGGCCGGCCGGCTGGCCCTGTCGGTCGACGATGAGCGCCACACAGCCCTGTCGGCCGGATTCGATCTGCGCGGCGACCCGCGCGCGGGCGAGCTGACCCTGCTTTCCCCGGTCGGCCTGACCCTGGCCCGACTGAGCTGGGCCCCCGGCGAGGCGGTGCTGCATGCCGGCGGCGAGGCGCGCCGCTTCGATTCACTCCAGGCCCTGGCCATCGCAGCCACCGGCACCGAACTGCCGCTGGCCGCCCTGTTCGACTGGCTCGACGGGCGGCCCACGCCCGTGCCAGGCTGGGAGGTGGACCTGAGCGGCCTGCCACAGGGCCGGCTGCTCGCAATGCGCGCCAGCCCACCGCCTGCGGCCCGGCTGCGCCTGGTGCTGGAGCGCTGATGCTCGCCCTGTACGACGTGCCGGCACCGGCCAAGCTCAACCTGTTCCTGCACGTGACCGGGCGCCGGCCGGATGGCTACCACCTGCTGCAGTCGGTGTTCATGCTGATCGACTGGCACGACACGCTGCACTTCGAGCGGCGCAGCGATGGGGCGCTGAGCCGCGAGGACCTGGCCGAGCCCCTGCCCGCGGACGATCTCACGCTGCGCGCCGCACGGGCGCTGCAGCAGGCTACTGGCTGCACGCAGGGCGCGCACATCGGCGTGTACAAGCGCGTGCCCGCGCAGGCCGGGATGGGCGGCGGCTCGTCCGACGCCGCGAGCTGTCTGCTGGCGCTCAACCGGCTCTGGGGCCTGGGTCTGAACGGCAGTGCGCTTGAAAGGATCGGCCTTGCGCTGGGCGCCGACGTGCCGTTCTTCCTGCGGGGACGCAACGCGTGGGTCGAAGGCATCGGGGAAAGCATCACCCCGGTCCAGGTTCCGGCAGGCCGCTTCCTGGTGGTCAAGCCGGCGGGCGGACTGGCCACCGCCGACATCTTTCGACACCCGGCGCTGAAACGCGATTGCGACGGTGCTACAATCGCGGACTTTGCTGCAAGCCCATTTGGCTTCGGGGTCAACAGCCTCGAATCCGTGGCCCGGTGGCTGAGCCCTGAAGTGGGCGCGGCGCTGGACTGGCTGGGCTCGCAGGGACTGCAAGGTCGCATGACAGGCTCCGGCAGCGCGGTGTTCGCCCCGCTGGCGCCGCATCAGCAGGCGAGCCAGGCAGTTCCGGCGGGCTGGACGGCGCGGGTCTGCGGCAATTTGGAGGTCCATCCCCTGGTGGGGTGGGCACCCAGCGACGATTCATCGGTGGCCGGCTGATTCCAGCCGACCTCCTGTGTAGGGGAGTCGCCAAGTTGGTTAAGGCACCGGATTTTGATTCCGGCATTCGAGGGTTCGAGTCCTTCCTCCCCTGCCACTTTCTCTAGGGCACACAACTCGCTGGGACCGTCATGCAGGTTGCTCCCACTCCCGACTTCATGGTCTTCACCGGCAACGCCAATCCGGCGCTCGCCGCGGAGATCGCACGTCACCTGGGCATCGGCCTCGGCGCGGCCTCGGTCGGCCGCTTCTCCGATGGCGAGGTCACGGTGGAGATCAACACGAACGTCCGTGCCCGCGACGTCTTCGTGGTGCAGTCCACCTGCGCGCCCACCAACGAGAACCTGATGGAACTGCTGATCATGGTCGACGCGCTCAAGCGCGCTTCGGCCGAACGCATCAGCGCCGTCATTCCCTACTTCGGCTACGCCCGCCAGGACCGCCGCCCGCGCTCCAGCCGCGTGCCCATCTCCGCCAAGGTGGTCGCCAACCTGCTCGAAACGGTGGGCGTGGCCCGCGTGCTGACCATGGACCTGCACGCCGACCAGATCCAGGGCTTCTTCGACATCCCGGTGGACAACATCTACGCGTCGCCGGTGCTGCTGGGCGATCTGCGGCAGAAGAACTACGAAGACCTGATCGTCGTCTCGCCCGACGTCGGTGGCGTGGTGCGCGCCCGGGCGCTGGCCAAGCAGCTCGGCACCGACCTGGCCATCATCGACAAGCGTCGGCCCAAGGCCAACGTGTCCGAGGTGATGCACGTCATCGGCGAGATCGAGGGCCGCAACTGCGTGATCATGGACGACATGATCGACACCGCCGGCACCCTGGTGAAGGCCGCCGAGGTGCTGAAGGAGCGCGGCGCGAAGCACGTGTACGCCTATTGCACGCACCCCATCTTCTCGGGTCCCGCCATCGACCGCATCGCCAAGGGCTCGGCCCTCGACGAGGTCGTGGTGACCAACACCATTCCGCTGTCGGACGCCGCGCGCGGCTGCAGCAAGATCCGCCAGCTCACCGTGGCGCCGCTGGTCGCCGAGACGATCCAGCGCATCGCCAAGGGTGAGTCGGTGATGAGCCTGTTTTCGGAGCAGGTGAACCTGTTCTGATTCCCCGCGGGCGGCCTCGCGCCGCTCTTTCTTGAAACCGGAGCCGAACTGGTCGCGGTCGGCTTCCAACGGAGATTGACATGAAATTCGTCGCTTTCGAGCGCGCCAAGCAGGGCACGGGTGCGAGCCGCCGCCTGCGCAACGTCGGCAAGACCCCCGGCATCGTCTACGGCGGCTCCGGCCAGCCGCAGCTGATCGAGCTGGACCACAACGCGCTGTTCCATGCGCTGAAGAAGGAAGCCTTCCACTCCTCCATCCTCGAGATGGAACTGGCCGGCCAGACCAGCAAGGTGCTGCTGCGTGACGTGCAGTACCACCCGTACAAGGCGCAGATCGTGCACGTGGACTTCCAGCGCGTGGACGCCAACACCCGCCTGCACATGAAGGTGCCGCTGCACTACAAGGGCGAGGAAGAGTCCACCGCCGTCAAGCTGGATCACTGCCTGGTGAACCACGTGATGAACGAGCTCGACGTGTCCTGCCTGCCGGCCGACCTGCCCGAGTTCATCGAGGTCGACCTGTCCGGCCTGAAGAAGGGCACCTCGCTGCACCTGGCCGACATCGCCCTGCCCAAGGGCGTGAAGGCCGTGACCCACGGCAAGCCGAACCCGGTGCTGGTGGCCGTGGTGACGCCGGCCGCCGAAGAGTCGGCCGAGGCCGCTGCCGCCGCCGCGCCGGCGCCCGCCGCGGATGCCAAGGGTGGCAAGGCCGCTGCCAAGCCCGCCGCCAAGGCCCCGGCCAAGAAGTGATCCCGCGCGCGGCCGCGGCCGCGCCTGGTGTCCACAAGCCCGCCTTGCGCGGGCTTTTTTCATGCCGGTCCGGCGCCGATATGCTGTGACCGATGCACGCCCGCGAGCGGCATGAATGCGCTTCGCGGCACCTTCCCTCTCCCTCACCATCGCACTGCCATGATCAAGCTCTTCGTCGGCCTGGGCAACCCGGGCGCTGAATACGAGGCCACCCGCCACAACGCCGGCTTCTGGTGGGTGGACGCGCTGGCGCGCGAGCTGAAGGTGAGCCTTGCCTTCGACAAGGGCTGCCAGGGTCTGGTGGCGCGCGCGAACGTGCATGGCCACACGGTCTGGCTGCTGGAGCCGCAGACCTACATGAACCTCTCCGGCCGGGCAGTGGGCGCGCTGGCGCGCTTCTACAAGATCGCGCCGGAGGAGATCCTCGTGGTGCACGACGAGCTCGACGTCGTGCCCGGCCAGGCCAAGCTCAAGTTCGGCGGCGGCCATGCCGGCCACAACGGCCTGCGCGACATCCACGCACAACTGGGCACCGGCGACTACTGGCGCCTTCGCATCGGCATCGGCCACCCGGGCGTGAAGGCCGAGGTGGCGAACTGGGTGCTGAAGAAGCCCGCGCCCGATCAGCGCGAGGCCATCGAGGATTGCATCGCCCGCACGCTCCAGGCCTGGCCCGCGCTGCTCGCCGGCGAGATGGACAAGGCCACGCTGGTCATCCACACCCACAAGGCGCCCCGGCCCAAGCCGCCGCGGCCCGACAACCCCGCCCCCACCTGAGGAGACCTCCCATGCGCCCCTGCGTCACCGTGCTGGCCGTCCTGGCCCTCGCCACCGCCCTGCCGGCTGCGGCCCAGACCATCTGGCGCTGTGGCAACAGCTACAGCCAGACGCCGTGCGAGAGCGGCGCGATGGTGGCAGCGGCGGATCCGCGCACGGCGGCGGAGGCCCGGCAGGCGGAAGCAGGCGCTCGGGCCGACCTGCGGCGCGCGCAGGCGCTGGAGAAGGCCCGCCTGGCGCAGGAGAAGGCGGCGCCGCGCGCCGTGGTGATGGGCTCGCCACAGGCGGAACCCGCGCGGGCGGCGAAGGCGACACCGGCCGATGCGCGGCGCGGCAAGGACAAGCGGGGCGTGAAGCCACCCTCGCCCTTCACGGCGGTGGCGGTGGCGCCTCCTGCGCCGCGGCCGTGAGGCGGCGGTACTTCTCCCACAGGGTCTCGCGGGATTCGATGCGGGCCGGGTCGACAGGAATGCAGGCGACCGGACACACCTGCACGCACTGCGGTTCCTCGAAGTGGCCCACGCACTCGGTGCAGCGGTTCGGGTCGATCTGGTAGATCTCCGGCCCGAGCGAGATCGCCTGGTTGGGACACTCGGGCTCACAGACGTCGCAGTTGATGCACTCGTCGGTGATCATCAACGCCATGCGAAAGTTCTCCCGGCCATAGTCGTGGCATTATCCGCCGCCTGATGGGTCTGTTCCTTTTCAAGCGCCTGATCACCCTGGTCGCAACGCTGGTGGGCACCTCGATCGTGGTGTTCCTCGT